>CAZWXW010000081.1:0-14874 GCA_964638025.1 uncultured Verrucomicrobiaceae bacterium
TGACCTGGGTCTGACCGATGCCCTCGATGTAGTACTCGATCGGATCTTCGACGGTGAGGATATTGCGGGTCTGGTCGTTGACCTCGGAGAGGCCGGCGTAGAGCGTCGTGGTCTTGCCGGAACCGGTCGGGCCGGTGACCAGCAGGATGCCGTGCGGGCGCAGCAACAGATCGCGCCACTGATGGTGCGGTACCTGCGGCATGCCGAGCGAGTCGAGCCGCAGTCGCCCGGCATCCTTGTCGAGCAGACGCAGCACGACGCGCTCGCCAGCGCTCGACGGCAGCGTCGATACGCGGATATCGACCTCGCGCCCACCGAGCCGCAGCGAGATGCGGCCATCCTGCGGCACCCGCTTCTCGGCGATGTCGAGCTTCGCCATGACCTTGATCCGCGACACCAGCAGCGGCGCCAGTTCGCGCTTCGGCTGCACGATCTCGCGCAGCACGCCATCGATGCGGAAACGCACCACCAACCGGCGCTCGAAGGTCTCCAGATGGATATCGGAGGCATTCATCTTGATCGCCTCGCTCAGCAGCGCGTTGATCAGCCGGATGATCGGCGCATCGTTTTCCTTCTCCAGCAGATCCTCGGATTCGGGCACCGAGTTGGCGAGGCTGGCCAGATCCATCTCACCGCCGAGATCCTCGACCATCTGCATCGTCGCGCTGCTGTCGCGCTGGTAGGCCTGCACCAGCGCGCGTTCGAAATCGGCATCGGGGAGCGCGCGGCAACCAAACGGCTGCTGCAACATGCGCCCGACCTCCGCCAGCACCTGCGGCGAGATGGCGGGACGGTGACAGACCACCGGGGTCGACGCTTCCGGATCGAGGAAGACACCGAAACGGCGGGCGAAACCATACGGCAACGGCCGGATCGCGGCGGCCTCCTGCTGTTGCGGCTGACTCACGTGCGCTTCCCTCGTGGAATGAGTGCTGAATGAACCGACGGCAACCTGCTCATCGTGTCGAGACTGTGACCGCCGCCACGGGTGGCTGGTTTATCGGTTTACCACCCGTCGCTTGCGCCCGCTGCGGCGCGTAAGCCCAGTCATTGTAGGCGCTGGCCAAATAGCTGGAATCAGTTATAACTATGTCCGTTAACTGCTTGTCAGCTCAGCCATAATGGCGTTAACTTCCCTGCCGTTCAAGAACTCGGAGGGGCCGTTTGGCCCGGAGCATGGAGATACCGTTTGGCGCACTGCTGGAGCAACCCCGGCGACTGCTGACAGTAGCCGTTGCGACCGTTGCCGCCATCCTGATCGGCAGCGAACTGTACGCCCTGCTCAACACCGCACTGACCCCCACCACCGCCACCTCAACCCGCAACGCCAGCCCCGTCATCGGCGACCCGATTGCCGTTATTGCACAGGCCGGACTGTTCGGTGCCGCCGCCCTCTCCAACACCAGCTCGAATGACGCCGGACTGCCGCAGACCAGCGCGCAACTGATACTGCGCGGCGTGTTCACCGGCGGCACGCCGGAACAGGGCAGCGCCATCTTCGAACTGCCGGACGGCAGCACGCGCATGGTACGCGCCGGCGGCAGCCTCGATGGCGGCGTGGTGCTGGAGCGTATCTACGCCAGCCGCGTCGTGCTCAATCGCAACGGCCTGCAGGAGAACCTGTCGTTTCCGTCAGTCGAGGAGTATGCCGCGATGGCAGAGGTGGCCTCGCAGGATCCGGCTGCAGCCGAACCGACCGATAGCGCGGCACCCGCTGCACTCAATGACGACGAAAAGCGCGCCAACATCATGCGTCGCCTCGAAGAGCTGCGCGCCCGCAGCCTCGAACGCAATCAAGGATAAGAACATGGGCACACTGTTCCGCTCACGCTTCGCGCCGTCTCCGCTATTTCGCTCCTCGCCAGCTTTATTTGGCTTCGCACCCGCTCTCGCGCTGCTGACCTGCCTGACGCTCGGCACTGCCCTTCCCGCTGCCGCGCAACCCGCTGCGAACGGTGCCGAAGAGACCATCACGATGAACATGCGCGACGCGGAGATCCGCTCGCTGATCCAGTGGGTCGCCGACCAGACCGGCCGCAACATGGTCGTGCATCGCGACGTGAAGGGTAAGGTGACCGTGCTGTCGGCAAGGCCGATGACGCGCACCGAAATCTGGAACACCTTCCTGTCCGTACTGCAGGTGCATGGCTTCGCCGCCATCGAAACCGACGAGGCGGTCAAGATCGTGCCCGCCAACATCGCCTCGCAGAGCGGCGCACCGGTGACCGACGGCGTCGGCCGCGGCACCGTGGTACAGGTGTTTCGCGCCAACAATGTGTCGGCACCGGAACTGGCGCAGCTGCTGCGACCGCTGGTCAGCAAGGACGCGGTGATCAATGCCGAGCCCTCCTCCAACATGCTGCTGGTCGCCGACCAGGGCGAGAACGTGCAGCAGATTCAGCAGCTGGTGCAGAAACTCGATCGCGCCGGCGGCAGCGGCATCGAACTGGTGCGACTGCAACATGCCAACGCCGCCCAGGTGCTGGCCAGCCTGACCGCGCTCTACCCGAACCAGGGCGCCGCCGGTGCCGCCCCCGGCAGCGGTGTTGCCCTGCCGCTGACGATCTCCGCCGACGAGCGCTCCAACGCCATCCTGCTCAGCGGCGATCCCGCCAAACGCAATCAGGTGCGCCAGCTGATTCGCGCGATGGATGTGCCGCTCAGCGGCGAAGGCAACACGCAGGTGATCTACCTGCAATATGTCGATGCCAAGGAGGTCGCGCCGATCCTGAAGAGCATCGCGCAGAGCGTGCTCTTCGATCAGAAGGAGGAGAAGACGACGAGCTTTTCGATCGAGCCGAGCGAAAGCGCCAACGCACTGGTCATCAACTCTCCGCCCGGCCTCCTCAACACGCTGACGGACGTAGCGCGCAAACTCGACATACGCCGTTCGCAAGTCTTCGTCGAAGCGTTGATCGTCGAGGTCGCCAGTGACATCTCCGATGATTTGGGTGTTTCGTGGATCACTACCGGCGCCGACAGCATCGATGGCGCCGGCGGTTTTGGCGCGGTCAATACGCTGCTCGATCAAAAGCTGATAGACCCGTTGTCCTACGATAGCGACGGCAATCTCGTTCGCGCCATTCCCGCCAAAGGCATCACGTTCGGCTACTTCGAAAGTGGTGACATTCGCGCCGCGATTCGCGCACTGAGTACCAACACCAAGGCCAACATTCTGTCGACACCGACCGTCGTCGCCATCGACAACGAACCGGCTTCACTGTTGGTCGGTCAGAACGTGCCGTTCATTACCGGCAGCGCAACATCGGCGGCATCCGGCGTCGAGAATCCGTTCCAGACCATCGAGCGCAAGGACATCGGCATCACGCTGGAAGTGACGCCACGCATCAACCGTGGCGATTCCATCACGCTGGAGATCAAGCAGACGGTGGAGAACATCGCGCCATCGGTGGCGAATGCTTCGGACCTGATTACCAACAAGCGCGAGATCATCACCAAGGCGCTGATCAAGGATGACAACGTGCTGGTGCTCGGCGGCCTGATCAGCGACAACCAGAACGAGACGAAGGAGAAGGTGCCGGTGCTCGGCGACCTGCCGCTGATCGGCAAGTTGTTCAGCGGCACCAGCAAGTCGAGAACCAAGAACAACCTGATGGTCTTCATCCATCCGGTGATCCTGAAGGACGAGGCGCAGATCGCCGAGCTGAGCCGCCGACACTACGACTACATGCGCGAGCGCCAGCGCGACTCCGAACTCAACCCGCCGCGCACCACCGACAAGCAGCAGCCGTCACCGACGCTGGAGGAGTTCGATACCTTCTCGCCGGTGCGCGCGCTGCCGACAGCGGCTCAGTGACCGGCGAAAAATCGCCTGGAGTGATTTCCGGCGTCGCGTCGGCGACACCCTGAACAGCGCCCGCCGGGGATGGCGGGCACAAAGAAAGGACTCACCAGAAACGGCGGCTGGAGAAGCGCTCCCACCAGCGCAGCAGCACGCGGTCGATCGAGAGTTCGGCCGCGACACCCAGCCGCTCCTGCCACGGCCGCTTCTCGACGTAGCGCACCTGGAACAGCTCCCACTCGTCGCGCAGCGACATCAGGAATTCGTCGCTGGTCTGCACGGCGTCGACCAGCTGCTTTTCCAGCGCCTGCGTGCCATACCAGATTTCGCCGGTGGCGATGCGGTCGATGTCGACCTGCGGACGGTTGTCGGCGACGAAGCGTTTGAACAGCTGGTGCGTATCCTCCAGCTCTTCGAGGAATTTGCGCCGCGCCTTCTCGGTGTTCTCGCCGAACACCGTCAGCGTGCGCTTGAATTCGCCGGCAGTGTGCAGCTCGACGTCGATGTCGTGCTTCTTCAGCAGTCGGTGGAAGTTCGGCAGCTGCGCCATGACACCGATCGAACCGATCACCGCGAACGGCGCGGCGATGATCTGCGAGGCGACGCAGGCCATCATGTAGCCGCCGCTGGCGGCGATGCCGTCGACCGCCACCGTCAGCGGCAGCCCGGCGTTGCGGATGCGCCGCAGCTGGCTGGCGGCGAGCCCGTAGCTGTGCACCATGCCGCCACCGCTCTCCAGCCGCACCAGCACCTGATCCTCCGGCGTCGCCAGCGTCAGCACCGCGCTGATCTCCTCGCGCAGGTTGTCGACCGCCGACGCCTGCACGTCGCCATCGAAGTCGAGCACGAACAGCCGGTGCTGCGGCTCCTCCTGCTCACCGCGCTTGAGGCGTTTGTGCCGCTCCCGCTGCTCCTCCTTCTCGCGCCGCCGCTCGGCCTTGTGCCACGCCTTCAGCGCCTCCTCGTCCATGACGGCATCGCGCAGCTCCTCCTCGAAACGGTCGAAACGGTCGCCGAGATCGGTGACCTCGATCTGCCCTTCGGGCGGTGCGTGGCGGCGCTGGCGCAGCGACAGAATGGCGGCAATGACGAAGATGATGGCGACGACAATGGTCACGGCCTTGGCGAGAAACAGGCCGTATTCGATCAGGGCTTGCAAATGGACTCTCCGGAGATGGCGCGCCGCCCATTGCGGGCGCGGGCCGAATGGTCGGCCGTCGTCAGGGTGGAGTCAAGGAGGAGCGGATGGGATCGGGTGTGTCTGAACGGGTTCAATCGGTATCGACTGCGGTCACTGCCACTGCTCGACCGCGCGGCGGGCGCGCTCGTTCAACGGCCGCGCCACCGGGCCGCTCGGCCCCATGCCGACACCGAACAGCGCACCATCGACCATCGGCAGATAGGTGGCGCCGCCATACTGGGCGTCGACGATCGGCACCCAGCGCTGCATCTGGCGAATCCAGCTCCAGGCATCGACCGGCGTTTCACGCACGTTGAGGCCGACCACCGAACGCTGCTGGCTGCGCTCATCCTGCAGCGACAGGTAGCGGCCGCTGAGACGATCGAGCTGGTAACCGGGGCGCAGGCCGGCGCGGGTCAGCGCGTCGCTCCACTTCAGAATGCGCAGATCGAGCTGCCACAACTCGCCGAACAGCTCCTCCTTGCGGCTGTTGCCGTCGGCATCGACCAGTTCGACCGCGAAGTGACGCGGGCCAAGGCTGCTGAAGGCCAGCGTCGCCACCGGCCGCTCGGCCAGTATCTGGCGGAAGTTGTGCAGATCCCACGCCAGCAATAATCCGAACAGCGCAACGGCGACCAGCGCCAGCCCGATCGTGCCGCGCAGCCACGCACCGATCCAGTGGCGTCGAAACAGCATCTTCAGGCCGAGCAGCGCAATCACGGCGGCAATGATGCCGACCACGATTGCGACGATCCAATAGCCCATTGCGCCCTCTCTCCCCAACTCTGGTCGACCACTGAAAAAGTCGGGGTTCCGACCTTTTCATCAGCGCACGTTTTTCAGCGAATGTTTTTCAACGAACGTTGTAACCGATGGCGGCGAGGCTCTCCTCGGCAACATCGAGAATCTTGTTGTCGGGCGCGCGGTCGGCCGCCACTTCGGTCAGGTAGTACTCAAGGCTGATCAGGGCATCGGCCAGCGTCTCCAGCACCTGCTGACGCTGCGCCGGGGTCTGCTGCTTGTCCTTCAGGTGGTCTTCGAGGAAGGCGACGCACCCCGCCAGTACCGCAGCGGCACGGGCGTGGTTCAGCAGGTGCAAGGCACCGCGCACCGAGCTGAGCGTGGTGGCGACGTTGGCGACATGCACGACATCGAAGCCCGATTCGACATAGGCGGTGATGGCGCGCTTGGCCAGCGCGATGCCGGCATGCGACTCGTTGATGACGATGGCCGACGCTTCGGAGAGCTGGCTGTCGGCGATGATCTGCTTGCGCACGGCGTCGGAGACCTGCTCCAGTTCGCCGCCGCCGAGGTCGTTGCGATAGAGCCCGGCGAGGCTGCTCTCGATGAACAGCAGCGCGTCGGCAACGCCGAGGAACTGATCGGGGGCGACACCGTTCTTCTGGCCGACCCAGCTTTCGACCAGCGTCAGCTGCTCGCGCAGGATATTGCTGGCGGCGCGCAGGTTCAGCAGCCGCAGCGTGTCGGCAACGCGGTTCAGCGTGTCGCGCAGCGGCGCCACCTCATCGGCCGAAATCGCCTGGCTCTGCGAGGCGATTTCGAGCACGTCCTTGGCGTTGCGCAGCTCCTCCTTCAACACCTTGACCACCGACTCGATCGCTTCGAGGCCGGGGCCGCGCATCCCTTCGCGCGCACGCGTCAGCTCGGCGTCATCCGGTTTCAGTGCCGGAATGCCGAAGGCGGCGATGACTTCGCCGGCCAGGCCGTCGCGCTGCGACGAGATCGCCAGCAGATAGACCAGTTCGCGGCGCACGCCGTCGTCGACACCGACCAGCGCCGCGTCACTGCCCTTGATGAAGCGGCCCATCAGGCGCTCCAGCGTGCCGAGCGTGCGGCGCCGGTTCAGGTTCAGCTTGAGCCCGCCACCGGCCAGCGCGGAAGTGACCGCCGCCGCCAGGTACCAGAGGCCGCCGGCCGCCTCGGAGGGCAGCTGCGCGGCAAAGCGGGCCGACGCGCGCGCGATCAGCTGCAGGTTCAGCGCCTCGTTCTTCTGGCGCAGGATCGCCAGCAGGCCGACCTGATACATCTGCCACAGCCGCGGCAGCGCCGCCGTGCCGCCGAGCGCCGGCACGGCGGCCAGCGGTGTGCGCTGTTTCAGCGGTAATTCGCTGTCGAGGAACTGGTATTCGGGAATCAGCGGCTGCCGCCGCGCCACTCGCAGCTCGTTGGCGAAGGCGATCATCAGCGTCGGGTCGGACAACCCCTTGCCGGCAGCGAATTCGAGGAAGCGCGGAAGGATGAAAAAGGCATGGCTGAGCGTGCCCGCCAGCGCCTCGGCCGCCGCCCCTTCGGTCGGCGTACAGATCGCGGCAACCGCCGCCACCATCTCGTCGGCCAGCAGCGCCGCACCGCCGAACTGGATCAGCCGCAGCGTGCCGGCCACCTGTGCCATCTCGCTGCGACAGCTCTCCAGCGACGCACGGTTGTTGTGATCGAGCAGATAGGCTTCGAATTCGGAGGCGCTGCGCTGGATGCTGGCATCCAGCTCCTCCCTGACCAGGGCGAGCGAATTCAGATTGACCGCGGGAGCTTGAGCCAACTCTCTATATCCTTTCTGTCGTGTCGTCCCGGGCTGTCTTGTAGCCCTGGGCTGCCTGTTCGTCCTGGGTCGCATCCGCACCCATCGCAGCCGCCGGATCGCATTGGCGCGGGCAAGCTAAATCGTGGTTCGGATTTCGAGTAAGTTCGGGCTCATGTATAGCATAAAGTTCCAGAAGCGCCTTTTTGCCCGAGCGCGGCGACCGCAGCCGGACGACGGTTGTGATGCCGTTCACCGTCGCCGTTGCATCCCCTGACCCATCAGCTCAGCGGCGCCACAGCGTCTGCCCGCCGCTGGCCTTGTCGATCTCCTGCAGGCGCCGCTCGTGCGCCTCCAGCTCGGCGGCATCCGCCACCACGACACGCAGCGGCGCGCGATTCGGACCGAGCCGCCGGATCCCCACGTCGGCCTGCCGCCCCTCGCTGTTCTCACTGCCCGCCAGCGCCAGCGCGGTCTGGCCGCCGGTCATGGTCAGGTAGAGATCGGCGAGGATCTCGGCGTCGAGCAGCGCGCCGTGCAGATCGCGCTGGGAGTTGTCGATGCCATAGCGCTGGCACAGCGCGTCGAGGTTGTTCTTCTGACCGGGGTGACGCTGACGCGCCATCACCAGCGTGTCGGTAATCGCGCAGATCTTGTCCAGCGGCGTCAGGCCGCGATCGAGGCGCTGGAACTCGCTGTTGATGAAGCCGATGTCGAACGGCGCGTTGTGGATGATCAGCTCGGCGCCGCTGACGAACTCGATGAACGCGTCGGCGATCAGGTCAAAGGTCGGCTTGTCGCTCACAAACTCGTTGGTAATGCCGTGCACTTCCATCGCACCGGCATCGATCTCGCGCTGCGGGTTGATGTACTGGTGGTAGTGGCGACCGGTCAGGCGGCGGTTGATCAGCTCGACACAGCCGACCTCGATCAGGCGGTGCCCCTGCGCGTGCTCAAGGCCGGTGGTTTCGGTATCCAGAACGATCTGGCGCATATTCGTTGCCCTGTCTCACGTCGATATTCAGATGGCGGTACGGCCGAGCTCGGCGATGCCGCGATTGGCGAGTTCATCGGCCAGCTCGTTTTCGCGATGGCCGCTGTGACCCTTGACCCAGCGCCACTCGATCTGATGGCGCTGCACGGCCTCGTCGAGGCGCTGCCACAGGTCGACATTCTTGACCGGCGCTTTCGCCGCGGTGCGCCAGCCGCGCTTCTTCCAGCTGTCGATCCACTCGGTGATGCCCTTGCGCAGGTACTCCGAATCGGTGGTCAGCGTCACCTCGCACGGCTCGCGCAGCGCAACCAGTGCCTCGATCGCCGCCAGCAGCTCCATGCGATTGTTGGTGGTGTGCGGCTCACCGCCGTACAGCGTCTTCTCGCGCCCCTGGTAGCGCATGATCGCGCCCCAGCCGCCCGGCCCCGGATTGCCCTTGCAGGCGCCGTCGGTGAATATTTCGACCCGCTTCATCGTTGTCCTTCTTGCTCCCTTCGCTGCGACTGCACGCTGGCGGTCGGTTTCGGTACCGGCAGTGGCGACAGCGCCGCCGGCAGCCGCCGCGGCTGGCGTATGGGAATGAACGTCACCGCCTGCTTGATGGCAGTGATCAGGTAGATGCCCCCCATCGGCCAGTGCCGCGACCAGGGGTTGTCGCCATCGACCATGCTCCAGCCGGCGCCGCGATTGAATGGCAGCCGGTGAAAGCCGAAGTCGGTGCGTTCGCTCTCGAAGCCGAGCAGCTGCAGCCAGTCGACGACGCGCGCCGGCGCCAGCAGGTGGTTGTGCCACAGCGGCTGCGATCCGAAACGGCTCGCCAGCATGCGCGCACCGAACAGAGACCAGGGATTGAAGCCGACGACGAGGATGCGCCCGTGCGGCACCACCACCCGGTACAGCTCGCGCAGCACCGCGTGCGGATTATTGGCGAACTCCAGTACATGGTGGACCACCACCACGTCGAGGCTGTCGCTCTCGAACGGCAGCGCCTCGAAGTCGCAGCGGATGAAGGGCTCGTCATTGCACCGCCCCACCGGGCCGGCCTTGAAGCAGCGCTGTATCCGGCAGCCCTCGAACAGCGTCAGCTCGGGATCGATCCCCAGTTGCAACAGGTGGTAACCGAAGGCATTGCCGAGCTGGCGGGCGAGCAGGCGCCGCTCGACCGCCAGCATCGCCTGGCCGAGCGGCGTCGCGTACCAGTCGCGCAGCGCCGGCGCCACGGTCGCCAGTTCCGGTTGTCGTTTCCAGAGTTGCATCCGTTCTCGCGTCCTGTCGGTGGTCGCCATTCGACACACTATCGACCGTCGGCAGGATCGACCGGCACGGCGTCAAGGTGGTCAAAAAGATCAGCGCGGTATAGTAGCCGCTCGCTTTGTCCATTCCGTAAAAAATTGCCCATCCGGGAAACAGGAGGTCTGTCCGATGCTGCGGATCGAGCCGATACCCGCCTTCACCGACAACTATTTCTGGGGCCTGCACGACGGTACCAGCGCCTGGATCGTCGACCCCGGCGATGCCGAGCCGGTCATGGCCTGGCTGGAGCAGCGCCAACTGGCACTGGCCGGCCTCCTGATCACCCACCACCATCCGGACCACATCGGCGGTATCGCCACATTGCGCCTGTACGCGCCGTCCGCCGTCGTGATCGGGCCGGACAACCCGCGCATCGGCGGCCTGACCCGCACGGTTGGCGACGGCGACGACCTGACGCTGCTCGGCCACACCTTCCACACCCTCTCCGTGCCGGGCCACACCCTCGACCACCTCGCCTACTTCTGCCCCGAGCTGACACCAGCGCGACTGTTCTGCGGCGACACCCTGTTCGCCGCCGGCTGCGGGCGGCTGTTCGAGGGCAGCCCGGCGCAGATGTGGCACAGCCTGCAGCGGCTGGCGGCGCTGCCGGCCGACACCCTCATTTATTGTGCCCACGAGTACACCCTCGCCAACCTGCGCTTCGCGCTGGCGGTGGAGCCGGACAACGCCGAACTGCAGCGGCGCAACCGCGACGCGCAGGCGCTGCGCGCGGCCGGACAGCCCACCGTGCCGAGCACGCTGGCCCTCGAATTGGCCACCAACCCGTTCCTGCGCAGCCCCAAACCGGCGGTGATGGCCCGCGCCCGCGAGCACGAACCAGCGGTTTGCGATAGCGAGACGGCGTTCGCAGCACTGCGGCGCTGGAAGGATCAGTTCTGACAACCGGGTTTTGACCACCGCCACCCCGCCCCTTACACTCCGCCCCACTCTGTGCCAGAAGCGGTGACCGTGGTCCCTCTGGTGCACTCGTCCAACCGGGGCGCCAACCCTATGAACAGCTGGCGGTTCGAGCGGGCAACAGACACCCAGAGGGCCTGACTGAATGCCGCCACGATCTACCTGTATCCGCTTCACCCCGCTGGCCATCCTGGCCCTGCTGGCAACACTGGCCGGCTGCAGCAACCACTCCCATAAACACGGCACGGAAAGCGCCCACGGCAGTGTCACCGCCCCCGCGCTGACCCCGGATCTGGTCCCGCAAGCGCGCCCGCTGAGCACTCGCAACCGTATCGCCGACCTGTTCAACAACGATGGCGACGCCTCCAGCGGCGGTATCGCCCCCTACGCCGTCGATCACAGCAGTATCTGGCCCCGCTTCAGCCGCAACCTGCGCCTCGACCCCGGCTACACCAACGCCGCCATCGACCGCGAACTGAACTGGTATCGCCAGCACCCGGCCTACCTTTATCGGGCCAGCGAGCGCGCCGAACCCTACCTCTACCACGTCGTTTCCGAGATCGAGAAACGCGGCATGCCGATGGAGCTGGCGCTGTTGCCGGTGGTCGAGAGCGCCTACGACCCGTTCGCCTACTCGCGCTCCGGCGCCGCCGGCATGTGGCAGTTCATCCCCAGCACCGGTAAACATTTCGGCCTGCGCAACAACCAGTGGTACGACGGCCGCCGCGACGTGGTCGCCTCCACCACCGCCGCCCTCGACTACCTGACCCTGCTGCACAACAAATTCGGCAACGACTGGCTGGTGGCCGTCGCCGCCTACAACTTCGGCGAGGGCAATGTGCAGAAGGCGATCGACGCCAACCGCCGGCTCGGCAAGCCGACCGACTTCTGGAGCCTGAGCCTGCGCGAAGAGACCCGCACCTACGTGCCGAAGCTGCTGGCGCTGGGCCGGATGATCAAGGCGCCACAGCAGTACGGCATCAGCCTGCACGCCATCCCCAACCGCCCCTATTTCGAGAGCGTGACGGTGACCCGCCCGCTCGAATTCGGTCGCGTGGCCCAGCTCGCCGGCGTCGACCGCCGCGAGATCCAGCGCCTGAACCCCGGCTATCACCACGGCCTCATGGAGCCGGCCGGCGCGCAGCAGCTGCTGTTGCCGGTCGGCACTGGCGAACAGTTCAAGCGCCAGCTGGCCTCGCTGCCGGCTGAACCGGTGCGTCCGTCGCAGCGCTACACCGTCGCGCGCGGCGATACGCTGTCGGCGATCGCGCGTCGTCACGGTGTCTCGGTGGCCGCCCTGCAGGCGGCCAACCAGCTCAGCGGCAGCAACCTTCGTCCCGGCCAGACGCTGGCCATCCCCGGCCAGGGCAGCGCAACCACCCCGGTTGCCAGTGCGGTGCCAAGCGGCCGCCAGATCCTCTACACGGTGCAGGCCGGCGACACCCCGCGTCGCATTGCCACCCGCCACGGTGTCACCGTCGAGGAGCTGCAGCGCTGGAACGGACTGCAGGCGGACGACCCGGTCAAGCTCGGCCAGCGCCTCAGTATCTGGTCGCGCGGCAGTGCTCCAGCCACCGTCACCGCTGCCGCTGCCACCTCCGTTGCTGCGGCCAACAACCAGAAGGTCGGTTATCGCGTGAAGAGCGGCGACTCGCTGTACGGCATCGCCAACCGCTACAAAATCGCGGTCAACGACATCATGCGGTGGAACCAGATGAGCAGCCACAGCCTGCAGGCCGGCCAGCTGCTGACGCTCTATGTGCCGTAACCGCTAACTGCCAGCGCAAAACGACGAAGGGGCCAATCGGCCCCTTCGTCGTTTCTGCCTGTCCGTTTCAGGTTCGCGGTCAGCGCTGAATTGGAGCCCTCAGCGCTTAACTTGAGTCGCCAGCATCGCCAACCCCATGTTGGCCTGCTGCGAGAAGTGGCTGAAGCTCTCGTGCTGATCGCCGTCGATCAGCTCGCCATCCGGACCCCGGTCGGCCAGCAGCACGCCGATCTGACGCTCGCCGGCAAACAGCGGCGCCACCAGACAGTTGGTCGGCGTGATCAGCGCCGAGGTGTCGCGATCGATCAGGTGACGCAGCGTGCCGGCCGTGGTCGGGCGCATCCAGATCAGCCGTCGCGTCTGCAGGCAGTGCGCCACCAGATTCTCCGACGCCGTCGGGAAACGCAGCAGGTCGCGCCAGGTCTCGGCGCCGTCGCCGAGCGCGTATTTGCCCTTCAGCATGCGGTCGCGCGGATCAAGCAGGCAGAGCCCGACCCGCTCCAGCCCGACGCCGCGATGCACGCCCTCCACCACCATCTGGAACAGCGTGTTGACCTCGACCCGCTCGTTGATCATCGCCCCCAGTTCGCGCAGCAGCTTCAACTGCAGTTCGGGATTGACGCTGCTGGCGCGCCGTCGCGGTGCCGGCGCATCGGTGCTGCTCGGAATATAGATGCAGACCTTGTTGGCGCCGTAGCTGACCGCCACGTTCGCCGCCTCCTCCGCCCCCTTCAGCAGCGACAGCCGCACCTCGTCGCGCGAGCCGCCGGTGAAGGCGGCCACCTGCGCCACCACCTGCTCCAGCGCCTCGGAGTCCCAGCCCTGTTCCGCTGCCGCGCTGATCGCATCGCCGAGCCGCACTGCCTGCACCGCCGGCGAATTCGTTGCTGCGCCACTAACCGCCTCCAGCAGCGTCGGCCCCATCTGCCACACCGACGCCAGCTGCCGGGTAATCGCCAGCAGCGTGGTGCCCAGCACTTTTTTCTCGGCCTCCTCATCGCCACTGGCGCCGCCGATCAGATCCTCCAGCTCGCTCATCTGTTCGCCGCGACAGCTCCAGAACGCCAGCTCGCCAAGCCGGTAGAGCAGCGCCGCGATGAAGACATCCTCCTTCTGCCCCGGATAACGAATGGCGATCAGCTGCTCCGCCTGCACCGCGCTGTGAAAGGCGCGCCCGAGCCACTGCAGCATCCGCTCGCGCGAGCCGCGTTTCAGCAGCGAATCGATCAACATCACCGACAGGCTGATCGCCTTGATGCCCTGAAAGCCGAGCTTCTGCACGGCGCGACTGATCGTCGTCACCTCCTGCCCGGCGTGGGGATTGAAATGGATGCTGTTGGCGAGCCGCAGCACCTTCGCGGTCAGCCCGGCGTCCTTGATGATCACCTGCGACAGCTGGTTGACCGAGGTGTCCGACTCCTTGGTCAGCCGGCTGATCTCGCGCATGACATTGCCGAGCACCGGCAGTTCAGCGCGATTCAGTCGCGTGACCCAGGCATCGAGGCCCTGTGTGGAGGTACTGCTCACGATGAATTCCTCCAAAGATGGGTGACAGAGTGTAGTTCAGCGCCGCCTTCCCACCTCTCCAGCTCCCCACGATCCCACTCTCGCCAATAACCGCACTTTCTTTCCGCTCTCTTCCGGATCGACAGTGAACTTGTTACCGTACCGGCGCCCGCCCGGCCTCACCCCGGCCTTCGTTCGAACACCCGCACGGAACCTCATGACCGGCTATTTCCTCCGACGTTTGCTGCTGATCGTGCCGACCTTCATCGGCATCACGCTGCTGGTGTTCGCCATTACCCGCGTCGTTCCCGGCGGCCCGATCGAACGGATGATGACGCAGGCGGCGATGAGCGGTGGTGGTGCAGCGCGAACCGGCGCCCAGACCCGCACCGGCAACACGCTGTCGGAGGCGCAACTGAAACAGCTGGAGAGCTACTACGGCTTCGACAAGCCGCTGCTCGCCAGCTACGCGCAGTGGCTCGGCCGCGTGCTGCGCCTCGATCTCGGCACCTCGACGCGCTATCACGACCCGGTCTGGGAGCTGATCCGCGAGCGCTTTCCGATCTCCATCTTCTATGGACTGGCGACGCTGCTGATCACCTACGGTGTCTGCATTCCACTCGGCGTGGCCAAGGCGATTCGCCACGGCAGCCGCTTCGACCATCTCAGCTCGGTACTGGTCTTTCTCGGCTACGCGCTGCCGAGCTATGTCGTCGGCATCGCGCTGCTGACGTTGTTCGCCTCCTGGATCGACTGGTTTCCGCTCGGCGGCTTCGTCAGCGATGACTTCGACCAGCTGTCACCGCTCGGCAAGACCGCCGACCTGCTCTACCACGCCGCGCTGCCGCTGACCGCCTACCTCGCCGGCAGCTTC
>CAZWXW010000082.1:0-14445 GCA_964638025.1 uncultured Verrucomicrobiaceae bacterium
GATGACCTGCTTGGCGGTCTGCGCGGCGATGCGGCCGAACTCGACGTTCTCGACCAGCTCCTCGAAGACGTCGCCGGCTTTCAGCGCCTCATCTTTTTCGTGCGCCTCTTCGAGCGTGAACTCGGTGCCCAGCAGCGCCATCTGGTCGTCGCTGACCACTTTCCAGCTGCGGAAAGTTTCGTAATCGCCGGTTGCACGATCGATGACGACGCGGATTTCAGCCTCTTCGTCATAGCGCTTCTTGGTGGCAGTCGCCAGCGCCTGTTCGATGGCCTCGAAAATGATGTCGCGCGGCACGCCTTTCTCGTTGGAAACGGCTTCGGCCACCAGCAGAATTTCTTTGTTCATCACTCGCCTCGCTCTTCACGCCCGTCGGGAGTTCGCCCCGCGACGGCACTCAACAGCCCTGTCAGACAGAGTCGTCTCCGCCCTTGCCCGCAGCGGGCCGCCCGAACTGCGGCACCACCTGCGCCTTGTCGATCAATTCGATGGCCAACAGATATTCCTCGTCGCCCACCACCAGCACTACCTCGTCGCCCTCGACACCGACCAGACGGCCGCTGAAATTGCGCCGCCCCTCGAACGGTGATCGCAGCTTCAGCTTGACCTGCTCACCGGCATAGCGGGCGAACTGGTCCAGCGTGAACAGCGGACGATCCATGCCAGGCGAAGAGACTTCGAGGGTGTATTCACCCATGATCGGGTCCTCGACATCGAGCAGCGCGCTGACCTGGCGGCTCACCGCCGCGCAGTCGTCGACATCGATCCCTTCCGGGTGGTCGATGTAGATACGCAGCAGTACCTGGCGACCGCGGGTGATGTACTCCACCCCCCACAGCTCGAAACCGAGCGCGGTCACTGCCGGAGCCACCAGCTCCTGCAACTGCTGATCTTTCGCCAACGCACTGATTCCGCAGTCAAATGGCCCACCACACCCGTGGGAGCCACAAACAAAAAATGGGCACGAGGCCCACGTCGCGCGCCCGCCGCGGTCACGCCGCCGGGGGCACCAATGAAAAAGCCCCTGAGAAGGGGCTTTAACACCTTCACCGCCAGACGCGCCGGCGATGAGCCTCTTGATCCCGCGGAAGTCGGCCGGCACCCAAGCGCCAACCCTCCCTGCAAGGCGGCGGATTATAAGGAAGCGAACCTCGTCCGGTCAATTTGAGATGAACCGGCAGCCGCAGCCGGCACGAGTCCTCCCCTGCGAAGCAGGGGAGGACCTTTCAACGCGGCAGCACCAGCTCGATACCGACCTCGGCCAGCTGTTCGCGTTCCTGCAGCAGGTCTTCCAGCGCCAGCGGCCGCCGCTCCAGCCAGCCGGCCGGCAGCGTCAGCCGGCAGCGGCGCCCGGCGAAGCGGATCTTGATGCCGCGCGGCACCAGCGCCGCGTCGCGCGCGCGCAGGAACAGGCAAGCCAGCCGCAGCACCGTCACCAGCCGCCAGTCGATGGCGACGCCGTAGCCCTCCGACTCCAGCCGCGGCTTGCGCCGGTGGTTGCGCACCAGCGCGCTGAGCAGCCGCTGCTCCTGACGCGAGAAACCGGGCATGTCGCTGTTGGCCAGCAGATAGGCGCCGTGCTTGTGGTAGCCGCTGTGGGCGACGCTGAGACCGATCTCGTGCAGGTTGATCGTCCAGCGCAGCAGCTTGCGCGCCTGCCCCGGCTCGCCGTCGAGCTGGTCCTCGACCTGCTCCAGCAGCGCCAGCGCCAGCCGCTGCACGCGCCGCACCTGGGCGCGGTCGACGTGGTACTGCTCCATCATCTGCTCGATGGTCTCGACGCGGCGGTCGCGGCGGTGCAGGCGCCCGGCGAGGTCGTAGATGATCCCTTCGCGAATGGCGTAGTCGGAGACATGCATGCTGGCGAGCTCCAGCTCGGTGAAGACGCCGTGCAGTACCGCCAGCCCACCCGGGAAGATCGCGCGCCGCTCCGGCTCCAGGCCGGGCAGATCGAGGAGGTCGCAGTGACCGGTGGCCGCGACCCGCTGCGCCAGCAGCTCTACACCCTCGGCGGTAATGACATGGTTGCGGTTCAGCCCCAGGCCGCTGAGCACGCGCTCAATCGCACGCACGCTGCCCGAGGCGCCGACCGCCTCGCTGAACTGATCGCTGCTGAAACTGGAGACCACGCCCTGCAGCTCGCCGCGCACCGCCAGCAGCGCCTTCTCATAACGTCGCGGCGTGATCACGCCATCGGTAAAGAAGCGCTGCGCGAACGACACGCAGCCCATCCGGCAACTCTCCAGCTTCAGTGGACGATCGCGCCCCAGCACCAGCTCGGTGGAGCCGCCGCCGATGTCGACCACCAGCCGCGTGCGCTGGTCCGGCGCGAAGTCGCGGGCGACGCCGAGATAGATCAGGCGCGCCTCCTCGATACCGCTGATGACGTTGATCGGCACACCGAGCACGCGCTCGGCGCGCTCCAGGAAACGGTCGGCATTGATTGCCGCGCGCAAGGTGTTGGTGCCGACCACGCGCACATAGCGCTTGTCGAGCGGGCGGATGCGCTCGGCCATCTTGCGCAGCGCCGCCAGCCCGCGCGCCATCGTCGCGTCGTCGAGCGCATCGTCGTCGCCGAGGCCGGCGCCGAGCCGCACCACCTCCTTGACCCGGTCGAGCACGATCAGCCGCGACCCTTTGAAGCGTGCCAGCATCAGGTGAAAGCTGTTGGAGCCGAGATCCAGCGCCGCGTAGACCTCTTCGGTGTCTTTGCCCAAAACAGCCTCACTGTCGCCGGTTGCAGGTCGGAAGGAACATCGGAAAGGCCGCCATTTAAACCGATTTCGCCGGACCGCTGCACGCCGGCGAGCCGCCCCCGCTCTGTTACAAAACTGTCATGAATGCTTCATATACTGCCGCACCGCGCCGACTTTCCCGGCGCGCCGGACCGTTCGCCACCGCACCCAGAACCCGACGTCGAGGACCAGAACAGATGGCAGCCCGCAAACCCGGCAGGGCCCCGAAAGAGTTCACCTCCCACATTCCGAAGGAGCTGAGCTGGCTCTCCTTCAACGCCCGCGTGCTGCAGGAGGCGGCCGACCCGAACGTGCCGGCACTGCAGCGGCTGCGCTACCTCGGCATCTTCTCGAACAACCTCGACGAGTTCTTCCGCGTGCGCGTCGCCGACGTGCGCCGGCTCGCCACCTTCGCCAAGGGGGCGGAACAGGAGTACTTCAAGAAGCTGCTGGAGCAGATCCAGCGCCGCGTCCTCGAGCTGCAGCGCCGCTTCGATCGCGTCTATCTCGAACTGCTGGCCGAGCTGCGCCGCAACGACATCTTCCTGATCAGCGAGCGCCAGCTGGAGCCGCATCAGGCGCGCTTCGCCGAGGAGTATTTCCAGCGCGTGGTGCAACCTGAGCTGGAGCCGATCCTGCTCGACGACGAACACCCGCTGCCGGAACTGAACGACACCTCGATCTACCTGGCGATCAAGCTGCAGTCAGCGCTGCAGACGCGCTACGCGCTGCTGGAGATTCCGAGCGACCGCATCGGCCGCTTCGTCGAGATTCCGGCGCGTCAGGGCCAGAAGGGCACCGTCTTTCTGGTGCTGGAGAACATCATCCGCCACAGCCTGCCGCAGGTGTTCCGCGGCGTGATCCCGATCGACAGCGCCAGCGCCTACACCATCAAGCTGACCCGCGACGCCGAGCTGGAGATCGACGACGGCATCACCCAGAGCCTGATCGACAAGGTCTCGTCCAGCCTGAAGCGGCGGCGCAAGGCCGACCCGGTGCGTTTCGTCTACGACGCCGAGATGCCGGAGGATCTGCAACAGTACCTGCAGCGCCGCTTCAACCTCGGCCGTTACGACAGCCTGATTCCCGGCGCCCGCTACCACAACTCCAAGGACTTCATGAATTTCCCGCGCGTCGGCCCGGCCGCGCTCGAATACCGGCCGCTGCCGGAAGTGCCGGTGCCGGAACTCCTCTGCAACAGCAACGTGTTCGAGTGCCTGCGCAACCAGGACGTGCTGCTGCACTACCCGTACCAGTCGTTCAACTACATCGCCCACATGCTGCAGACCGCGGCGATCGACCCGGCGGTGAAGCAGATCCACATCTCGCTCTACCGCGTCGCCAAGCAGTCGCACATCGTCGACGCGCTGCTGAACGCCGTGCGCAACCACAAGAAGGTGACGGCGGTGGTCGAGCTGCAGGCGCGCTTCGACGAGGAGGCCAACATCAGCTGGGCGCGGCGCCTGACCGACGGCGGCGTCAACGTCATCTTCGGCATTCCCGGCCTCAAGGTGCACTGCAAGCTGATCCTGATCGGTCGCCAGGAGGGCAACCGGCTGCGCTACTACACCCACGTCGGCACCGGCAACTTCAACGAGAAGACCGCCGGCATCTACACCGACTTCAGCCTGCTGACCTACAACCAGGAGATCGGCCAGGACGTCGCCAACGTCTTCGACTTCATCCAGTACACCTACCACCGGCCGCGCTTCCGCCACCTGCTGGTGTCACCGCACAGCAACCGCAGCAACCTGATGGCGCTGATCAACGACGAGATCGCCGCCGCCCGCGCCGGCGACCGCGGCGCCATCACCATCAAGTGCAACAACCTGGTCGACGAACGGCTGGTCGACAAGCTCTACGAGGCCAGCCAGGCCGGCGTGCAGATCCGGCTGATCGTGCGCGGCATGTGCGCGCTGATGCCGGGCGTGAAGGGGCTGTCGGAGAACATCGAGGCGATCAGCATCGTCGACCGTTTCCTCGAACACCCGCGCCTGTTCATCTTCCACAACCGCGGCAACCCGCTCTACTACATCAGCTCGGCCGACCTGATGACGCGCAACCTCGACTACCGCGTCGAAGTGACCTGCCCGATCTACGATCCGCGCCTGCAGCAGCGACTGCGCGACATCATCGAGATCCAGTGGCACGACAACGTCAAAGCGCGTGTCATCGATACCACGCAGAGCAACCAGATGCGCGAGCGCGCTGGCGCCAAGATCCGCAGCCAGGAGGCGATCCACCGCTACCTGATGAGCGGCGAGCTGCCGGCAGCGCTGCGCCCACCCCGCCGCTCCCGCGCAACGACAGCGTCAACCGATAGCAGCGACGGCAACTGAAACCCACACACCAGCCGCAAAGACCCCCTCTCCGGCCCGCCGTTCGGCGGGCTTTTTTCTGCCCGCCCTGCCCGCTGTAGTTTTTTTCCAACAGCACCAAGCACCAAAAAATCGGGCCGGAAAACCGCTCCTCGATTGAATCGGCAGACGAAAGCCTGTGCAGAAAGCCTTTCGCGTACCGCGCCCAGCCTTGTAGCCGCCCGACACCATTCACCGCCGAAATGGCGGACATAGCATCTAGTGATTTTTTTTATGGGCGGCGACTTCCTAGAGTGGACCCCATTGAAGCCGGTGCTGCCAACGCAACATCGCTTCCGGTTATCGAGCAATACGTTTTCCTGAAGGGAGCAGACCATGTCCAACAACTACGCAAGCAACATCGACCAGGCCGGTACGGTTATCGCCGCGAATGGACCCACCTGGAACGCCATCAATCCGGAATCTGTGGCACGCATGCGTCTGCAGAACCGCTTTCGGACCGGCATCGATATCGCGCGCTACACCGCGAAGATCATGCGCGAGGATATGGCCGCCTACGACAAGGACTCCTCTCAATACACCCAGTCGCTCGGCTGCTGGCACGGTTTCATCGGGCAGCAGAAGCTGATTGCCATCAAGAAGCACCACGGCACGACCAAGCACCGTTACCTCTACCTCTCCGGCTGGATGATCGCCGCACTGCGCTCCGAGTTCGGCCCGCTGCCCGACCAGTCGATGCATGAGAAGACGTCAGTGCCGGCGCTGATCGAAGAGCTCTACACCTTCCTGCGTCAAGCCGATGCTCGCGAGCTGGGCGGCATGTTCCGCGAACTCGACGCCGCCCGCACTGCCAATGACGCTGCGAAGGAGAAGGAGATCCTCAACCGCATCGACAACTTCGAAACCCACGTCGTGCCGATCATCGCCGACATCGACGCCGGTTTCGGCAACGCCGAGGCGACCTATCTGCTGGCGAAGAAAATGATCGAAGCCGGTGCCTGCTGCATCCAGATCGAGAACCAGGTCTCCGACGAAAAGCAGTGCGGTCACCAGGACGGCAAGGTCACCGTGCCGCACGAAGAGTTCCTCGCCAAGATCCGCGCCGTTCGCTACGCCTTCATGGAGCTCGGTGTCGATGATGGCGTCATCGTCGCACGCACCGATTCGCTCGGCGCCGGCCTGACCAAGCAGATCGCCTTCACCCGCGAACCGGGCGATCTCGGCGACCAGTACAACAGCTTCCTCGACTGCGACGAGGTCGTACCCACCGAACTGAAAAGCGGCGATGTCATCATCAACCGCAACGGCAAGCTGCTGCGTCCAAAGCGTCTGGCCAGCAACCTTTACCAGTTCCGCAAGGGCACCGGCGAAGATCGCTGCGTACTCGACAGCATCACCAGCCTGCAGAATGGCGCCGACCTGCTGTGGATCGAAACCGAGAAGCCGCACATCGGCCAGATCAAAGGCATGATCGATCGCGTTCGCCAAGTCATTCCGAACGCCAAACTGGTCTACAACAACAGCCCGTCGTTCAACTGGACACTGAACTTCCGCCAACAGGTGTTCGATGCATGGCAACAGGAAGGCAAGGATGTTTCGGCCTACGATCGCGCCAAACTGATGAGTGTTGAGTACGACGCGTCGGCACTGTCGCAGGAAGCCGATCGCCGCATTCAGAACTTCCAGCGCGACAGCGCTCGCGATGCCGGTATCTTCCACCACCTGATCACGCTGCCGACCTACCACACCGCCGCGCTGTCGACCAACGATCTGGCCAAGGGCTACTTCGGCGAAGAGGGGATGCTTGCCTACGTTGCCGGCGTGCAGCGCAAGGAGATTCGTCAGGGCATCGCCTGCGTCAAACACCAGAACATGTCGGGCTCCGACATCGGCGACGATCACAAGGAGTACTTTGCCGGTGAGGCCGCGCTGAAAGCGGCTGGCAAGGACAACACGATGCACCAGTTCTCCTGACGTCAGCCTGCCGGTACCGACGAAACGAAAAGGCCGATTGGAAACAATCGGCCTTTTTACTTTCCTGCATGCCGCACGCTACGCAGACATGACGCGCTACTTGCCGGCAGCCTCGATCAATGCCCGGCAGTTCGCATCCTTGGCATCACCCAATTCGATGAACGGGATGATGGCGGCAAACGGCGTGACCAGCGCGCCGAGCGCAACCGCCGACGCCCCCTGCGTGATCGTCTTCTTCGGCTCCAGCCCCACGGACGGCGACTTCAGTTTTCCCGACACAACGATCGGAGTCTTGGCCGCAAAGATGCTGCTGTCCTTCGGCTTCGCATCCAGTCGCGCGTTGATGCGCTCGTGTTTGAGGTCGATGTCGATGTTGCCGACCAGACGCGAATCGCCGGTGTCGAGCACGACGACCTCCGAGCCGAGAATGCCATCGCTGATGCGAAAGTCGGCCACGCCACAACGAATGGGCGTCGGCTTGTCGCTGCCAACGAACAGCGGCAGCGCCTGCGCCAGATCGAGATCCGACACCTCGACCAGCAGCAGGCTGATCTTCCCCTCCGCCAGTATCACCGCCAGCTTGCCGTTGCTGGACGCCAGCACATCGGCGAGCGACAGTCCCGCGCCGTCCAGTTGCACACGCCCGCCGAAACGCCCCTCCGTGTGTTTCTCGAAACGACTGTTGCGGAAGAACTGACGCAGACTCAGATTGCGCAAATTCAGCTTCACGCCGACCACCGGCACATCATTCCGTGCGTCGATATGAATTGCACCATCGACAGTACCGTCGGCGAGCGTCACGGCAAGCGGATCGATATTCAGCACCCCGCCCTTCAGATCGAAGCGAACCTTCATCCCCTTGAGCGGCAGCCTGGGCGCCTCGATGCGATCGGCGTTCAGCGTGACCTCAAGATCTGTCGCGCGCAGCCGCTCCAGCTCCAGTGGCACATCGGGAATCAGATCGGGATCAGCTTCAGCCTTGGCCGCCGCCGCTCTCTGCTCCGGCGCCGCATGCTCGCCGGACGGCGAAAGGCCGATGAAGCCGCCGAGATCCTCGCTGTCGAGCACGCGGGAAACCAGCGCAGCCTTGAGCATTCCGCGCTCGCCGCGCGTGTCATACGAGAGGTCACCGGCGAGATCGCTGCCGCCGACCACGCCTTCGAAATCGTTGTAACTCCAGACTCCCGACTTCCGCAGCAACCGCCCCTCGAACCGATAGGGTGGTGTTGGCGGCAGCGGAATCGCCGTCAGATAAAACAGATCGGCAAGATTGTGGCCGGATAGCTTCAACGATGTATCGATGCCGGAGAGCCTGATCGGATCCTGAAATTTCCCGTCCACCAACACCTGCGTATAGCCCATCCGCAGATCGATCCGCAGCGGGAACGGCGTCTCCGTATCGCGCAGGGAATGCAGCGAACCACCCGACGCGCGCAGCGTGAAGCGCTGGCCCTGCACGCTGCCCTTGCCATCGATCTTGAATCCGCCCTTCGCGCGCGAACGGGCTGGGGAACTGTCGCTCGAATCGCCTCCCGCATCGCGACCACTGACGCTGTGCAGTTTCAAATCGAGATTCAGACCCTTCACGGCATCGCGATAGATCACCTGCCCGTTGCGAATATCCAATTGGTCAAATACTGGAAAATTGTGCCGATCATCGGCCAGTGCGGTTTCGCTGACGGCGCTGGCGCCGGAGAGCGCGGGAAAATTCCAGTTCGCATCGTCGGGCGAACGACGCTCCAGCACCAACAACGGCTCGCGGATGAAGATGTCGCCGAACTCAAGCTTTCCGATCAGCAGCTTCAGCGGCCTGAAACTGAAGTCGAGTTGCGCGATATGCACCATGTCGGGCTCTTTGTAGCCCTCGGCGTTGCCGAGCCGAATATCTTCGACATGAACGTTGGTGTATTTCCAGTGCCAATCGATATCGAGCGCACCCTCGATCACCAGACTGCGACCGATCTTTTCGCTGCCTTTGCTCTCGGTCAGAAATCTGACGATCGATTCGGAGAAAATGACCAGCGCGCAGAGAGACAGCAGCACCAGTATGGCCATTGCGCCGAGCGGCTTGCGCCAGGAAATATGCCGAAGAGCCATCGATCACTCCTTTATGGGGAAACAGCCGATGCTGAAAGATCAGGTCACCGATCCCGCAATTTCCCGCGCAACGCGCTGAATCAGTCGTCGAAACCAGACATGGCTGTGGTTGTGCTGCAGTAGCGGGCTCCACGCCATCTTCAGTTCGATCGGCGCGATCGCGAACGGCGGCCGGCGGATCGTCAGCTGCGGATGATCGTCATAGAGCCGCGCCACCTGCGTCGGCAGTGTCGCGATCAGATCGGGCTGCTGCGCCAGTAACGCCGCCACCTGGTAGTGACGCGTGTAGATGCGAATGCGCCGCGAATGACCGAGCTCCGCCAGCGCCACATCGACCCAGCCCAACTTGCTCGCATCGCGCGGCGCCATGCCCGTGCCCGCCCCCATGCCGGTCTTGCTGACCCAGATGTGCGCGCTGTGCAGATAACTCTCCAGCGTGAAGCCCTGCAGCGCCGGATTGTCGTTGCTGACCAGACAGGAAAAGGTGTCGCGCCACAAGGTGGTGTGGTGACAGGAGCGCGGCAGATGATCGAAGCGGTTGATGGCGAGATCGACCTTGCCGGTCTCGAGGTCGGCGAGCAGCGCATCGGAAGCGGTCAGGATATCGAGCGCAACGTGTGGTGCTTCGTCGCGCAGCACCGCCAGCAGGCGCGGCAGCAGTGTCGACTCGGCGTAGTCGCTGGCGACGATCCGGAACAGCTGATCGCTGCTGCCGGGCTCGAACTCGACCGGCTGCACCACCGACTCCAGTTTGCCGAGCACTTCGCGCAGCAATGGCTGCAGCGCCAGCGCGCGCTCGGTCGGCTGCATGCCCTCGCTGGTGCGGATCAGCAGCGGATCGTCGAACAGGTCGCGCAGCCGACGCAGCCCGTTGCTCATCGCCGGCTGCGTGATATTGAGACGCTCGGCGGCGCGCGTGACACTGCCTTCGCGCAGCAGCGCATCGAGATAGACCAGCAGGTTGAGATCGAATCGCCCCAGATCCATTGCACGCTCGCTCCAGTTGCAGTTCCTTCTTCAGGATCGGTTCGCATCCTGTTCATTATTGTTGTCGCTGTGATCGTCTTGATGACTACGTAGATACGATCGTCACGACACTGGTCGCGAGCATGGACCGCACCTCGGCGCCACACAAGTACGAAGGAAAATCGGGCAATAAAAAACCCGCTTTCGCGGGTTTTTTTGTCATCCGACCCAGCAAAACGGTCAGATGAAAATTTGGTGCCCAAGACTGGACTCGAACCAGCACGGCTTGCGCCACTACCACCTCAAGGTAGCGTGTCTACCAATTTCACCACCTGGGCATACGGTGTTTCTGCTGCGCTTATTCGACCGGCACGTCGCTGTTTTCAGCCGGGATATCGCTGACAGGGGCGGCATTCTCCTCTACGACCGGAATATCGTCAACCGTCTTGGCTGGCGCCTGCCCCGGCACTTCTGCCGGCACTTCGGCGGCAGCCGGCAACGGAATACCAATGTCGGCAGCACCTTCCGATTTGTTTTTCGCCAGCACCGCCAGCGCGAAGCTGCTGGCGAAAAAGAGCGTGGCAAAAATGGCGGTGGCGCGTGTAAGTGCATTGCCCGAACCACGGCTGCCGAACAGGGTCTGCGATGCACCCCCACCGAACGAGGCGCCCATGTCCGCGCCCTTGCCTTGCTGAATCATGATCAGGCCAACGATGGCCAGCGCGATCAGCACATGCACAACAATTATCAGGGTTTCCATAATTCACTCTGCTGCGCGACAGATCGCGCTGAACTCTTCTGCTTTCAATGACGCACCGCCAATCAAGCCGCCGTCGATATCGGTCTGACCAAACAGCTGCGCCGCGTTATCGGCCTTGACGCTACCACCGTAGAGCAGCGGCACATCTGCCGCCGCCGCACCGTGTTGTTGCAACCGCTGACGCAGGAAGGCATGTACCTGCTGCGCCTGTTCCGGTGTCGCCGTGCGTCCGGTGCCAATCGCCCAGACCGGCTCGTAGGCCCAGACCAGTGCCGCGCAGCGCCCGGCATCGAGCTGCCGCAGCACCGCGTCGATCTGCGCACCGACCACCGACAATGTTTCGTTCGCCTCGCGCTGAGCCAGCGTTTCGCCGACACAGACGATCGGGGTCAACCCTGCCGCCAGTGCCGCCACCGTCTTCTCCGCCACCTGCTCGCTGCTCTCGCCGAACAGCGTGCGGCGCTCGGAGTGGCCGACGATGACGTAACGGCAACCGCAGTCGCGCAGCATCGTCGCGGCGATCTCGCCGGTGAAGGCGCCCTCATCGCGACCGCTGACGCTCTGCGCGCCGACGGCAATGCCACTGCCCGCCAGCTGCCGGGCAGCGTTTGCGACGTAAACGAACGGTGGGCAGACCACGATTTCGGTGCGTTGCAGCGGTGACAGCGACTTCAGCGCCTGCGACAGCTGGTCGACGAGGGCGTTCGAGCCGTGCATCTTCCAGTTGCCAACTACCAGCCTGCGCCGCATCGCCATTCCCCGGACCCAAAAAGGCGTCGCATGTTACCCAATGGGGTAGGTCTAAAACAAGGAAAGGCCGCCGCAGGAGTACCGACGGCCTCGATCCTCAGCTCAATGAGCTCTCGACGACGCCGGAGAGTTCGCGACAGAGCGACTCGACCAGCGCCCGATCCTCGCCCTCGACCATGACCCGCACCACCGGCTCGGTGCCGGAGGGGCGCAGCAGCACCCGACCGCGGCCGGCCAGGCGGCGCTCCGTATCGGTGACAGCCGCCTTGATGCCGGGATGCTGATCGAGCGCGACGCGACCGGTCACGCGCACGTTGTGCATCACCTGCGGAAACTTGTTCATGCCGCGCTTCAACTCGTGCAGCGGCACACCGCTATCGACGATGGCAAACAGCACTTTCAGCGCCGAGACCAGACCGTCGCCGGTGGTGGTGACATCGGCGCAGATGATGTGACCGGAGTTTTCGCCGCCGAGCTTCCAGCCGCGCGACTTCATCAGCTCGACCACATAGCGGTCGCCAACCTTGGCGCGCGCGAACGGAATCTCCAGCTCGCTCAGTGCCAGCTCGAAACCGAAGTTCGACATCAGCGTGCCGACGACCCCCGAGCAACTGCCGCGGGTGCGGATCTGGTCGCGCGCGATGATGTAGAGCAGCTCGTCGCCGTCGACCAGCTCGCCATTGGCGTCGACGAACAACAGGCGGTCGCCGTCGCCATCGAACGCAATGCCGAGATCAGCCTTCTCCGCCAATACGCGCTTCTGCAAGGCTTCCGGCTCGGTAGAGCCCACCCCGGCGTTGATGTTGAGGCCGTCCGGCGACGTACCCATCGTTATGACGGTGGCGCCCAGCTCATCAAGCACCGCCGGTGCGACGTGATAGGTGGCGCCGTGTGCGCAATCGACGACGATGCGCAGGCCGCGCAGATCGAAGGTGAATGGTACCGTGCTCTTGCAGAATTCGATGTAGCGACCAGCGGCGTCACCGATCCGCACCACCTTGCCGAGCTGGGCCGAGCTGACCGTCTGCATCGGCTGGTCGAGCTGCGCCTCGATCGCCTCCTCGACCTCATCCGGCAACTTGGTGCCATCGGCCGAGAAGAACTTGATGCCGTTGTCATCGTAAGGGTTGTGCGAGGCACTGATGACGATGCCGGCGGCGGCGTGAAAGGTGCGCGTCAAATAGGCGATGGCCGGTGTCGGCATCGGCCCCAGCAGCGACACGTCGACACCGGCCGACACCAGACCGGCCTCCAGCGCCGACTCGAACAGGTAGCCCGAGATACGGGTGTCCTTGCCGATGATCACCTTGGCGCGACCGCCGCGACCGAACACCTTGCCGGTGGCCCAGCCGAGACGCAGCGCAAACTCTGGATTGATCGGGCCTTCGCCGACCTTGCCGCGCACGCCATCGGTACCGAAATAACGTCTTCCCATCAGAACTGCTCCCTGGTTACAGCCGTGCAGAGGCGCACCGCATCGGCGGTTTCGCGCACATCGTGCACTCGCAAAATCAATGCGCCCTTCAGCGCGGCAATGACCGCCAGCGCCAGACTCCCCGCCAGCCGCTCCTGTACTGGCCGACCCAGCACCTGGCCGATCAGCGATTTGCGCGACAGGCCGACCAGCAACGGAAAACCGAGCGCCGCCAGTTCGGGCAGCCGGTTCAACAGGGTCAGGTTTTGCCCGGCAGTCTTGCTGAAACCAAAGCCGGGGTCGAGCAGCAGGTTGCGGCGGGCGACGCCGAGTCTAGTACAGGCATCGATACGCTGTTGCAGAAACGCGGCGACGTCGTCGACCACGTCATCGTAGTCGGTCATTTGTTGCATCGTGTCGGGGTCGCCGCGCATGTGCATCAGGCAGGCCGGCAGACCGGTCGCCGCCACCGCCTCGATCGCACCGGGCCGGCCCAGCGCGCGCACGTCGTTGATCAGGCCGGCACCGCGGGAGGCTCCCTCCAGCATCAGCCGCGGCGTGCTGGTATCGAGCGACAGCGCCACCTCGCACTCGGCTGCCAGCTGTTCCAGCACCGGCAGCACCCGATCCAGCTCCTCCTGCTCGGAGACCGGCGGCGCGCCGGGGCGAGTCGATTCGCCACCGATGTCGATGATGTCGGCACCGTCGGCCACCATCTGCCGAACCTGCGCCCGTATCCGCTCCATGTCGATGCGGCCATCGCGGTAGAGCGCCCCCCCATCCGAGAAGGAGTCGGGCGTGACATTGAGGATGCCCATCACGCGCGGACGGTCCAGCCTCAAAAGACGACCGGCGCAGTTAAGCGCCGGTGCGGAGGGAGCTACAGGGGACATACGGCCGGTCAGTGTTCGCCGGCCGGACCGCCGATGGGACCGGCGCGCTTGCCGTCGGCCGGCGCATCGTCGGCCGGGGCCGGCGCACCACCGCTGGGACGGTCATTGTTGGTCCAGTCGGCCGGTGGCCGCGGCTTGCGGCCGGCCATGATGTCGTCGATCTGGTGCGCGTCGATGGTCTCGAACTGGATCAGCGCATCGGCCATCGCCTCCAGCTTGTCGCGGTTGTCGTCGAGCAGCCGCTTCGCCGTGCCGTAGCAGTCGTCGATGATGCGGCGCACCTCCTGGTCGATCAGCTTGGCGGTTTCGCCGGAGACCGCGCGATGGCTGGTGGCGGCGGCACGACCGAGGAATACCTCCTCCTCGCCGTCGTCGTACATCAGCGGGCCGAGCTTCTCCGACAGGCCCCACTTGGTGACCATGTTGCGGGCGATCTCGGTGGCGCGCTTGATGTCGTTGGAGGCACCGGTGGTGACACCGTCGCTGCCGTTGATCATCTCCTCGGCGATACGGCCGCCGAACAGCGAGCAGATGTTGC
>CAZWXW010000083.1:0-14367 GCA_964638025.1 uncultured Verrucomicrobiaceae bacterium
TGTTCGCCACCACCGAGCTGGAGCGCAGCTACCGCATCAACCTGAACGTGATCGGTCTCGACGGCCGGCCGCAGGTGAAGTCGCTGCTGCAGATCCTCACCGAGTGGCTGCAGTTCCGCACCGAGACCACGCGCAAGCGGCTGCAGTTCCGCCTCGACAAGGTGTTGGCGCGACTGCACATCCTCGACGGTTATCTGGTCGCCTTCCTCAACATCGACGAGGTGATCGCGATCATTCGTTATGAAGAGGAGCCGAAGCAGCGCCTGATCGAACGCTTCAATCTCTCCGACATTCAGGCCGAGGCGATCCTCGAACTGAAGCTGCGCCACCTCGCCAAGCTCGAAGAGATGAAGATTCGCGGCGAGCAGGATGAACTGGCCGTCGAACGCGATTCGCTGCAGTCGATTCTTGGCGACAACAAAAAGCTGAAGAAACTGCTGCGCGACGAGCTGCAGCAGATTTCCGACGAGTTCGGCGATGCGCGCCGCTCGCCGCTGGTGCAGCGCGGCGAGGCGAAAGCGTTCAGCGAGGAGGATCTGGTCAGCGCCGATCCGGTCACCGTGGTGCTGTCGGAGTCGGGCTGGATTCGCGCCGCCAAGGGTCACGACATCGACCCGACCTCGCTCAGCTACAAATCCGGCGATGCCTTCAAGTTCGCCGCGCGCGGCAAATCGAACCAGTCGGTTGTCGTGCTCGACAGCACCGGCCGCAGCTACACCGTGGCGGCGCACTCGCTGCCGTCGGCGCGCGGCCAGGGCGAGCCGCTGACCGGCCGCATCAGCCCGCCGTCGGGGGCTACCTTCGAGGGGCTGCTGATGGGGGCGGAGACGCAGAAGATCTTGTTGGCGTCGGACGCCGGCTACGGCTTCGTCGCCACGCTCGGCGATCTCGAAGCGCGCAACAAGAACGGCAAGGCGGTGCTGACGCTGCCGGACGGCGCGCATGTCTGCGCGCCGGCGCTGGTGCCGGACGGCGAGGCCTTCGTCGTCGCCGCCAGCAACGATGGCCGCCTGCTGGTGTTCCCGCTCTCCGAGCTGCCGCAGATGGCGCGCGGCAAGGGCAACAAGATCATCGGCATCACCGGCGCCAAGGTGGCATCGCGCGAGGAGTTCATGGCCGGCATCGCCGTGCTGGCGCCGAAGCAGACGCTGCGGCTGTTCTCCGGCAAGCGCTACCTGAACCTCAGCTTCAACGAGCTGGAGCACTACCGCGGCGAACGCGGCCGGCGCGGCAACAAGCTGCCACGCGGCTTCCAGAAGGTGGATGGCGTCAGCGTGGTGCAAGAGTGAGCGGCGGCGGATAAAGGAGTGAGCGGCGGCGGATGGATAGTGAGCGGCGGCGGATAAGAAAGAAGTAACCGCTCACCGGGGCAGGGAGGCCCCAGCACGTTAGAACCGCAGCGCAAAGAGTATGTAACGGCGTATACCAATAACTTCTAAGCCCGACCAACTTCAGCGGCGCTGCCGGCTTCTACACTCTGTTACTGATAATTTTAAGAAGGATGTCCCGGGCATGGCCTTGTCTGCTCCGGAGCTTTCCCTGCTCGCCGTCGAGTTCCTGACCGCGCTCGCGCTGGCAGCCTTGTGGCTGGGCGACCGCGAACGTACCTACACGCTGTGGTGGGCGATCGCTCACCTGATGCTGCCGGTGCCGGCGCTGATGACCGACATGACGCGCGGCGCACCGGTATTCAGCCTCACCGTTCTGCTGCTCTACGCCTCGCTGGCCATCCAGTCGATCAGCCTGCTGGCCGGCGTCATCAGTTACCGCACCGGGCGTCTGCAGCCGCGCCACGCCGTGGTCGCCATCGTCGCGCTGACCGCGCTGTTCTTCCTGCCGCCGATCCAGTTGGGCAACACCTGGGGACGAGTCACCGCCGTCGGCGCCATGACCCTGGCGGTGTTCGCGTCGGGCGCGCTGTTGTGGAGGCTCGGGCGCATCGAGCGCATTGCCGCCATCTGCTTCCTGTCGCGCGGCGCGCTGGAGCTGATCCTGCTGGCACAGCTGGCGCTCGGCCAGCACAACTCCTGGTGGTTCAACCACTTCACCAGCTTCAACGCGCTGACCGCGACCGGCACCGCGCTGGCGCTGCTGATCGCCGCCTACCAGCGCTCGCTCGACCGGCTGCGCGACCAGTACCGCATCCTGGAGCTGGGACAGGAACTGACCGCCCAACTGCAGGGTGTCTCCGACGAACCCGATCTGGCGCGACGGGTGCTGTCGGTGCTGACACAGCGGCTCGGCTGGAAACAGAGCATCTTTCTCAGCCTGACGCCGGAGCCGATGAAGCTCGTGCCGATCGCTTCGATCGGCAGCGACAACCTCCGGCTACTGCGTCCGGTCATCATCACGGCCGACAAGGGGATGATCGGCATCGCCGTGCGCACCCGGCGTGTCTGCCACTCGCCGAACCTGATCGGCGACTCGCGCGTGACGCCGGAATACCACAACCACCCGCTGGCCAAGAGCATCAGCAGCCTGGCGGTGATTCCGGCGACCCACGACAGCGAGGTGTTCGGCGTCATCGTGCTGCGCGACTCGCAGCGACGCGTCCTCAGCGATGCCGAGATCCTGACGCTGGAGAGCCTGGGCCAGGTGATCGGCCTCAGCCTCGCCAACGCCCGCAACCTGCGCGAGCTGGCCCACCGCGCCAACCACGACACCCTCACCGGCCTCGGCAACCGCGCCGCCCTGCACGACTATGTGAACGAGGGACTGCGCCAGTATCCCGACCGCCGCGGCGCGGTGATGCTGTTCGACCTCGACCACTTCAAGCAGGTCAACGACGCCCTCGGCCACGCCATCGGCGACCAGCTGCTGCAGGCACTGGCCGAACGCCTGCAGCGCCACCTCGCCGACCGCCCCGCCAAGCTGTTCCGCCTCGGCGGCGACGAATTCGTCATCCTGCACCGCCTCGCCAACGACTCCCCGGATGCCGCGCTGCCGCTGGCGCGCGAGCTGGCCGATGTCATCGCCCAGCCGCTGCAGATCGGCGAGCTGAGCCTGCGCACCCCCGCCTCCATCGGTGTCGCCATCTCGCCCGACCACGGCAACAACAGTCACGAACTGCTGCGCTGTGCCGACGTCGCCATGTACCACGCCAAGCAGCACGGCGCCGGCGTCACGCTGTACGAACGCGCCATCGACGCCCACAAGCTCGAACACCTGACGCTGCTATCAGCCGTCAACGCGGGGCTGGAGAACGACGAGTTCGAGCTGTTCTACCAGCCGTTCATCAACCTCGCCTCCGGTGCCATCGAGGGCTGCGAGGGGCTGATCCGCTGGCGCCATCCGACCCTCGGCCTGATCGGCGCCGCCGAATTCATGCCGCTGATCGAGGCCACCGACCTGATTCGCGGCATCACCCGCCGCGTCATCGACATCGCCATGGGCGATGCCGCGCGCTGGCAGCTGCGCGGTATCGATGCCCGCATCGCCATCAACCTGTCGGCCCGCAATATCCTCGACCCGGAGCTGCCCACCTACCTGCTGCAGGCGGCGGCCGAACATCAGGTCGAACCGCGCCGTATCCAGCTCGAACTCACCGAGACCATCCTGATCAAGGACCCGGCCTCGGCAGAAGCGGTCATGCAGCGCCTGGCCGAGGCCGGCTTCACGCTGGCGCTCGACGATTTCGGCACCGGCTACTCGTCGCTGGCCTACCTCGCCCGCTTCCCGATCCACACGCTGAAGATCGACCGTTCCTTCGTCCGCGACATGCTCGGCCACGCCCAGAGCCGCACCATCGTCGAATCGACCATCGCGCTGGCGCGGGGGTTGGGATTGCAGGTGACGGCGGAGGGGGTGGAGCAGCAGGCCGAGGCCGACCTGCTGCGTGGGCTCGGCTGCGACTATGCGCAGGGTTATCTGTTCAGCCGGCCAGTACCCGAGGAGCAGCTGCTGACACTGTGGCAACCCGCCAGCACACTGCAGCAGACATTCATGCCGCCGCGCACCGACATGCCACACAGCGCCGATCGGCGCTAAACGGCCTTGTAAGATCAAATCGATCTATTCGGACCCGGCACCTATTCGACTCAGCTTCTACACTGAGCCCTCAATCACACCGGTCAAGGATCAGCGTCGGGCATGAGCTGGACGGCTCCACACATTTCACTGCTGGCCGTCGAACTGCTGACCGCACTCGCACTGGCGCTGTTGTGGCTCAGCGATCGCCGGCGCCCCTACACCCTGTGGTGGGCCATCGCACACATCATGATGGCGATGCCGGCACTGCTGACCACGCCTTCGCGCGGTTATGAACCGCTCACGCTGACCTTCGCCGCCACCACCCTGATCCTGACCATGCGACCGGTCTGCCTGCTGGCCGGCGTCATCAGCTACCGCGCCGGACAGGTGCGGTCGCGCCACATCGTCATCGCCATCGTCGCGCTGTTCCTGCTGACCTATCTGCCGACGCTCATCGACAGCCGCACCTGGGTGCGCGCGGCGGCGCCGTTGTCGATGGCGGCGGCGCTGCTGGCGTCGGCGGCGCTGATGTGGTCGCTCGGTCGCTTCGAGCGGATCGCCGCCGTCTGCCTGCTGCTACGCGGCGCATTCGAAATCGCACTGCTGGCGCTGCTGGCAATGGGTCATCGCGACTCGCTGCTGTTCAATCACTACTCCAGCTTCAACGCGCTGACCGCGACCGGCACCGCGCTGGCGCTGCTGGTCGCCGCCTACCAGCACTCGCTGGCCCAGTTGCGCCACCAGTACCGCATCCTCGAACTGGCGCAGGAGGTGACCGCGCAGCTGCAGGGCGTCACCGACGAGCCGCAGCTGGCCCAGCGCGTGCTGACCGTACTGCGGCAGCGACTCGGCTGGCAGCAGGGCATCTTTTTCGGGTTGACGTCGGAGCGGCTGCTGCTGGTGCCGACCGCTGCGTTCGGCGCCGAGCCCGAACGCACCCTGCAGCCACAGATCAAGGTGCCCGATACCGGCCTGATCAGCACCGCCCTGCGCACGCAGCGCCTCTGCCACACCGCCCACCTGCCGAGCGACCTGCGCGTCGCCGACGCCCAGCGCTTCACCCCGCAGGTCACCGACACGCTCAGCCAGGTGGTGATCCCGATCACCCACAACGGCGAGGTGCTGAGCCTGATCGTGCTGCGCGACGCCAAACGCCATCAGCTGGACTACACCGACATCCTGACGCTGGAGAGCCTGGGCCAGGTGATCGGCCTCAGCCTCGCCAACGCCCGCAACCTGCGCGAGCTGGCCCACCGCGCCAACCACGACGCCCTCACCGGCCTCGGCAACCGCGCCGCCCTGCACGACGTCGTCAACGAGGGGCTGCGCCGGTATCCCGACCGCCGCGGCGTGGTGATGCTGTTCGATCTCGATCACTTCAAGCAGGTCAACGACGCCCTCGGCCATGCCGTCGGCGACCAGCTGCTGCAGGCGCTGGCCGAGCGCCTGCGGCAACATCTGGCGCAGCACCCCGCCATGCTGTTCCGCCTCGGCGGCGACGAGTTCGTCATCCTGCACCAGCTCGACGATCACCATGACCCGCTCGCGCTGGCTCGCGATCTCTCCGCCGCCATCGCCCAGCCGCTGCAGATCGGCGAGCTGAGCCTGCGCACCCCGGCTTCCATCGGCGTCGCCATCGGCCCCGACCATGGCAGCGACTCCCACGAGCTGCTGCGCTGTGCCGATGTCGCCATGTACCACGCCAAGCAGCACGGCACCGGCGTCACGCTGTACGAGCGCGCCATCGACGCCCACAAGCTGGAACACCTGACCCTGCTCTCGGCCGTCAACGAGGGGCTCGAAAAGGGCGAGTTCGAACTGTTCTACCAACCGTTCATCAACCTTGCCTCCGGTGCCATCGAAGGCTGCGAAGGGCTGATCCGCTGGCGCCACCCGACCCTCGGCCTGATCGGCGCCGCCGAGTTCATGCCGCTGATCGAGGCCACCGACCTGATCCGCGCGCTGACCCATCGCGTCATCGATATCGCCATGTGCGACGCCGCCCGCTGGCAGCTGCGCGGCGTCCATAGCCGCATCGCCATCAACCTGTCGGCCCGCAACATCCTCGACCCCGAGCTGCCGGACTATCTGCTGCAGAGCGCCGCCCGCCACCGGGTCGAGCCGAGTTCCATCCAGCTGGAGATCACCGAGACCATCCTGATCAAGGACCCGGCCTCCGCCGGCCAGGTGATGCAACGGCTGACCAAGGCCGGTTTCAGCCTCGCCCTCGACGATTTCGGCACCGGCTACTCGTCGCTGGCCTACCTCGCCCGTTTCCCGTTCCACACGCTGAAGATCGACCGCTCCTTCGTGCGCGACATGCTCGGCCACGCCCAGAGCCGCACCATCGTCGAGTCGACCATCGCGCTGGCGCGCGGACTGGGGTTGCAGGTGACAGCGGAGGGGGTGGAACAGCAGGCCGAGGCCGGCCTGCTGCGCGAGCTCGGCTGCCACTACGCGCAGGGCTACCTGTTCAGCCGGCCGGTGCCGGCGGGGCAGATGTCGGTGCTGTGGATGCAGTCCCGGGACAGTCAGGCCCAGCGAGCCTGACGCCATTCTGTCGATGGCTGCCGGCGAACCCGCGAACCGGCTTCTACACTGAGCGCTCGATAAAACCAATAAGGATTGACCGGGCATGCCCATGTCGGCTCCGGACATTGCGCTGCTGATCGTCGAGCTGATGGCGGCACTGTCGTTGGCGGCGCTCTGGTTCAGCGATCGCCAGCGCTCCTACATGCTGTGGTGGGCGATCGCGCACGCGATGCTGCCGCTGGCGTCGATACAGCTCGGCCAGATGCGCCAGTTCGAACTTCCCTCCATAGAGATGCAGCTGCTGCTGGCACTGACCATGGCGACTCAGGCGGTGACGCTGACCACCGGCGTGGTCAGTTATCGCGCTGGCCGCGTGCGCCTGCCGCAGGTCGGCGCGGCGATCGCCGCCGTGACCGCGCTGTTCATGCTGGCGACGCTGCTGACCCCGACCGCCGGACGCTTCGTCGCCACGCTGGTGATGATCGCCGCGCTGCTGACCTCGGCCTCGCTGCTGTGGCGGCTCGGGCATTTCGAGCGGCTGGCGGCCTGCTGCCTGGCCTTGCGCGCGCTGCTGGCCATCGGCCTGATGACACTGGCGTTCAACGACATGATCCGCCCCGAGCTGACTCGCCATGTACCGAGCCTGACCGTGCTGCTGGCGACCTGCACGGTACTGGCGCTGCTGATCGCCGCCTACCAGCGCTCGCTGTCCCGGCTGCGCCACCAGTACCGCATCCTCGAACTGACGCAGGAGATGACCGCGCAGCTGCAGGGTGTCACCGACGAGCCGCAACTGGCGCAGCGCGTGCTGACGGTGCTGGCGCAGCGGTTGAAGTGGGAGATGGGGCTGTTCCTGAAAGTGATGCCGACAGCGGACACCTTTGTCGCGCTGGCCGCCAGCGGCATCGAGACCGGTCGACACCGGATCGGCGAAGAGCGCGTGCTGACCAACAGCGGCCTGATCAGCCTGGCGGTCAAGACGCGCCGCGTCTGCCACTCGACCGATCTGCTGAATGATCCGCGTGTTCCCGCCGCGTACCACGGCAATCCGCTGCTCGACAATCTGGTCAGCCTGGCGACGATTCCGGTCGTCCACGATGGCGAAGCGCTCGGCGTCATCGTGCTGCGCGATGCACAGCGGCGCGAACTGCACGCGGCCGAGATCCTGACGCTGGAGAGCCTGGGCCAGGTGATCGGCCTCAGCCTCGCCAACGCCCGCAACCTGCGCGAGCTGGCCCACCGCGCCAACCACGACGCCCTCACCGGCCTCGGCAACCGCGCTGCCCTGCACGACCAGCTGCGCGAGCATCTCGACCATCGCCGCGACCACCGCTGCGCGGTGATGCTGTTCGACCTCGACCACTTCAAGCAGATCAACGACGCCCTCGGCCACGCCGTCGGCGACGACCTGTTGCGCGCGCTGGCCCAGCGCCTGCAGAGCGCGCTCGCCGAGCGCCCCGCCAAGCTGTTCCGCCTCGGCGGCGACGAGTTCGTCATCCTCCACGACATCGACGCCGTCGAGCGCGGCAGCGCCATCCCCGATGCCGCGCTGGCGCTGGCCCGCGAACTCTCCGCCGTCATCGCACAGCCGCTGCAGATCGGCGAGTTGAGCCTGCGCACCCCCGCCTCCATCGGCGTCGCCATCGCCCCCGACCACGGCGACTCCCACGAACTGCTGCGCTGCGCCGACGTCGCCATGTACCACGCCAAGCAGCACGGCGCCGGCGTCACGCTGTACGAACGCGCCATCGACGCCCACAAGCTCGAACACCTGACGCTGCTATCAGCCGTCAACGCGGGGCTGGAGAACGACGAGTTCGAGCTGTTCTACCAGCCGTTCATCAACCTCGCCTCCGGTGCCATCGAGGGCTGCGAGGGGCTGATCCGCTGGCGCCATCCGACCCTCGGCCTGATCGGCGCCGCCGAATTCATGCCGCTGATCGAGGCCACCGACCTGATTCGCGGCATCACCCGCCGCGTCATCGACATCGCCATGGGCGATGCCGCGCGCTGGCAGCTGCGCGGTATCGATGCCCGCATCGCCATCAACCTGTCGGCCCGCAATATCCTCGACCCGGAGCTGCCCACCTACCTGCTGCAGGCGGCGGCCGAACATCAGGTCGAACCGCGCCGTATCCAGCTCGAACTCACCGAGACCATCCTGATCAAGGACCCGGCCTCGGCAGAAGCGGTCATGCAGCGCCTGGCCGAGGCCGGCTTCACGCTGGCGCTCGACGATTTCGGCACCGGCTACTCGTCGCTGGCCTACCTCGCCCGTTTTCCGATCCACACGCTGAAGATCGACCGTTCGTTCGTGCGCGACATGCTCGGCCACGCCCAGAGCCGCACCATCGTCGAATCGACCATCGCACTGGCGCGGGGGTTGGGATTGCAGGTGACAGCGGAGGGGGTGGAACAGCAGGCCGAGGCCGACCTGCTGCGTGGGCTCGGCTGCGACTATGCGCAGGGCTACCTGTTCAGCCGGCCGGTGCCGGCGGCGCAGATGTTGCGGCAATGGTGTGACGGAGCGGCCCGCCAACACTCAAATTCCCTCTCCCTTCAGGGAGAGGGCTAGGGAGAGGAAAATGTTTCGCCGCGCGCCCTCTCCCCCTCTCCCTGAAGGGAGAGGGGAATCTGTCAGCCGAGCGCCTGTTCGGCGCTACTTTCCATCAACCCAGCGCCTGCTCGGCGCTCACTTCCGGCCGGCTTTCGCGGGTGCCGCGCATGCGGCGGTCGGGGTCGGTGAGATCGTTGGGCGAGATCACGACGTAGTCGTCGTGCACCTCCAGCAGCGTGCCGACAAACGGCATCTCGCCGAATTTCTCCGTCACGCGGTAGCTGACCATGTCGCCGACCTTGAAGGTGGCCGCATCGAAGTTGAATTCGAACGGACACTTTTCGTCGCTGCTGCCCATGCCGAACATCGCGCCACTCCCGCCGGCCACGGCCGGTCTGCTGTTATTCGTTTGTCGAAAACTGCTGCATCTATTCGCTTATCGAAAACTGTTGTACCAAGGTCTGGTACTGACGTTCCAGCAGCGTGTCGTAGGGCGGCTGCAACGCCACCACCTGGAAGAAGTTGCCGATCGGCTGCAACTGGCAGCGCTGCTGCAACACCTCGCGCTGCTGCAGTTGCGCATCGATCAGCACGGCGTCGGCCGGCGCCAGTTCGACACAGGCGCCATTCAGTTCGCGCAGCAGCCCCTGCTCCAGCCACGGGTTGCCGGCCTGCTCCAGCGACAGCGGCGCCAGCGCGATGCGATAACCGCGGCCATTGCCCAGACGGTGCAGCAGCTGCGCACCGCACAGTGCGCGGAACGGCGCCTCGACCTCATCCTCGGCCGGAAAGCGTGCGGTGATGCCGCCGGCGCGCGTCACCGCCGCGCTGCCGCCGTAGAGCCTGCAGACGGTCTCGACCTGCGCCAGCGCCACCGCGCCCGCTTCCGGTGTCTCCTCCGGCACATAGAGCTGCAACAACAGCGCACCGGCGGCCGGTGGCGCCGGCGGTTCCGGCTCCAGCAGCGGCGGCAACGGCGCCTGCAGCAGGCGGCCGAAAGCGTCGTTGCCGCGATACTCCAGCCTGACCGGATCGCCGCTGAGCTTGCGTGTCAGGCGCGACAGAAAGCGGTCGATGCGCGCGCCGACCCGCATCGCCAGCGCGGCGCTGGCCAGCGCCAGCAGCAGCGCCAGGCCGACACGATCGCGCAGCGCCAGCACGCCGGGCGTGGCGTTGGTGCGCAGCGTCAGCACCGCGCGCCCGACCTCGCTCGATTCGAAGCGGATCGGCACGCTGAATTCGCTGACGGTATCGGCACCGTCCTGCACCACTTCGCCGGCGGCGGCGACCAGCTGCTGGCCCGCACCGTAAACCTCGGCGCGCTGCACCACCTGCTCGACAGCGACGCCGGCCAGCACCGCCTGCAGGCTGACCGGATCGTTCTGCACCAGCGGCTGGGCCGCGCTCTGCGCCAGATGGTTGACCAGCGCATCGCCGAACAGCTGCAGGTGGTGCTGCAGCCAGCGCCGCTGCCCCCACTCCTGCGCCGCTACCAGTGCAAGGCCGATCGTCAATGTCAGCAGGAAAATCGGCACGGCGCATTTCAGCGCCAGCGGCAGGCGGTACCACAATGTTTTCATTATCGGCGTCGCGCTCGTCAGGTGGGCCGCCGCTCTGTTGCGGGGACATTTCAAAGCCGCGAAGTATATCAACGGCATCGCGGTGCTCCGTCACCGCGACCCTGCCGCCTGTCGCCTCGACCGGGCCGCCGCTACAATAGCGCGCCTCCCGTCACCCCCGGTTGACGGGCTTTTTCGTTACCGCCAGCTACTCGTCACAAACACAAAGGAGCGCGCGTGCGCGAAATCATCCTGATCAACGTGGCCGGCGCCGATCGCCCCGGCGTCACCTCGTCGCTGGCCGGCATCCTGGCGCAGTTCGACGTCAACGTGCTCGATGTCGGCCAGGCCGTCATCCACGACACGCTGTCACTGGGCATGCTGGTCGAAGTGCCGGCCGGGCAGGATTCGGGACCGCTGCTGAAGGAGATCCTGTTCCGCTGCCACGAGATCGGGCTGCAGCTGCGCTTCACGCCGATCAGCGCCGACAGCTACGAGCAGTGGGCCGCCGGCCAGGGCAAGGCGCGCCACATCATCACCGTGCTGGCGCGGCGCATCAGCGCCGAACACCTGGCCCGGGTGTCGGCGATCATTGCCGAGTTCGGCCTCAACATCGATCGCATCGACCGCCTCTCCGGCCGCGTCGCGCTCGGCGACGAACAGCCCAGCGACAAGGCCTGCGTCGAGATCTCGGCGCGCGGCCCGCTCAACGATGGCGAGTTCCGCGCGCGCTGCATGCAGCTCGCCAGCGAACTCGACATCGACGTCGCCTACCAGGAAGACAATATGTTCCGCCGCACGCGGCGACTGGTCTGCTTCGACATGGATTCGACGCTGATCGACGCCGAGGTGATCGACGAACTGGCGAAGGCGGCCGGCGTCGGCGCGCAGGTAGCCGAGATCACCGAGCGCGCGATGCGCGGCGAGCTTGATTTCACCGCCAGCTTCAAGGCGCGCGTGGCGCTGCTGAAAGGACTGGATGCCGGCGTGCTGGAGAGCATTGCCCACGCGCTGCGTCTCAACGAAGGCGCCGAGCGATTGATCGGCACACTGAAACGACTCGGTTACAAGACCGCGATTCTGTCGGGTGGCTTCAACTATTTCGGCCACCACCTGCAGCAGCGACTCGGCATCGACTACGTCTACGCCAACGAGCTGGAAATCGAAAACGGCAAGGTAACCGGCAATGTCGTTGGCGACGTCGTCGACGGCAAGCGCAAGGCACAGCTGCTGCGCGAACTGGCGGCGAAGGAGAACATCTCGCTCGATCAGGTGATCGCAGTCGGCGACGGCGCCAACGATCTGCCGATGCTCGGCATCGCCGGCCTCGGCATCGCATTTCGCGCCAAGCCGATCGTCAAGCAGTCGGCCAAGCAGGCGATCTCGACACTGGGGCTGGATGGCATTCTTTATCTGCTCGGAATTTCGGATCGTTATGCGGATTAACTGCTGAGGCTCTTTGTCATTCTGCGCGGAGCGAAGCGCAGTCGCAGAATCCATCCGAGGGTGTGCGGCGACCATGGATTCCGCGACTGCGCGCGGAATGACAAATACCGGACTCATAGCTCATTGCGAGCGCCTCAGGGCAGCTTCTGCTCCAGATGCTTGCAAAGCATATGCAGCAACCGCACATCGTCGCGCCCCGCCCACGCGCAGCGCTCTTCCACCCACTGCTGCAACACCCCATCGGCCGGCACATCGAGTCGCGGCAGCAGTGCCAGCAGTCGCTGTTTCAGTGCGCCCCACTCTTCCGAATCAGCTGCAACGGGCGGCAATGCCGCCAGCGCCGCCAGCTCATAGGCATACAGCATCACCGCCTGCCCGAGATTCAGCGACGGATACGCTGTCGCCAGCGGAATCGATGACAGCGCATCGCAGCGCGCCAACTCGGCGTTGCTGAGACCCGACTCTTCGCAACCAAAAACAATGGCCACGCGCTGCACGCTGCCGCGTTTCGAGGTCAGATCACTACACAACTCAGCGGGAGAAAAACTGTAGCGGCGATCGTGACGCTCTTTCGCCGAGGTGCCGACAACGAAATCGACATCGGCGAGCGCAGCGTCGAGATCGGCAAAGGATTGCGCGTTGTCGAGAATATCGCCGGCGCCGTGGGCGAGGATGTAGGCGCGCTTGTCGCGATGCACGTCGCTGCCGACGACGCGCAGCTGCGCAAAACCCATCGTCTTCAGCGCGCGTGCGCAGGCGCCGACATTTTCCGGCACCGCCGGCCGTACCAGTACGAAACAGATATCCATCGGCTAGTCGGAATCGACGCGCAGCTCACGCGCGAAACGCTCGGTGGCGCGCACCAGCGAATCGGTGATCGACGGTTCCATCGCCGAGTGGCCGGCATCGCGGATGATGCGCAGCTCGGCGTCGGGCCACGCTTCGCTCAGCGCATGCGCGTTGTCGAACGGGCAGACCATGTCGTAGCGGCCGTGCACGATGATGCCGGGAATGCCGGCGAGGCGGTGCGCGTCTTCGAGGATTTGATTCGGGCGAAGGAAGGTGTCGTTGACGAAGTAGTGCGCTTCGATGCGAGCCAGTGCCAGCGCCATGCGCGGCTCGGTGAACTGGTCGACCAGCTGCTGATCGGGCTTCAGCGTCGAGCACTGCGCCTCCCAGCCGCTCCACGCCTTGGCCGCGCCCATGCGCGCCAGCTCGTTACTGCCGGTCAGCAGCTTGTGATAGGCGCGCATCATGTCGCCGCGCTCGGCCACCGGCACCGGCGCCAGAAAGCTCTGCCAGTAGTCGGGGAAAACGTGGCTCGCCCCCTCCTGATAGAACCACAGCAGATCCTGAGGGCGGCACAGGAAGATGCCGCGCAGAATCATTCCAAGCACTTTCTCGGGATAGGTTTCGGCGTAGACCAGGCTCAGCGTCGAACCCCACGAGCCACCGAACAACAGCCAGCGGTCGATGCCGAGGAAATGACGAATCGCTTCGATGTCGGCGACCAAGGCCTGCGTGTTGTTGTCGCGCAATTCGGCGTGCGGTGTCGAACGGCCGCAGCCGCGCTGATCGAACAGCACGATGCGATAGACGGTCGGGTCGAAGAAGCAGCGATGTTTCGGCGAGCAACCGGCACCGGGACCGCCGTGCACGAACAGCACCGGAATGCCGTCGGGAATGCCGCACTCCTCGATGTAAAGCTCGTGCGGCTCGCCCACCTTCAGGCGGTGGATGGCATACGGCTTGATATCGGGGTACAGGGTTGGCATCGGCAGCTCCGGACAGGCGGGGGCTAGTATGGCCGATGGGTGGCGCACTTCACTAGAACGCGCTTGTGCGTTCCCGACGACGCGCCACACCAATTCCCTCTCCCTTCAGGGAGAGGGTTAGGGAGAGGGCAATTCCACGATGGCCAACTCCGCCACGACACCCTCTCCCCCGGCCCCTCTCCCTGAAGGGAGAGGGGAGATCGCGTGTCACCCCTTCGAGCTACCCGAACGCTTGCGCTCGTTCTCGGTCAGGAACTTCTTGCGCAGACGGATGCTCTTCGGCGTCACTTCGACCAGCTCGTCATCCTCGATGAATTCGAGCGCCTGCTCCAGCGAGTGGCGGATCGGCGGCGTCAGGATGATGTTCTCGTCGGAGCCGGAAGCACGCACGTTGGTCAGCTTCTTGCCCTTGGTCGGGTTGATCACCAGATCGTTGCCACGCGAGTGCAGGCCGATGATCTGGCCCTCATAAATCTCGACGTTCGGATCGATGAACATGCGGCCGCGATCCTGCAGTGCGTACAGCGAG
>CAZWXW010000084.1:0-14209 GCA_964638025.1 uncultured Verrucomicrobiaceae bacterium
AGGCGTGGTACTCCTGGCCGTGCACGAACTTGATCAGGCCACCCGGCGCCAGCGGTTTGCGCGGCGTCCAGGCGACGGTGGCGAGCGCCTCCATGTCGGACTGCAGATCGCTGAAACCGGCGCCTTCGATACGACTGGAAACACCGCGAAAACAGGTGTCGACGATGTCGCTGTCGAGACCGATCGCCTCGAACAGCTGCGCGCCGCGATAGGAGGCGATGGTGGAGATGCCCATCTTCGACAGGATCTTCAACAGACCTTTATTGATGCCTTTGCGGAAATTGACGTGCGCCTTGTACGGGTCGCCGAGCACTTCGCCGCTGTGGATCAGATCGTCGATGACGCTGTAGGCCATGTACGGATAGACGGCGGTCGCGCCAAAGCCGAAGTGGCAGGCGAGCTGGTGCGAATCGCGCGCGCTGCCGCTCTCGATGATCAGGTTGGCATCGCAGCGCAGGCCGGCGCGAATCAGCCGGTGGTGCACGGCGCCGGTGGCCAGCAGCGAGTGCACCGGCAACTTGCCGGCCGCGATAGCGCGATCGGACAGCACCAGAATCACCTTGCCGCCGCGCACCGCCTGCTCGGCCTGATCACACACCTGCTCGATCGCCGCGCGCAGATCGAGCTGCGCCGGGTCGTAGTTCAGGTCGATGAACTGAATCGCAAAGCCCGGCTTGTCGAGGCTGGTGATGCGCGCGAATTTGTCCGGCGACAGCATCGGCGTGGTCAGGATGACGCGGTCGGCGTGATCCGGCGTCTCCTCGAAGACGTTCTTCTCGGCGCCGAGACAGGTCTCCAGGCTCATGACGATCGTTTCGCGCAGCGGATCGATCGGCGGGTTGGTGACCTGCGCGAACTTTTGCCGGAAGAAGTCGTAGAGCGGACGAATCTGCTTAGACAGCACCGCCATCGGCGTGTCGTCGCCCATCGAGCCGACCGCTTCGTTGGCGGTTTCGGCCAGCGGTTTCAGGATCTGCTCGCGCTCTTCGTAGCTGACCTGGAACAGCTTCTGGTAAACCTTCAGTGCATCGCCGGTGATCAGCGCCGGCTGCTGCTGTGGTTCCAGCGTCGCCTCGACGCGGGTGGCGTTGTCGCGCAGCCACTTCTTGTAGGGCTGCCCCTGCTTCAGGCGGTTGTCGATATCGGCGGTGTGCAGCACTTCGCCGCTGACGGTGTCGACGGCAAAGATCTGGCCCGGACCGACGCGGCCTTTCGCCACGACATCCTCAGGCGCATAACCCCAGGTGCCGACCTCGGAGGCCAGCGTGATGAAGTCGTCGCGGGTGATGACCCAGCGCGCCGGGCGCAGGCCGTTGCGGTCGAGCAGGCAGACGGCGTAGCGGCCGTCGGTCAGCACGATGCCGGCCGGGCCGTCCCACGGCTCCATGTGCATCGAGTTGTATTCGTAGAACGCCTTCAGGTCGGCATCCATCGTCTCGATGTTCTGCCAGGCCGGCGGCACCAGCATGCGCACGGCGCGGAACAGATCCATGCCGCCGGCCAGCAGCACGTCGAGCATGTTGTCGAGACTCGACGAGTCGGAGCCGGTGCGGTTGACCAGCGGTGCCAGCGCTTCCGGATCGGGCAGCAGGTCGCTCTTGAAACGGCGCACGCGTGCGTCGGCCCAGTTGCGGTTGCCGTCGATGGTGTTGATCTCGCCGTTGTGGGCGAGATAGCGGAACGGTTGCGCCAGCGGCCAGCGCGGTGCCGTATTGGTCGAGAAGCGCTGGTGGAAAACGCAGATCGCCGTTTCGAGGCGGGAGTCGCCGAGATCCGGGTAAAACGCCGCCAGATCCTTCGGCATCATCAACCCTTTGTAGGAGATGACAGCGTGGGAGAGGCTGCAGATATAGAAGTCGCGGTCATCAGCCAGCGCTTTCTCGGCGACGCGGCGCGCTACCAACAGGCGTGTGGCCAAGCCCTTTTCGTCGAGCGAACCGCCGTTGACGAACAGCTGCTCGATGCGCGGCATGCTGGAGAGTGCAATCTCGCCGAGCACTGACGGGTCGGTCGGCACCACGCGCCAGCCGACCACCTGCAGCCCTTCGCCAGTCATCGCTTCGGCAACGGCAGCGCGCGCAGCAGCGGCACGCGACTCGTCGAGGCTCAGGAAAATCTGGCCGACGCCGTAGTTCGCATCGAGATCGCAGCCAAAGCTTTCGCGCGCCACGGCGCGCAGGAAGCTGTCCGGCTTTTTCAGCAGCAAACCGCAGCCGTCGCCGGTCTTGCCATCGGAGTTGATACCACCGCGATGGGTCATGCACGTCAGCGACTCCATCGCCGTCTGCAGCAACCGATGGCTGGCCTCGCCCTTCATGTGGGCGATCAGGCCGAAGCCACAGTTGTCGCGAAACTCCTCAGGGCTGTAGAGACCTGTCGTCATATAGGCCGTTCCCACTGAAAAACATCTTTAAGATCAGATGGTTGCAAACAACGTATAAACCCGCACAAAAATGCCGGGCAAAGGGGGCGACATTCTACACGCTGACCGAAACAGCGACAAACGCCCCAGGATGAGGCAAGGAAGGCAAGAATCAGGCCGCCGCCAGAGGCAGCGGCTCAGCGACCGCTGTGGGCGGCGCGAATGTCGGACTGCACGGAGGCGACCGTGCGCGGCCACGGCTTGGATGCCAACAGCGGCGGCGGCAGTTTCGTCAGCGCCGCCTGCGCTGCAGCGCGATCGGCATAGGGACCGGCGACCAGCACGGCCAGCCGTTTGCCGCCCCGGAGTGCCTCGTACAAAAGCGTCGGCGCGGTCACCGCATTGCTCTTCAGGAAGGCATCTACCTGCACCCGCGACTCAACCGCCATCAATTGCAGCACATATTGCTGCGGCGCCACTTCCAGCAACTTCTGTTCGTCGAAACGATAAGCCACCGCCGCAGCCGGCTTGGGCGACACCGCGGGCTGGGGCTTGGCGACAACCGTTGGCGCCGGCGCTTTCGGTTTTTCAACTGCAGGAGCGGGTACTGGCGGCACCTTGACGGCCGCAACCGGCTTTGGCGCGACCGCCACAGACGCCGGCTTCGCCGCCGGTGCCGGCGACGCAAGTTGCCGGGCAAGCGGTGCGTTCGGCAGCGGCGCGGGCACCGCAACGCGACGCGGCTGCGCCGGCTCGATCGCCACTGGATCAGGCTCCGACACCGTCGCATCCGGCGACGCTGGCAGCGGCAACGCCACGGTCGTGCGCCCAGCCGCGGCCGCCACCTGTTCACCCGGCGGCGCCTGTGGTGTCGACCCGGTGCCGAGCCCCGACAGCGCGACGCCGATCACCAGCAGCACCGCCGCAGCACTCCCGATCCAGCGCCACGGCCATTGGCGAGCCCTTGCCGTCGGTGTCGCGGCATCGTCATCGCCCGCAAAGGTCAATGCCGCCGGCGCCAGCTCGTTCAGCTTGCCGATGCAACCGCCGCTGGCGCGATAGAGCTTCTGCATCTGTTCTGGCGTCAGCGGCAGCGCGCCGCGCCACCCGGCCGCCTGCAGGCGTGTCTGCAGATAGTCGGCGGACTCCTGCAGATCCAGCGGCTGCAACTCCAGCAATTCGGCCGCCGCGACGGGCAGCTGCTGCCACGCCGTCACCAGCGTCGGCTCGCCCGCCAACAGCAGCCGCACCCGACCGCGAGCCACCTCGACCAGCTGCTGCAGCTCCGCCAGCACCGGTACCGCCAGCTCCTGCGCGTCGTCGATCAACAAGGCCACGGGCAGCGGTTCGGCATCAGCGGGTGTCTGCCGCGACAGCGCGGTCACCAGCGACTCGTTGTCGTCAGCGCTATCCGGCGGCAATCGGTAGAGCTCGGCGAGCTCGCCCCGAATCGCCCTGCCATCCATCAGCACCGACGCCGCGATCGCACAACAGTCGGCGAGACCCTCAAGCTCGCCGCGCAGCGCCGCCAGCAGATGCGACTTGCCGGCACCGCGCTCGCCGCTGACCAGCACGATACTGCGCGCGATGTAGAGCCCATGCACCGCCTGCTGCAGCAGGAAGCGGCGCTGGCCACCGACAAAATAGAAACCGAACAGCGCGTCGGCCGCGAACGGATCCTCGGTCAACCCCAGCGCGACCGTCACACCAGCTCCGCTCATCGTGCCGACTCCAGGGCCGCCTCAAGCGAGGCGTGCAACACCTCAAGCGGGAAATCGGAAGTCACCGCCGCCTCGCCAATGTGTCGCAGCAACACCAGACGCAACTGTCCATCCAGCACTTTCTTGTCGACCGCCATCAGCGCCAGGAATTGATCGGGCGTCATCGCCCTGGGCGGAGCGATCGGCAGTCGTGCGCGCCGCAACAGCGTGCGCAGCACATCGACCTCGGCCGCCGTCAGCCAACCCAGTCGCGCCGACACGTCCGCCGCCATCAGCATGCCAACCGCGATCGCCTCGCCATGCAGCCAGTCGCCGTAACCCTGCGCCGTTTCAATCGCATGACCGAAGGTGTGGCCGAGATTCAGGATCGCCCGCAGGCCGCCTTCGCGCTCATCCGCCGCGACCACGCGCGCCTTGTTGGCACACGAGCGATGAATCGCCTCGGCCAGCAGCCGCGGCTCACGCGCCAGCAGTTGGTCGAGATGACGATCGAGCCAGTGATAGAAGTCGAGATCGCCGATCAAGCCGTACTTGATCACCTCGGCCAGCCCGGCCGAAAACTCGCGATCCGGCAACGTCGACAGCGTATCGGTATCGATAAGCACCGCTCGCGGCTGGTGGAACGCGCCGATCATGTTCTTGCCGAGCGGATGGTTGACGCCGGTCTTGCCGCCCACCGAGGAGTCGACCTGCGATAACAGCGTTGTAGGAATCTGAATGAATTCGACGCCGCGCTGATAGCTGGCCGCGGCAAAGCCCGTCATGTCCCCGACCACACCGCCACCGAGCGCGATCAGCGTCGTCGTGCGATTGTGGCGCGCCCCCAGCAGCGCATCGAAAATACCGCTCCACTGCTGCAAGGTCTTGAACTGTTCGCCATCCGGCAGGATGACATCAAGACACTCCTTGCCACGCAACAGCTCGCGCAACTGCGCCAGATAGAGCGGAGCAACCGTTTCGTTGCTGACAATACAGACTTGGCGACCCGCAATATGGGGCAGTAACAGCGACGGATCAGCGAGCAATCGAGCCCCGATATGGATCGGATAGCTGCGATCACCCAACTCGACGGTGAGGGTGTGCATCGACATTCAGGGCAGAAAATGGCGGGAGGGGCACGATACCCCGCAGCGTGCGGCGTTGCAATCCAGCGATCAGACTGCCATCACCCATGCAGCCTAAGCAGATCCATCAACCTCGTCCTGCTCACGCAGACGACGAGTCAACTCCTGAACCACATATTTCGGGCCGCGACTGTCGGTCTCAATGACGACATGGGCCACTTCGCGATAGAGCGGTTCGCGCACCGCCATCAGCTCAGCGAGCACCTTGGCCGGATCACCGTTCTGCAGCAGCGGACGCTTGCGATCTCTCGCCGTCCGTCGCACCTGTTCACGCACCGTAGTGTGCAAGTAGATGACCGTACCGGTATGCCGCATCAGCTCGCGATTCTGCTGCATCAGCACAGCCCCGCCACCCGTCGAGATCAGCACACCATCCAGATGACTGAGCTGCTCCAGTGCCGCGGACTCGCGCAAGCGAAAGCCAGCCTCACCTTCGCGATCAAAAATCCAGGGAATATCGACACCGCTGCGCTCTTCGATCTCGCGATCAGCGTCCTTGAACTCAAGGCCCAGCTCTTCAGAAAGTAATTTGCCGATGGTGGTCTTGCCGGCCCCCATGGGGCCGACAAGATAGATACGACGGGGAAGCATCAGTCGATCAGTGTATCCGCCAGGATACGCGGCGTGATGAAGACCAGAATCTCACTCTTCTGCTGACTCACGGTCGTGCGCTTGAACAGACGGCCAACATAGGGAATGTCGCCAAGGAATGGCACCTTGTCGGTAGAGGTCACATCCTCCGTGCGAAACACCCCGCCCAGCACCACGGTCTCACCATTGCCGACCAAAACCTGTGTCTTGATGGCGTTGGTTTCAATGGTCGGAACAAAACCGCCATTTCCGGAGGGAACCAGCGCGCCAACCGAGTCCTGATTGATCTCCAGATCCATGATGATGCGATCGTCCGGCGTGATGTTTGGCGTCACATCCAGCTTCAAGACCGCTTCCTTGAAGGAGATCGTGGTTTCGCCGTTAGCGGACGACTCCTGATATGGCACCTCGGTACCAGACTTGATCGTCGCCTGCTGCTTGTCGCCAGTAATCACTTTCGGCTGCGACACAATCTCGCCACGCCCTTGGGCTTGCAGCGCGGAGAGCTCCATGTTCAACAGCAAGTTAGATCCGGTGTAACCGATAGCAACACTACCCGTTGGATTAGCGATCCCCAAATCAACACCCAGCGCCTGAGGAAACTCAACAGTGGCATCACCATCCCCAAAGAATACATTACCCGCACTATTCTCCCCGGTTATCGTCGCCATCGAACCGCCACCCTCCAGCAGGTTTCCACCATTTACATGGCTCGCATACGCCCCACCCCATTGAATCCCCAGCTGCTCATCGAAGTCAGAGTTAGCGATGACGATACGCGCCTCGATCAATACTTGACGAATCGGCACGTCGAGCAGCTTCACGATTCGACGGAACTCCTCAAGCTTCTGAGCGGTTTCCGTCACCAGCAGCGAGTTGGTGCGCTCGTCGACGATGACCCGACCACGCGCCGACAGGATGCTGGAGGTGGTACCGCCATCCTTGTTCGACTTCGGATCGAACAGTGTGAACAGATCCTTGGCCTTGGCGTAGCGGATGCGGAGATATTCCGTCTGCAGCGGCGCCAGTTCCTGCACCTGTCTGCGGGTTTCCAGCTCGGTGCGCTCGCGTTCGGCGATCTCTGCAGCGGGCGCCACCAGCAACACGTTGCCAACCTGACGCTTGTCGAGCCCCTTGGTTTTCAACACCAGATCCAGTGCCTGATCCCAGGGTACATTCTGCAAACGCAGCGTGATACGTCCACCCACGGTATCGCTGGCTACCAGGTTCAGACCGGTGAAGTCGGCGATGATCTGCAGCACAGCGCGCACTTCGATGTCCTGGAAGTTCAGCGACAGCCGTTCGCCGGTGTAGGCAAACTCCTTCTTGCGCTCGTCCACCTCTTCCTTGGTCAACGGTTTGACGCTGACGACATACTCGTTGTCCGTCTGATAGGCGAGGTAGTCATACTCCCCGATTGCCTGCAGGGAGATGATGGTGCCACTCGACGTAGCTTGCGCATCCACCAGTTTGACGGGAGTTGCAAAGTCGGTGACGTCGAAGCGGCGACGCAAGCTTTCCGGCAACGACGTACCCTTGAACTCAATCTTGATCCGCTGCCCTTCGACAAAGGCATTCACATCCGCCTTCGGATCAGACAGCGTCACCACGAGACGCCCCTCGCCGACATCACCACGACGGAAGTCGATGTTCGAAATACCAGCACCGGAAGCAGAAGCAGCCACCGGCTGCAGCGCAGCGGATACGGCATCAGTCGGACGCACCGGCTTCAGATAGTCGCGCGCACCCGCGTCACCCACACGCAAATACAACGTGTTGCCCTCGACACGCGTGGTATACGGGGCCAACTGCACAAGATTCAGAATCATGCGGGTGCGACCACCCGATTCCAGCACAACCGCACTGGAGGCATTTTCATAACCCAGTGAGTGCTTTTTCTCCTTGAGCTTTGACACGACACCCGGAAAGTCGAGCGAGATACGCGCCGGCTTTTCGATCGTATAGCCCTGCGGTTCGGGCGGCGGCGAATCAAACTGCAATTGCGCCTCGAAGCTGCCACCCGGAAGGGAGCTGAAGCGCAGATCCAGCAGATCAGCCGCCATGCCCTGGCCTGCAAATGCCAACCACCCAAACAGAACACCGGCGGCGGCCTTGACGAAAGCTGTTGCATTGCTAGCCATGGCGGCTCTACCCCTGGACGAATCGATTTGGTTTTGATGAGTATCCATGAACTTCTCCGCCGAACCCTGCCGGGCCTCCATTTTTTCCGCCAGCCTCTTCATCATTTGCTCTCAGTCGTTTTGAGGGCAAGCTTGCGCGGGCGCTCGACCCACTCATCCGGCCCGTTGGCAACGATCTCGATCACGGCCACGTAGTTTTCAGTCAACTCGATGATGCGGCCGTGGTTCTTGCCAAGATAATTACCAACCTTGACTCGATGCACACTGCCATCAGGATCCTGCATCAATCCCCACAACGTGCCGCTCATCTGCATCGTGCCGACCATGCCGAGTGCATCGAAGCTGAACTGTTCAAGGAATTCGCGGGTCCGATTCGGATCGGGGCGAACATTGGTCACACGCTGCATGCGCGTGATCTCCTTGACTTCGATCGGCACCTGGAACGGACTGCGCAACCCGGCCGCGGCATAGGTAAACGCTTTGTAAGCCGCGAAAGTTGGCACCGGCGGAATATGTCCCGCAGGGCGCGCCTTGGTGTCCGCCATGTACTGGTCGAGATCGGGGTAGCTACCGCTACCGCACGCCGTCAGTAGCGCGCCGAGGCCGGCCACCAACAGCAAACGTAAAGAGGCTGACATGATGCTTTTCCCGTTCATGGCGCGACTACGCATCCTTGTACCGATAGGTCTTGGCAGAGATATTCATCATCAGACCGCTGCCTACTTTCGCGCTTTCGATCTTGAAGTTGTGCAGCGTGACGATCCGGGGCAGCCCGGCTATGCCACTGACGAACGTGCCGAAGTCGTGATAACCACCGGAAACACTGATACTGATCGGCAACTCAACGTAGAACTCTTTGGCCTGCTCGGGCTGCAGCTGGATGCTTTTGATATCCAGGCCGCTCTCAAGCCCTTTATTGGTGATGTCTTCGAGCAAGCCCGGCACCTCGGTATCACTCGGCAGCTGGCTGACGAGCGCGCCGAAGGACTGCTCCATCTCCACCATCTGCTTGCGTAACGCGTCGAGATTGGCCGCCTTGAAAGCCTTGACCTCGAACTCCTGCTTGAGCTCCAGCTCGCGCGCTTCGCCGCGCGCCAGTTCTTCGCGCAAGCCTGCGATGTTGTAGAAATACCCAAAGACCAGAACAGCGACAAACACCAACACCCAAGCGATCAACTTGACCACTGCCGGCCAAGAGCCGACGTTCTGAAAGTCGAGCTCGGCGAGATCGAGACCTCGCAACTCCTGAAGCATTTCATTCATAGCAGCCACGATCTACTTCACTCCTTTGGCGGTAGCGTTAGATGCCTGCTCGTCTTTCGGAGCACTGATCAACACCGTCATCTTGAACGAGCTGGCCTGCTCACCGAAGTCAGGAGCAGCCTCAACCGCGGTCAAGTTGGGGCTCTCAAACCACTCGGAGGACTCAAGCTGGCGCATCAGGCTCGACACGCGCGTATTGGATTCCGCCACGCCAGCAAGCTCAATCTTGTTTCCTGTGCGCGTCATGGAGCGGTAGAACACACCATCCGGCAGGGTTCTTACCAGTTCATCGAAGACACGTACGATCAACGGCCGGGTGCCCTGAAGATCCTGAATAACCTTCATGCGATCGATCAGTTCAGCGCGCTTCTTCTCGATCTCCGCGATCTCTTTGACCTGGGCATTGAGCTCGTTGATATTGCCCTGCAGATATTGATTGCGGCCCTGCTGATGCTCGATCGCCCCGTTGACGATGCGATTGGCGAGCACGACCAATACCAGTGCAAACAGCGCGACCGCGCCAAGCACTGTCAGAAACTCTTTCTTCTGCGCGAGGCGTCGCTCCTCGCGCCACGGCAATAGGTTGATACTGGCCATCAGTCGAAACTCCTCATTGCCAGCCCGCATGCAATCATCAGCGACGGCGCATCATTGCTCAGCGCCGCGGCATCGACCCGCGACGACACCGACATCCGCGCCAGCGGATTGGCAACCGCAGTGGCCGTGCCAAGCCGCTCCTGAACCAGCTCAGCCAGCCCCGGCATCGAGGCGACACCGCCGGCAAGCAGGATCTGATCCACATCGTTGTATTGGCTGGAAGAGAAGAAGAACTGAAGCGACCGGGTGATCTGTTGCACCACGGCATCCTTGAACGGCTCGAGCACATCGTGCTCGTAGTCGTCGGGCAGGCCGCCCTGCTTCTTGGCGAGCCCAGCCTCCTCGACCGTCAGACCATAGCGGCGCTGGATCTCTTCGGTCAGCTGGCGACCACCGAACAGCTGCTCACGGGTATAGACGGTGGAGCCATCGACCAGCACGCTGAGCGTCGTCATGGTCGCGCCGACATCGACGATGGCGACGACACTCTTCTCGTCGTAATCAAACTGATTGCTCACCAGCTTGAAAGCGCGCTCGACGGCATAGGCCTCGACATCGACCACCTTGGCCGCCATCTGCGCCAGCTCCAGAACATCGACACGCGAGTCGACGTTCTCGCGGCGACAGGCCGCCAGCAACACCTCGACCTGCTCGGGATTACCGGCGACTGGCCCCTGCACCTCGAAGTCCAGCGCCACTTCGTCGAGCGGATAGGGGATGTACTGATCCGCCTCGAGCCCGATCTGGGTCTCCATGGCGTCGTCATTCAACCCCGCCGGCATCTCGATCATCTTGGTGATGACCGCCGAACCGGCTACGGCGACCGCAACGGTTTTGACCTTGCTGCGAGCACGGGCATGCGCGGTGCGGATCACCTCGGCGACCGGCTCCAGCTCAAGAATGTTCTTCTCGACGACCGCATTGGGCGGCAGCGATGCCACCGCGTAGCTTTCGACGCGGTATTGATCGCCACTTCGGCTCAACTCCAGCAGTTTCACGGAGGAGGAGCTGATGTCGATTCCCAGCACGGGAACAGATCGTTTTCTGCCAAACAAACTGCCGATCACAGTGATTTTCCTATTTCCATCCGTGACTTAGAGCACATTTCTACACATTAAATTAAATACCACGAGTGTAAAATGCGCAAATGTCGTCGAGAGAAAAGTGCTTATAATTTCACACTTTGCACATACCGCTCTCCGGAACCCGGAGACAGGTCATTGAAAGCCAAGGAAATATGCCGAAACTCGCCGCCGTCAGCCGATTCTGTCTTTGGTTAGTTTTTGCCCTAATAACGGGCATAGCTCTGATCGCCTCGGCTGCGTTTCTATACCTTAGTCCGAATTTGCCATCTGTCGACGTGCTGCGAGATGTGCGCCTGCAGATACCGCTACGGGTCTACAGTCGCGACGGCAAACTGCTGGGCGAGTTCGGCGAAATGCGCCGGACACCGATGCAAGTGGCCGAGGTGCCGCCGCTATTCATCAAGGCGGTGCTGGCCGCCGAGGACGACAACTTTTTTCATCATCGCGGCATCGACATCACCAGCCTGACCCGGGCGGCCACGCAGCTGCTGGCCAGCGGCCATATCCAGACCGGCGGCAGCACCATCACGATGCAGGTCGCGAAGAATTACTTCCTCAGCTACGAGCGAACCTTTTCCAGAAAATTCAATGAAATACTGCTGGCCCTGCAGATCGAGCGCAGCCTGTCGAAAGAGCAGATCCTCGAGCTCTACCTGAACAAGATCTTTCTCGGCAACCGGGCCTACGGTGTCGAGGCGGCCGCCCAGACCTACTACGGCAAGTCGATTCGCGAGCTGACCCTCGGCCAGTGGGCAACGCTGGCCGGCATCCCGAAGTCGCCATCGACGGCAAACCCTCTGGCCAATCCCGAGCGCGCCCGCGACCGCCGCAACTGGATCCTCGGCCGCATGCGCGACCTCGGCGACATCGACCAAACGCAGTATCAGGCGGCGGTCGCCGAGCCCATCGACGCCAGCTATCACGGCGCCATTCTCGACATGGAAGCGGGCTACGTGGCCGAAATGGTGCGCCAGGAGATGCTGCAACGCTTCGGCCAGCGCGCCTACACCGAGGGCTTCTCGGCGCACACCACGCTCGACAGCAACTTGCAGGCGCGCGCCTCGCACGCCGTCGTCGAAGGGCTGCTGACCTACAACCGCCGCCACGGCTACCACGGTCCGGAAAAGCAGCTGAAAGGCGACGCCAGCTCGCGCGAAGAGTGGCTGAAGCAACTGCGCGCACTGCCCTCGCTCGCCGGGCTTCAGGCAGCGGCGGTCACCCAGGTCGAAACGCAACGCTTTCAGGCACTGCTTGGCACCGGTGAAGCGATCACGGTCGAGTGGGACAACGGCATCGCCGGCCGCTTCCGCTTCATCGACGAGAACCGCCGCGGCCCGTCGCCGACCCAGGCGGCCGATGTCGTGGCCATCGGCGATGTCGTCCGGGTGCGCCAGAAAGAGGAAGGCATCTGGGAGCTGCAGCCCGTGCCCGCCATCGAGGGCGCATTGGTGTCGATGCAGGCCGATACCGGCGCCATTCTGAGCCTGGTCGGCGGTTTCGATTTCCAGCAGAGCAAGTTCAACCGCGTCACCCAGGCCGAACGGCTGCCCGGCTCCAGCTTCAAACCGCTGCTGTATGCAGCGGCGCTGAGCAACGGCTTCACACCGGCCACCGTCATCAACGATGCGCCGATCGTCTACGCCGACAACAGTGAACTGCAGGGCGCATGGCGTCCGGTCAACGACACCGGCCGTTTCTATGGACCGACACCGCTGCGGCAGGCGCTCTACAAGTCGCGCAACGTCGTTTCGATCCGCCTGCTGCAACAGCTCGGTATCAACCGCGCCGTCGATTTCGTCGTGCCGTTCGGTTTCATTCCCGAGAAACTGCCGCGCAATCTGTCGCTGGCGCTCGGCAGCCTGTCGACCACGCCGCTGCAGATGGCTCGCAGCTACGCAGCCTTCGCCAATGGCGGCTTCCGCGTCGAACCGTACCTGCTCGATCGCGTCGTCAGCCTCGATGGCAACACGCTGTATCAGGCACAGCCGGGACCGCTGTGCGACGACTGCAGCCCAACCGAGCCACCGGCGAGCAGCGACCCCGCCGTCGTGATGGCACCGCCCGCTGCTGCCGACGACACGATCGAACAGCAGCCGAACCTGGCGCCGCCGAAGCGCGTCATAGACCCGGGCGTCGCCTTCATCATGGACACGATCCTGCGCGACGTGGTGCGACGCGGCACGGCCACCAAGGCATTGGCGCTGAACCGCTCCGATGTCGCCGGCAAGACCGGCACCACCAACGGACCGACCGACGTCTGGTTCTCGGGCTATTCCGGCGGCATCGTCACGACGACGTGGGTCGGTTTCGACCAGTATCAGCAGCTTGGCCGGCAGGAGTACGCCAGCACGCTGGCGCTGCCGATCTGGATCGACTATATGCGCGGCGCACTGGCCGAAGTGCCGGAGCGCCAGTTCCGGCAGCCGCAGAACGTGGTGTCGCTGCGCATCGATCCGCACACCGGCCTGCGTGCCTATACCGGCCAGACCGATGCGGTGTTCGAATACTTCACCACCGACTCGGCGCCGCAATCCTCGGCCGATGGCGCGACCGACTACATCGACGCCGGTGGCAGTGTCGAGCAGCAGCTGTTCTAACCGCCAAAGCGCTTCCAGCGTCCTTCTATTCAGGAATCAAAGCGCCTCCAGCGCCTGAGCCAGCGTACTGACTCCCACCACCTCCATGCCGGCCGGTGGCGTCCGCGGCCGGTTCCCGGCCGGCACGATGGCGCGCTTGAAGCCGTGCTTGGCCGCCTCCTGCAGCCGCTCCTGCCCGCTCGGCACCGGCCGGATCTCGCCGGACAGACCGACCTCGCCGAACACCACCAGATCCTGCGGCAGCGCGCGATCGCGGAACGACGACACGATCGCGCACAACAGCGCCAGGTCGGCACTGGTCTCCAGCACTTTCACGCCACCGACGACGTTGACGAAGACATCCTGGTCGCCGACCTGCAGACCGCCGTGGCGATGCAGCACCGCCAGTAGCATCGCCAGCCTGTTCTGTTCGAGCCCGACGGCAACGCGACGCGGGTTGTTGCCGAGCGCCGCATCGACCAGCGCCTGAATCTCTACCAGCAGCGGCCGCGTCCCCTCCCACACCGCCATCACCACGCTGCCGGCCGCCTGCTCGCTGCCGCGCGTCAGGAAGATCGCCGACGGATTCTTCACCTCGCGCAGGCCGTGCTCGGTCATCGCGAACACGCCGAGTTCGTTGACCGCGCCGAAACGGTTCTTGGTGCCACGCAACGTGCGAAAACGCGAATCGTGATCGCCCTCCAGCATGATCGAGCAGTCGATCATGTGCTCCAGCACCTTCGGCCCGG
>CAZWXW010000085.1:0-13968 GCA_964638025.1 uncultured Verrucomicrobiaceae bacterium
CGGTGACGCGCAGGCAGTAGGGCACCTTGACGATGTAGACGCGGTCGATGAACGCCTCGTTGTTCTTGTTGGCCTTGAAGGTCGACCACTCCGATTCGTTGGAGTGGGCGAGGATCACGCCCTCGAACGGAATCGCGCCCATGCCCTCGGTGCCGTTGTAGTTGCCCTCCTGCGTGGCGGTCAGCAGCGGGTGCAGCACCTTGATCGGCGCCTTGAACATTTCGACGAACTCCATGATCCCCTGGTTGGCGCGGCACAGCCCGCCGGAGAAGGAGTAGGCGTCGGGATCGTTCTGCGGAAACTCTTCGAGTTTGCGAATGTCGACTTTACCGACCAGCGACGAGATGTCCTGGTTGTTTTCGTCGCCCGGCTCGGTCTTGCTGACAGCGATCTGGTCGAGCCGCGACGGACACAGTTTGATGACGCGGAACTGGCTGATATCGCCCTTGAATTCGTGCAGCCGTTTCACTGCCCACGGCGACATGATGGTTTTCACGTAGCGACGCGGGATGCCGTAATCCTCTTCGAGAATGTGGCCATCCTCGTCGGGGTCGAACAGGCCGAGCGGCGATTCGTAGATCGGCGAACCCTTGATCGCGTAGATCGGCTGATGCTCGATCAGCGATTTCAGCCGTTCGGCCAGCGACGATTTACCGCCGCCGACCGGTCCGAGCAGATAGAGAATCTGTTTCTTCTCTTCCAGCCCCTGCGCGGCGTGACGGAAGAACGACACGATCTGGTCGATCGCCTCCTCCATGCCGTAGAACTCGTCGAACACCGGGTAGCGGCGAATGACCTTGTTCTGAAAAATTCGGCTCAGGCGCGAATCGCGCGAGGTGTCGACCATCTCCGGTTCGCCAATCGCCATCAGCAAGCGTTCGGCCGCACTGGCGTAGACCGAGCGATCCTTCTTGCACAGTTCCAGGTACTCCTGAAGTGTGTACTCCTCCTCCTGGGTGGCTTCGTAGCGCTCTCGGAAGTGGTTGAAGATACTCATGGCGTTACCTCAGTTGATGAGCCTGATTGCTACGCGGTGCTGCGAGTGTCGGTTCGATGGTCGGCTGCATTGCGCGATGTGCGCCGCCTTGCCGCGGATTTCGCCGTGGTGATCGGCGCGCGCCGCGTGCGCGTGCCGGATCTCGGGAAATTGACTCGCACATGGAGCTCTATGCAATTCGCGTGCTGTTTCTTGTCACGATTTTTTGCGCAGATCCTGTGCAAGGTTTTGTGTCTGAAGTCGCGCATCGTCGATACGCCGGGCGTGAAGAGAAGAATAGTCCCAATGCTTTAGACCGTGTCAGCGTTGGCTCGGCTTTTCGCACTAAGGGTGTGCAAAACGCGTTCTATCAGAAAAATAATTGAGAGCAGGTGCAAGTGCGGCCGCTGCTGTTTCGCAACGCCATGTAAATGCAGGAGAAAAGGGGGCGGCTCTGATTGCGGCAGGCGAGTCGGGAATTGTGTCGAGACAATTTTTAATTTTTATATGAACTAGGTGGTGCAATTCTTATAAGAAAAAAATTTAACCTTTGCGGGCTTCGCAATCGCAGCTGAGACGCTGCCCGCGCTCCAGATTGTAGAGCGTCAAGGAGCCGCCCCAGACGCAGCCGGTGTCCAGCGCGATGACATCGGTGCGGCCGGCGCGACCCAGCAGCGAGGCCCAATGCCCGAAGATGATGCGCTGGCCGGCACTGCGCCGGTGCGGCGCTTCATACCAGGGCATGAAGCCGGTGGGCGCCTGCTCCGGCTCCTCCTTGAAGCGCAGATCGAGGTGGCCGCGTGCATCACAAACGCGCATTCGGGTGAAGTAGTTGGTGGCGACGCGCCAGCGCGCGGTATCGGTCAGCGCGTCGTCCCAGCCGTCGGGTTCGTCGCCATACATCCCTTCGAGATAGTCGTGCAGGCGTGGCGAACGCAGCACGCCGCCGAGTTCGTCGGAGAGCGCCTGCGCCTGTTCGATGCTCCACATCGGCGCCAGTCCGGCGTGAACGAGGGCATGGTCGCCGCTCGGGTCGCGATGGAACAGCGGCTGCCGGGTCAGCCAGTCGAGCAGTTCGGCGCAGTCGGGGGCGTCGACGACCTCGCGCAGCGTGTCGCTCTTTTTCAGTTTCTTGATGCCGTGGGCGACGGCCAGCAGGTGCAGGTCGTGGTTGCCGAGCACGACGCGGGCACTGGCGCCGAGATCGCGAAAGAAGCGCAGGCAGGCCAGCGACTGCGGGCCGCGGTTGACCAGATCGCCGGTCGACCAGAGCTGATCGCGCGCCGGGTCGAAGCGCACCTCGTCGAGCAGCCGTCGCAGCGGATCGAAACAGCCCTGCAGGTCGCCGACGGCGTAGCGGGTCACGACATGCCCCTCAATGCAGCGCGCCGGGCAGCGCCAGCGAGAACGGCGGGATCGGCGCGCTGAAGCTGGCGCCGTCGGTGGTCACCATCTCATAGCTGCCCTGCATCGAGCCGACCGCGGTGTCGAGCTGGGTGCCACTGGTGTACTGGTACTGGCCGCCGGGGGCGATCACCGGCGTTTCGCCGACCACGCCGGCGCCGGAGACGCGCAGCTCCTTGTTGTTGCCGTCGGTGATCAGCCAGTGGCGGTACAGCAGCTGCACCGGTTCGTCGCCGCCATTGTGGATGGTGATGGTGTAGGCGAAGGCGTAGCGCGACTGTTCCGGCTCCGACTGCTGCGGCAGGTAGCGGGTGCGCACGCTGATGACGATCTGGTCGGCGGTGGTCATGGCTGCTCCAGCGAATCCTCTTCTGCGACTGGCGCGTCGGCCAGGCGGTCATCGAGAGCGTCGGCGATACGGACATAGTCCGCCAGCGCCAGCCGCTCCGGCCGCGCGCCGGCGTCGATGCCGAGCGCAGTGATCTGCTCGCCGCTGATCAACTCCTGCAGCGCGTTGCGCAGCGTCTTGCGGCGCTGGTTGAACGCGGTGCGCACCACCTGCTCCAGCAGTGGCAACGAGCGCGCCGGGTGCGGCAGCACCTTGTGCGGGATCAGCTGCACGATCGCCGACTGCACCTTCGGCGCCGGAATGAAGGCGCCGGGCGGCACCTCGAACAGCGACTCCACCGCACAGAAGTACTGGGTCATGATGCCGAGCCGGCCGTAGGACTTGGAGCCGGGGCCGGCGGCGAGCCGTTCCACCACCTCTTTCTGCAGCATGAAGTGCATGTCGTCGATACGACCGGCCTGCGTCAGCAAATGGAAGATCAGCGGCGTCGAGATGTTGTAGGGCAGGTTGCCGACCACGCGCAGCGGTTTGTCGAAGCCGAGCGCATCGAGATCGAGCTTGAGCGCATCGCCCTGTTGCAGTGAGAAGTTGGGGTTGTCGCCGAACTGCTGTTGCAGCAGCGGCACCAGATCGCGGTCGAGTTCGACCGCCAGCAACTTGCAGTGGCGCGCCAGCAGCGCGCTGGTCAGTGCACCGCGACCGGGACCGATCTCCAGCAGTTGTTCATCTTCCCTGGGCCGAATGGCGGCGACGATGCGGCGGATGATCGATTCGTCGCGCAGGAAGTTCTGGCCGAAGCGCTTGCGCGCGCGCATTTCGTTCAAGAGGTTGCCCCTGTGGCTTGTTGTTGGGGGGCGACGAGTTTTGCGCCGGCCAGTTGTATGGCCAGCGTCAGCGCCGCGCGCAGCGAGCCGTCGTCGATGTTGCCGCTGCCGGCCAGATCGAGCGCGGTGCCGTGGTCGACCGAGGTGCGCACGATCGGCAGCCCCAGCGTCACGTTCACGGCGCGACCGAAGCCCTGGTACTTCAGCACCGGCAACCCCTGGTCGTGGTACATCGCCAGCACCGCGTCGGCGTTATCGAGATGTTTCGGCGTGAAGGCGGTGTCGGCCGGCAGCGGGCCGCTCAGATGGAAGCCCTGCGCGCGCAATTCGTTCAGTACCGGTTCGATGACGTCGATCTCCTCGTGGCCGAGGTGGCCGCCCTCGCCGGCGTGCGGGTTGAGGCCGAGCACGATGATGTGCGGTGTCGCAATGCCGAACTTGTCGTGCAGGTCGCGCTGCAGAATCGTCAGCACCTCGCGCAGCGTGTCGCGGGTGATCGCCGCCGGCACCGCGGCCAGCGGCAGATGAGTGGTGGCCAGCGCGACGCGCAGCGTGTCGGTGGCCAGCATCATCACGACCTTCGGAGTGCCAGTGCGTTCGGCGAGAAATTCGGTGTGGCCGCTGAACGGCATGCCGGCGTCGTTGATGACGCCCTTGTGCACCGGTGCCGTCACCAGCGCGTCGAACTCGCCGTCGCTGCAGCCGTCGCAGGCGCGCGCCAGCGTGTCGATCACGTAGCGGGCGTTGCGCGGGTCGAGCACGCCCGCCGTGGTCGGTGCGGCGAGGCTGATCGGCTCGATCCACAGTTCACCGGCGTTGCTGGCGGCGCGAGTACCCGGCTGCCACAGATGCAGGCGCAGCGGCAGGCCGAGCTGGGCGGCGCGCGCGCGCAGCAGCCCGGGGTCGGCGATCGCCACCAGCTGTGCCGGGTGTGCCTGCTGCGCCAGCTTGACCAGCAGATCGGGGCCGATGCCGGCCGGTTCGCCCGCAGTAAGCGCGATGCGCGGAAGATCAGGGTTCGGCGCGATGTGGGGGATCGGTGGGCTCATGACGGTCGATGAAGGTTGATGGCGGTCGAGGCCGGGCGATCGGGCGAGGCAGTGTACCGCGCCAACAGGTCTGCTTCGGAGGGAGGGGGCGAAGGTTTCGGTGGGTCGCACGGCCTCAGTCGTTGCCGTGCAGGACCAGTTTCTGCGCCATTGCCTCGCGCTTCAGCTCGGCGGCGCGGTCGCGGCCGAGGTAGCGCTCGATCAGGCCGTGGGCGAGGTAGACCAGCGGCGTGCAGGCGATGGCGACGAGGAATTTGTAGCTGTAGCCGACCAGCGCCAGCGCCGTCACCTTGGCGAACGAGAAGCCGAGCGAGTAGTAGAGGTAGAGATAGGTGACGACCACGGTGTCGACCAGCTGCGATACCAGTGTCGACAGCGTCGCCCGCATCCAGATGCCGCGCTCGCCGGTCAGCCGCTTGATCTTGCGGAACACGGTGGCGTCGGCGGCCTGACCGATCAGGAAGGCGGTGATCGAGGCGACGATGATGCTCATCCCCTGGCCGAGGATCTGCGCGTAGGCCGCCTGCATGCTCGGCACGCCGTGCACCGCCTGCGAGGCGATCCACCACTCGGCCGGCACGACGTGGATGGCGAGATAGAAGAGGACGAACATGAAGGCGGTCAGCCCGGCCGCCAGCAGCGACAGGAAACGCACGCCGCGCACGCCGTAGTACTCGTTGATGATGTCGGTCATCACGAACACCACCGGCCACGGCAGCACGCCGACCGACAGGTCGAACGACAGCCCGCTCTCGCCGAGCAGCGTGAAGCTGGCGCGGTCGAGGCCGAAGGTCGGCTCCAGCGAGAAGATCTTGACGCCGATCACCTCGGCGATGATCAGGTTGGCGATGAACAGGCCGCCCAGGATCATGAACAGCCGGGTGGCGCGGTCGTCGATCAGGCTGTGGTGCGGGTAGCGGGAGCGCGGCATGTGGGGGCGAGTCTCCCGCTGAGGTTTGGCTGAAAAAGCCGGGACGACTTTTTCAGCCATCAACTAGGACTTCTTGATGTCGACGTAGGCTTCGTTGCGGATCTTCTGCAGCCACACCTGCAGTTCGTCCTGGAACTTGCGCTGGTGCAGGAAGTTGCGCGCCATGTTGCGGCGCATGTCGTCGCTCATGTCCTGCTCGCGACGGCCGTCGACGATGAGGATGTGCCAGCCGTACTTGCTCTGGAACGGCGCGCTGATGCTGCCCGGCCTGGTCTCGTCCATCGCCTGCTGGAACTCCGGTACCAGCTGCCCCGGCGTGGTCCAGCCGAGGTCGCCGCCCTCCATCGCCGAGCCGATGTCTTCCGAGTACTGGCGCGCCAGGTCGCTGAAGTCGCTGCCCTTCTGCGCGCGCTGGCGCAGCTCTTCGGCCAGCGCGGCGGTCTGCTCGTCGCTGCGGATCGCCGACGGCTTCAGCAGGATGTGGCGGGCGCGGGTCTGCTGCACCACCTGTCCCTGGCCGCGAATTTCGACCAGTTGCAGCACGTGGAAGCCGCTCGGGCTGCGCACGCTGGTCACTTCGCCCTTGTTCAGCTTGGGGACCAGCTCGGCGAACAGGCTCGGCAGGCCGTCGGCGCGGCGCCAGCCGAGGTCGCTGCCCTGCACCTGCGCCGAGGTCTGTGCGGCCAGCACGGTCTGCAGCGACTGGCCGCCGCGCAGCTGCGCGGCGATCTGCTCGGCCTGCGCTTGCGCCTGTGCCACGGCCGCGTCGCCGCTGCCCTCCGGCACCGCCACCAGTGCATGCATCAGGTGGTATTGCGGCGCCGCCAGCGCCTGGCCGTCGGCCGAGTTCAGGAAGTCGTCGATCTCCTGGTCGCTGATCTGCACGCGCTGGCTGACGAAGCCCTGCTGCACCCGCTGCAGCAGCAGTTCGCGGCGCAGCTGCTCGCGTGCCACCGCGTACGAGATGCCATCGGCGCTCAGTTCGCGCGAGAACTGCTCCAGGCTCATGTTGTTCTGCGCGGCGATGCGGCCGATGGACTCGTTCAGCTCGGCATCGGTGATGCGCACGCCGGCGCGATCGGCCATCTGCAGCTGCAGGCTCTCCAGTACCAGCTGGTCGAACACCTGCCGCTGCAGTTGCGCCAGCGGCGGCACTTCGCGGCCGCTGCGCTGCAGGGCGAGCTGCGCCCGCTGCATGGCGCCGTGCAGTTCGGAGACCAGGATGACATCGTCGTCGACGATGGCGGCGACCGCGTCGATCGGCTGCACCACCCCCGTCTCGGTCGCGGCCGGGGCGGCCTGAGTGGTTTGCGGTGCCGGTGCCGGCGGTGCCAGCTGTGCCTGCAGCGAGGTCGCCGCCAGCGCAGCCGCAACCAGCAACAGCGCACGGGACAGCCGGCCATGGATGACCGGCCCGCGAAGCGGGTGCGCAGCGCTCGCTCCGGACTTTGCGGTGGATGAAAAAGCCGGGAAGGCTTTCTCAGGCAGATGATCAGTCACGTTCGCGATACCCCCAGATACTTTCTTGCAGCAGCGTGCTGACCTGGCGACCGAGGCCGCCCAGCCCTTTCAGCTGGAATTCGAGCAGCACCGACTCGTCGCGGTTGGCCTCGGCGACGCCGGTGACGGCATCCAGCTGTTCGACCTCGACGGCGTTCTGATAAACCATCCGTATCACCCAGCAGCAATCCTCGTATTCGAGGCCGAACAGATCCTCGACCGAACGGTTGTCCTCGAGGTCGTAGTTCCAGCGCGCGAACAGCCGCCAGCGCTCGCTGAGCGGCCACGCCGCCGACAGGTCGACCTGGTCGATGCCCTCGCCCAGCGTGGAGACGTCATTGGTGGCGCGATAGTAGCGGTAGCCGACGTTGTAGAGGCCGGTGTCGCCGGTCTCGACGTGCAGCATGACGTTGCCCTGCTGCATCTGGTTTTCGTCCGGGTCCCACAGCAGGTTCAGGCTGCTCCAGACCGGGTCGCTCGGCGTCAGGTTGGCCTGCGCGGCGATGTTGGAGCTGGACTCCTGCGCCGCCGCCGGGCTGCCGGACAGCGTGACGCGGCGGTCCTCGAAATACTGGATCTGGCCGAGGCTGGCGTTGAACAGTTCGCGGCCGTTGGCGCTTTCGATGTAGCGCGTGGTGACGCCGATCGACAGCTGGTTGAAGTCCTCGAGGCGGTCGCGGCCGGTGAAGCGGCGCGGTTCGAACAGCTGCTGGTAGGTGAAGCTGAGCAGGCTGGTGTCGAACAGCGGCTGGTCGCGCTGGTCCTGGTATTCGCTGTAGAGGTAGTACAGGCGCGGCTCCAGCGTCTGCTGGAAGGCGCCGCCGAACAGCGTGGTGTCGCGCTCGAAGAACAGGCCGCTGTCGACGATGTAGAGCGGCGTCGTGGTCGACAGCGAATCGGCGGCGCCGGGGGCGACGCTGTCGAGCTCGTAGCTGACGTGGCGCAGCCGCGCCTCGGGGGCGACGTAGCCGGCGGCCCAGCGCATCGGGAAGACGATGCCGGGTTCGGCGTAGTAGCGGTCGCCGGTGGTGAATCTGCCGCCGTCGTCCCAGGCGTCGCGGTTCTCGAAGCGGGTCGCCTCGCCGTGGAACTGGTAGTCGAGCGCGAAGCTGGCGTTGGTGGCGACGCGGTTCAGCGTCAGCTGCGGCAGCTTGCGGTACGGCTCGGCGATCAGGTCGTCGAGCGTCTGGTACTGCACGACGCTGAGGCCGGCGCTCCAGCGGCCGTAGCCGTAGCCGAGGCCGGCCTGCTGCGTCAGGTGGGTCTGCCGGCGCACGTCGAGGCTGGTCAGGCTGAAGTCGCGCAGGTAGTCGTTGTCGCTGACTTCGCGGTAGTCGATGAACGTGGTCAGGCCGTTGTCGAAGCGGCCGCGCTGGTTGACGCCGGCCAGCCAGCGCCGTTCGTCGGTGGCGTTGTCGTTCTGCAGATCGGCGCCGAACAGCTCCCAGTAGCTGCCGTCGCCGAGGTAGCGCGCCTCGGCTTCGAGCATGGTGCCGCGGTCGGTGATGTGGCGCGGCGTCAGCGTGGCGTCGTAGTTCGGCGCCAGGTTCAGGTAGAGCGGCGCGGCGATGTCGAGACCGTCGCCGCTGCCGCCGAACGACGGCCACAGGAAGCCGGTCTGGCGGCGCTCGTCGATCGGGAAGTTCAGGTACGGCGTGTAGAACACCGGCACATCGGCCAGCCGCAGCACGGTGTGGGTCGAGGTGCCGCGACCGGTGTCGCGGTCGAGGCGGATACGGCTGGCGGTCAGGCGCCACGACTCGTCGTCGGGCGGGCACTGCGTATAGCTGGCCTTCTCCAGTTCGAACACCTGCGGCGCGGTGCGCGACAGCTTGTCGGCGGTGGCGCGGATGCCGCGCTGGTAGTCGAGCAAGCGCGCGTTGTTGACGTCGCCGAGGCCGCTGGCGGTGTCGAGGTCGGCGCTGTCGCCGCGCAGCAGCAGGCCGGGCTGGCGCATCTGCACATTGCTGTTGACGCGGGCGCGGCCGCTCTTGCGGTCGAACTCGCCGTCGGCGGCGGAGAGGCGCATGTTGCCCTGCGTCATCACCACCTGATCCTGCAGCGCGACCTGGTCGCCCTGCCACTGCGTGCTGCCGGAGCTGGCGCGCAGCGCCGACCCTTCCGGTTTCTGCCCGGCATCGGGCCAGTCGCGGCCCGGTTCGACATAGGCGCCGTCGCAGCCGCGCGCCTTGGTGCAGCAGGCGCCGCCCTGGGCTTCGAGCTGATCGGCCGGCACCCAGTCCCAGTCGTTGCTGGCGCTCGGGCGCGGCGGCATTGCCGGTACGGGAGTCGCGGCGACGGCGACGGTCGGTGCGGCCGTGGCTGTTGCCGTGGGAGCGGCGGCCAGCCTCGCGGATGTTGTCGACGTGGAGGTTGCTGTCGGCGCCGGACTGGCTGCTGCTGCGGTCGTCGCAGCCGGTGCGATGGCGACGGAGGAGACCGCTGCGGCCAGCGGCTTGCGCGCGCCGCCCGGCGCCGCGCCGGCTTCTGTCCCCTCGCCACAAACCCACCCCTGCGCACCCTGGCGGCAATCCCAGCCCGGCGCGGCCAGCACCGGGGCCGCGGGCAGACAGAGCAGACCGGCCGACAACAGGCGCGCGGTGCGCAACGCGAGAGGGGAACGCTTACTCACTAGGGGAAATTCGATTCGAGTTATGGGGTGGGCGGGGCTTTTGCCTGCGGAAGGCGGTGGATGATAATGCATCCGCCCGCGGCATGGCGAAATTCGTTCCCCGTGCGCGCCATCCGGCGCAGTTCGCGCCGCAATCCCATCCGATCGTCCCGCAGTGGATGCTCTTTCTCTGTCACGGAACCTTGTCCCGATGTCCGACCTGCAGTCATGGGTAGCTGAACAGCTGGGCGTCACCCCCGTTGCCCTTGAGCTGGTGCCGGTCTCCGGCGATGCCGGCTTCCGTCGCTACTTTCGGTTGCGGCGCGGCAGTGACTCCTATGTCGTCATGGATGCCAGCACCGACCGCGCCAGCTGCGTGCCGTTCGTGCGCATCGACCGGCTGCTGGCCGACGCCGGGCTGCCGGTGCCGGTGCTGCACGCGGTCGATCTGGAGCGCGGCTACCTGCTGCTGTCCGACCTCGGCGGCCGCACGCTGCTGGAGGTGTTCAACGCCGGCATGCCCGAGCCGATCGTCGTCGACGATTTCTACAACGGCGCCATCGAGGCGCTGCTGAAGCTGCAGGCGATCGCCGTGCCGGCCGATCTGCCGCGCTACGACGAGGCGCTGCTGCGGCGCGAGCTGGCGCTGTTCCCCGACTGGTACCTGCAGCACGAGCGCGGTGTCACGCTCGATCCGCTGAAACGCAAGCTGCTCGACGACGCCTTCGACCTGCTGGTCGACCGGGCGCTGGCGCAGCCGCAAGTGCTGGTGCACCGCGACTTCATGCCGCGCAACCTGATGGAGCCGGAAGCCATTGGCGCGCTGCCGGGCGTGCTCGATTTCCAGGATGCGGTGCGTGGACCTATCGCCTACGACCCGATCTGCCTGTTCAAGGACGCCTTCATCAGCTGGCCGGAGTCGCGCGTGGTCGAGTGGCTGGCGCACTACTGGCGCTGTGGCCGGGCCGCCGGTCTGCCGCTACCGGAGTCGTTCGAAACCTTCTATGCCGACTGCGACTTCATCGGCGCGCACCGCCATCTGAAAGTGATCGGCATCTTCGCGCGGCTCTGCCACCGCGATGGCAAGCCCAAATACCTCGAAGACGCACCGCGCTTCTTCACTTACCTGCAGGGCGCCTGCGCGCGCCGCGCCGAGCTGGCGCCGCTGGGCGCGCTGCTGCGGGAGCTGGCGCCGTGAAGGCGATGCTGCTGGCGGCGGGGCTCGGCACCCGCATGCGGCCGCTGACCGACAGCACGCCGAAGCCATTGCTGCCGGTGGCGGGCAGGCCGTTGATCGAACACCACCTGCTGCGGCTGCAGGCCGCCGGTTTTCGCGACATCGTCATCAACCACGCCTGGCTCGGCGAGCAGATCGAGACGGCGCTGGGCGACGGCGGCCGCTTTGGCCTGTCGATCCGCTACTCGCCGGAAGGAACACCGCTCGAAACGGGCGGCGGCATCTTTCGCGCGCTGCCGCTGCTCGGCGATGCGCCGTTTCTAGTGATGAGCAGCGATATCTGGATCGACCATCCGCTGGCATCGTTGCGCGAACGCACGAGCGGACTGGCCCATCTGGTGCTGGTCGACAATCCGCCGCATCACCCGAACGGCGATTTCGCGCTCGCCGCCGACGGTCGCGTCAGTGAAAGCGGCGCGGGGCAGTGGCTGACCTACAGCGGGCTGGCCGTGCTGCATCCGCAGTTGTTTCAGGGCTGCGAGCCGGGGGTGTTTCCGCTGCGGCCACTGCTGGCGAAAGCGATGGCGGCGAACGCCGTCAGCGGGGAGCATCATCGCGGGCAATGGCTCGATGTCGGCACGCCGGAGCGGCTGCAAGAGGCGGAACGGATGGCGCTGGCTGGCTTCTAGGCTCCCTCTCCCTTCTGGGGAGAGGGAGATTTCAGGCTGCGATGCCCTCTCCCCCGGCCCCTCTCCCTGAAGGGAGAGGGGAGATGAAGGCGTTCCCTACGGTAGCGCCGGCACCGCCGCCGGCGGTGTGCTCTTCGCCGCCGGGTCGCCGGCCGGTTGCGGCAGCTGTTGCAGGAAGCCGCGAATCCGTTTGCTCATTGCCGAGCGGTCGCTGCCGTTGGCGGCGCTGAGCGGCGGCAACACCACCGCGCGATAGAGCCGCTCGCGCTGGCGCAACACGGCGCGGCGGCGCTGCTCCTGCGCCAGCAGTTGCGGCTGATCTTCCCCCTGTACCAGATCGAGCGTCGGCAGGCTGCTGAGCGGCAGCAGCTGCGGCAGCGTCGTCGCCATGCCCGGCAGCTCGTTCTCCGCGTCGACCAGCAGCAGCGCCTTCAGCGGTTTCGGTGTGCCGGCGGCGCCCGCTGTTGATGATTGCGAGGCCGCCGCGCGCAGCCGGATGGCCTCCGCCGCGCGAATCGCACCGCTGCCGAAGCCGATGAGGACGACGACGCCGTCGGCTGTCGGGTTGGGCGCCAGCAACTGGATGCCGGCATCGATGCGCGCCTGCACCGCCATTTCGCGGGCCGACAAGGTCGGTGTGGTGCTGGCTGGCGCAGGCGTCGTCGCCGCGTTCGGATCGGCTGTGACGGGTGCCGGCGGCGGTGTTTGTGCCGGAGGGGTTGGTGGCGTCGCGCTGCCGGCCGGGGGTGTCGCGGCCGCTGCGGCGGGATCGACCGCCGCCGGTGCCAGCGCCGCTTCGGGCGAATTGGGCGCGGCCGGTGTCGGCAGCTCGATCGCCAGCGTGCTCCAGCCGTGCAGCGGCAGCTCCTCGAACAGTGCGGCCAGCGTGAACGGCCAGGTCGGGTGCTGACCGGCGTCGTGCAGCAGCAGCACCCCGCCGCGCGGCTGGCCGGTCAGGTCGGGAAGGTAGCGGGCCGGAAACTGCTCGCCGCCGTCGGTGGTCAGCGTCAGCCGCTGCTCCGGCGGAATGCGGTCGAGCGGCCGCCGTGCCTGTTCGCCGACCCAGCTGCCGGTCGATGCCGCAGGCGTCGCCGGAGCGGTAGCCGGTGCGGCGGGTGCGGGCGTCGGCGTTTGCGCCAGCAGCGGCGCGGCAAACAGGGCGATCAACAGCGGCAGAGACGGCAGAACACGCATCAGCGAAATCCGAAGTGCAGTTGGGCGCTGCCATTTCATTACAATTGCCGCCTTATCGCCATCACCGCCGTGAGTTGCCATGACCGATTATTGGATCGCCCCCTCGATTCTCTCCGCCGATTTCGCCCGCCTCGGCGCCGAGGTCGATGCCGTGCTCGAAGCCGGCGCCGACATCGTCCACTTCGACGTGATGGACAACCACTACGTGCCGAACCTGACCATCGGCCCGATGGTCTGCAAGGCGCTGCGCAAACACGGCGTCACCGCGCCGATCGACGTGCATCTGATGGTGACGCCGGTCGACCGCATGATCGCCGACTTCGCCGAGGCCGGCGCCTCGATCATTACCTTCCACCCGGATGCCTCGACCCATGTCGACCGCTCGCTGCAGATGATCCGCGACGCCGGCTGCAAGGCGGGTCTGGTGCTGAACCCGCACGTCGGTGTCGAGCCGCTGAAGTACGTGATGGACAAGCTCGACATGGTGCTGCTGATGTCGGTCAACCCCGGTTTCGGCGGCCAGAAGTTCATTCCGGCGACCATCGACAAGGTGCGCGAAGTGCGTGCGCTGATCGCGGCCTCCGGTTTCGACATCCGTCTCGAAGTCGACGGCGGCATCTCGGCCAACAACATCGCGGAAATCGCGGCGGCGGGCGCCGACACCTTCGTCGCCGGCTCCGCCATCTTCAACACGCCGGACTACAGGGCGACCATCGACGCGATGCGCGCACAGCTCGCGACTGTATGACGCTGGTTCCCTCCGCACTGCTGTTCGATCTCGACGGCACGCTGCTCGACTCGGCGCCCGATCTGGCGCAGGCGATCGACCGCATGCTGCGCGACCTCGGTTTTGCCGGCGCGGGTGAGGAGCGGGTGCGCCGCTGGGTCGGCAACGGCTCGCGCAAGCTGGTGCAGCGCGCGCTGGCCGCCGCTCGCGGTGTCGATGAAAGCGCTGTCGCCGATGCCGATATCGATGCACCGCAGCAGCTGTTCTTTCAGCACTACGGTGCCTGCTGCACCGAGTGCTCGCGCCTCTATGACGGCGTGATGGATGCGCTGAAACACTGGGCGGATCGCGGTGTGCCGATGGCCTGCGTCACCAACAAGCCGGGGCGCTTCACCGAGCCGCTGCTCGACCATTTCGGCTTGCGCGCCTTTCTGCCGGTGGCGATCAGCGGCGATTCGCTGCCGACGCGCAAACCCGATCCGCAGATGCTGCTGCGCGCCTGCGAACTGCTCGGCGCCGAACCGTCGGCGGCGTGGA
>CAZWXW010000086.1:0-13713 GCA_964638025.1 uncultured Verrucomicrobiaceae bacterium
CCAATATCGTGCAGGCGGTCAAGCGCGCGCTGGAGCAGTCGCCGCCGGAGCTGGCCGCCGATATCGCCGAGAAGGGCATCGTGCTGACCGGTGGCGGCGCGCTGCTGCGCGACATCGACCGGCTGCTGTCGGAAGAGACCGGCCTGCCGGTGGTGGTGGCCGACGATCCGCTGACCTGTGTCGCCCGCGGTGGCGGCAGGGCGCTGGAGACGATGGATCGCCACCATCTCGAACTGCTTTCCAGCGAATAACGCTTCGCAATAAACCCGCGCCCGCGCCCGGGCTGCTCCGCGCGGCTCAAGGGCGCAACCGCTGACTCCGGGGTGGCGCCATCAAACCGCTCTTCCACAAGAACTCGTCGATCGGCTCGCGCATCCTGCTGCTGAGCCTGCTGGCGTTGCTGCTGCTCGGTGGCCATCTGCGCTGGCAGTGGTTCCGCGACGCCGAATCCTATCTCTCCGTCATCGCCTCGCCGTTCTACTGGCTGGCCGATCTGCCGGCACGCCTGTCGATCTGGAGCGACCACAACCTGCACGACTGGCAGGGGCTGGCGAGGGACAACAAGATGCTGCGCGAGGAGAACCTGATCCTGCAGGCGCGCGTTGCCAAGATGGCGGCGCTGACCGCCGAGAACGCCCGCCTGCGCCAGCTGCTGAACTCCGCCACCCATGTCGAGGATCGCGTCGTCATCGCCGAGCTGACCGGCGTGGCGCCGGACCCGGTGCGCCACCGCGTCGTCATCGACAAAGGCGCCAGCGCCGGCGTGCGGATCGGACAGGCGGTGATCGACGCGCACGGGCTGGTCGGCCAGGTGGTCGAGGTGGCGCCGTTCTTCAGCCGCGTGCTGCTGATCACCGACCCGACCCACGCGGTGCCGGTGCAGGTCAACCGCAACGGCGTGCGCGCCATCGCCGAGGGCAGCGGCCGCATCGATTCGCTGGAGCTGGCCAACGTCGCCGCCACCACCGACATCGAGGTCGGCGACCTGCTGGTCACCTCCGGCCTCGGCGGCCGCTTCCCGGCCGGTTACCCGGTGGCGCTGGTTTACGAGGTGGTCGAGGACCCGGGCGAGCCGTTCATGACGGTGCGCGCCCGCCCCACCGCCCGCCTCGACCAGAGCCGCCACCTGCTGCTGATCTTCGGCGACAACGAGGAGGGCGGCGCTGCCGGCATCTCTGGTGAGCAACTGGAGGCAGCGGCCGACGCGGCCGCGGAGCCGGCGCCGTGAACCGCGGCGAATGGGGCGTGATCGGTCTGAGCCTGCTGGCGGCGCTGTGGCTGACGGCGCTGCCGCTGCCGGCGTGGGCGCTGTGGGCGCGGCCGGAGTGGGTGGCGCTGGTGGTGCTGTACTGGGTGGTGATGGCGCCGGACAAGTTCGGCATCGGCGCCGCCTGGCTGGTCGGGCTGCTGCTCGACGTCATCGAGGGCTCGCCGCTCGGCGGCAACGCCTTCGCGCTGGCCGTGGTGGCCTATATTGCTCTGATCCTGTATCAGCGCCTGCGCATGTACGGCGTGCTGCAGCAGATCTTGCTGGTGTTCGTGCTGATCGGCGTGCACCAGCTGATCGGCCACTGGGTGCAGACGCTGACCGCGCAGGTGGTGCCGACGCTGCTGTTCCTGCTGCCGGCGCTGGTGTCGGCGCTGCTGTGGCCGACGCTGCTGTGGCTGCTCGGCCGCTACCGGGGCTCGCCGGTGGCCTGAGCGGCCGCCGGCATCAGCAGAACCACACCCCTTTCCTGTCGTGAGTTGATCCGATGCCCGACCCGCAGTTCTACCTCGCCTCGCAGTCGCCGCGCCGCCGCGAACTGCTGGCGCAGCTGGGGCTGACGCCCGGCATCGTCACCGCCGACGTCGACGAGACGCCGCTGCCGGGCGAGGAGGCGGGCGCCTACGTCGAGCGGCTGGCGCGCGCCAAGGCGCTGGCCGGCTGGCACGCGGTCGAGGCCGGCGGTTCGGCACTGCTGCCGGTGCTCGGCGCCGACACCGCCGTCGTCGTCGACGGCGAAATCCTCGGCAAGCCGCGCGACGAGCGCGACGCGCGCGCGATGCTGGCGCGCCTCGCCGGCCGCAGCCATCAGGTGCTGACCGGTGTCAGTCTCTGCGATGGCGCGCGCCAGCTGTCGGTGGTCAGCCGCACCGACGTCACCTTCGGCGCGCTCGATGCAGAGCGCATCGCCCGCTACGTCGTCTCCGGCGAGCCGCTCGACAAGGCCGGCGGCTACGGCATCCAGGGGCTGGCGGCCGCCTTCGTCGCGCGCATCGACGGCAGCTACTCCGGCGTCGTCGGCCTGCCGCTGTTCGAGACTGCCGCCCTGCTGCGCCAATTCGGTATCGAGTGCTGACATGAGCGAAGAGATCCTGATCAACATCATGCCGATGGAGACGCGCGTCGCGCTGGTGGAAAACGGCGTGCTGCAGGAGATCTTCATCGAGCGCGAGCGCAGCAAGGGCATCGTCGGCAACATCTATAAAGGCAAGGTGGTGCGGGTGCTGCCCGGCATGCAGGCGGCGTTCATCGACATCGGCCTCGAACGCGCCTCGTTCCTGCACGCCTCCGACATTTTCGTGCGCGACGCCAACGGCATGGAGCAGCGCGCGCACGACACGCCGGACATCCGCGCGCTGGTGCGCGAGGGCCAGTCGCTGGTGGTGCAGGTCAACAAGGACCCGCTCGGCACCAAGGGGGCGCGGCTGACCACGCACCTGTCGGTGTCGTCGCGCTTCCTCGTCTACATGCCGCAGACCGCGCATATCGGCGTGTCGCAGCGCATTGAAGATGAAGAAGAGCGCGCGCGGCTGAAGGCGCTGGTGGCCGAGTGCGTGGCCGCCGAGGGGATGGAGAGCGAGGGCGGCTTCATCATCCGCACTGTCGCCGAAGGGGCCGGCCGCGACGAGGTGCTGGCCGACATCCGCTTCCTGAAACGGCTGTGGAGTTCGCTGGCCGAGCGCATGGCCGGCGGGCCGACGCCCGGCATCATCTACGAAGACCTCGCCCTCTATCTGCGCACCATGCGCGATCTGGTGCGGCCGGGCCTCGAGCGCATCCGCGTCGACGCCTCGCAATGGCTGCCGCAGCTGCAGGCGTTCGCGCGCGACTACATTCCGGAGCTGCAGGAGCGCATCGAGCTCTATCGCGGCGAGCGCCCGTTGTTCGATATGTACGGCATCGAAGAGGAGCTGCAGCGCGCGCTGGCGCGCAAGGTCGAGCTGAAGTCGGGCGGCTACCTGATCATCGACCAGACCGAGGCGATGACCACGGTCGACGTCAACACCGGCGCCTTCGTCGGCCACCGCAACCTCGAAGAGACCATCTTCAAGACCAACCTGGAGGCGGCGTCGGCGCTGGCGCGGCAGCTGCGCATCCGCAACCTCGGCGGCATCATCATCATCGACTTCATCGACATGAAGGACGCCGAGCATCGCCGCCAGGTGCTGCGCACGCTGGAGAAGGCGATGGAGCGCGACTACGCCAAGACCTCGATCACCGGCGTCTCCGATCTCGGACTGGTGGAGATGACGCGCAAGCGCACGCGCGAGAGCCTTGGCCACGTGCTGTGCGAGCCGTGCCCGGTCTGCACGGGGCGCGGTTCGCTGAAATCGGCGGAGACGGTCTGTTACGAGATCTTCCGCGAAATCCTGCGCGAGGCGCGCACCTACGACAACGACCGGCTGCTGGTGCTGGCGGCGCAGCCGGTGGTCGACCGCCTGCTCGACGAGGATTCGGCCATCGTCGCCGATCTCGGCGAACTGCTCGGCAAGTCGATCGAGTTCCGCGTCGAGCCGATCTACAGCCAGGAGCAGTTCGATGTCATTTTGCTGTGACCTTCGTTTCGTCTCCCCCTGCGACGCGGGGGAGCGCTCCATCGCCCCTCTCCCTTCAGGGAGAGGGGCCGGGGGAGAGGGGGGTATGCGGCGGGCCGATGATGGTGGAGCAGCCCTCTCCCTAACCCTCTCCCTGAAGGGAGAGGGGAATGGGGTCGAACCTCGTCATCGGCGTCGCTGAGGCTGCCTGCCGATGAACAACCACCCCCTCCTCGTCTGGATCAACCGCCTGCTGTGGACCGTACTGGTCGGCGCGGTGCTTCTGGTCGGCGTCGTGGTTGGGCTCGGGCGCCACTACATCGGCTATCTGGAGCAGTATCGCGAGCCGCTGCTGGCCGAGCTGGAGCGCCGCTCCGGTTACCAGATCGATGTCGACGGCCTGCGCGGCGAATGGCGCGGCGTGGTGCCGCAGATCGAGATCGACAACCTGCGCATCGCCGCGCCCGGCGCCGACCGGCCGATGGTGGCGATGCAGCAGCTGACCCTCGGTTTCAGCCTGTTCCGCAGCCTCCATGAACGCGCGCCGGTGTTTCACCGCGTCACCGGTCGCGGCCTGCGCCTGACACTGGAGGAGTCGGCGCCGCGGCAGTGGCGATTGCGCGGCGCGCTGCCCGGCAGCGACAAGCCGTTCGATGTACTGCCGCTGCTGCTGGCGGTGCGGCGCGCGCAAATCGACGACACCGATATCGGCGTTCACTTCGTCGAAGGTGGCGGCGCGCAACTGCAGGGCGACCTGCAGCTGGAGCGCAGCGGCGGTTTTCGCCGGCTGGCGCTCGATGTGCGCGTCGATGGCGGCGCACCGGTCAAGGCCGTGCTCGAAGTCGACGGCAATCCGCGCCGCCCGCAGCGCAACGACGCGCGCCTCTACGCCGAGTTCGACGACCTCGACTTGACCCCGCTGCTGCCGGTGGCGCAGGCGTTCGGGCTCGATCTGCACCACGGCCGCATCGACGGCCGCGCCTGGCTGGAGTGGCGCGACGGCGTGCTCAGCGCGCGCGGCCAGCTCGGCGCCGACACTATCGAGCTGGCGGCGCTGACCGGTCACGAGATGGCACCGCTGCAACAGTTCAAGACCACCTTCGAGTTCGAGCAGCGCGACGGCGTGCGCCAGCTGTGGCTGCCGACGCTGTCGGGGCAGTGGGGCGGCAAGCCGCTGCTGTTGTCGCAGTTGTGGCTGCGCCGCGAGCAGCGCGCCGCCGACGCCGAGCCGGCGCCGCTGCAGCTGGCACTGCCGCGGCTGGCGCTGGCGCCGCTGCGCGATCTGCTGCTGGCCGGCGGCGTGCTGGCGCCGGCGCAGCGCGAGCTGCTGGAAACACTGGCGCCGGCGGGAACGCTGTCGAACCTGCACCTGACGTTGCCGATGGCGCCGGGGCGCGCTGCCGACCTGGCGCTGCGGGCGGAGCTGGTCGACGTCGCCATCGAACCGTGGCACGACGCGCCCGGCGCCAGCGGCATCGACGGTTATGTCGAGCTCGGCGCCGATGGCGGTCGCGCCGTGCTCGACAGCCGCGCGCTCAGCGTCAGCTTCCCGCATGTGTTCGAGCGGCCGCTGCAGTTCGACGACGGCCGCGCCGATGTGCGCTGGCACAGCGCTGACGGCCGCACCCAGGTGCGCTCCGGCGCCATCGCGCTGCACAGTGCGGCCGGCGCGGCGACGGCACGGGTGTCGCTCGATCTGGCGCACACGCCGGGCGAGGTCGCCTCGCGCATGGACCTGCTGGTGGCGCTGCGCGGCTCGAACGCGCAGCACCGCGACGCCTTCCTGCCGCACACGCTCGACGAGGGGCTGCTGGCCTGGCTGAAACGGGCGGTGGTCGCCGCCGAGCTGCCGCGCGGTGCCTTCCTCTATCGCGGCTCGCTGCGGCCGGGCGACCGGCTCAATCGCACCGTGCAGCTGCATCTCGATATCGAGAACGGCGAGCTGGCGTTCCAGCCGGAGTGGCCGCCGCTGCGCGACCTGAACGCACAGCTGTGGCTCGACGATGCGCAGCTGCGCGTCACCGGGGTCAGCGCCGGCATGCTCGACAACATTGCGTTGCAGGGTGCCGAGGCGGCGCTGACGCCCGATCCGAAAGGCGGCCTGTGGCTGACGGTCGACGGTGCCGGCAGCGCGCGCGATGACGACCTGTTGCGACTGCTGCGCGAATCGCCGCTGAAGGCGCGTGTCGGTAGTCAGCTCGACGGCTGGCACTGGCACGGGCCGGCGCAGTTCACGCTGGGGTTGGGGCTGGGCATCGACAGCCGGCGACCGCTGCAACTGGCGGTCGATGCCGACCTCGGCCCGGGCCGGCTGCAGATCGACAATCTCGGGCTCGCCGTCGAGCGCGTGCAGGGTCCGCTCAGTTACCGCACCGAACAGGGGCTGCGCTCGCGCGGGCTGACCGGCGTGCTGTTCGGCAAGCCGCTGCGCGCCACCGTCGATACCGAGCGCAGCGGCGCCATCGAGGTCGACGTGCGCGGCCGGCTGGCGCTGGCGGCACTGGCATCGCGGCTGCCGCCAGCCGTGACGCAAAGGCTCAGGGGCGAGACCGATCTGCGCATCATTGCCAACCTGGCGCCGCACTCGAACCGGGTGCGCGCCAGTTCGTCGCTGAAGGGGGTCGAGATCGATCTGCCGGCGCCCTACGGCAAGCCCGCCGCCGTCGAGCTGCCGGTGCGCGCCGAGATGACGCTGGCCGGCGCCCGTTCGCTGCAGGCTGCGGTCGGCGACTGGGGCGCGGTCGAGCTGCGCTGGCCGGCCGGCACCGATACGCCCGATGCCGGGCGGCTGCAGTTGGGAGCGGTGGCGCAGGATGCGGTGGCGGCCCTGCAGCCGGGGCGCTTCGTCGTCACTGGCACGCTGCCGTCCTTGAACCCGGCCGACTGGCGCCCGCTGCAGGGGGCGCTGGCCGGTGGCGGCGGTGGGCTGTCCATCGTGCTCGATCAGCTGCGGGTGCCGGAGGTGCAGGTCGGCGCGCTGACGCTGCGCGACTTGCTGCTCGCCGGTCGCAGCGTGCCGGAGGGGTGGCTGCTGCAGGCGTCGGCCGATCGTTTCGACGGTGAGGTGCTGCTGCCGGGCGACGGTCCGTGGCGGGTGCACCTGCGCAAATTGACACTGCCGCCCGCGAGTGGCGACAACGAACCTTCGACCGCGCTGGCCGGTGTCGATCCGCGCACGCTGCCGGCGCTCGACCTGCAGATCGACGAGCTGTGGCGCGGCGATGAGCATTGGGGCTCGATCGGCTTCGCGCTGCGGCCGATCGCCAGCGGCGCCGTCGCCCGCCAGCTGCGCGCCGATATTCGCGAGATCCAGTTTGGTGAAAAGAAGGGTGGCGAAAAGACACCGGCGACGCTGACCTGGCTGCGCGATGACAGTGGCGATCGCACCTGGTTCGACGGTCGTCTTAGCGTCGGCGACCTGGCCTCGGTGCTGGCGCGCTGGGGCGTCGAGCCGGCGATCGTTACCAGGAGTGGCACGCTCGACGCCAGCGTCAGCTGGTCCGGGCGTCCCGATCAGTACGCGCTGAAGCTGCTGAACGGCACCGCGGCGCTGGCCCTGCGCGATGGCCAGCTGCTGAGTGCCGGCGCCTCCGCCGAGGGGGCGATCAAGCTGGTCGGTATCTTCAATGTCGCCAACCTGCTGCGGCGGCTGCAGCTCGATTTCTCCGATCTCTACAAGGAGGGGATAAGCTTCGATCGCTTCGACGGCAGCTTCGCGCTGAGCAATGGCCTGATCGAGCTGACCAAGCCGCTGGCGATCACCGGGCCGTCGAGCCGCTTCCGTCTCGCCGGCCTGCTCGACCTGAACAGCGAGCAGGTCGACATGCAGCTGACGGTGACGCTGCCGCTGGCCGGCAACCTGCCGTGGATCGTCGCGCTGACCGGCGGCCTGCCGGTGGCGGCGGGCGTCTTCGTCGCCAGCAAGGTGTTTGGCGATCAGGTCGACCGCTTCTCCAGCGCCGGCTACGCCATTACCGGCTCGTGGCGCGATCCGCAGATCAAGATGAGCCACATCTTCGACACCCGCAGCGACACCGCCACCAAGGCGCCCGCGGCGGCAACGCCGACCGATTCGACGGCAGCGCCGGGATCAACAGGAGCCAAGCCATGACCGCATCGCGTATCGCCGCCCTGCAGATGATCTCGGGCGCGGATCTCGAATCCAATCTCACCACGGCGGCGCGGCTGATCGAGCGCGCCGCCGGCGATGGCGCCAGGCTGGCGGTGCTGCCGGAAACCTTCGCGCTGTTCCTCGGCAGTGCCCAGCGTGAACTCGGCGCGCGCGAGGCCGATCGCCAGCTGGCGCGGGTGCGTCCCTTTCTCGCCGAGCAGGCGGTGCGTCACCGCATCTGGCTGGTCGGCGGTACGCTGCCGCTGACCGGGGCCGACGATCCGCGTCCGCGCGCGGCCTGTCTGGTGCTGGACGACAGCGGTAGCGAAGTGGCGCGCTACGACAAGGTGCATCTGTTCGACGTCGAGGTCGGCGACAGGCAGGGGCGCTACTGCGAATCCGATACCTTCTGTCCCGGCACGCCGCGCGCGGTGGTGGTATCGACGCCGGTCGGCCAGCTCGGTCTCGCGGTCTGCTACGACCTGCGCTTCGCCGAGCTGTTCACGCTGCTGCGGATGCAGGGCGCCGAGCTGATCGCGGTGCCTTCCGCCTTCACCCGCCAGACCGGTCTCGCGCACTGGCTGCCGCTGCTGCGCGCCCGCGCCATCGAAACGCAGTGCTGGCTGATCGGCGCCAACCAGGGCGGACAGCACACGTCGAAGCGCGCCACGTCGGGCGGTTCGGTGATCATCGATGGTTGGGGCCGGGTGCGGGCCGAGGCGGGTTTCGGCGAGGCGGTACTGACGGCGGATGTCGATCTGCCGCAGTTGCAGCGCTGGCGCGCGGCGATGCCGGTGATGAGTCACCGGCGCTTTGAGTTGCCGTCGACGGGCGACTAGATGCCACGGAATCTGGTGTCTGTGCAGGCTTCACGGCACGTGCTGCTTCAGCGTGGTGCCAATTTTGTGTGGTCTCAGAGCTCGGCCAGATCGCGCAGATAACGGAACAGCTTGCGCGCGGCCGCCGGCGGCTGGCTGGCATCGCGCTCCTTGACCGCGGCGGTGATCAGCTGGCGCAGATGCTGGCGGTCGGCGTCCGGATAAAGCTCCAGCACCCGATCCATCGCGGCGACGCCCTCCGCTACCAGCTTGTCGCGCAATTGTTCGAGGCGGTGAAACTGCTGGTTGCGCTGCTGACGGCCATGCTGCAATTCATCGTAGGCCGCGCGAATGGCATCGGTGTCGGCCTTGCGCATCAGCTTGCCGATGAACTGCAGCTGGCGGCGAAATCCCTCGCGCGTTTTCGACTGCTCTTTCAGACGGCGTGCCTGCGCAATGGCGGCGGCGAGATCGCCGTCGAGCGGCAGTGTCGCCAGCTCGCCGTCGGTCAGGTCGACGATGGCTTCGCCGAGCTGCTGCAGCGCCTGTGCTTCACGCTTGAACGAGGAGCGACTGGGGCGCTCGTCTTCATCGTCTGGTGGTGGCAGTTCGTCGCGTGGGCGCATCGGTCACTCCGCTTCGTCGAAGCGGTTGTTGATCAGCGCCGTCACCGCCGTGGCGGCATCGGCTTCCTGGGCACCATCGAAATGCAGCTCGATCTCCGTGCCCTTGCCGGCGGCCAGCATCATCACCGACATGATGCTCTTGGCGTCGACGCTGCGGCCGTTGGCATTGATGCGAATCTCGCAGGGGTAGCGGGTGGCGACGGAAACCAGCTTGGCCGCCGCGCGCGCGTGCAGGCCCAGTTTGTTGATGATGGTGATGGGGGTCGAAATCATGACAAGCAGCCGGGTGGTGCAGGAGTTCAGGAAACCAGCTCCCGGTGTCTGATCTGCACGTCTTTATATTCAGGGAGAAACGCCTTGGCGAGGCGTTCGGCCATATATACTGAGCGATGTTGTCCGCCGGTGCAACCAAGCGAAACCGTAATATAGCTGCGGTTGCCGGCCACGAAACGCGGCAACCATTTGTGCAGCATGGCGTAGATGTCTTCGAACATCTCATCCACTTCCGGCTGCATCTGCAGGAACTCGATCACCTCGCGATCGCGTCCGGTCAGCGGCCGCAGTGCCGCCTGCCAGTGCGGATTCGGCAATACCCGCAGGTCGAACACCAGGTCGGAGTCGACCGGAATGCCGCGCTTGTAGCCAAAAGAGACGAACAGTAGCGACAGGCGGGCGCTGCCACGGCCGAGCAGGCGCGCGCGCAGCGTGCTGCGCAGTTCATGCACGTTCAGCGCGCTGGTGTCGAGTTTCAGGCTGGCCGTCATCGCGATCGGTTCGAGCAGCGTGCGCTCGCGCGCGATCGCTTCGCCCAGCGCGGTGCTGGCATCGCTGAGCGGGTGACGGCGACGGGTCTCGGAGAAGCGCTTGATCAGCGTGTGATCGTCGGCATCCAGATAGACCACATCGACAGCGACATCGGTCGGCAGTTTCTGCCGCAGCTCCGGGAAGCGCGACAGGTCGCGCGAGGCGTTGCGCGCATCGACGCAGACGGCGATGCGACCGCCGTCGCCGACCGGCTCATTGCGCAGCTGCGCGACCAGCGCCGGCAGCAGCGATACCGGCAGGTTGTCGATGCAGTAGAAACCTTCATCCTCGAGCAGATGCAGCGCCGTGCTTTTGCCGGAGCCGGAGCGGCCGCTGATGATGACGAGCTGCATCGACGCTGGGGTCGCGGCGCGCTGCATCGATGTGGGGATCGGTGTCTCTTCCATGGCGGCGACCGTCGCTGGCTGAATCGGTTCAGTGCGGCGTGGCGTAGGTGACCGCCGCGTCGTAGAGCTGCTCGGCGCTGGTGGCGGCGCGCAGTCGTTCGCAGAATTCGCTCTGGTTGAACAGCTCGACCAGTCCCGCCAGCGTGTTCAGGTGCTCCTGTGTCGCCTGCTCGGGAACGATCAGCACGAACAGGATGTCGACCGGCTTGTCGTCGATCGCTTCGAAATCGATCGGCTGTTCCAGCGTGATCAGGCTGCCGATGACGCCGTCGAGATCCTTCAGCCGGCAGTGTGGAATGGCGATGCCCTGGCCGAGGCCGGTGCTGCCGAGCCGTTCGCGCGCGATCAGATTGCCGAACAGCGTGCTGGCATCGAAGCCGGGTAGCTCCTGGCAGATGAATTGAGCGATATTTTCCAGCACCCGCTTCTTGCTGCTGGCAGCGCTGCGGCAGAGGGTGCGGGCCGGGGTCAGGATGGTGTCGAGTCGCATGATGGTCGCGGTTGGTGGGTTGGGAGTCGGCGCCCGGGCGGGCGCCGCGTGGAGCTCGATGGTCTCTCGGTATTCGGCAGCAGCGCTCAGTGGCCTTTCAGCTTTTCTTTGTGCTTGATGACCTGGCGGTCGAGCTTGTCGGCGAGCGAGTCGATGGCGGCGTACATATCCTCGGATTCGCACGCCGCGAACAGGTCGGCACCGGCGACATGCACCGTGGCTTCGGCTTTCTGGATCAGCTTTTCGACAGTGAGCGTCACCGCCGTGTTGGTGATGTTGTCGAAGTGACGCTGCAGTTTGGATAGTTTGCTGTTCACGTAGTCGCGCAGGGCGGGGGTGATATCGACGTGGTGGCCACTGACGGTGATTTGCATGGATCGCTCCTTACAGTCTTTGGAACGGAATCAGTCTTTGAGACAGTTCAGGCTTCGCAATGTTGCTGATCTATTTCCACAGCCTGCTGTTACTGGACCTGGTTGTCTCTGACCCTTCTGCTTTGCGGGCGGTGCCTGTGCAACGCGGTTGCGCGACGGCGAGTTGTCCGCCAGTTCACTGTAGCTCATCCCCGGTCGGGATTCTTTGACGGCGCGGGTCTTTGTGCGGCGCAGCGCGGCGGGCCATTGTAACTCTTGATCGATTGTAACCCCGGGCCGAGACCCGGTTACACCAGCCGCTTGCGCTCGTTGGAGGGGGGGATATTCATCGCCTCGCGGTACTTGGCGATGGTGCGGCGGGCGACGACGATGCCCTGGTCGGCCAGCAGTTCGGTGATCTTGCTGTCGCTGAGCGGCTTGCGCGGATTTTCGGCGGCGACCAGCTTCTTGATCAGTGCGCGGATGGCTGTCGACGAACACTCGCCGCCCGATTCGGTGGCGACGTGACTGGAGAAGAAATACTTCAGCTCGAAGATGCCGCGCGGCGTGTGCATGTATTTCTGCGTGGTGACGCGCGAGATGGTCGACTCGTGCATGCCGACCGCTTCGGCGATGTCGTGCAGCACCAGCGGTTTCATCGCCTCTTCGCCATATTCGAAAAAGCCGCGCTGGTGTTCGACGATCTTGGTCGCCACTTTCAGCAGGGTTTCGTTGCGGCTCTGCAGGCTCTTCAGAAACCAGCGTGCCTCCTGCAGGTTGTCGCGCAGGTAGGTGTTGTCGGCGCTGGAGTCGGCGCGGCGCACCAGTGAGGCGTAGTTGGCGTTGATGCGCAGTCGCGGCGCGATATCGGGGTTCAGCTCGACGGTCCAGCGGCCCTTCAGCTTGCGTACGAAGACATCCGGCACGACATATTCGGCGGCCTTGGCGGTGATCACCTCGCCCGGGTTCGGATTCAGCCGCTGGATGAGGTGCAGCACATCGCGCAGTTCATTTTCTTTCAGGCGGGTGCGGCGCATCAGCTGCACATAGTCGCGGCTGCCGAGCAGCTGGATGTGGCGATCGACCACCAGCTTCGCCTCCTTCAGCCACGGCGTCTCCGGGACCAGCTGGTTGAGCTGGATCAGCAGGCATTCGCGCAGGTCGCGGCCGCCGACACCGGGTGGGTCGAACTGCTGAACCCGGTGCAGTACGGCGACCACTTCATCCAGCTCGATGCCGCTGCCTTCCGGCATGCCTTCGAGAATCTCTTCGGGGCTCTGTGTCAGCCGGCCGATGTCGTCGATGGCATCGATGACCGACATGGCGATCATGCGGTCGTTTTCGGACATGCGCGTCAGGTTGAGCTGCCACAGCAGGTGATCCTGCAGCGACTCGCTGGCACTGTTGCGCGAGTCGAAATCGTAGTCGTCGTCATCCGAGCCAGAGGCGCTGCCGCTATTGGTGCCGCTGGTCTGGTAGACATCGTCCCAGAGCGTGTCGACCGGCAGTTCGTCGGGGATGGTGTCGCCCCAGTCGTTGCCGTCCTCGCCGCCAATGGCCTGCTCGGCGCTGCGCTCGGGGGTGAAATCGGCCACCGGCAGCTCCGGCTCGCCGCCGCCCTCTTCGTCTTCGCCGACCTCCAGCATCGGGTTCGAGTCGAGCGCGCTCTGGATCTCCTGCTGCAGATCCAGCGTCGACAGTTGCAGCAGCTTGATCGCCTGCTGTAACTGCGGCGTCATCGTGAGCTGCTGGCCGAGCTTGAGCTGGAGCGACTGTTTCATGACGGCAACTTCATCTCGACAACGTTGGGGTTCACGACTGCTTCGGGGTTCATGACGGCCGGTTGCAATGGATTGCTCGCGGCGAGGAGCAGGGGCTGTCCGGCAGAACGGGCTGTGCAGTGGAATGAAAACTGCATAAAGCAGCGTGCTGGAGGGAGTGTAGACGGGCACTACGCGCGCCGCAACGGCGCGCTGGGTTCTGCTGGAGCTGGCGGCGGTTTGTTGCGGATCAGAGCCGGAAATGGTGGCCGAGATAGGTCTCGCGCACCTTGGCGTCGTTCAGCACGGTGTCGGCATCGCCGGCCGCGATGATGTGTCCTTCGCCGACGATGTAGGCTTTTTCGCAGATATCCAGCGTCTCGCGCACGTTGTGGTCGGTGATCAGCACGCCGATCCCCTTGTCGCGCAGGTGGCGGATGATCTCCTTGATGTCGCTGACCGAGATCGGGTCGACACCGGCGAACGGTTCGTCGAGCAGGATGAAGGCGGGGTCGACCGCCAGCGCGCGGGCGATCTCGACGC
>CAZWXW010000087.1:0-13635 GCA_964638025.1 uncultured Verrucomicrobiaceae bacterium
GAGGTGTTCGAATGTCTGCTGAAGCGAACGTGAGCAACGTGCAACTCGACATGAGCGATGTCGACAAATGGGTCGGCAAGCCGGTCATCTTCGCCGAGCTGTGGGACCCGTGTAACGCCACCGACATCCGCCGCTGGGTGATGGCGATGGACTACGCGAACCCGATCCACTGGGACGAAGAGTTCGCGCGCAAATCCCGATACGGCGGCATCGTTGCACCGCAATCGTTCGCCGTCGCGATGGATTACGGCCACGGCTGCCACCCCGCCTGTGTCGGAAACATTCCGGGCACCCACCTGATCTTCGGTGGTGAGGAGTGGTGGTTCTTCGACGCGCCGATTCGTCCGGGCGACAAGCTGTTTCAGAAGCGCCGCTTCGATGGTTACGACGTCAAAGATACCGGTTTCGCCGGCCCCACCGTTTTCACCCGTGGCGACACCGAACACCGCAATCAGGACGGTGTGCTGGTTGCTCGCGAGCGCGCCACCGCGATTCGTTATCTGACCGAAGAGGCGAACAAACGCGCCGTCTACGGCAAAGAGAAAGCGTCGCCGAAACGCTGGACCAAAGAAGAGCTCGCAGAAATTCAGAAAATCCGTTTCGACTGGATCATGTCGAACCGCGAAGGCAAATCGCCGGCCTACGGCGATGTGAAAGTCGGCGACAAACTGCCGCGCCGTGTTATCGGTCCGCACTCGATTGCCACCTTCGTCACCGAATACCGCGCCTACCGCCAGAACGTCTGGGGCACCTGGCGCTGGAACGTGCCGGAAGGCGCCTACGATCCGGCCAAGGAAGATGCCGGTTTCGCCAAGGAGATGACCTACGACCACGACGCACGCAAGCTCGACCCGCGTCAGGGCGACGGCCTCTACTACGGCCCGTCGAGTGGTCACGTCAATCTGGAAAAAGCCTCGAATATCGGCATGGGCGGCATGTACGGCTACGGCGCTTCGATGAATGCATGGCATGTCGACTACATCGCCTACTGGGCCGGCCACGACGGTTTCGTCGTCCATTCCAACACGCAGTTCCGCAGCCCCGCCTTCGAAGGCGACATCACCTACATCGACGGCGAAGTGATCGAGAAGATCGACCGCTCTGCGTTCGGCTGCCCGGTAGTGAAGGTGCAGGTGACGATGAAAACGCAGACCGGCGAGACCATCCTCAAGGGCACAGCTGAAGTTCAGTTGCCGTATTGATCTCCGCTGATTCACTCAATTTAGGCGCATCGTCATTCTGCGCGCAGTCGCAGAATCCAGTTATGTGCAGTGACCATGGATTCTGCGACTTCGCTTCGCTCGCGCAGAATGACGAGAGTCGGAGCCGTTCTTATCTATGCAAATAAAACGAGCCGTTGTTGCCGATCCCTCCAAATCGCTGGTGCGCGGACTTCCGCTCAGCGACGAGGCAGGTATCGGCGCGCAAACCATTCCCGGTTATCTGCGCGACGTGTGCGACCGTTACGGCGACAACGAGGCGGTGGTGCTGCACCGCCGCGACGGTGTCGAGCGCTGGAGTTATCGCGAGCTGTGGGATCGCTCGATGGATGTCGCCAGGGCACTGGTCGCCAGCGGCGTCGGCAAGGACAGTCGCGTCGGCGTGTTGATGACCAACCGCTGCGAATATCTGTCGGCGGTGTTCGGCATCGCGATGGCGGGGGGTGTCACCGTCGCGCTCTCCACCTTTTCGACGCCGACCGAGATGGAGCATCTGCTGAAAGCCTCCGGCATCTCGGTGCTGCTGTTCGAAGACAAGGTGCTGAAAAAGGATTTCGGCGCGATGCTGGCCGATCTGGAGCCGGCAATTCGCGGCAGCGCCGTCGGTGAACTGGCATCGAGCAAATTTCCCTACCTGCAGCATTTCGTGAAGCTGGCTGGTGTTACTGCTGAAGGCGAAGAGGCAGCGAGTGACATCGCGGCATTCGAAACGTGGGATGCCTTCATCGCACGTGGAAAGTCTGTCTCTACCGCCATCGTCGAAGCGCGCGCCGCTGCGGTGACGCCCGCCGATGCCGGCGGCCTGTTCTTCTCGTCAGGTACCACCAGCCTGCCGAAAGGCATCCTGCATTCGCAGCGCGCCTTCGCCATTCAGTGGTGGCGTTGGCCGCGCGTGATGGCGGTGAAGGAACCGGCGCGCGCCTGGACCGGCAACGGTTTCTTCTGGTCGGGCAATATCGCGATGATCGTCGGTGTCGCGTTGGCAACCGGCGGTGCCGTGATTCTGCAGCCGCTGTTCGATGCCGATGAGGCCGTGCGGCTGATCCAGGCCGAGCGCATCACCTTCATGAGTGGCCGCCCGCATCAGTGGGCGCGCATGCAGGCGGTGCCGGGTTATGCCGAGGCCGATCTCTCCAGCCTGCGCTACATCACGCGCGGCGAGATCCTGATGGAACACCCGACGGTCAACACCGATTGGGATCTGCCGATGTCGTTCGGAACCACCGAAACGATGACGATCATGACCTCCTACGATGCCGATACCTCGGCTGCGCAGTATGCCGGCAGCTGCGGCGTGCCGCTGCCGGGCAATCTGCTGAAGATCGTCAACCCGGAAACCGGCGTGCTGGTACCGGTCGGCGAGCGCGGTGAGATCTGCATCAAGGGGCCGACGCTGATGAGCGGCTACATCGGCAAATCGGCGGAAGAGTGTTTTGACGATGAAGGTTTCTATCGCACCGGCGATGGCGGCTACGTCGACCTGGAGGGGCGGCTGTTCTGGGAAGGGCGCATCACCGCAATGATCAAAACCGGTGGCGCCAATGTGTCGCCGGAAGAGGTCGACGATGTCATCGCCAAATTCCCCGGCGTCAAACGCACGCAGACGGTTGGCGTGCCGCACCCGACGCTGAGCGAAATGGTGGTCGCCTGCATTGTGCCGGTTGATGGCGAGACACTTGACGAGGCGAAGATTGTTTCGTTCCTGAAAGAGCAGTTGGCGAGCTTCAAAGTGCCGCGCACGGTGCTGTTCTTCAAGGAGGAGGAGTTTGCGTTGACTGGCAATGAGAAAGTGAAGGCCGGCGAGATTCGGCAGGCGGCGATGAAGCGGTTGGGGATTGATGCCTGAGTGCTGATATCTCGATGAAAAGGCCGCGCAGATGCGCGGCCTTTTTGTTTGGGGCGGTCAGCGTGGAAATTAGGCTGTCTTTGTGGTCAAAAATTTGCCTTCTGCTAATAGATTTTCTTCGTTGACCAAGTTTTTCACGAGTCCCTTAATTTCGGCCCCTCTTTTTATATCTCAGTGCTTAGCGATGAATTTAAGGATGGTGGGCGCCAGATCAGGCCAGTTGGCAAAATGCCCCACACCGCCATTCTTTTGCGCGTAAGCGGAACGCTGGTTCCACTCGTCATCGGGCCACGGCGGTTCGATCAGTTGCGACTGCGGAATCAGTTCATGCACCCACTCGGTGGTGCGGCGTGTATGGCTCAGGTCGCTGGCACCGCTGCGGAAGATCAGCGTCGGCATCGTCAGTTTCGCAAAATCGGCAGCGCTCATGCCCGGCACCGGTGACGTCTCGCTCGGCACATACGACATCGCCCATCGCTCCATCGTCGCGATGAATTGCTGCGGGTCCTGTGCCAGCAGGATGTCGCGGTTCTTCGGGTTGCGTTTGATCTGGTCGGCCCAGTCCGGCAGCGCTGCCACCGCCGCCATGCCGCCGGCATTGGCGGCCAGCGCCGAGTTGCAGCAGTAGAAGGCGGCGAGCAGCAGCAGGCTGATCGGGCCGCCGCTGATCCACCACACGATCAAGTGAGAGACGATGGCGGGGTCGTGCGCTGCCGCGATCAGCGACGTGCGTGAACCGGCTGAGCCGGCGACCAGTGCTGTCGGCCCGAGTTCGAGCGCGCGGATCAGTTTGGTCAGCGTCTGGCCGTGCAGCAGCGATTCGTTTTCCGCGTCGAAGCAGAGGTCGGAGGCGCCGCAGTTGGGGCGATCCCACAGAAGCACGCGGTGGCCGCCGGCGGCGAGTGCATGGGCCAGTTGTGGTACGCCGATACTTTCACGCGAAAAGCGACCGCCGGGTGTCAGTGCAATCGGCGGCGCGCCGGTATCGCCGAACAGTTCGTAGTCGATCTCGATGCCGTCGAGGGTGATGCGGGCCATGTGCGGGACTCCTGAGTTGATCGAACTCTTTTATATCAGGGCGAGTGCGCGATCGAGCTGCTTGCCGAAACCGTGGCGCTGCCACAGGTTCAGCACGTTGATCATCATCTGCAGCACGGTACGCACTATCTCGCTGTCGCGCACCGGTGCGTCGAAGCGCGTCAGGTCTGGTGCGCGCTCCGGTAGTTGTGCGCGGATGCGCGCCGGCCCGTCCAGCAGCCATGAGATACCCATCATCGCGACGTAGAGCAGCAGCTGCTGCTTCAGCAACGCCTCGTCGAGCGCCGGTCCTCCGCACTGGCGAAACTCGTCGACGAACAGTGTCAGCAGTTCGTCGAGATGCTCATCCCACAGTTCGGTCTCCGCGCCACTGAGCGCGCCCCACAGCGCCAGCGCCACGTTCATCTGGCCGACGCCGCCCCAGTCGAGCAGGCCGCACTCCAGCTCATCCTGCGCATTGCGCCAGAACCAGCCGTTGTCGATGTTGGCGTTCCAGTGAATCAGCGCGATGAATTCGTCGCGGCTGCGCAGGAAGCGCTTGATGGCCGCTTCGTGTTCGACGAAACGCGGCAGCTCGTCGGTCAGTTGTCGCAGGAATGCGGGCGAGCGGATGTTGTCCGGCAGCAGGCGGGGGTACTCCCCGGCGAACTCGGCCAGGCGCTCGACCCGTCGCAGCAACTGCTCGGCGTTGTAGCGCAGCGTCAGGCCGGCATCGGCTTTTTCCGCATCGAACGCGAACTCCTGCTCGACACTGGCCGGCAGTTTGCCGGCCTTGTGGGTGCCGGCCAGCCGGGCCAGTGCTCTGATCAGCGCGCGGTAGTGTTGCAGCGGCTCGGGTAGCTCGTAGTCGAGACACTTTTGATGGATGGGTTCCAAACCGTCGCGACCGAAGGGAATGCGCTGCGTGATCAGTACGCCGGTGCCGCTGTCGCGATGGTAGTCGGCGAAGTAGCAGGCCGGCACGGCGATCGGGAAACCGGGGCTGCGTGACAGCAGTGCCAGCCGCACCTCCGGTTCGAGCTGGTCGCGTCCGCGATCGCGAATCTCGTCGTCGAAATCGCGCGAGAATTTGACGAACAGTTCGGTGTGCAGCGCGGGATCGGGTTTTTCATAGTCGACGGACAGGAAAAACTTGCGGCCGGTACTGCCGCCGGGGCACTCCTCGAAGCGCGTGATGCGTGCGACGCGATTGCCTGCCGGGAGTGCACCGGTCGTGCGAAATGCGTCGGTCAGAAAAGTGGTGCCGGCATGCAGCAGTGCGGCGCCATGTGCGGGCAGTTGCAGGCCGAGCGTGTCGCCGCTGACCCGGTCGATGATTTGCATGATTGCTCCACGAGGCGGGGATGGTGGTGGCTTCGATTCATTACGTTTACGTATTTTTGCAGATACGGGGAGTGGTTGACACGGCGTCGTGCCGCATATACTTTGCATTACAAAGTTGAGGGGTTGCCCATGAAAGAGGTTGATCTGGCGCTGTCGGATATCTCCAGCATTCGTGCGCAGCTGGCGGCGAGCACGCAGTTCCGTGGCATCGCGCCGGGGTTCAATGCGCTGATGGCGGTGCTGGTGCTGATCGTCGCGCTGGCGCAGGGCCTTCATCCCGAGCGATGGGTCGATGACGGTTTCCGGTTCGTTCTGGTGTGGGCCGCGGTCATCGGCATCAGCTTCACGGTAGCGGTGGTCGAAGCCGTGCTGCGCTCGCAGCGGCTGCATGGCCAGCTGGCGCCGGCGATGCTGAACAGCGCGCTGCAGAAGGTGCTGCCGTTCGCGATGGCGGGCCTGGTCATCTCCGGCGTGATCTTTTCCTGCTCGCCGGAGAGTCTCTGGCTGCTGCCCGGTTTGTGGCTGCTGCTGATCGGGCTGCTCGGTTTCTCGTTCGTCGCCACTCTGCCGCGCACCATCGTCTGGGTGGCGGTCTGGTATTTCCTGTGTGGCGCCATCGTGTTGATGGTTGCTGGTTCGAGCAGAACGCTGTCGCCGTGGATGATGGGAATTCCCTTCGCGGTCGGGCACGTTTCGGTGGCACTGATCGTCGGTGGGACGTTTGGGGGAAGTGGTGTCTGCAAAAAAGGGTGAAGCGCCCTACGCATTTTCGGGGCTCGACCGCACGTTTCACGAAAAGGCGCGTCTGGGCATCGTCAGTTCGCTGATCGGCCACGCCGAAGGGCTCGCCTTTACCGGTCTGAAGACGCTGTGTGGTCTGACCGATGGCAATCTGAGCCGCCATCTCCAGATTCTCGAAGAGGCCGGACATGTGTTGATCGAAAAGGTTTTCGACGGACGGCGACTAAGCACGCGCTGCCGACTGACCGACGAGGGGCGAGCACGCTTTCTCGACTATCTCGAAGAGCTGGAGCGTGTGCTTCGGCAGGCCGCCGGCGACGGCGCCAGAAAACCGCGCCAGCCACTGGTGCGGCAGCCGGGCTAGAAATTTTTTTGCCCACTAACTTTGCATTGCAAAGTTGGTGGTGTTGCAAGCACGACATTGACGGTAGTGGGAGAGGGCGGATGCCAAGAGTGATTGTTGTCGGTCAGGGTGGTGATGAGCGAGTCATCGACGGGGCGTGCGGACGCTCGCTGATGCAGATCATGCGCGACGACGGTGTCGACGAGCTGCAGGCGCTCTGTGGCGGCGCCTGTGCCTGCGCCACCTGTCACGTCTGGGTCGATCCCGCGTTTGTGGAGCGGCTGCCGCCGATGAGCGGACAGGAGGACGACATGCTGGCGTGCGCGGCCGAGCGCCGCGCCAATTCGCGTCTGTCGTGTCAGGTGAGCATGAGCAACGCGCTGGACGGCATTCGCGTGACGGTTGCCCCGATCTGAGTGTGGGCACAGAGCGGCACTGCGGCGCGTTGAGCAGTACCTGCCGCCGCAGGCGATAACGAGGAGAGAGCTGATGACCATTTTGCAGAAATCCGGACAGCGGATTCCCGAGCATGTCCCGGCGGAGCTGGTGCGGGACATCGATATCAACGCTTACGCCGCGGCCTTCGACGACCCCTATCAGGCGAGTGCGCATCTGCACGAAGGGCCGGACATCTTCTGGGCGACGACGGCCGCCAATGGCCATCCCGGCTGGGTGCTGACGCGCCAGGCGTTGTTGCAGGAGGCCTACGCCGATCCCGAACACTTCTCCAGCGAGCGCGCCGATCTCGCCGCGATGGGCATCAACTGGAAACTGAATCCGCTGGAGTTCGATCCGCCTGAGCACCACAAATACCGCAGGCTGCTCAATCCGCTGTTCACGCCGCGCGCGGTGAGCGCGATGGAGAGTTCGGTGAAGGAGGTCTGCGACGAACTGGTGGCCGGGTTCGCGGATCGAGGATCGTGTGAATTCATCGGCGAGTTCGCCGAGAAATTTCCCTCGTACGTCTTCCTCGACCTGATGGGAATGCCGCGCGACATGCTGCCGCAGTTTCTGGCGTGGGAGCACCAGCTGCTGCGAGCCGAGGATCCGCGCCAGCGGGTGGCGGCGATGATGTCCGTGTTCGAGTACCTACAGACATTCATCGACGAACAGCGCCGGCAGCCGACGACGGAACTGATGAGGACCATTCTTGGCGCAACGTATGAGGGACAGCGACCTCTCACCCAGGATGAGGTGATGGGCATGGTTGCGCTGCTCTACATCGGCGGTCTCGATACGGTCTACAGCACGCTGGGATGGATCTTTCGCCACCTCGTCGGCGATGCCGCGCTGCAGCAGAGGCTGCGCGCCCATCCCAAGCTGATTCCGCAGGCCATCGAGGAGTTTCTGCGCGCGTATCCGGTCGCGCAGCCTCATCGAAAAATCAAGACGGACATCGAATTTCACGGCGTGACGATGCGCAAGGGCGATCACGTCCTGATGGCCACGTTCGCGGCGAACCGCGATCCGCGGGTCTATGAAAATCCGCACCAGGTGGATATCGACAGGCACGCACGCATGTTGACGTTCGCGGCCGGTCCGCATCTCTGTCTGGGCATTCACCTGGCCAAGCGCGAGTTGAGAACGGTGGTCGAAGCGTTTCTTTCGCGTTTCGGGAACATCCGGATGCCGGATGGTGAGAAATGTGAGTGCCACACCGGCGGTACCTGGGGTGTCGACCGGCTGGTGATCGAATGGGATCCGGCCTGAACGCGGACGCCGAGGCTGAACGGGAAGCGCGGTGGATCGGGGCTGCAGTGAAAATAATTAGAGGGAAACGCCATGAAAGACAAAAAGAGCAGAGCAGGTATCCGTCGCGCGCTCCACGCGATGGCCGTGTTGCCGGCAGCCGTGTCCGGCGTCGGTTTGTCGGTGCCGCCGGCCCACGCACAGGGCGCGCTGGAGGAGATCATCGTCACCGCGCAGCGTCGCGACGAGGTGCTGCGGGATGTGCCTGTCTCGGTGGCGGTCTTCTCGCCGGAGAGTCTGGCCGGCAGCGGCGTCAGCGGTACCACGGGGCTGCCGGCACTGGTGCCGAGCATTCAGCTGGTCCGTTCGGGGCCGTCCGCGATGTTCTATGTGCGCGGTGTCGGCAACTCCAGCGCCGGCACCGGTGAGGAGGGGGCGAACGCGTTCTACGTCGACAACGTGTTCATCGCCGATCTGAAACAGACCGCGCTGAAGTTCAACAACATCGAGCGTGTCGAGGTGCTGAAAGGACCGCAGGGCACGCTGTTCGGGCGCAACTCGTCCGGCGGTCTCGTCAACGTGATCACGCGCGAGCCCGGTCGGCAGTTCGAGGCGAAGGTCAATGTGGGTGTCGCCAATTACGAAACGTACACGGCCCAGGCCTACGTGGCCGGTCCGGTGACCGACACGCTGAGCGCCGACATCGCGTTGACCATGACCGATCAGCAGGAGGGCTGGGGTCGGGACCAGGTCACCGGGAAGGATGTGCGCCTCGGCTGGGACTGGGGCGTGCGCTCGAAGTGGGTGTGGCTGCCGGACGACTCGACCCGGGTCACGCTGGCCGGCGAGTACGCGAAATCGTCCGACAACTTCTCGACGGCATTCCGGCTGGCACCGGGTTCGGTCAGCACCGGTGGGATACTTCCCCCGGCCGATCCGTATGGCACCAACACGCCCGACGAGCAGTTCTCCGACATGAAGCTGTGGGGGTTGAACCTGACCGCGGAGTTCGACCTGACGTGGGCGATGCTGACCAGCATCACCGGTATTCGCGAGAACAGGAATCACAGCGGCTTCGATGCCGACACCGGGCCATTGAAGCCGGCGGCCGGCATGGACCTGGCCTATATCGAATTGCGCGACACGGCGACGTCGTACCAGCAGGAGTTTCGTCTCGCTTCGGAATCGGACGGGCCGTGGAGCTGGCAGACGGGATTGTTCCTGCTCTACACCGAGGCCGAACTGCACCCGCAGACCTCCACCGGTCTCGCCTTTGCGTCGGCACCATTGATCACCGGCGGCCAGAACTCGGTGTTCTCGACGCTGGAGACGACCTCCTACGCACTGTTCGGCGAACTCTCCCATGAGTTGACCGACAGCACGCTGCTGACCGCCGGCCTGCGCTACACGCGCGACAGGCTGGATTTCGAAGGCGAGCAGATTCCGCTGCAGATTACCATGCCCAATCCGACGGCGCCGTTTTCCGTCGACGACTCGGTGACCGAGACAGAGCCGACCTGGCGCCTGTCGATCCGGCAGGATCTCACCGAGAGCATCAATGTCTACGCCTCGTACAACCGCGGCTTCAAGTCCGGCACCTACTCGATGTCGAACATCACAGTGGCGCCGGTCCGGCCGCAGACCATCGACGCCTATGAAGTGGGGATCAAATCGCTGCTGCTCGACGATCGGCTGCGGTTGAACCTCTCGCTGTTCCAGTACGAGATCAGCGACTATCAGGTGCGCGCGACATCGGGTTCCAGCCCCGTCGCGATTCTGCTGAACGCGGCGGAAGTGGAAGTGCGTGGCGTTGAAGTCGAGTTCGAAGCGGCGCCGCTGGACAACCTTCGTCTGTATGGTTCCGCCACATGGCTGGATTCGGAGTTCACCGATTTTCCGAATGCGCCGCTCACCCATCTGAGCCCGGCGAGCTGCGCGGCGGGTGGAAGCACCGGTGCGCCCACCGGCGGTACGACCACCTGCTTCGGCAGCGCGACCGGCAACGACACACCGCTGGCGCCGCGCTTCGCGGGCAACGTGGGGGCGAGCTACACCCTGCTCATGGGCGCGGCCGGCGAGCTGGAGCTGTCGGCGATCTACAGCTACAACGACGGCTACTACTTCGAGCCCGACAATCGCCTGGAGCAGCCGGCATTCAGCACGCTCAACGCCTCGGTCGCCTGGAGCCCGACACCGCACTGGGCCGTGGAGCTGTGGGGGCGCAATCTGGAGAACGAGACCTGGTATGTGTCGAAGCTGGCCACTTCGCTGGCCGATCTGTCGGCACCGGCCGCGCCGCGCACTTATGGCGTGAATTTCAAATACACTTACTGACGTTCGATGTGACAGTGCCGGCGGCGCCTGCAACAGGCGCCGCCGCTCTTTTTATGGCGTTGACCGCGGAGGGGTGAATGGAGGATTTTGACGAGCTTTTCGACTTTGTCGTCGTCGGCAGCGGCGGTGGTTCGATGTGCGCGGCGCTGCAGATGCGCGCGCTGGGCAAGAGCGTCGTCATTCTGGAGAAGACCGAACTGGTCGGTGGCACCACCGCCCGCTCCGGCGGTGTCATGTGGATTCCGAACAACCGCTTCCTGCAGCGCGACGGCATCGACGACAGCTTCGACAAGGCGGCCATCTATCTCGACACGCTGGTCGGTGATCGCGACGACACGCCAGGCGCCACCCGCGTGCGCCGCCATACCTATCTGCGCACGGCGCCGCAGATGCTCGAATTCCTGTTGAATCAGGGTATCCGCATCAAGCGCGCGAGCTATTGGCCCGACTATCACGGCGAAATTCCCGGTGCACTGGAGTGCGGTCGCTCGGTGCTGCCCGAGCTGTATGACGTCAACCGACTCGGCAAGTGGAAGAAGCGGCTGCGCCCCGGCTTCCTGATGATGCCGGCGAATCTGGAGGAGGCGCTGCTGCTGCCGCGCATGCGCTACTGGTGGAAGGCGCGCTTCACGCTGCTGAAGGTGGTCGGCCGCATCGTGCTCGACCTGCTGACGTTTCGCCGTCGCATCTGCGCCGGTGCCTCGCTGCAGGGGCAGATGCTGGAGGCGGCACTGCGCGCCGGTGTTGACGTTCGTACTGAAATACCGGTGCGCGAACTGATTGTCGAGGAGGGCGTGGTCAAAGGCGTCGTCGTGCAGCAGGGCGAGAAAACGCTGCGGATTGGCGCGCGGCTCGGTGTGCTGGTCGGCGCCGGCGGCTTCGCGCACAACCAGCGCATGCGCGACCAGTACATCCCCGGCACGTCGACGGCGTGGACCAGTGCCGCGCCGGGCGATACCGGCGAGATGATCGAGGAGATGATGCGACTCGGCGCGGCGGTGGCGCAGATGGAGGAGCGCGTCGGCAACCAGACCACGCTGACACCCGGCAGCGAAGGCGAGGGGATCAAGCCCGGTGCGCAGGGGCTGACGGCGTCGCCGCATGTGATCCTGGTCGACCAGAGCGGTGTGCGTTACATGAACGAGGGCGGCTCCTACATGGCCTATGCCAAGAAGATGCTGGAGCGCAACAGGACGGTGCCGGCGGTGCCGAGCTGGGCCATCTTCGACAGCCAGTACACACAGCGCTACATGCTCGGCAGTGTCGTGCCCTCCGAAAAGAAATTGCAGAGCTGGTTCGAGGCCGACTACCTGAAGCGCGCCGATTCGATCGAAGGGTTGGCGGCGCAGGTCGGTGTCGATCCGCAGGTGCTGGCGGCGACGGTGAAACGCTTCAACGGTTTCGTCGCCAACAATCGCGATGATGATTTCCAGCGCGGCGAGATTCCCTACGACCGCTGGCTCGGCGATCCCGTACACAAACCGTCGCAGACACTCGGCACGATCGAGCAGGGGCCGTTCTACGCGGTGCCGGTGCTGCCCGGTGATGTCGGCACCTATGGCGGTGTCGTGACTGACGAATGCGCGCGCGTGTTGCGTGGCGACGGTTCGGTGATCGAAGGGCTCTACGCGACCGGCGTGTCGACCGCGTCGGTGATGGGGCGCAGTTATCCCGGTGCCGGTTCCAGCGTCGGGCCGTCGTTCACCTGGGGTTACATCGCGGCCAGACATGCCGCTGGTGTTGCCGATTGAGAGGAGTTGTTGCTTGAAATGAAAAGGGCGCCATGAGGCGCCCTTTTTGTTTTCGCGTTGCCTGTTACGACGCGCGAATGCCGATCGCTTTCACTTCGAGGAACTCCTCGATCCCTTCGCGACCCCACTCGCGGCCCATGCCACTCTGCTTGTAGCCGCCGAACGGCAGGTCGCCGGTGATGCTGACGCCGCCGTTGACGCTCAGCGCGCCGGCGCGGATGCGCTTGCAGATCGCCACGGCGCGTTCGGTCGGGCCGAACACGGCGCCGCCGAGACCGTAGACGCTGTCGTTGGCGATGCGCACGGCGTCCTCTTCATCCTCGTAGGGGATGACGACCAGCACCGGTCCGAAGATCTCCTCCTGGGCGATGCGCATGTCGTTGCGCACGTCGACGAAGCAGGTCGGCTCGATGAAGAAGCCGGTGCCCTTGTCGGTGCGGACGTTGCCGCCGGCGATCAGGCGCGCGCCTTCCTGTTTGCCGATGTCGATGTAGGCCTTGACGCGCTCCAGCTGACGCTTGGAGATCACCGGACCCATGATGCAGGTCGGCTCGTCGATCTTGCCCCACTTCTCGGCGTAGCCGGCGTAGGCCATCTGCAGCGCCTGTACCGCCTCGTCGTAGCGGCTCTTCGGCACCAGCAGGCGGGTCGGGTAGGCGCAGCCCTGACCGGCGTGGAACACCACCAGCGAACCCATGACGGTCTGGGCGAAGTTCGGCGCGTCTTCCAGCACCATGAAGACCGACTTGCCGCCGAGTTCGAGGAAGACGCGTTTCAGCGTTTCGGCGCCGTTGGCCATGATCTTCTTGCCGACGGCGGTGGAGCCGGTGAACGAGATCAGATCGACGCGCGGGTCCCTGGTCAGCAGCTCACCGGCCATGGCCGGATCGGCCGAGGTGACGACGTTGAAGACGCCGGCCGGCAGGCCGACTTCGATCGCCAGCTCGCCCATGAACGAGGCCATGTACGGGGTGTCCGGCGCCGGCTTCAGCACGACGGTGCAGCCGGCCAGCAGTGCGGCCATGCACTTGCCGACATTGATGTAGAGCGGCACGTTCCACGGCGTGATGGCGCCGACCACGCCCATCGCCTCATGGGTGACGATGCGCTTGGTGTCGAAGCCGTACTCGTGGCGAATGCCGCGATCCTCTTCCCAGGTGACGTGCGGGAAACATTCGAGCAGGCCGTCGGCGCCGAGCAGCGCGCCGTCGATCTGCGCGCGGAAGGCGGCACCGGGTGCGGCACCGGCTTCGTGGATGGCGATCTCGATCAGCTTGTCGCGACTGGCGTAGAGCGCATCGCGATATTTCTTCATCAGCTCGAAGCGGTACTGGTGGTTGGTCGACCAGT
>CAZWXW010000088.1:0-12929 GCA_964638025.1 uncultured Verrucomicrobiaceae bacterium
GCATCGCGATATTTCTTCATCAGCTCGAAGCGGTACTGGTGGTTGGTCGACCAGTCGGTTTCGTCGAAGGCGCGGCGCGCTGCTGCGATAGCGGCATCGACATCGGCGGCGGTGGCATCGGCTACCTGGCCAACCACTTCGCCGGTCCAGGGGTTGATGTTGTCGAAAGTCTTGCCGTCGCTGGCGTCGCGCATGACGCCGTCGATATACAGTCTGGCTTCTGGAAGTTTTTCCATTTCGTTCTCCTCAAGGATTCGGCGCCAGCGGCGCGTTGCAATCGTGTTACTGAAATTCGTTGTCGGGCCGGTATTCGTTCAACCGGCGGTCACTGCATGTTTTGCGGCGACATAGCCGAAGGTGAAGGCCGGACCGATGCTGCCGCCGGCACCCGGTTCACCCGGGCCCATCACCGAGGCGGTGGAGGTGCCGGTGGCGTAGAGCCCTGGAATCACCGAACCATCGGCGCGCAGCACACGAGCATTGGTATCGGTTACCAGTCCGCCATAGGTGCTGACATCGCCGGGGAAAAGTTGTATCGCGAAGAACGGTCCCTGTTCGAGCGCGCCCAACGATTTTGATGTCGCCAGCGGGTCGCCGAGCCACTGTTCGTAGGCGGTTTCGCCGCGCTGGAAATCGTCGTTGCGACCGCTGCGTGCGAAGCCGTTGAAGCGCTCGACGGTGGCGCGCAACTGCGCCGCATCGATGTCGCAGGTTGCCGCCAGTTCGTCGAGTGTTTCGCCCTTGCGCAGGAACTTCTCGTCGAACCACGGCTGCGGCTTCTTCGGGCCGGGCATCGAGCCGGCCAGCATGAAGGTATTCAGGTACTGACTGTCGAACACCAGCCAGCTCGGGACCGCCGGTGCGCTGGCGCTGTGTTCGCGCAGGCGGCGGCAGAACTCGATCGTCGAGCCCGATTCGTTCATGTAGCGAACGCCGTTCTGGTCGACGACGATGCTGTGTGGCTTGGCCGTTTCGTTGCCCATCGTGACGATCTTGCCGCCTGGCAGGATCGCCATCGGCATGCCGATGCGCTCGCCCATCTGCGCGGTCGCCGCGCCGATACGCTGTCCCGCTTCGATCAGGTCGCCGGTATCTTCGGGAATGACGTAGGACCACTCGGCTTTGGTGCCGGGAATGTGCTGATCCAGCAGGCGCTGATTGCGGGCGAAACCGCCGGCGTTGATCAGCACGCCGAGGCGGGCGTCGATGCGCACGTCGGCGCCGTTCTGGCTGACGACAACACCGGTCACGCGGCCGTTGTCGACAACGAGCTCCTTGACGGCGGCATGGGTGCGGATTTCCACCCCGGCCTTCAGCACGGCTTGCAGCATCTGCCCCTGCAGTGCGGCGCCGGCGGTGGTGCGGCGTTTGCCGGTCAGGCGGTCGGCGAGAATGCGTCCGACCAGTTTCAGCATCACCTTCTTGGCGGATGAAGTGCGCTTGATCAGCGGCATCTGGAACGCTTCATCGAGGTTCAGCGGCAGCGGCAGGAAGCCGGGGCGCAGTTTCTCTTTCCACTCGCCGAGTTGTTTCAGGTCGAACAGTTCGGAGACGACGGTGCGACCGGGCACCGATTCGCCAGTGACACCGTAATAGTCGGGCCAGGAGGGGATGCGGCGCAGGCGGATACCCTGTTCGACCAGAAAGTCGAGCATCTTCGGTGCTTCGTCGACATAGGCGATGCGTCGGTCGCGACTGGCGCCCGGCATGTCGGGGCGGTCGCCGATGGCGGCGTCGAGATAGGCGATGGCGGTTTCGCGGCTGTCCGGAATTCCTTCGCTTTTCATGAAGCGGTTGTTCGGAATCCACATCACGCCGCCGGAGGTGGCGGTGGTACCGCCGACCAGCGAGGCCTTCTCCAGAATCAATACGCTTTTGCCGGCGGCGCGCATCACCAGTGCGGCGCACAGGGCGCCACCACCACTGCCCACGGCTACGAAATCGAACGTCTCATTCATACGGCAGATATCCCACGGTTAGGTCAGCGCTCGGCAGGCCGGTCAGACGAAACCGGCCGCGTGAGGGCGGCCGGTGAGCAGATCAGTCGGGTTTGCGCGCATGCACGGTGACGACGGCCGTTTGCAGATCCGGCGGCATGTCGATGACGGCGCGGAACACATTGGTCACCGAGTCGTACTGGGACTTCGGCAGATCGCGCAGGTTGAGCCCGGCGGCCATGGCGGCCTGACCGAAACGCATCGCAATTTCCGGGTTCCAGTTGGGGCGCTTGCCCTCTTCCATCATCTGGCCCGCGCGCAGGGTGGTGACCTTGATGCCGGCAGGATCCAGCTCGTGGTGCAGCCCCTCCGAGAAGCGCTCCACGCCGGCCTTGGTGCCCTGATAGAGCACCAGATAGGGGAAGCGCATCTCGGTCGATTCGCTGGTGACGTTGATGATGTGGCTGCCGCGTGTCATCAGCGGAATCGCCGAGCGGGCGCACAGAATCGGGCCGGTCAGGTTGGCGCCGATCGAGGTCAGGATCTGGGCGTCGGTTGCCTCGGCAATCAGGAACGGCTCGTAGATGGCGGCGTTGTTGATCAGCACGTCGATACGCGGGAAGCGCTCGCTGATCCGGGCAAAGGCGGCGCGGACGGAGTCGGGGGAGGAGACATCGCATTGCACGGCCATGGCGCGCTCGCCGAGTTCGGCGGCAACGGCCTCCACCTTGGACTGGGTGCGACCGAGCAGCACGACGGTCTCGCCGTCGGCGACGAAGCGCCGGGCCAGTGCGCGTCCGAGGCCGTCGCCGGCACCTGTGATAACGATGATCTTCGACACGAATTTTCTCCTCTGTGCTCGCCGCTCTTCTCTGGTGGAGGCGCTGGGATCAATACGGGGTGGTGAGTTGGCTGATCAGCTTTTGTCCGGGTAGACCGACAGGTCGCCGGCATAGGCAATGCCGCCCGGCCAGAAGCGATTTCCGCTGATTTTTTTGAAGTAGTGCACTGTACGTGCGAACGAACCGGATTGCGAGCGCGGTTCGAAGGCGATGCCGCTCGGGCTGCGGCCGCCGGCGCGTGCACTGAAGTCCTTGATTGTGAACCACAAATCGTCGGTTTGTTGAGCGCACAGAACGAGCTGGTCGCCGGGGCAATAGTGACGCGGTTCGATCTGCACGGGCGCCAGCTGGCCGCGTTTCATTGCCACCTTGCCGGGCACGTTGCTCACTTCGACACTGTGTACCTCGTCGTACCATTTCTGATACTCGGCGAAGCGCCCTGCGACGTAGTTGGCGAGGATGATGCTGACGCCGGAGAAGGGCTGGTCGGTCTGGTGATTGGGGCTGCTCTTCCAGTCCGAGTAGAGGCGATAGGTGTAGAGCCGCTCGGTCTCGTTGTCGCTGATCAGGTTGTTGTCGCGAGCCTCGGCGATCAATGGGCCTAGCGCAGGAATGTCGATTTCGGGCGTCGGCAGATCAAAGTCGTAAATAGAGAGGTAACGCCACGGTTGGGCGATGTCGACCATGATCTGCTCGGGGGTGACCTCGTAGCGATCGGCGGCCTTGAAGCCACGCAGCTGCGCGAGCGCGGTCCGGTGCGGGCCATCAAACCAGGCGGCGTACTCGGCCTCACGACCGGTCGGGACGTTGTGGAGATGGATGGTGGTATAGAGAGCCATGCTGTCCTGCCTGATTCGTTATTTGTCTGTGGTCTGCCGGTCTCGGCGGTCGGGTTGCCGGTACGTGCGACGACGGCGGCGATGCTGCAACGGTATCGATCTGGCGTCCAGCGCGAGGGCGATTTAACGACGCCGATTTCTTGCCGTGGCAGTTGCGTCGAAGGGGTCCGAAAAGCGCCGGTTTGGAAGCGCCTTATATTCAGCATTGTTGACTAACAGGTCAAGCTGCGTATCCTGTAGGCCCCTGTTATGCCTGACACTTGCACGACAAGATATGGCTTGGCTGGCGCGTCATGACGTGCCTCGTTTGGAAAAGATTTTTGTCATCGAGGCGAGCTCGGTGAGCAGGTAGTTTGGCGGCTCGGCATGATCGGGCCTGTACGCATCTCAGTTCATTTATTAAGAGGATTGGCTAATGGATTTTCTGGGCTACAAGAACAAGCGCGTCATCGTCAGCGGCTGCTTCTCGGGCATGGGCGAAGCCACCGCCAAGATGCTGCTCGATCTGGGCGCGGAAGTGCATGGTTTTGATTTCCGGGAAACCGCTTTGTCGCTCGCGAGCTTCAACCAGGTTGACCTGCGCAATCCTGCTTCGATCGAGGCTGGCGTCGCCGCTGTCGGCGGCAAGATCGATGCACTGTTCAACTGCGCCGGCATGGCTCAGGGTAATCCTCCGCTCGATGTCATGAAGGTGAATTTCATCGGCTTGCGCCATCTGACTGAACAAGTGCTGCCGCTGATGAGCGCGGGTAGTGCAATTGTCAGCATCGCCTCCACGGGCGGATTGGGCTGGAGCCGCCGTATTCCCCTCAATATGGAATTCGTCACCACCAAGGGCTATCAGGCTGCGGTGGAGTGGTGTGAACAACATTTGGACACGGTGAAAGAGGGATATGCGTTCTCCAAGGAGAATGTCATCGTCTGGACCCAGTTCATGGGCGCGCACCTGATCAAGAAGGGCATTCGCATCAACTGCACGCTGCCGTCGCCGACCCAGACGCCGATGATGGCGCAGTTTCATGCCGCTTCAGGCAAGGCCGTGGTCGATGCGGCGGCTGAGCCAATGGGGCGTTATTCGACACCGGAAGAGCAGGCGAGTGGCTTGATTCTGCTCAACAGCAATCTGGCCAGCATCGTCAATGGCGTGGTGTTCCCGGTCGATGGTGGCTTCATGGGCGGTGTTGCCACCGGTCAGGTCGACCTGAGCGTCATGATGTCCGGCGCCAAAAAATAAGCTGAATCGACAGCGCAGTGGTTGCGCTATCGGTTGCGGTGATGATGCTGGTGTTCATGGCGTCTGCATCATCACCGCTACAAGCGTCTGCCGTAGTTTCATGTCGCGCCTTCAACTAAGTTGAATTATCGGCCTCAGTTGAACCATCGCCGTGGCCATGTGTTCGGCTCAGCTGAATTGCATTTGATTTGGAGTAAATAATCGATGGCCGCAACACGTCCTCTTCCGCGCCTCGATGCCGATAACCGTCCCTTCTGGACCGGTGGCGAGGTCGGCGAATTACGCATCCTGCGTTGCCAGGATTGCCAGGGCTTCATCCATCCGCCGCGCCCGGTCTGCCGCCACTGCATGTCAGAAAACGTTGCGCCGCATGTGGTTGCCGGCACCGGTGTGGTCGATACCTTCACCATCAACTACCAGAAATGGCACCCGGCGATGGAAGTGCCGATGGTGATCGCGCGTGTTGCGCTCGACGATGCGTCCGGTGTGATCCTCACCACCAACATCGTCGGTTGCCCGGTGGATGCGGTTGAATTTGGCGATCGGGTGCGCGTGAAGTTCGAGCAGCAGGACGATGTCTGGATCCCGCTGTTTGAGAAGGTGAACTGATCATGACGGCAAATAACGAAGCCTTTATCACCGGGATTGGCCAGTCGGAGATCGGCGTCAAGCTGACCCGGCATCCGCTGCTGCTGACGGTTGATGCCGTCCGTGAAGCGCTGGACGAAGCCGGTCTGACCATCGACCAGATCGATGGTGTCTCCACCTATCCCGGCCGCATGCCGCAGTACATGGGGTTCTCTCCGGTCGGCGCCGATGAGCTGGTCGATGCCCTCGGCATTCGTGCCACCTGGTACGCCGGCGGCGGCGAAATCACCTCGCAGCTCGGCGCTGTAGTCGCTGCGGCGACGGCTGTTCGCGCTGGTCTCGCGCGCCACGTCATCTGTTTCCGTACCGTTTATGAAGCGGCGGCGATGGCGCGACCGGATGAGTATCCGGCCGTGCGGCGCGATCGTGTCGACGGCAATTCGCAGTGGTTCTCGCCGTTCTACGCCATCTCGGCAGCGACCTGGACCGCGCAATACGCGATGCGTCACGTCAAGAAATACGGCATGACCCGCGAGCAGTTGGCGCAGATCGCACTGACCGGTCGTGCACACGCCGCGCTCAATCCGCGCGCACTGGTGCGCGAGCCACTGTCGATGGATGAGTACATGTCGGCGCGGATGATTTCGAGCCCGCTCTGCCTGTTCGACTGCGATCGTTTCTCCGATGCTTCCACCGTGTTGATCGTGTCGGCCGGCGATGCCGTCGACGAGGTCAAGTGCACGCCGATTCGTATCGCGGCGATGGCTGGCACCGTGGAGCGTCACAGCTGGGATCAGGCCGAATGGGTGGCTGCGTACGCCACTGGCCCCGAGCTGTGGAAACAGACCGACTACAAACCGGCCGATGTCGACACCGTGCAGCTCTATGACGGCTTCAGCTTCAACGCCATCACCTGGCTGGAAGGGTTGGGCTTCTGCGAAGTGGGCGAGGGTGGTCGTTTCATCGAAGGTGGTAAACGTATTGCGCTCGACGGCGAGCTGCCGCTGAACACCTTCGGCGGACAGATCGGCGCGGGGCGTCTGCACGGTTTTGGTTTCGCCCACGAAGCGGTCACACAGCTGCGTGGTCTCGGTGGTGCTCGACAGATTCCGGGTGATCCAAAAGTGGCTGTTGCCACCTCCGGCGGTGGACCACTGGCGACGGCGCTGCTGTTGACGAAGGATTGATCTGCTTTCGATGAAGGGCTAACACGATGTCGATACCTGCGTTCGACCGCCCCCTGGAACAAATGCCGGGTTTTCGACGCCGGTTTCGTATAACGCCGGGGGTGGGTCGGGTGCAGAGTGAAGTCGAGGACGACTTCCACTGCATGAGCGTGATCGTCCATCACGATGGCGTCACGGCCACCGCGATCGAGCCGGATATGCGGCGGGCGCCCTGGACCACCTGCCCCGGCGCCGAGCAGCAGTTGCAACAGACGTTCACCGGTGTGGCGCTGAGCGATTTCGCCGTACGCGGCGACAAGACGGCCAACTGCACGCATTTGCACGATTTGGCGCTGATGGCTGCAGCACACGCGTTTGATGAAAAGCCGTCGATCTATGACCTGCTGGTGTCGGACCCTGTCGATGGCGTGCGTCGCGCCGAGGTGCGGTGCGATGGCAGGTCGTTGCTAGGGTGGAGCGTGGATGGCTTCAAGATCGTGCGGCCCCCCGCCCTGGCGGGCATGACGCTCGACAACATGCGAACTTGGATCAGCTCCCTTGATCCAAAACTACAAGAAGCAGCCAGACTGCTGCGCTGGGGCAATATGGTGGCAAACGGGCGTATCATTCCGCTCGATCAGCAGTCCGATGCCACCAAAATGCCGCCCAGCTGTTATACGTTCCAGCCGCAGCGCGCGGCGGTGGCCAAGCGTGTTGGGCAAATACGCGATTTCAGCAAGGGAGTTGTTCAACCTCTCGAGAATGGGTTCTAGAGAGGGAATGTTTCCAGACGGCAGCTTCTTGGAGATAGCCTGAGGCAACCGTTGGAATAGCGTCAGAGTGCTTTTTTAAGTACCGCCAGTTGGGATAGTTTCGTTTCACCCGCAGAAACAACTTGATAATGCTTACCGTCGTAAGGAGAACCGTATGAACATCAACGATATGGTGCTCATCAGTGTCGATGACCACATCAGTGAACCGCCGGATATGTATGACCGTCACCTGAAAGGTGATGATCTGGCCAGCGCGCCCAAGCTGAAGACCAACGAAAAAGGTCAGGCCTACTGGGAATATCAGGGCATGAAGATGCCGTCGGTGGGTCTCAACGCCGTTGTCGGTCGCCCGCTCGAAGAGTACGGCATGGAACCGACCTCGTTCGAGCAGCTGCGCAAAGGTGTCTACGACGTGCACGAGCGCGTCCGCGATATGGATGTCAACGGCATCGCCGCGTCGCTGAACTTCGGCACCTGCGTTGGCTTCGACGGTGGCAAGTTTCACCAGGCCGCGAACAAGGACCAGGCGCTGGTTCACCTGCGCGCCTACAACGACTGGCATGTCGATGAGTGGTGCGGTGCCTATCCGGGTCGTTTCATTCCCTGCGGTCTGCTGCCGACCTGGGATATGAACGCGACCGTTGCAGAGATCAAGCGTCTGGCCAAGAAGGGTGTCACCGCGGTCTCTCTGAACGAGAACCCGACCAAGCAAGGCCTGCCCAGCGTGCACAGCGAATACTGGGAGCCGATGTGGAAGGCGATCACCGATCACGACATGGTCATGTGTCTGCACATCGGCGCCGGCAACCCGCAGGTTCACGCCTCCAACGACACGCCGATCGAGGCCTGGATCACCACCATGCCGATGTCGAGCGCCGTGGGCGCTGCCGACTGGCTGCAACTGGAAGCGCTGAACCGCTATCCGACCATGAAGATCTGTCTGTCCGAGTGCGGTATCGGCTGGATTCCGTACTTCATGGAGCGCGCCGACTTCAGCCACTCGCGTCACCAGTTCTGGACGCACTCCAACATGACGTTCGGCAGCAAGAAGCCGAGCGAAGTGTTCCTCAAGCACTTCATGATCTGCTTCATCGACGATGCGTTCGGTCTGAAGAACCTCGATTCGCTGGACGAGAACATGGTGGTGTTCGAGACCGACTACCCGCACTCCGACACGCTGTGGCCGGAAGCGCCGGAGCATCTGTGGAAGACGGTTGGCCACCTGACCGACGAACAGATCAACAAGGTGACGCACCTCAATGCCATGCGTTACTACAACTTCGATCTGTTCAAGCACTTCAAGCGCGAAGAGCTGACGGTTGGTGCGCTGCGCGCCAAGGCGCTCGCAGAAGGTGTTGATACGACGCTGGTTTCCAGTGGTGGCGCTGCACCGCTGGCGGAAGGTGAAAAGGTACGCGTCATCACCTCTGGCGACCTGTTCAAGATGTTCTCGCACCACGCCAAGGCAAGCTGACGTTCAGATACACGCGGGAGCCTCTGGCTCCCGCGCCTCTTTCAAGCCCGTCATTTCACCCTTCCATGCCAGGACGGCGTCCGTTGCGGATCGCCTCTTCAATCAGATTGATCAGCCAGGTGATGGTGCCGATGGCGCGCTCGCTATCGAAGTGCCAGGCCGAGATCAGTCGCTCGTACGGCGGTGGACTCCAGAGAAGGTCGAGCACGGCGGCTGCCGCCTCCTGGTCGCTCTGTGGCCAGGTCGGTGTTGCCTCGCTGACGGCCCGCAGCAAGGCGGCGCAACGCAGCTGGTCCATCGACAACAGCGACGGGTCTTCGACATTGGTCGTCGTCGCGGCAAAGGACGACAGGTAGCCAAGCAGGCCGGCGGTAATCTCGGCGAAGTCGCCGAGTTTCAGGCTGTCCAGTTTGATACCGGACTCCTCCACCAGCCGCTGCAGCACGGCGTCGCGCAGTTTGCGCTCGGTCGGGAAGTAGCGATGCACCGTGCGCTCGCTGACGCCGGCGCGCTCGCCGATGGCGCGGGCCGTCAGATTCTTCCAGTCCCAGGCGGGCAGGCTGTGCACCAGCCCTGAACCGGCGGCGACGATACGCTCGCGAGTATCGGCGCTCTGCTGTTGTCGAACCGGGCTGTTGTACTGACGCCGCTCTGTCGCTGGTTTGGTGGTCTGCTTCTTGTCGGTTGGGGATGGCGGCATCGAGGCGGCTTCAATTGGTGGCTGTTTCGCGGATGATAACAGACACGAAATTGTCCGCTTCCGCCTTTGTTGCCGCCATTTTTTACCGTGACGACACGTAACGGTTGCTGATGGCGAAATAGACAACACTGTCGAGCAATATGATAAAAGCGTGTATTCTTCCGATCGGCTTGCCGGCATCTGGCGGAGCTCTTTGAACAGTAGGTTTTATCCCCGCGCCTGGAGGGCAGCTTGAGCGACGTCATCGCGACCAAGAAGGTGGGAAAGTCGAGGCGGGATCCGGAGCGGACTCGCGAGGCGATACTCGCCGTCGCCTGTAAGGTTCTGGCCAAGGACGGACCCGAAGGACTCAGTGTCTCCGAGGTTGCCCAGGTTGCCGGCGTCAATCGCGGCACCGCGTATCACCACTTTCCGACGCGTGAAGAGTTGCTGAGTGCGACCACGGATTGGGTCAGCGAGCGCTTGTGCAGAGAGGTATTCGGCGATCTACCACAGGCGCGCGATATACAGCTCGCACCGCAGGCCGTGATCGCGAACCTGACCAGTTTTGCGATGGATAATCCCGAGTTCGGCCGCGTCTGGCTCTATTCCGTGCTCAGCTCCAATCAGCCGGCCAACGATCCCTTCTGGAATCGCTTCAGGTCGCACGTCGAGGAGTTCGCACAATCCGAATTCGCCCAGCCCGGGATCAATTGCGAGGTGCATGCCGCGCAGATGCTGGTCGGTCTGTTTCTGTGGCCGATATGGGCGCGCGTCGACTCCCTCAGCCCCGCTGGCCGGCGCAAGATGTCCGAGCGCTATTCAAATGAGGTGCTGAGATCCAGTCTGTTCGGTACGATGCGGCCGGACATGTTTCCCGAGCTTGCCACCAAGCTCGGCAACGCCCTGGATGCCGACAGCGAAACCGAATCGGCGTGATGCAGGTCGTCTTGGGTAGGTTTGATAGAGAGGCGGTGGGGTCGCGCGTCTCGCCTTCAGATATTCAGTCGTAGGAGAAAAAACATGAGCGATAAACCCGTTGCTGCGATGCCGTGGCCGGAAGAGGATTTTTCCAAATATGGCGGCGTTGAAGCGCGGCCGGTTGGCAAGATCCAGAGCTTTGTCGGCCGTGTCATGCATCGCAACTGGTCGATGATCCCGCATGTCACCCACAACGACGATGCGGATGTCACCGGCTTCGAGCAGCGCCGGAAGGCGTGGAATAGTGCGAACCCGGACAAGAAGCGCACGCTTCTGCCGGCTTTGATCAAGGCAACCGTTGCCGTGCTGCAGCGCTACCCGCAGTTCAACAGCTCGCTGAGCGCCGATGGCAATACGCTGTTCATGAAGCAGTATTTCCACATCGGCATAGCCGTCGACGTACCGAGCGGACTGCTGGTGCCGGTATTGCGCGATTGCGACAAGAAGAGCGTCGACGAGATCAGCGAAGAGATCGTTCGCATTTCGGAGAAGGCCCGCACCAAGGGGCTGGCCATGGCCGAGATGTCGGGCGGCTGCTTTACGCTGTCGTCGCTGGGGCACATCGGCGGTACCTCGTTTTCGCCAATCATCAATGCACCGGAAGTGGCGATACTCGGCATAACCCGCGCACAGGGTCGTTTCCTGCCGGATGCTGAAGGGCGCCCGGAGCTGCGGACGCTGCTGCCGTTGTCGCTGAGCTATGACCACCGTGTCATCAATGGCGCCGACGCAGCGCGTTTCGTGCGCGCGGTGGCTGACTGGTTGAATGAGTACGAGTTTCAGTGATGGTGTTGCCCTGATCTGTCGACGGTAGTCGGCACTTCGGAAAAGCAAAAAGGCCGCGATATGATCGCGGCCTTTTTGTTTGTCGCTGCAGCGCGTGGTTGTCGAGATCAGCCGTTGAGCAGCTCGCGCACCTTGCGTCGCAGCAGTTTGCCCATTTCGTTATAGGGCAGGGCATCCAGTACCACGATCTTCTCCGGCACGCGCGAGGAGCGCAGCCGATCCTTGATCAGTTTGCGCAGCTCCTCGTCGCTGGGGCGCTCGATGCCAGGACGAAAGGTGATGGCAACGCCCACAGCTTCACCCCATTCGACCGAGGGCACGCCCACGGCGGCGGAGTCGGCGATGGCGGGGTGCGTCGCCAGCACATCCTCGATTTCACCGGGCGAGATGTTCTCTCCACCACGAACGATGACGTCGTCGGCGCGGCCGGCGAGGAACAGATAACCTTCCTCATCCAGATAGCCAGCATCGCGGGTCGGGAACCAGCCCTCGGCATCGAGTGCCGAGCGACCGCGGTATTCGCCCGAAACCTGCTCGCCGCGCACGTAGATTTCACCGCGCTCACCGGCGGGCAGGCGTTTGCCTTCGTCGTCGCGGATTTCGAGTTCAACCGTCGGCAGCGGTTTGCCGACCGAGCCGAGCCGCGCGCGCACCGCCGGGTCGGTGGAGGTGAACGCCGTGCGGTGATCGTCGGGGCCAAGCAGGGCGACCGTCGAACTGGTTTCGGTCAGGCCGTAGGCGTTGGCGAAATTGGTGGTCGGGAACAGTGTCAGCGCGCGCTCGACCAATTCCAGCGGCATGCGACCGCCACCGTAGGCGATGGCCTGCAGCGACGACAGATCGGGTTTTACGCCGGCATCCATGCTGGCGATGATCCGCGCCAGCATGGTCGGTACCACGAAGGCATTGGTGACACGCTCATCGCTCGCGAGTTGCAGCCAGCCAGCGGGATCGAACGCCGGCAGCAGCACGATGCGGCGCATGGCGTAGATCGAGCTGAGCAGCGCGGCGATACCGGCGATGTGATAGGGCGGTACGCAGACCAGCGCCGCTTCCTCTTCGGAGGCCGAGCAGAACTCGACGGTGCCGAGGATGTAACCGAGCAGGTTGGTGTGGCGCAGCAGTGCCGCTTTCGGGGCGGCGGTGGTGCCGCTGGTGAAGATCTGCGCGGCAATGCCTTCGCCTTCGCGCTCTTCGTCGGAAGCGCCGTCAGCAGCTGCTTGTGCGGCCGCGACGAACTCTTCGCGAGTGAAGCACTGGTGGTTGCCGTTGGGGCTCAGGCGCTTGATGCGCTCGACGTCGCCGATGATGCAGGCCGGCGCAATGCGATCGAGCAGCGCGCCAAGGTCGGCATCGGCAAGACGGTAGTTGAGTGGTACGTAGGGGACACCGGCCAATGCTGCGCCGAACAGCGCAATCGGTGCGGCTTCGCTGCTTTCGTCGAGCAGTGCGGCGTACTGGCAGCCAGTTTTTTCGATGAGCGCGGCAGCGCCCTGGGCGGCGCGGCGCAGTGCGCTGTAGGACCAGCGCTGACCATCGCAGACCAGACCGATGCGCTCAGGTTCGGCATCGGCTGCCATTTGCAGAATGAGCGAGATGTTCATCGGCGATCCTTCAGTCGGACGACGGC
>CAZWXW010000089.1:0-12907 GCA_964638025.1 uncultured Verrucomicrobiaceae bacterium
CTGAAGGCCCCGCGTGCCGTTACCCCCAGGACGCTTCCAGCCTCAGTGCTAACGACCCAAATTCAAAAACTCAACCAAACCCGGCAGATGACGTTCGAAACCCTGGAACTGGTGGTCGCCGCCCTCTTCGACGGTCTGGCGCGCGCCGGCGTAATAATCGACCGCCTCGCGGTAGTCGAGCAGTTCGTCGTCCTTCTGCGCCAGCAGCCAGTAGCGGTGCGGATGGATCTTTTCCGGCACCTCGTAGGCCAGCGCGGCGACATCGTTTTCAGTGATGGCGAACTCGCGGCCGGTGTGAGGGTTCAGCTGCGGCTGGCCGGCGTAGTGGCCGAAGCGCAGATGCGGTCGCACCGACGGATTGATCAGCACCGCGCGCAGGCCGAAGCGTTCGGACAGCACGGTGGCGTAGAAGCCGCCGAGCGAGCTGCCGGCCAGGCCGACCGGCGCACCGGCCGCGTCCACCAGTGCCTGTTCGACCGTGGCGGTGGCGGCGGCCAGCGCCTGTTCCGGCTCCTCGGGCAGCGCCGGCACCAGCAGGCGAATCCGCGGGTGGTGGCGTTGCAGGTAGTCGGCAGTCTGGCGCGCCTTGTGCGAATTCGGCGTACTCAGGTAGCCGTGCAGATAGATCAGCGCGGACATGGACTCTCGATGACGGGCAGATTGAGGGACGAAAACGGCGAAGGGCGCAGTGTGGCGATAGCGGCGGGCAACGGCAACCCGCTCATTACCATCGCCGGCCATGGATGGCCGGCCCGCAATTCAGGTGTATTTGCGCCTGAATTGGCGAAGGAGGAAAAAGTCAGGACGACTTTTTCAGAGGTAATCAGTAGCCGGAGGCGGCCATGTCGATGGTGAAGTGGACGCCGCTGACCCGCGATACGCCGGTGTCGATGCGGCCGTCCGGATGCAGGTCGAGCCAGCGGTAGCCGGGCGACTGGCTGTCGAGCTGGAAGTCGTCGGAGCCGGGCGCGAACTGGATGCAGGTCGACGGCGAGGTCAGTACCCGGACGCCTTGATGAACGACGTCAGTCTCCATATGGACATGACCGCCGACCACGGCGCGCAGCTGCGGGAACGGCGCCACCGCCGCCCAGAAGGCATCGGCATTGGCGACCATTTGCGGGTCGATCCAGGCGGTGCCGACCGGCAGCACCGGGTGGTGCAGGGCAATCAGGGCGTGGCGCTGCGGATGCTTGGCCAGGGCGTCGGTCAGCAGCGCCTGCTCGCTGTCGCGCAGGAAGCCACCGACCTCATGCGGGACGGCGGTGTCGAGGGTGACGATCAGCCAGTCGCCGAGCAGCGTGACGCGCTCGCCGCGTTCGTCGCCGGCCAGCAAGCCGTAGAGCCGCGCCGCGTCGTCGTGGTTGCCCGGCAGGCAGCGGGTGTGGCGGGCGACGCCATCGGTCATCTTCAGGAAGCGGCGGTAGGCGCTCTCGGCGCCGCTGTCGGTCAGGTCGCCGGTGGCCAGCAGCAGGTCGGCCTGCGGCTGTTCACGTCGCACCCGCATCACTACTTCGTCGAGGCTGTGGTCGGTATCCATCGCCAATAGCCGACCGCCCGGCTGCGCGCCGAGGTGGCTGTCGGTGATCTGGATCAGCCGCAGCGGGACTGAAGCAGGGGTGGATGTAGGGACGGGCGGAGACACGACCGCGAATCCTTGTGAAAAGTGTCAACCATTTATAAACGCCGGCCGGGTGCCGCTCCAGCCGGATCGGCCGGCGCGACGGGCCAGTTCACACCGCGCGGGCAAACCGGTTCCGCTTCTTATGGAAAACCCGCGCGGGGCGGGCGTCAGCCTGGCCATTCAGGATTGCGGCAACGGTTCGCCGAGCGAGAAACCGTGCTGCAGGCAATGACTCAGCCATTCGCCGAGGAAACGGTTCCACTGCGCCTTCTCGTCGGGCTGGTGCATGGCGGGGTTGGGGTAGTCGTACAGCGGCAGCACGCGGCGGCGGTTGGCAAAGCCGGTGACTTCGGCCAGCCGGGCATCGTGGTAGAGGCGCACCGTCAGCTCGGGCGCCAGCGAGGCGAGACCGCGGCCGTCCTGACGCAGCGTCAGCGTGTCGGTGTAGCGGCAGCGCTCGACCAGCCGCAGATGCAGCTCGACACCGGCGCCGACGCCGAAGGCGGCACTGTCGCCGGCAGCCGACAGCAGACGCCGCAGCCGCGCGTAGTTCGCGGCGCAGGTAGCCTGATCGGCAGCGAGGTCGACGCGGTAACGGCGGCGACCGGCGGAAACGGCAGCGGCGGTGGTCACGACGGCAACAACACTCCTGGCGGCCGGCTCGCACGTGCAGCTCGGCGTCAATCGAAACGGGAGTTGGAAACGAACAGTTGCTGGAATGCTAGCACAGGCTTTGTGCAGCAATTGGCGCTGGCGGCAAGCGTGGTCGCCGCCGGGTGTGCTTGATACACTCCGGCACTTTGCGACGCCGCCCGGATGCCCCAGCGGTGGTGTTGCCGCCGACCTCTCTACTCCCTGCCTTCAAGGAACGCCCGATGAAACGTGTGTTGCGTCCCCTCTCGCTGGCGACGGCCGTCTGGCTGGCCTGCGGCGCGAGCTTTGCCGACAACCTGCAAGAGATCTACGAGCTGTCGCTGAAAAACGATGCTCAGCTGAAAATCGCCGAGGCCAGCTACCGCGCCAATATCGAGACCGAGAAACAGGCCCGCTCGCGCCTGCTGCCGCAGGTTCAGGCCGATGCTTCCTATACCGACAGCGACAACGAGCAATCCAACTACTCCATTTTCTCTGGCGCACCCGGTCGACTCGGTACCGACGCCGACACGCAGACCACGGCGTGGGGCATCGGCCTGAACCAGCCGCTGTTCGACCTGCCGGCCTGGTTCACCTTCCAGAGCGGCAAGGAGCTGACCCGGCAGGCCGAGGCGCAGCTGGCCGCCGACCAGCAGGCACTGATCACGCGCGTCGCGCTGGTCTATTTCAACGTGCTGCGCGAGACCGACAACCTGCGCGCGTCGAAAGCCGAGGAGCTCGCCACCAAGCGCCAGCTCGACCAGACCCAGCAGCGCTTCGATGTCGGCCTGATCGCCATCACCGACGTGCACGAGGCGCGCGCCGCCTACGACGCCATCGTCGCGCAGCGGCTGGCCGATGAGGGCAACCTCGCCACCGCGTATGAAGCGATCTCGATCCTGACCGGCCAGCCGCACGCCAACCTGTGGCAGTTGACCGAGCAGTTCCCGGTGGTCGATCCGCAGCCGGTCGATCGCGCGCAGTGGGTGCAGTTCGCACTGGACAACAACTACTCGCTGCAGGCGGCGCGCTATGCCAGCGAGGCGTCGCGGCAGAACGCCACCTCCAAGCGCATGGAGCATGCGCCGAAGGTCAACGCCAGCCTCGGCTATCGCGACTCCGACTCCGACGGCACCCAGGACATCTCGGTCAACGGCACCCCCATTCCGGGCGGATCGCTGCCTGGCGACGCCGGTAGCACGCAGCAGACCGCCATGGTCGAACTGCGGGTGCCGATCTTCACCGGCGGCTACGTCAGCTCGCAGCGCCGGCAGGCGGCCGAGCAGTACAACGGCGCGCTGCAGCAGCGCATCGAGACCGAGCGTCAAGTGGTGCAGACCACGCGCGCGCGCCACATCGCGACGATGACCGACGTGCAGCGGGTGAAGGCGCGCAGCCAGTCGATCGTGTCGGCGCAGAGCGCGGTCGACGCCACCCAGGCCGGCTACGAAGTGGGCACCCGCAACGTTGTCGACGTACTGCAGGCGCAGCGCGTGCTGTACGCCGCGATGCGCGACTACGCCAACGCCCGCTACGACTACGTGATCGACTTCCTGCGCCTGAAGCAGCTGGCCGGCACGCTGAGCCCGCAGGACATCCTCGACCTGAACAAGTGGCTGCAGGTCCCGGAAGCACCGACCGCCAACACGCCGTAATCGACACGGCCGCAACGACAACGGGCACCCTCGCGGTGCCCGTTTCGTTTTCGGCGTTTGTGCAGCCGCGCATGGCGGCGACCGGGCACAGCAGTAGACTCCGCGTATCGTCTGCGAAGGAGAGCACTGCGATGCGCATGGCCTACCCGCTGGGACTCACCTCTCTGCTGCTTCTGGGTGCCTGTGGCGGAGGCGGTGGCGGAGGTGGCGACACCACCAACCCTCCGCCTTCGACCGCACCCTTCGGCCTGACCGCGCGCCCTGTCGCCGTTGCGCCGAACTTCGACGCCGACCTCGGCAGCGTCGGCGCCATCCGCCTGACCCCGGTGGCGACCGGCTTCAACGAGCCGGTGCTGATGCTGCCGGTGCCGGTGCCGGCCAGCGGCGGTCGCCACGCCGTGCTGGAGAAAGGCGGCCGACTTCTGATTCTCGACAGCGCGTTCGCCGTTGAGAGCACGCTGCTCGATCTCTCTGCACTGGTCGTCACCAGCAGCGAACAGGGGCTGCTGGGCGCCGCCTTCGATCCCGATATCGCCAGTAACGGCTTTTTCTACGTGCACTACAACTCGGCGCGCAGTGGCGGTCGCTGCGCGGCGGCGGCCGACCCGCGTTGCAGCCGCATCGTCCGCTACCGGCTCAACGGCTCGGCCGGCAACTGGCAATACAGCGCCATCGATCCCGCCACCGGCAGCGTGTTGCTGGAGGTGTCGCAGCCGTTCGAGAACCACAAGGGCGGCATGATCGCGTTCGGCCCCGACAATTACCTCTACATCGCGTTCGGCGATGGCGGCAGCGGCGGTGATCCGCAGAACAACGCACAGAATCGCGCAACGCTGCTCGGCAAATTGCTGCGCATCGACCCGCACGGCGCGGCGCCCTACGCCATTCCACCCGACAACCCGTTCGTTGGCGCCACCGATGGCTCGCGCGGCGAAATATGGGCTTACGGCCTGCGCAATCCGTGGCGTTTCTCATTCGACCTTGATGGCGATGCGCTGTGGCTGGCCGATGTCGGACAGAACGCGTGGGAGGAGATCGACCGCATCACGCGCGGCGGCAACTACGGCTGGAATCTGCGCGAGGGCAGCCATCCGTACAATGGCGGCAGCGGCAGCAACCTGATCGATCCGGTGTGGCAGTACGGTCGCGACGAGGGGCAGTCGGTGACCGGCGGCTATGTCTATCGCGGCGCGGCGATGCCCGGCCTCGACGGTCAGTACCTCTACGGCGATTTCGCGTCGGGCCGCCTCTGGGCGCTCGACACCGGCAATGGCAGCAATCGGTTACTGCTCGACAGCGGTCTCAATATCAGCTCGTTCAGCGAGGATGCGCAGGGTGAGCTCTATGTCGTCGACTACGGCGGCGGCCTGTATCGCATCGACGCGGCCAGCGGCAATGCCTCGACAGCACCGGCGACACTCTCCGCCACCGGCCTGTTCAGCACGCTGTCGCCACTGCAGCCGATCAGCGGTCTGGTGGAGTACGAGGTCAACGTGCCGCTGTGGTCGGACGGCACCGTCAAACGCCGCTGGTTCGGCTTGCCGGCTGGCGCCGATATCACTTTTGACAGCGGTACGTTCGATGACGACGATGCCTGGCAACTGCCGACCGGCAGCGTCGTCGTCAAAGAGTTTTCGATCGCCCTCGACGCTCGCGCACCGTCAACGCTGCGCAAGCTCGAAACACGCGTGCTGTTCCACAGCGACAACGGCTGGATCGGTTTCACCTACCGCTGGAACAACGCCCAGACCGAAGCGACGCTGACCGAAGCCGGCGCCTCCGGGCAACTGACCTTCATCCGCAGCGACGGCAGCAGCTTCAACCGTCGGTACGACTACCCGTCGAGCGCGCAGTGCCGCAGTTGTCACACGCGCGCCGCCGGCTTCCTGCTCGGGCTGCGCACGCGACAGATCAATCGCGACTTCAATTTCGGCAGCGTTACCGACAACCAGCTGCGCAGCTACAACCATGTCGGCCTGTTCGATATCGACATCGGCAGCGCTGCGCAATATGCCGCAGCGGTGCCGTTGAATGGCAGCGCCTCGATAGCACAGCGCGCCCGCGATTATCTCGACGCCAACTGCGCGCACTGCCATCAGCCGAACGGCCCCACCGGCAGCAGCCTCGATCTGCGCGCGTCGACAACGCTGGCGGCGATGAATGCCGTCAACATCGCACCGACAGCCGGCAACCTCGGCATCGCCAATGCGCGCATCATCGCGGCCGGCAGCAAGGAGCGCAGTCTGTTGTGGGAGCGGATGCGGCGCACTGACCCGGCGCAGGGAAGGATGCCACCGCTGGCAAGTCATGCCGTCGACGATGCAGCGGTGTCGGTCGTTGGCAGCTGGATTGATGGGCTTTGAAAGCTCCCATGCCAAATTCATTTTCGGTGCCGGCAGCCCATGCCGTGAGTGCTTCCAGCACCAGCGCAAGTACATCCCTGTAGCTTTCCTCGGAGACGTCCTGTCTCCGAGGATGCTGGAAGCACTCACGGCACGAGCTGCAACGTGCGTCGTGCCAAATTCGTTCGCACCCGGCCAGTTAAAGCTTCCGATCAATCACCGTCAGCAGCTTTTCCAGCGCGCCGCGATTCTGTTCCACCACCTGCCGCGCCGCCGCGCCGCGTTGCTGACGCTCACTCGCATCGTCGAGCAGTGTCGCCAGCGCCGCTGTCAGCGCATTCGTATCGGCGACCTTCACCAGTGCGCCGGCCTGCTGCAGCAGCGCCGAAACTTCGCGGAAGTTGAAATCGCTGTCGCCGGTGACGATCGGCAACCCCCACGCCGCCGGCTCCAGCATGTTGTGACCGCCGCGCGCGATCAGGCTGCCGCCAACGAAGGCAATGTCGGCACAGCCGAGCAACAACAGCAGTTCGCCCATCGTGTCGCCGAGCAGCACCGCATCGCCGCCACCCACGGCACCGCCACTGGAGCGTCGCACCAGCACCAGCCCGCGCTGGGCAACCTGCGCCGCCACCGCATCGAAGCGCTCGGGATGGCGCGGCACCAACAGCAACAGCAGGTCGGGATGGTGCCGGCGCAGTGCGGCATGCGCGTCGAGCAGCGCGTCGTCTTCACCGTCGTGCGTCGACGCCGCGATCCACACCGGCCGCTGCGCGAGACCAAGCCGCTCGCGCTCCGCCGCCGCGTTCGCGCGCAGCTCCGCCGACAGCTCGATATCGAACTTGATCGAGCCGCTGACCGTCAGCTGCTCGCGCGGCAGACCGAGCGCGACGAAACGCTCACCATCGGCGGCGTTCTGCGCGACAACCCCGGTCAGCGCCTGCAGCATCGGCCGTGTCAACGCAGAGACGCGCATGTAACCGCGCGCCGATTTCTCGGAGAGCCGAGCATTGACCAGCAGCGCCGGAATGCCGCGCGCCGCGCAAGTCGCCACCGTGTTGGGCCACAGTTCGGTCTCGACGATCAGCGCCAGCGCCGGTTTTACCCGTTTCAGGAAACGGGCCAGCGCATCGGGCAGGTCATACGGGGCATAGACGTGGAAGACGCTGTCGCCGAACAACGCGCGCACGCGCTCGGAGCCGGTCGGCGTCATCGTCGTCACCACGATGTCGCGCTCGGGATGGCGCTGCTGCAGCGCGCGAATCAGCGGCGCGGCGGCGATGGTCTCGCCGACCGACACCGCGTGCACCCAGATCGGCGCGCGCAAAGGCGGTGTAGAGAAAAAGCCGAAGCGTTCACCGATACGCTGGCGATACGCCGGCGCCAGCCGGCCGCGCCACCACAGGCGCAACAGAATCAGCGGCAGCAGCGAATAGAGCAGAAGGGTGTAGAGCCAGCGCATCCGTCATCCACAGGCGGTTGTTATAGGGCGAGCCGCATGCAGCGCGGCGCCGATGGGTGGGAAAAACAGGCGGACGGTATAACACGCCGCACATTTTTCCCACCGCCGCGACCACTTCATCGCCGCTGGCGGTATTCGCAGTTGCCTGCCGCGACGGCGACCGGGACAATAGCCGCCGTTTTCGCCTGTCCACGCCCTTGAACAAACAGTTGCCCGCGAACGGACAACCGTCATCGGGCGCTCCCATCATCACGACCACACCGACAACCCGGCAGGCGCGTCAATCACCTCGCAGGAGAGTTCCGGAAACATGCTCGAAAAACTGATCGAACGCGGCCTCTATTCGGCACGCTGGATTCTGGCCCCGATCTACCTCGGACTGAGCCTGGCGCTGCTGGCGCTCGGCATCAAATTCTTCCAGGAGGTGTTCCACGTCCTGCCGATCATCTTCTCGGTCAAGGAGGCCGACCTGGTGCTGGTGATCCTGTCGCTGATCGACCTGGCGCTGGTCGGCGGCCTGATCGTGATGGTGATGCTGTCGAGTTATGAAAGCTTCGTGTCGCGGCTCGATGTCGACGGTGACGAAGACAAACTCGGCTGGCTCGGGAAAATGGATTACACCAGCCTGAAGAACAAGGTGGCCTCGTCGATCGTCGCGATCTCGTCGATCCACCTGCTGAAGATCTTCATGAACACCGAAAATACCGACAACGACAAACTGCTCTGGTACGTCGTCATCCACATGACGTTCGTGCTGTCGGCATTCGGCATGGGCGTGCTCGACAAGCTGACACGCCATCACTGAAAAAAAGAGCGGCTTATCGCCGCTCTTTTTTCATCTCTCGACTCTCGTTACGACCCACCCGTTACTTGATCGCCAGCGCCGCCGCCTCGGCGGCGCAATCGCGGTCCGGCTTGCCGCCTTTCGCACGCAATGCATCCAGCTCGATGCGCGCTTTCTCCAGGTCGGCGCGAAACGCCGGCTCCGCATGCAGCCGCGCCACCACCGCCGTGCCGACGATGCGGCCCTCGGCGATGTCGCTGGCCCAGTGCACATTGCAGATCGAACGACTGTCACCGAAGGCGCGGCCACGCGCGAGTATCGCGTCGGTCTGCGCCGGCGACAGTTCGGCCAGCACCAGCGCCCACGCCCAGCCCAGCGCGCTGTGGCCGGAGGGATAGGAGCCATCCTTGCGCAAGATGTCGGCATGCTCCGGCGTGCACAGCGGCGCCCTGTTGACGGTGAACGGGCGCGGCCGCTGGTAGTGGTTCTTCGCCATGTAGGTGGCGAAACCGGCATCGCTCATCGTGCGTCGCAGCATCGTGTAGAGCACCGGCGTCTCGCTCTCCGACGGCGTCACGCCGAGCGCGCAGCTGTAGATGCCGGCCGCGTGCGGCAGTTCGAGATTGGCGTCGTCGATCGCCAGCTGCCAGCGCGGCGTGTCGCGCAACTCAACGGAGCGCTTGGCCTGTTCGCGATCAGCCGCTTCGCGTGCGGAGCCCGCAGCCGGCGGTGGCGGCACCAGCGCCAGACTGTTGGGCAGCTGCTCGCGCGTCAGGTAACCGGGCAGGAAAGCGGCGAAGGCTTTCGACTTGGCGACAGCCGCTGCGTCGATCTCTGCGGCGGGCGCGGAGGTCGGCGGCGACTGGGTTGCTGATGATTGAGGCGGCAGCGGCGCGACAGCCTCCGGCGTTTTCGAGGTGGGCGCGCAGGCGCCGATAGCGATAACGGCCGCCAGCAACAGCGCGCGCGGCAAACATATTGATTGCGTGGACATCGTTTCTCTCCTGTTATTTTTTTGATTGCCAGCGCCGGTGTGCTGTCAGTCGATGCGCTCGAACAGCAGATCCCAGACGCCGTGGCCTAGGCGCTCGCCGCGTTTCTCGAATTTGGTGGTCGGCCGGCGCTCGGGGCGCGGCGCGTAGCCGTCGCCAGCCTGGTTGCGGAAACCTTCCGCACGGCTCATCACCTCAAGCATCTGTTCGGCGTAATCCTGCCAGTCGGTGGCCAGATGAATGAAGCCGCCGACTTTCAATTTGACGCGCAGCTTCTGCACGAAGGCCGGCTGAATCAGCCGGCGCTTGTTGTGCTTCTTCTTGTGCCACGGATCGGGGAAGAAAATCTGCACGACCGCGAGCGAGGCATCGTCGATGCATTCATCCAGCACCTCGACGGCGTCGTCGTTGTAAACGCGGATGTTGTCGATGCCGGCATCGACCATGCCACTCAGCAGTTTGCCGACGCCGGGGCGATGCACCTCGATACCGATGAAATCCTGCTCGGGCGCCGCCTGTGCCATTGCGATCAGCGACTGCCCCATGCCGAAGCCGATCTCGAATACCAGCGGCGCAACGCGACCGAAGATCTGCTGCTGGTCGAGACGACCGCTTTCGCGCAGCAAGCCCCAGCGCGGCCACAATTCGTCGAAGGCGCGCTGCTGGCCGCTGGTCATCCGCCCCTGGCGCAGCACGAAGCTGCGGATCGAGCGGTGGTGCATTCCGCTTTGCGACGCGCTGTCGTCGGGTTGTTGCCGTTCGTCGCTCATCACTTCGTCCATTGCCACGCCGCCGCGATCAGGCTGAGCCAGCCGGCCAGGAAGGCGACGCCGCCGATCGGCGTGATGGCGCCGAGTACGCGCACGCCGGTGATCGCCAGCAGGTAGAGCGAACCGCTGAAGATGATGATGCCAGCGACGAACAACCAGCCGCTCCAGCGCAGTGCGCCGAGCTGCGGTTGCTGCACCAGCAGCAGCGCCACAACCAGCAGTACCAGTGTGTGGAACATCTGGTAGAGCACACCGGTTTGATAGACGGCGAGCAAATCGGTGCTGATTTTTTCTTTCAGGCCGTGGGCGCCAAAAGCGCCGAGGGCAACGACGAGAAAGCCGCTGATGGCGGCGATGAGCAGGAAGGTTTTGGGCATGGGTCGGGCTCCAGGCAGCGGGCCGCGTATTGTACGGGATAACAAAAAGGCCGCCCGAGGGCGGCCTTGGTGTTGCGATGCGCGAATCACGCGACGAGCTGCGCTTTCACCTTGTTCATCGCGTTCTTCTCCAGCTGGCGGATGCGCTCGGCGGAGACGCCGTACTGGTCGGCCAGCTCCTGCAGTGTCGCCTTGGCGTCGTTGAGCCAGCGCCGCTGCAGAATGTCGCGCGCGCGGTCGTCGAGCTTCTCGATCGCCAGCTGCAGGCTGTTGACGCTGCGCTCCTCCCAATCCGCCTCTTCGAGCTGGCGGGCCGGGTCGGCACGATGATCTTCGAGGTAGTGCACCGGCGCGTAGCTGTCGTCGTCATCGTCAACGCCGAGATCGAAGGCCATGTCGGAGGCGGCGAGGCGCCCTTCCATCTGCCGCACCTCTTTGACGTCGACACCGAGATCGCTGGCCACCGCCTTCGCTTCGTCGTTCGACAGCCACGCCAGACGCTTCTTGGCACTGCGCAGGTTGAAGAACAGTTTGCGCTGCGCCTTGGTGGTGGCGATCTTGACGATGCGCCAGTTGCGCAGGATGTACTCGTGCATCTCGGCCTTGATCCAGTGCACGGCGAACGACACCAGACGCACCCCCTTCTCGGGGTTGAAGCGCTTGACCGCCTTCATCAGGCCGACGTTGCCCTCCTGCACCAGATCGGCCAGCGGCAGGCCGTAGCCGACGTAGGTCTTGGCGATGTGAACGACGAAACGCAGGTGCGACATGACCAGCTCGCGCGCCGCCTCGACGCTCTCGCGGTAATAGAGATCCTCGGCCAGCTCGCGCTCGCGCTCGGCAGTCAGCACCGGAATGCTCGTCACGGCCTGCATGTAGGCCGTCAGGTTGCCACCGGGTACCAGTTGCTGCACTGGCAGCATTGCCGTCGTCATCTGTTCCTCCATTGAATTTGTCGGGTCTGGAACTCGCGCAGACCACCCTTTTTCGGGCGCCGGGCGAGTCTAGCACTCGCGGTTTGAGAGTGCTAACCGGGCAAAGTTCCCCCAGCCAGCCGCGCGACACAGGGATGTGTCGCCCGTGAAACGGACGCCCTTTGTCCGTTTCGACGTGAGCGAAGTCAGGGCCTGCACCTGACTTCGCGGTTTCAGGAAAAAGTCAGGACGACTTTTTCCGGTATCGACTAGCGCGGTTCGATAGCCGAGAGGTGACGGCCGACCGAGAACCAGGCGCCGAGCCAGCCCAGCAGCGTGCCGCCGAGCAGCAGCAACAGGCTTACCCGCCAACCGACACCGCCGAGGGCGAAGTCGCTGCCGTAGAGTTCGGCCAGCTGCGCCACCGGGTTGCCGAGCCAGAGCAGGCAGATCGTCAGCGCCAGCCAGGCGACCAGACCGCCGCCAAGGCCGTACCAGGCGCCGGTGTAGAGGAACGGGCGGCGGACGAAGCGGTTGGTGGCGCCGACCAGCTTCATCACCAGAATCTCGTCGCGGCGGCTCTCGATCGCCAGCCGGATGGTGTTGCCGACCACCAGCACGACGCCGATCGCCAGCATCAGCCCGAGCGCCAGCGCCAGCTTCTGCCCGAGCGCCATGATCGCCGTCAGCCGCTGCACCCACTGCAGGTCGAGCACCGCCTGCTCCACTTCCGGCAGCGCCTTCAGCTTGGCCAGCAGCTTCTCGGCGCCGCCGCCGAGAGTCGCCTCCAGCGGCTGCACCACGATCACCGCCGGCAGCGGGTTGCGCTCCAGCTGATTTAGTACGTCGCCGAAACCGGACAACTCGCGGAACTCGTTCAGCGCCTGTTCGCGGGCGATGAACTGCACCTTCGCCACCCCCTGCTCGCGCTCCAGCTTCTGCGCCAGCGCGGCACCGCTGTCATCGGTCACGTCCAGCTTCAGGAACAGCGAGATCTGCGCTGCGCCGTCCCAGCGGCTGGCCAGCCGGTCGAGGTTGTCGAGCGCCAAATAAAGAGCGCCGGGCAGCGCCATCGCCACGCCGATCACCAGCCAGGTGGCGATCGAGCCGAACGGGTTGCGGACGAACAGCCGGCGCAGGCTGTCGAGCGCCACTTCGCGGTGATGGGCTCGCCAGCCGGCGAGGCGGTCGCTGGTGGAGACGCGGCGCGTCGTGGCGGCGGAGCGTCTGACTTCCGGGCGAGGGGCAGCCTTACTCATGGTCACCCTCCTCGTCCGCGTCGGCGATCTGGGTGCCGATGCCGCGCACCATCTCGCCGTCGCGCAGCGTCAGCATCCGGTACGGCAGCCGCGCG
>CAZWXW010000090.1:0-12816 GCA_964638025.1 uncultured Verrucomicrobiaceae bacterium
CCTTCAGCGCGTCGGTGATCGGCTTGCCCATGTCGAGGCATTCGAGCAGCGCCAGCTCCTCGGCGTGCACCTCCATCAATTCGGCCCACTTCTGCATCACGCGCTTGCGTCTGGTCGGGCGTTCATCGGCCCACTGGCCGGCGTCGAAACTGCGGCGCGCGCACAGCACGGCGCGCTCGACATCCTCGGCGTCGCACTCGGCTACTGACGTGAGCACACGGCCATCGATCGGGCTGATGCAATCGAAGGTCTTGCCGCTGGCGGCGGCGAGATAGCGGCCATCGATGAAGGCCTGGCCGTTGATCGCGAGCGCTGCCGCCCGCTGTTGCCAGTACGCCAGATTGCGGTCGGTCACGGCGGTTACCTCGAAATGAAATCGAACGATGGGGAACCTCTAAAAACGCATTTCTCCCCTCTCCCTTCAGGGAGAGGGGCGGGGGAGAGGGCCGATTCATGCGCCTTGTCACCCTCTCCCTAACCCTCTCCCTGAAGGGAGAGGGGACTTGATCAGAGGCTCCATAGGAAAAGTCAGAACGTCGGCGGCGTGTTGGCGGAGACGATGATCAGGTCGCTGTCGCCGATGGAGCGGAAACGGTGTGGCTTGCGGCTCTCGAAGTAGTAGCCCTCGCCGGCGTGCAATACACGCGTGTCGTTGCCGACAGTCAGCTCCAGCACCCCCTGCACGACGACACCACCCTCCTCGCCGTCGTGCGTCAGCATCTCGCTGCCGGTGTCGGTGCCGGGCGGCATCACCTCGCGCAGGATCTCCATCTGCCGGTTGCGGCGACCGGCGCCGATCAGGAAGTAATTGATGCCATTGCTGCCGAGGTCGGGCTGTTCGTCGGCTGTGAAAAAGACGCTCTCGATCTCGGCCTGCTCCAGCTCCAGCGTGAAGAACTCGGCCAGCGACATCGGGATGCCGTCCAGCACCTTCTTCAGCGAGCCGACCGACGGGCTGACCCGGTTCTGCTCGATCAGCGAGATGGTGCTGTTGGTCACCCCGACCCGCTTCGCCAGCTCGCGCTGCGACAGCCCTTTCAGCTTGCGCACCGCCTGCAACCGCACTCCCACATTGACGCTCATCGCCTTTGTTTGTTCTCCCGTCGGACCCATCGCCAGTTCGCGAATTCAATGACACTTCGGCCCCGATTGTAAAGTTTATTGAACACCCCTATGCTTCGGCGCTATCGTCCCACGCACTGATTCCAGACCTATCGCACCCGCTTTTTGCCCCGTCCCGGAGGCTGCCGCCATGAATTCCTCTGCCATCAATCCCGCTACCATCACCGCCCTGAACGAGCAGCGCCCGGACAATCTGTCGGCGTTCTGGATGCCGTTCACCGCCAACCGCCAGTTCAAGCAGACGCCGCGCCTGCTCGGCGCTGCCTCCGGCATGTACTACAAGGCGGTCGACGGCGGCGAGGTGCTCGATGCCACCGGCGGACTCTGGTGCGTCAACGCCGGCCACGGCCGCACCGAGATCGCCGAGGCGGTGCATCGCCAGCTGCTGCAGCTCGACTACGCGCCGACCTTCCAGATGGGCCACCCACTGCCGTTCGTCTTGGCCGAGCGACTGGCCGAAATCGCACCGAAGCCGCTCAACCGCGTCTTCTTCGCCAACTCCGGTTCGGAAGCGGTCGACAGCGCACTGAAAATTGCATTGGCCTACCAGCGCGCGCGCGGCGAAGGGCACCGCACCAAGCTGATCGGTCGCGAGAAGGGTTATCACGGTGTCGGCTTCGGCGGCATTTCGGTCGGCGGCCTGCCCAACAACCGCAAATCGTTCGGGCCGCTGCTGGCCGGCGTCGACCACATTCGCCACACACTCGATATCGGTCGCAACGCCTTTTCGAAAGGGTTGCCACCGCACGGCATCGAGCTGGCCGAGGATCTGGAGCGGCTGGTGCAGTTCCACGACCCATCGACGATTGCCGCTGTCATCATCGAACCGATCAGCGGTTCGGCCGGCGTGGTGCTGCCGCCGGATGGTTACCTGAAACGGATTCGCGAGATCTGCGACAAATACGGCCTGCTGCTGATCTTCGACGAGGTGATCACCGGTTTCGGCCGCGTTGGAAAAGCATTCGCGTCGCAACGATTCGGCGTCACGCCGGACATGATCACCTGCGCCAAGGGACTGTCGAACGGCGCCGTGCCGATGGGCGCGGTGCTGGCCAGCCAGTCGATCTACGACACCTTCATGCAGGGGCCGGAGAGCCAGATCGAGCTGTTCCACGGATACACCTACTCCGGTCATCCGGTCGCGTGTGCAGCAGCACTGGCGACACTCGACATCTACCAGCGCGAAAACCTGTTTGAAAAAGCGATCGAACTGGAGACGGTGTGGCAGGAGGCGGCGCACTCGCTGCGCGGCCTGCCGAACGTCATCGACATTCGCAACTTCGGCCTGATCGCCGGTATCGAACTGGCACCGCGCAACGGCGCACCCGGCGCTCGCGCTTACGACATTTTTGTCGAGTGCCTGAAACGCGGCCTGCTGGTGCGCGTCACCGGCGACATCATTGCGCTGTCGCCGCCGCTGATCATCGACAAGGCGCAGATCGAGAAGATTTTCTCGATTATTGGCGATGTGATTTCGAGCACCGCCTGAATCTGAACCACCCATTAAGACCATTCGTCATTCTGCGCGAAGCGAAGCGCAGTCGCAGAATCCATCCGGTTGAGTGCAGCGACCATGGATTCCGCGACTACGCGCGGAATGACGAACGCACAAGCAATCACAACACAATGAGGGACCACTGAATGATTCTCACCGTTTTTCGATCACGTCTGAATGAGGGAGTGCTGGATGAGTACCAAACGCTCGCGCCTGAAATTTCTGCGCTGGCTGAAACAATGCCCGGCTTCGTTTCTCGCAAATCATATGTAGCTGATGATGGTGAACGTCTCAGCCTCGTGGCGTTTGAAGACGAGCAATCTCAGCGCAATTGGGCACTCAATGCCGAGCACATTTCCGCCAAGGAGAGAGGTCGGGAACATTTCTACTCGGAGTACGTCATTCAGATTTGCCATGTCGTCAGAGAATCCAGATTCTCTCGCAGCGAAAACAGCGCCAGCAGCACGAACGCGATTGCACAAAGCCGATAGGCGATGCGCACCCAGCCGGCACCGGCGCGGCTGAACAACCGCGCCACCACCGCCGCGCAGAAAACCGTCCACAGCAGCGACGACAACATGAAGCCGGAAAAAAAGACGACGTAGTCACTCGTCTGCGGCTCGCGAATGCCGACCGCGCCGAGTGCGCTGCCGAGCGCTGCCCAGTAACCGATGTTGGTGGGGTTGGTCAGCGAGATGGCGGCGCCGGAGCGCAGTGCATGGCGCGTCTGGATGCGAACATCCAGCCTCGTCTCAAATGGCCGGTTCGACGCGCGCCACGAATCGAACGCCAGCCATAACAGATAGGCGATGCCGGCGATCGCCAGCGGCAGTCGCAACACCTCCAGCTGCAGCAGCAGGCCGACGCCGAGCAACCCCAACACCGCCCACAGCGCATCGCCCACCAGCGACCCCACCTGCACCGCGAATGCCGCCGGAAAACCGTGGCGCGCGCCCTGCCGCACCGTCTCGGCGAACACGGCGCCGGGAGCAGCGTTGAAGATCAGGCCGAGCAGGAAAGCGGAGATGAACAGTGAAACCATGGCGGACTCGTCGCGGAAGCGTGCGCCACGATAAATGAATCTCGCCAGAAAACAGCATGCTCAGCGCATCGGCGGCCAGTTTTCATCATTGAAGTTCGGCAGCTGTTCATCGACATGCAACCACGACAGTCGGTCGGCGAACCAGATGTGACGATCGGGGACCACCTGCTCGGGATAGTCGAGCGAGGTCACGGTGATGTCGACCGTGCCGGGGTAGTCGTCGTGATCCATCGCCAGCTGGGTGCCGCAGCGTTCGCACAAATAACGGCGCGCGTGCGGCGTGGCGTTGTAGCTGGTCGGCGTGCCGCCGTGCCAGGTGAAGCGTTCGGCCGGTACCGTCGCCCACGTCACCAGCGTGCCGCCGGTGGTGCGGCGACAGCTCGAACAGTGGCAGTGGGCAACATCGTCGAGACATTCGAGCGCCACCTGATACCGATAAGCACCGCAGTGACATCCGCCGTTGATCATGGGACACCTCCTCAAAGCAGCCTCCCGGAAGCTGCTTTGAACTGCATCAAAGCAGATCCTTGAGACGGTAATAGAGCATGCCGAGCGCCAGCGCCGGGCTGCCGAACCAGCGCCCGCCCGGCAGACGCCAATGGCGAATGCGGCCGAACAGATCGAGCCGGGTACTGTCGCCGCAGATCGCCTCGGCCAGCACGCGTCCGGCCATGTGCGTGGTGCCGACGCCGTGGCCCGAGTAGCCCTGCGCGTAGACGATATTACCCCCGAGCCGCCCGAGCTGCGGAATGCGGTTGACGCTGATGCCGATGTTGCCGCCCCAGGCGAAATCGACCTTCACATCGCGCAGCTGCGGAAACACCTGCTGCAGACGCGGCAGTAGTGTCGCGCCGATATCGCGCGGCTCGCGGCCCGAGTAGTTGCAGCGGCCGCCGAACAGCAGCCGGTGATCGGCCGAGCAGCGGAAATAGTCGAGCACGACATTCTGGTCGCACAGCGCCAGGTTCTGCGGAATCAATTGGCGCGCGCGCGCCTCGCCCAGCGGCTCGGTGGCGATGATGTAGGAACCGGCCGGCAGCACATAGCCGGAGAGGCGCGGCTCAAGACCGCCGAGATAGGCGTTGCCGGCCAACACGACAGTGGAGGCCGTGACGCTGCCCTGCGCGGTGACGACACGCGGCCGCGCGCCCGACTGCAATTTCACCACGGGTGAGTTTTCGAAAATCTGTACGCCGAGTGACGCTGCCGCGGCCGCTTCGCCGAGACAGAGATTGAGCGGATGCAGATGACCGCTGCCGCGATCGATCAGCGCGCCGACATAGCGCTCGCTGGCGACCACCTTCGCCGCCAACTGATCGCGTTCGACCAGCTCGACCGCATGCGGATAACGGTGCTCATGTAACTCGTCGACCTGCGCGCGCAGCGCATCGAACTGGCGCTGCTTGATGGCGATGTCGGCGAAGCCCCAGCGCAGATCGCAGTCGATATCGAAACGCTCGACGCGCTCGCGCACGATCTGCACGCAGTCGATGCCCATCTGCCAGAACAGGTCGGCCGTTTCGCGCCCGAGCATTCTGTCGATCTTGTCGACTTCGCAGAGGCCGCGAATCAGCTGGCCGCCGTTGCGGCCCGATGCTCCCCAACCGATCGTGCGCGCCTCCAGCAACACCACCGACACGCCGCGCTCAATCAGCTCCAGCGCGGTGGCGATGCCGGTGTAACCGCCGCCGACGACGCAGACATCAGCGCTCAATTCACTGCTCAGTGTCGGCCAGTGTTCGAAACGATTGCGGGTGGCTTCGTAATAGGAGGGGGCTGTGGCAGAAACCGCCGAGACTGCTTCACGACCGACGGACATCAGCAAACTCTCCCGGAAAAATACTCAGTCAGTCGTTCGTTGTGACTGCGACCGTTTGATCCACAGCGCGATGGTATCGGACAGCGTCGCCAGCGACACCGGCTTGCTCAGGTAATCGCTCATGCCCACCGTCAGCGCGCGCTGCATGTCGCTCTCCATCGCATGTGCGGTCAGCGCAATGATCGGCACTCGCGCGAACACGCCGCCGAGCGCCCGCAGCCGTTCGGCGGTTTCGTAACCGTCCAGCTCCGGCATCTGACAGTCGAGCAGGATCAGGTCGAAGCGATCAACACTATCCCGACCATCGCGCTGCACCGCCGCCAGCACCTCGCGACCGTTGGAGACCAGTTCGGGCTCGATGCCGAGCAGCTGCAACTGGCGCCGGATCACCTGCTGGTTGACCGGATTGTCCTCGGCCACCAGCACGCGCAGGCCGATGAAACGCCCCAGCTCGCGCCGCTGCTCGACCTCCGCCGTCGCTGCGGTCTGCGGCAGCGACAACTGCAACGTGAAGCAGGTGCCGCGCCCGGCTGCGCTGTCGAAACGCAGCTCACCCCCCATCAGCTCGGCCAGTTGCCGGCAGATGTTGAGGCCGAGACCGGTGCCGCCGTGGCGACGCGCGGCGCCCTGCTCCGCCTGCACGAACGGATCGAAGATGGTGGCGTGCAGCTCGACCGGAATGCCGCGACCGCTGTCGCGCACCTCGATCGTCACCCGCTGCAGCGCCGACACCGAAACCGGTGCAACCGCCACCTGCAGGTCGACGCCGCCACTGTCGGTGAACTTGATGGCGTTGGAGAGCAGGTTGTCGACGATCTGGCCGATGCGCAGCGGATCGCCGAGCAGCACGATGTCGGCATCGGCGTCGCGCAACTGCAGTCGCAGCCCCTTCTGCCGCGCCGTCAGCTGGTGCCGTTCGGCGACATCGCGCAGCAGCGCCTGCAGCGCGAACGGCACCGACCGCAGTCGCAGCTTGCCCGCCTCCAGTTTCGACACATCGAGCAGGTCGCCGATCAACTGCATCAGTATCTGCGACGACGATTCGATCAAGCCGACGTAGTGGCTTTGTTCATCGTTCAGCGGCGTGCGCTGCAGCAGCTCGACCGGCGCGGCGATGCCGTTCAGCGGCGTGCGGATCTCGTGGCTGATATTGGCGAGAAACTGGTCCTTGGCGCGATTGGCCTCCTCCGCCAGCTGCCGCGCTTCAGTCAGCCGGCGACGATCGCGCAGCGCGGTCCAGTAGTCGCGGTGCTGCGCATTGGCCATGCGCAGGATGTAGAGCTGAAAGGCGATGAACAGCAGGCCGAGGATCGGTGCCTCCGGCTCGGGCAGCAGAAACGAGATCGCCATCGGCGGCGCCAGATGCAGCAGCAACAGCGCGATCGACAACTGCCGCGCCGGCATGAACGAGCGCGCGCAACCAAAAGCGAGCGCAATGCTGCCGAGCAGCAGCACCATCGAGATCTTGTGCAGGCCGCTGTTCCACAACATGGTGCAGACCAGCAGCGACCAGATCAGATTGGCGGCGATGGTCGGCAACACCAGATGCAGCAGCCAGTCGCGGCGCTCGATGTCGGCCAGCGCCAGCAGCCGGCGCGCGCTCCACCAGCGCCACAGCGCGACCAGCACCGAGGCGATGAAAGCGGCCAGCGCAAAGCGCACCGACAGTTGCAGCAGATAAGCGGCGGCCAGCGCCGCCAGTGTCGCGACAGGATGGGTCTGAATGCCGAGGCGCGCGTTGTGCACGCACAGCAGCCGCGCCTCGCGAATATCCTCCGCGGCATCGGCTTCGGTCTCGCCGGCAGCGGCAACAGCGAGATCAGAACTCTGTTCTGACACCTTCATCAAGCTCAATCCCCGGACGGCGGTAGCGCGGCCGACTGGTAGACCCACGCCATGAACAACTGGTAGCCGACCGCCAGCACCACCGGGCCGATGAACAGGCCGATGACGCCGGTGCTGAGCATGCCGCCGATAGAGCCGAACAGCACCACCGGCATCGGCACCGCGACGCCGCGACCGAGCAGCAGCGGCTTCAGTACGTTGTCGATCAGGCCGCCGATCAGCATCCAGATCGAGAACAGCAGCGTCACCGGCGTCACGCCATCCTGCGAGATGACGAAGAAGATGATCGGCAAGGTCACCAGCACCACCGGCAACTGCGCGATGCCAAACAGCATCACCAACAGCGCCAACACGCCAGCCCCCGGAATATCCATCGCCACCAACGCCAGTCCGATCATTACCATCTGGATGAAGGCGATACCGACCACACCCTGTGCCACCGCGCGAATGGTCGCCGTGCACAGCGTCACCAGACTAGGGCCACGCACCGGGCCGGCAAAGCGGATTGCAATCGCCGTTGCGGTGCGCTTGCCGCTGTCCGCAAAGGCCACGATGACACCGGCAATCACCAACGCCACGATCAGCAACAACACGGCGGTCCCGACTCCCGCCAGCTGCAACAGCAGCTTCCTGGTCGCCGTCTTAAGCTGCGGCCCGAGTTGCTGCACAGCCCACGAGGCATCTTCGGCAGCGTGACTCCACAAGCTGAACAGCGACTCGCCGATCAGCGGCCACTGCTGCACCTTGGCTGGCGGCAGTGGAATCTTGATGCCATCGCCTTTCAGCGACTGCAGGCCGGTTTGCGCGGAACTCAGTAGCGAATCAGTGAGCAGCGCCAGCGGCACGATCAGACAGGTCATGCCGATCAGCACCAGCAGTGTCGCCGCCCAAGCGTTTCGTCCACCCAGTCTTGTCATCAGCTTGCGCTGCAGCGGATAGAGCGCCACTGCCAGCACCACCGACCACAGCATCAGATTCATGAACGGCTGGAAAATCTGGTGGCACCAGTAGACCAGGGCCGCAATCAGGCCGACCCGAATCATCGAGTCGACGAAGTCGCGTGCGCTCATCGCACCCTCCAGGCGGTCACCCATCTCTCATCTCCTTGAATTCACCGGGCGGGAACCGCCGGGATATGCGGCATGTGTTGCCGAGGCTACTCCAGCCCGACCAGCGCGCCGTAGCAGTCGGGGCGACGGTCGCGGAACAGCCCCCAGCTGTGGCGTCGCTTCGCCAGTGCATCGAGATCGAAGCGCTGCACCAGCACCGTCTCGCTGCTGCGATCGGCCTCCTGCAGCTTGGCACCGGTCTCGTCCGTGATGAACGACGAGCCGTAGAAGGTCATCGACAGCGACGCATCGTAGCGACTGCTCTCGCGGCCAATGCGGTTCGATGCGATCACCGGTACCAGGTTGGCGGCGGCGTGGCCCTGCATCGTGCGCTGCCAGTGGTCGCGCGAATCGATGCTGGCGTCGTGCGGCTCGGAGCCGATCGCGGTCGGGTAGAAGATCAGCTCGGCGCCGGCCAGCGCCAGCGCGCGCGCCGTCTCCGGAAACCACTGGTCCCAGCAGATGCCGATGCCGATGCGGCCGTAGCGCGTATCCCAGACCTGAAAGCCGGTGTCGCCCGGCGTGAAGAACTGCTTCTCCTGATACCCGGGGCCGTTCGGAATATGCGTCTTGCGGTAGAGATCGAGCACGCTGCCATCGGCGTCGATGACGATCAAGCTGTTGAAGAAACTGTTGTGATGAGCGCCGCCGACGCCGCGCTCGAAGAAGCTGATCGGCAACACCACCTGCAGCTCGCGCGCGAGCTCGCGGAAATGGGCGATGGCCGGGTTCTCCTCGATGCTGGTGGCCAGCGCGAAATGTTCGGGCGACTGGTCGATGCAGAAATAAGGCGTTTCGAACAACTCCTGCAACAGTACGATCTGCGCGCCGCGCGCATGGGCATCGCGCACCAGTTTCTCGCCGCGCGCGATATTGGCAGCACGGTCCCAGCTGCAGGCCATCTGGGTTGCAGCAACGATTACCTCTCTCATGACTCATCTCCTGCGCTGGCTTGCGGATCGGGCTGCTGCTGCGTGATGCAGTGGATATTGCCGCCGCCGAGCGCGAGCTGCTGCGCCGGCACCTGCAGAATCTTGCGGGTCGGGAACAGCTCCTGCAGCGTCGCGCGCGCAGCGTCATCGCGCTTCGAATCGTTGAACGCCGGCATCACGATGCCGCCGTTGGCGATGTAGAAATTGACGTAAGACTGCGACAGCCGGCGGCCATCGAATTCGACCACGGCCGGCTGCTCCACCGTCACCACATCGAGCTTGCGGCCCTGCGCATCGCGCGCCTCGCGCAATCGCGCCAGATTCTCCTGCAGCGGCTTGTAGTCGATGTCGGTCCGGTCGCGGTTGACCAGCGTCAGCGCGACGGCGGGCGCGGTGAAGCAGCTCAGCTCGTCGACGTGACCGTCGGTGTCGTCGTCGGCAATGCCCTCGCCAAGCCAGATCATCTGCTTCGCGCCGAGGTGGTCGAGCACCAGCGTCTCGATCTCGTCGCGGCTCAGCTGCGGGTTGCGGTTCGGGTGCAGCAGGCACTGCTCGGTGGTCAGCACGCTGCCGTCGCCGTCGACATGGATCGAGCCGCCCTCCAGCACCAGCGGCGCCTCGATGCGCGGCAGGCCGAGCTGGTCGAGGATGAAGCGGGCGACATCGCGATCGCGTTCATACGGATATTTGCCCCAGCCGTTGAACTGCCAGTCGACGCCGGCGATACCTCCTTTGCCATCAACGACAAACGTCGGGCCGAAGTCGCGAATCCAGGAGTCGTCGAGCGGATAGCTGTGGTAGTCGACCTGCGCGCCGCACAGGTTATAGGCGAAGTCGCGGTGTTCAGGGCGCACCAGCAGGCTGACCGGTTCGAATTCGAGAATGGCGCGCACCACCTCGGCGAAGTTGCGCTGCGCCACCTCCAGGCCGTTGCGCCAGATCTCGCGGTTGCACGGGAAGGCCATCCAGCAGCGCGTGTGCGGCTGCCACTCGGCCGGCATGAAGTAGCGGGCGGACATCGGAGCTACCTGAATCGACGGTGAGGAGAAGGGTGCCAGTCTACCGCCACCGCGCGGAAACGGGAGCCGTCGGCGCGACCCCGCCGGAGCCTCGGGGATCGCATGCTAGACTCCCGCCACCTTCGCCGGAGAGCAACGAATGAGCCTCGCGTACTGGCACTGGATCGTGTTCGGCATCCTGCTCTGCGGGGTCGAGATCTTCGCCCCCAGCTTCACCATCCTCTGGTTCGGACTCGGCGCGCTGCTGGTCGGCGCGCTGCTGGCGATCTGGCCCGAGCTGCCGGTCGCAGCCCAGCTGGCGATCTGGGCAGTCGCCACCGTCGTGTTGGCGATCGGCTGGTTCCGCTTCTTCAAGCCGCGCATGGGCGACCGCACCAAAGCCGGCATCTCGCGCGAGGCGGCGGTCGGTCAGGTCGGCATGGTGGTGCTGGCCGCCACCGAGCATGCGCGCGGCACCGTTCGCTTCAGCGTGCCGCTGCTCGGCACCGAGGAGTGGCCCTTCATCTGCGAACAGCCGCTGGCCGCCGGCGACCGCTGCCGCGTCGTCGACGTGCTCGGCAACGCACTGCTGGTGCAGCGCGCCTGAATACAAGGCGGCAGCCATTTCTCATCGCTGCCGTTTTTCCTGCTCTCATCCAACGAGGATCTGATCGATGAACGGACTGTTTCCCATTTTCCTGTTTCTGGTCGCGCTGATCGGCACCACGCTCTTCATGGGCGTGCGGCTGGTGCCGCAGGGCTTCAAATTCGTCGTGCAGCGCTTTGGCAAATATCACCAGACGCTGCAGCCCGGCCTCAACTTCATCATTCCGTACATCGACAACGTCGCCTACAGGGTGACGACCAAGGACATCGTGCTCGACATTCCGAGCCAGGAGGTGATCACCCAGGACAACGCCGTGATCGTCGCCAACGCGGTGGCCTACATCAACATCATCAGCCCGGAGAAGGCGGTCTACGGTGTCGACGACTACATCGTCGCCATCCGCACGCTGGTGCAGACCTCGCTGCGCTCGATCGTCGGCGAGATGTCACTGGACGCGGCGCTCTCTTCCCGCGACATGATCAAGGCCAAGCTGAAGGAGGCGATCTCCGATGACATCGCCGAGTGGGGCATCACGCTGAAAACCGTCGAGGTGCAGGACATCAAGCCGTCGACGACGATGCAGACGGCGATGGAAGAGCAGGCAGCCGCCGAGCGCGCGCGCCGTGCCACAGTGACGCGCGCGGACGGTGAAAAGGCGGCGGCGATTCTCCAGGCCGAGGGGCGCCTCGAAGCCTCGCGACGCGACGCGGAGGCCGCCGTGGTGCTGGCCGAGGCGAACCAGCGCGCGATCGAGAAAATCTCGGCCGCGATCGGCCAGAACACGATGCCGGTGCTGTTCCTGCTCGGCGAGAAATATATCGATCGGATGGTCGATCTGGCGGCATCGCCCAATGCGAAGACCGTGGTGCTGCCGGGCGATATTCCCGGCGCGGTGAAAGGATTGATGGGCGTACTGGGTTCGAAGTAACCGTCACAGGGACGGCGTCATGTCAGCGCCGTCCTGCCCGACATTGCTGTCAGGGCTGGATCTCGATCGGCGTGCCCGCATCGACCGATTCCCAGATCTCATCCATCTCGGCATTGGTGACGGCGATGCAGCCGTTGGTCCAGTTGAACAGCTGCGCCACGTCGGGTGTTTCACCCTTGGCCGGAAAGCCGTGAATCATGATGTTGCCGCCCGGCGCGCGCCCGGACGCGTACGCATTGGCGACATCGTAGGCGTTCGGGTAGGAGATGCGGATCGCCTTGTAGAAGAAGCTGTCCGCCTTCTTGAAATCGAGCAGGTAGCGCCCCTCGGGCGTGCGCTGGTCCCCTTCATACTCCTTGCGGCCGCGCGGCTGCGGCCCGAGCGCGACCCGGAAACTCCGCAGCGGATTGCCGTCCCGCATCAGATAGAGCGTGCGTTCTGACTTCTTGACCAGTACCAGATCGGCTTTGATCGCCGCCTCGGCGGGCAGCACGAACAGCAACAGTAGGCAGAGCAGATAACGCATGGCGACGATGATCGAAAGACCCTGGACAAGCTGAGTGTAGACAGCGCTTTTGAAGCTGCCGCAGAGATTCGCGTCCAACGGTGGGCGTGATCGCCCAGATAGCGTGAAGCCCCTCACAGCGATGCGCGCCCCGAAAAAATGAGTCCCGACAAAACGCGGGCAAAGAAAAGGGGGCTTGCGCCCCCTTCCGGATTCGAACGAAACCGTCGCGAGGCAATTACACCTCGACGCCAGCCTCTTCCGATTCCACTTCCTTGATCGACAGCTTGATACGGCCGCGCTGATCGACATCCAGCACTTTCACTCGCACCTGCTGACCTTCCTGCAGGTGGTCGGCAACGCTCTGCACGCGCTCGTTGCTGATCTGGCTGATGTGCACCAGACCATCCTTGC
>CAZWXW010000091.1:0-12687 GCA_964638025.1 uncultured Verrucomicrobiaceae bacterium
AGATCCGCATGAAGATCGGCGTCATGTTCGGCAACCCCGAGACCACCACCGGCGGCAATGCACTGAAGTTCTATTCGTCGGTACGCCTCGACATTCGCCGCACCGGTGCAGTCAAGGATGGCGAAGAGGTGGTCGGCAGCGAGACCCGCGTCAAGGTGGTCAAGAACAAGGTGGCGCCGCCATTCCGTCAGGCCGAATTCCAGATCCTCTACGGCAAGGGCATCTATCGCATGGGCGAGGTGATCGACCTCGGCGTCAAGCTCGGCCTGATCGAGAAGTCCGGGGCCTGGTACTCCTGCAAGGGCGAGCGCATTGGTCAGGGCAAGGCCAATGCCGCCAAGTTCCTTGAGGAGAATCCGGCGATGTGCGAGTCGGTCGAGGGCGAGATCCGCCGTCAGTTGTTGAGTGCTCCGGGCGGGGCCGCCGCACCGGCATCGGCCGAGGAGGAGCTGGTCGAGGATTGAAGACTGGCGCGTGGTGAAGGTGGGCGATGTCATGACTGGCGATGTTATGAGCGACAAGGCTCAAGCGGGGGACAAGCCGGCATCGCCACGCCGTGCCGCCATGGATCTGCTGGCACGCCGCGAACACAGCCGTCGCGAGCTGCTCGACAAGCTCGGTGGACGCTTCCCTTCCGAACAACTGGTCGCTGAACTGGAGCAACTGCAGCGCGAAGGGCTGCTGAACGATGCCCGCTTTGCCGAAAGCTTTGTCCGCAGCCGGGCATTGCGCGGTTACGGGCCGCAACGGATTGAGTTGGAGCTGCGCCAGCGCGGCGTGGCGACCGAACTGGCGGCGCAGGCGCTGGCAACGGCCGACATCGATTGGCAGCAGCAGTTGCGTGAGCTCAGCGAGCGGCGATTTGGCGGCCGGCCCGCTGCCGACGCCCGCGAACGTGCCCGCCGCTGGCGCTTCCTGCAACAGCGCGGTTTCGGTACCGAATGGATTCGAGCACTGGAAAGCGAGGCCCGGGACGTGACGGCCGATTGATGGGCGGCGATAGCTTGAGCTTTTGACGGCAGGTCTGTTTTTTGGCTTTCCCTATCGACCTGGGAATAGTCTTATACCGACTAAGTGTTTGCCGTTGGCGGGGTGGCTCTCTTATAGTGCGCGTCTCCAACCCGTTCTTATCGCGCCGTATCGAGGAGCGCGTGGTCGATTGAGACCACCGTAGATAGCATGACTGCCACCCAGCCCCAAACTATCGACCTGGTCGCCATCAACCGCGAGCTGCGCGGCAAGAGTGCCGATGAGATCGTGCGCTGGGCGCTGGGGCTGGGCAAACGGACCATGCTGACAACCAGCTTCTCGCCGAACTCGGCGGCGCTGCTGCACCTGACCACCCAGATTCAGCCGGAGCTGCCGGTGGTCTGGGTCGACAGCGGCTATAACGCCGCCGATGCCTACCGCACCGCCGAGCAGATCAAGGCGATGCTGAACCTGAACCTGCGCACCTACATTCCGGCCATGACCGCCGAGCACCGCAATGCGGTCATGGGCGGCATTCCGCACCCGGATGACGATGCGGCACTGTTCGACGAGTTCGTCCGCCAGGTGAAGCTGGAGCCGTTCCAGCGCGCCATCGATGAGCTGAAGGCCGAAGTCTGGATCACCGGCATTCGCCGCGACGAGACCGATTTTCGCAAGACGCTCGACATCGTCACCTGGGACAACCGCGGCCTGCTGCGCGTGGCGCCGTTGTTCGAGTGGAGCGAACAGCAGGTGCGCGACTACATGCAGCGCTACGGGTTGCCGACCTGCAAACACTACTTCGATCCGACCAAGATCGCCGACAACGCCGAGTGCGGTCTGCACACGGCGGCTTGAACCAGCCCCAGGCTTCTAACCTGATGGATAGAGCGGTGGCAGCGCTTCACTGACGGCGCTGTCGCGGTTTTCCCTGCGTCGCTGTTTACGCACCCTGTCCACCGCCGACAACAACTGCTCGCCGCGCCAGGCATCGGTTGCCGCAGCTGCATAGAGTTGCTGCTCCAGTTCGACGACTGCACGACTCAGTGCATCATCACCAACGCACTGCAGCAGCTCGTCCAGCCCGATCTGTTCCCGGTTTAGCAACGCGGCACCCCAGGCCAGCAGCGCGCTGCGGGCTGCCACCGGCTGATGTTCGCGGCAGGCGCGCTGAAGCTGTCGGAACGAATCCGGTTCGCTGGCTGAACGATTTCCCGATTCGACGACGACTGCCGTCGGCGCGGGTTTGCGCCGCTGCCAGAACCACAGCAGCGTCGCTGCCCAGCCACAGGCCAGTAGCGCGGTGGCGATCTGCCAGCCCAGCAGGTGCCCGCCATCGGTTACCGCTATTGCCGGGACGCCAACAACATCATTGATGCTTGCCGCCGACGCGGGGGGAGGGGTTGCCGTGGCGCTGGCTGTTCCGGGCGCGGCGGCGCGAATCTGCAACTGGCGTGGCGCGATCTCCGCCACCTTTTCGCTGTCGCTGTCGACATCCCACCAGACCAGCTTGGTGCCCGGCAGTTGCAGTGGGCCAGGGCGCGCCGGGATCAGTGCGGCGCTTTGCACCCGCTTGCCATGCAGGCCGCGCGCGTCGCCACCGTCGTCGAGCTTCGGCTGGTCGGCGTAGAGGCGGCCGCCGTCGACCGCTGGTTGCGGCAGCTCCGGCAGCCGCGCGCCGCCGACCCCTTCGGCCTGCAATATCAGTGAGCGCGTCATCGATTCGCCGACAGCGAGCTGTTCGGGATTGCCGTTCCAGCTCTCCATCAGCGTCAGGTTGCGCGCCGGTAGCCAGACGGTGCCGCTGAACTGCGGCGGTATCGGTTTGATGTCGATGGTGAGCGGCCTGCTGATACGCCGCAGTGCGCGTCCCTGACCCGGGAAGTCGAAGAAGGAGCGCGCTCGCAGTGGCTGCCGTCCGCTGAAAACCAGTTCCGGGATGACCAGCTCGCCCGGCTGCTCGGCGAAGATCGCGTAGACCAGCTCGTGTACCTGATAGGTGACGCCGTCGATGTCGCGGCGGAAGCTGTTCTGCGCGACCTTTTCGATGCGCGCGTGCTCCGGCTCCGGATCGCTGAGCTGCATGTCGTCCAGCGACAGCGCGTGGAAAACGCGCACCGTCAGCAGCAATTGCTGCTCGACATAGACAGTGTCTCTATCGATTGTCGTTTCGATGAACACCGGGTCGCGCTGCTGACCGGTGGCCGTGGTCGTCTGCGCCGGCTGCACATCGACCAGGATTGGCACGGTTCGCGCCTTGCCGACGGTGATGGCGGGAATCGTCAGCTGACCGCTGCGTTTTGGCACCAGCGTGATTTGCCATTCGGTCCACGCTTTGGCGCGACCGCTGCTGATGACGCTGCGGCTGCTCTGGCGGCTGCCGAACAGATGGAAGTCGGTTTCCAGCGGCGCGTAGTCGGGATTGTCATCGCTGTTATTGCCATCCACGCGAATGGTCAGGGTCAGCGAGTCACCTTCGGTGACCAGGGCGCGATCGACGGTGGCTTCCAGTGCCAGCGCCGCGGGTGCCTGCAACAGCGCGATCAGCAGTGCAAGCCAGAGCCACGTCGTCAGTCGAGCGCCGCTGTTCAGCGGGTGTCGAAGTGGGCGGAGCGCTGGGCGTTTCATTGCGTCACTCTCATTGCGTGATGCTCATGTTGCTACCACGCCGGTTGATCGGCGGCGCGCGTTTCGCCGTCGCGTTCGCGCAGCCGTTGTTCGTAGAGGAATTTGCGTTGCAGCAGACCGCCCGGTTCGTCCGGGATCTGCCGCAGCCACTGTTCGGTGCGCGCCTGTTCGCGGCGCTGCCGCAGATCGTCGGCGGGCTCTCCTGTGCTGCTGTCAGCATGGTCATCGCCGGCGTTCGAATCGGCTTGCTGCGTCGCCGTCTTTTCGTGCTGCCTGTCGTCTCCGTCTTCGGCATCGCCTTCTTGGTTGTTGCCGGTATCGGCGTTTTCGGGTGGGTGCTGTGCATCGGTCGCAGAGGGCGGCTCGCCTTGATGATCCGTCTTGTCACTGTTGGCGGATGACGATGATTCGGAATCGCTTTGCTTGCCCTGTGCGTCGGATTGCTGCGGCGTGTTCTGGCTGTTCTGCTCTTGGGATTCTTGAGATGAATCCTGCGGGTTTTGCTGCGACTGCTGCCGCAACAGCTCTTCCACCAGCTCGCGGTTGAAGCGGGCATCTTCGAGCGTCGAGTCGGACTGCAGCGCCGCATCGTAGGCCTGCAGCGCCTCCTGCAGCTTGCCGGCGCGCGCCAGCGCGTTGCCGCGATTGTAGTCGGCGATGCCGTTTTTCAGTTCATCGCCGCTGGCGGCGAAATCCTTTGCCGCATCGGCGTAGTCGCCGGCGCGATAGTGAGCGGTGCCGCGCCAGCCCGGATCGTCGAACTGTCTGGCCGCCTGCCCGGCGTCGCCGCCATCGAGGGTTCGAGCCGCCTGCTGGTCGGGGCGCAGCCACAGATCGCTCCACGTTTTCTGCCAGTCAAGCGCCTGTGCCGGTGCGGCCGGCAGCAGTGTCAGCGGCACCACCAGCAGGGGCAGCAGCAACAGCCAGCCGCGTCGGAACAGCAGTGCCGCCAGCGGCAACAGCAGCAGCGCCAGCAGCGCGCCGCGATCGTGCCACTGGTCGAACTGCCGGGTATCGCCGGCTTGTCGCGTTGCGTTCAGGTCGAGTGGATCGCGCGCCAGCAAGGCGTCGATATCGCCGCTGTCCGCACTCAGTTCGCGGTAGCGACCGCCGCTGTGCTGTGCCACGGCTTCAAATTCGGCACGGCTCAGTTTCGGTACGGCGATGCCGCCGTCGGTATCGCGCGCGAAGCCGCCGTCGAGCGGCAGTGGCGCACCCTGCAGCGTGCCGACGCCGAGAATCGACAGCTGCCAGCGGCGGTCGAGCAGGGCGGCGATGGCATCGGCATCGCGCTCGCGGATGCCGTCGCTGATCAACAGGATGCGGCCGCGCTGTTCGCCGGCGCCCTGCAGCAGTTCGATCGCCAGTTTGATCGCCGCCACCGGGTCGCTGCCGCGCAGCGGCATCGTCTCCGGCGACAGCGCCGGCAGCAGGTTGACCAGCGTCGCGCTGTCGTCGGTCAGCGGAGCGACGACATGCGCGCTGCCGGCGTAGGCGACCAGCGCCGTGGTGCCCTCGTGGCGCTGCGCCAGCACATCCTGAATCTTGTAGCGCGCGCGTTGCAGACGCGATGGCGTTACATCCTGCGTCAGCATCGACAGCGACAGATCGAGCGCGATGACCAGCGCATCGCTGCGCTGCATTACCGGCTGCGGCAACTGCTGCCAGGCCGGACCGCTGAGCGCCAGCGTCGCCAGCAGCCAGCTGCCGAGCAACGGTGGCAGCCAGCGCCGCCTTGCCGGCGCGGCGCCCGGCTCCAGTAGTGGTTGCAGCAGCTCCGGTGCAATCGCCCGCGCCCAGTCGCCGCCACCGCTGCGGCTGCGCCACAGCGCGAGTGTCAGGGCCAGTGCCGGCAGCGCCGCCAGCAGCCACCACGGGCGCAGCAGATGCAGTTGTTGCAGGCCGGTGAACAGGTCCATCAGACGACCACCTTGCGTCGCAGCAGCATCAGCACTGAAGCGAAACTGAGCAGCAGCGCGGCGCCGAGCGGCCAGTGGAACAGCGCGCGCTGCGGTCGCACGCTCTGCGCGGCTCCCGCCACCGGTTCCAGTTCGTCGAGCAGCGCGTAGATCTGCGCCAGACCGGCCGGGTCGCGCGCGCGGAAATAGCGACCGCCGGTCAGCTCGGCGATCTGCTGCAGCGTGTTCTCGTCGAGATCGGCCGAAGGGTTGACGCGGCGCGCGCCGAAATTGCTGCCGAACAGCCCCGGCAGGATCAGTTCGTCGGCGCCGACGCCGATGGTGTAGATGACCAGATGGTTGTCGGCGGCGATGCGCGCGGCGTCGAGCGGCGCAACGCTGCCGGCGGTGTTGGCGCCATCGGTCAGCAGCACCATGACGTGGCGATCGCCGGGGCGGTCGCGCAGCCGCTTGATCGCCAGCCCGATGGCATCGCCGATGGCGGTGTCCTCGCCGGCGAAGCCGATCTGCGCCTCATCGAGGAAGCGGCGCACGGTGGTGCGATCGAAGGTCAGCGGCGCCTGCAGGTAGGCGCGGGTGCCGAACAGGATCAGCCCGAGGCGATCGCCGCTGCGTCGGCCGATGAAATCGTTGAGCACGGTTTTCACCGCGATCAGCCGCTGCACCAGCCGGTCGCCGGCCTGCATGTCCTCGATCTGCATCGAGCCGGAGAGGTCGACCGCCAATAGCAGGTCGCGACCGCTGGCGGGCAGCGCGACCTCGTCGCCGATCCAGCGCGGACCGCACGCGGCGATCACCAGCAGCAGCCACAGCAGCAGCGCGGTCAGCAGCCGGCCGCGCAGCAGCGGACGCCGCCGTTCGCTATCGGCGCCGTCGGCCAGCAGCTCGCGGTAGTAGGCCGGCGCGTGCAGCGCCGCCTGCTGCGTATTGGCGCGCGGCAGCGCGAACCAGATCAGCAGCGGCAGCGGCGCCAGCAGTGCGGCCCAGGGCAGATCGAAACTCAGCATCGGTGTCGGCGTATCCAGCGTGCGGCGATCTTCTGCAGTTGGGTGGCGTCGGTTGCGCGAGCGGCGGGTGCGTACAGCGACAGCAGTGCGTCGCGATCGGGCGATTGCAGCAGCGGGGCGCCGCGTCCGCGCGTCCGCTCCAGAAATTGCAGCCACGCCTCGCCGCTCAGCGCGGCGCTCTCGGTGAATCCCGCCGCCAGTGCCGTGCGTTTCAGCAGGGCGTTGATCGCGGCGACATCGGCGGCGTGATCGGCGCCGAGCCGCTGCAGCTCGACCAGCGCCGCGCGGCGGTAGGCGTTGCGACGGCGTCGCCGCAACCACAGCGCGATGGCGGCCGTGAGCAGTACCACCAGCAGCAGCGCCAGCAGCCACCAGCCGGGCGCCGGTGGCCAGCTGCTGACCGGCGGCGGCAGGTGGATGTCGCGCAGTTGCGCCAGCGGATCGGCGCCGTTCATCGCACTCATCGGCGTGTGGCCGTCAACGTCTGCAACAGCGGTAGCGGCGGTTGATCGGTGCTGAATTCGGTCAGCGGGATACGCATCGCCAGCAGCGCGGAGGTCAGCTGTTCACGGCGCGCGACAAAGCGTTCGCGGTGGCGGCGGCGCAGCGTCTCGTCGCCGCTCTCCAGCAGCAGCCGGCGGCTGCCGTCGCTGATGGCGTAGCGGCCGGGCGGCGGCAGTTCGCGCTCCAGCGGATCGCTGATCCACAGCGCGCGTATGTCGCAGTGGCGCGCCAGCAGTTGCAGCGGTCGCAGCGCGCCGGGCTGGTCGGCGCCGCTGAAGTCGCTGATCAGGTAGATCGCGCTGCCGGGCCGCGCGATATGGCGCAGCTCGTCGAGCGCCGCCTGCAGCGTGTCGCCGTCGCTGCCGGTCAGCGCGCTGTCGCGCTGCAGCTTGTGGTTGAACCGGTGCAGCGTGTCGAGCCAGTGCAGCAGCGCGCGGCGGGTGTGGCGCGGGCGCAGGTCGCTGCGCTCGTCGTTGCCGACGACCAGGCCGCCGACGCGATCGCCGCGCGCCTGTGCGCCCCACGCCAGCAGTGCGCCGAGCTGCGCCGCCAGTACCGATTTGAAACAGTGGCGCGAGCCAAAAAACATCGGCTGACGCTGATCGACCAGCAGCAGCACCGGGCGTTCGCGCTCCTCGCGAAACAGCTTGGTATAGGTGCGGCCGCTGCGCGCGGTGACGCGCCAGTCGATGGCGCGCACGTCGTCGCCGGGCTGGTAGCCGCGCACCTCTTCGAACTCGAGACCGCGCCCGCGCAATGGCGAGCGGGTGGGGCCGGCCTGCTGCGCCCGCGCCGGTTGTCGCGGCGTCAGCGCCAGCCGCTGCGCATCGAGGCGCGCGGCGATCAGCGCATCGAGGTCGCACCAGGCGCCGTGCGGAATCTGCAACCGTGGCTGTGCGTTCATGATCGGCGTCAGGCCACCGGCACCGCGCGCAGCAGTCGCGCGATCACCTGATCGGTGTCGATGCCGCGCGCCTCTGCCTCGAAGCTGAGCAGCAGGCGGTGACGCAGCACATCGGCGGCGATCGCCTGCACGTCGTCCGGCGTGACGAAGTCGCGGCCGGCCAGCCAGGCGTGGGCGCGGGCGCAGCGGTCGAGGGCAATGGTGGCGCGCGGGCTGCCGCCGTATTCGATCCAGCCGGCCAGCTCGGCGTCGTAACTCGCCGGTTCGCGCGTGGCGATCACCAGCTGCACGATGTACTCCTCGACCGCCGGCGCCATGTGCAGCGCCAGCACGGCGCGGCGCGCGGCCAGAATGGTTGCCTGATCGATGCGCGGCGGCGCTGCCGCCGGTTCGCTGCCGGCCTCGGCGCGCGCCAGCTGCAGGATGCGGCGTTCGGCATCGCGATCCGGGTAACCGACATTGACGTGCAGCAGGAAGCGGTCGAGCTGCGCCTCCGGCAGTGGGTAGGTGCCCTCCTGTTCGATCGGGTTCTGCGTCGCCATCACCAGAAACAGCTCGGGCAGCGGGTAGGTGGTGCGACCGACGCTGATCTGGCGCTCGGCCATCGCCTCCAGCAGCGCCGACTGCACCTTGGCCGGCGCGCGGTTGATCTCGTCGGCCAACACCAGGTTGTGGAACAGCGGCCCCGGCTGGAACTGGAAGCTGCCGGTCTCGGGGCGGTAGATGTCGGTGCCGGTGATGTCGCCCGGCAGCAGGTCCGGGGTGAACTGGATGCGGTGGAAATTGCCCTCGATGCCTTCGGCCAGCAGTTTGATCGCACGCGTCTTGGCCAGTCCCGGCGCGCCTTCCACCAGCAGATGGCCGTCGGCCAGCAGTGCGATCAGCAGCCGCTCCAGCAGCGCCTCCTGTCCGATGATGCGTGTGCTCAGCCACTGTTTCAGATCGCGCATTGCGGCGGCGATGGCCATGTCTGCTCCGGGTCGGGGTAATGGATGGGCGGTCGAAAGCGCCTGATTCTACGGAATGTTCTGCGGAATGCGACGCTGCCTGCGCAGCTGACGCGATTTGACCGGTGCGACGCGCGAAGTTCCCGCACTCGGCTTGTCCTTGGCACGGTTATCGGCACTGTCATTGTCGGCGGCGTATGCTGCGCTCTCCGCCGGGCATGGAGAGTGCGCGATGAGTTGGCAGGATGGAAACCGCAAGCTGGTGCGCGAGTTGCTGGAGGAGGCGGCGCGGCGTGCGCCGAAGGGTGAAGCGGAGCAGGTTGCCGCCTTCATCGAGCAGTATTACGACCACTTTCCGCTGGAGGAGCTGCGCGGTCGTCCGCTCAGCGATCTCTACGCTTCGACCTACGGCAGCTGGCGCTTTCTGCAGTACTGCGACCGCGGCCGCCCCAAGGTGCGGGTGTTCAATCCCGAGTTCGAGCGCCACGGCTGGCAGCTCAGCCACACGGTGGTTGCCATCATCTGTCGCGACATGCCGTTTGCACTCGACTCGGTGCGCGCCGAGCTGAACCGCCGCAACATCACCATCTACACCATCCACAGTTCGTCGCTGCGCATTCAGCGCGGCGCCGACGCCAGATTGCAGGCACTGCTACCGGATACGGCACATGCCGGCGAGGGTGTCGCCGGCGAGGCGCTGCTCTACCTGGAAATCGACCGCCATTCTGACGCGGCGATGCTGGCCGACATCGAGCGCACGCTCGACGCCATCCTGCGCGAAGTGGCACTGGTGGTCGACGATTTCCCGGCGATGCTGGCGCGCGCCGACGAGGCCAGAACCGCACTTGACGGTGTGGGCGCCGATTGCGAGGAGATCATCGAGGTACAGGCCTTCCTCGACTGGCTTCGACAGAACTTCTTCACCTTTCTCGCTTACGAATATCTGCGTGTCGATGGCGGTAATGACGCGACGCTGGTTGCTGTCGATGCATCGCGCCTCGGCCTGCTGCGCCTGCCGGCCTACAGCGCCGCCGGCGACGGGGGAACGGCAGGCGCGGCGGGAGAGGGGCCGGCTCCTGAACGGCGACGCCGCAGGTTGATCAGCTTCACCAAGGCGCCGGTGCGCTCGCGCGTGCACCGCCGCAGTTACCCGGACTACATCGCCATCCGCATCGTCGACGCCGACGGTGCGCTGGTCGGCGAACATCGCTTCCTCGGCATGTATACGTCGCGCGCCTTCACCATGCCGCCCGGTGATATTCCGGTGGTGCGGCGCAAGCTGAATGAGGTGATGGCGCGCGCCGGCTACCCCGACGGCAGCCACGATGCCGCCGAACTTTTGCGGGTGCTGGAGATTCATCCGCGCGATGAGCTGTTCTACGCGGCCACCGATCAGCTTTATGAGATCGCGATCGGCATCAACCGCATTCAGGAGCGGCGTCTGGTGCGGCTGTTCACCCGGCGCGATGCGCGCAGCGATTTCGTCAGCTGCCTGGTGTTCATGCCGCGCGATCTGTACCGCACCGAACTGCGCCGCAAGGTGCAGGCCTTGTTGTGCGAGGCCTATGGCGCCGATGAAGCGGAGTTCACCACCTTCTTCTCCGAGTCGATCCTGACCCGCACCCATTTCGTGCTGCGCGTCGACCACAGCCGCCAGCGCGAGGTCGACACCGCCGAACTGGAGCGCGAGATCGTCCGCATCGGCATGAGCTGGCAGGATCATCTGCGCACCCATCTGCTGGAGGAGTTCGGCGAGGAGCCGGGGTTGGTGCTGGCGCGCGAGTACGACGATGCGTTTCCGGCCGGCTACCGCGATGACTACGAGCCGCGCGCGGCGCTGGCCGATATTCGCAAGATCGCGATGCTGGCGAGTGAACGCGACATCGCGATGAGTTTCTACCGCGCGATGGGCGACTCGTCGCAGACGCTGCGCTTTCGCCTGTTCCACCTGAACGAGCCGCTGGCGCTCTCCGACGTGATGCCGATCCTGGAGAATCTCGGGCTGCGCGGTATCGGCGAGCGCCCCTACGGCATTCGCCGACGCGCTGGCCCGGTCTGCTGGATTCACGAATTCGTGCTGCGCCATTCGCTGGCCGACGAGATCGATGTCGGCGAAATCGGCGCCAAATTTCAGGAAGCCTTTGCGCGCATCTGGTTTGGCGACGCCGAGAGCGACAGTTTCAACCGGCTGATTCTCGGCGCCGGCCTCGGCTGGCGCGACTGCGCGATGCTGCGCGCCTATGCGCGCTACCTGAAACAGATTCAGTTTGGCTTCAGCGTCGAGTACCTCGCCGACACATTGACGCGCCACCTGTCGATCACGCGCCAGCTGGTCGAGCTGTTCTGCAACCGCTTCGATCCGTCGCTGTTCGGCGGCCGTGAAGGTGGCAATGACGACGGCAACGCACAGCGCCGTCAGCGCGAGGAGTCGCTGCGGGTGCAGATCATCGCGGCGCTCGACGATGTCGAAAACCTCAGCGAGGATCGCATCGTGCGCAGCTTCATGGCGCTGATGCTGGCGACGGTGCGCAGCAACTGCTTCCAGCGCGACGCTTCCGGTCAGCCGAAAAGCTACTTCGCCCTCAAGTTTCTCGGCGAGAAGGTGCCGGATTTGCCGCTGCCGCGTCCGCTCTACGAGATTTTCGTCTATTCGCCGCGCGTCGAAGGGGTGCATCTGCGCACCAGTCGCGTGGCGCGCGGCGGTCTGCGCTGGTCCGACCGCCACGAGGATTTCCGCACCGAGATCCTCGGCCTGGTGAAGGCACAGAACGTCAAGAACTCGGTGATCGTGCCGACCGGTGCCAAGGGCGGTTTCGTCGTGCGCCGGCCGCCGCTCGATGGCAGCCGCGAAGCACAGCAGGAGGAGGGCGTCAGCTGTTACCGACTGTTCGTGCAGGGGCTGCTCGATCTGACCGACAACAATATGGTGGGCAGCACGGTCGTGGCGAGCGCGGCCGAGGGCAGCGTGCAGCCGCCGCCGGATCTGGTGCGCTGGGATGAGGACGATCCCTATCTGGTGGTGGCGGCGGACAAGGGCACGGCGTCGTTCTCCGATATCGCCAATGAAATCGCGCACGGTTACGGCTTCTGGCTCGGCGACGGCTTCGCCTCGGGCGGCAGCGTCGGTTACGACCACAAGAAGATGGGCATCACCGCGCGCGGGGCCTGGGTCTCGGTGGTGCGCCATTTTCGCGAGCTCGGCATCGACGCCAATCGCGATCCGATCACCGTCATCGGCATCGGCGACATGTCGGGCGATGTGTTTGGCAATGGCCTGCAGTGTTCGTCGCAGTTGCGCATGGTCGCCGCCTTCAATCACCAGCACATCTTCATCGATCCCGACCCGGATGCCGAAGCCGGTTTTCGCGAGCGCGAGCGCCTGTTCGAGCTGCCGCGTTCGAGTTGGGAGGATTACGATCGCACGCTGATCTCGGCGGGTGGCGGCATCTATCGACGCTCACTGAAGTCGATCGACATCACGCCGGAGATGAAAGTGCGCTTTGCCATCGATGCCGAACAGCTGACGCCGACCGAGCTGATCTCCGCGCTGCTGCGCGCGCCGGTCGATCTGCTGTGGAACGGCGGCATCGGCACCTACGTCAAGGCCAGCCCGCAGAGCCACGCCGACTGTGGCGACAAGGCCAACGACGCGGTGCGCGTCAACGGCCGCGATCTGCGCTGCCGCGTCATCGGCGAGGGCGGCAATCTCGGCATGACGCAGCTCGGGCGCGTCGAATATTCACTGCACGGCGGTCGCTGCAACACCGATTTCATCGACAACGCCGGCGGCGTCAACTGCTCCGACCACG
>CAZWXW010000092.1:0-12574 GCA_964638025.1 uncultured Verrucomicrobiaceae bacterium
ATCACTACGAACCCGGTGCTGCGCGTGAAGCAGCCCGTGCCGGGTGTATCTCCAGCAGCGTCGGAGACAGGACGTCTCCGACGCAGGCTACAGGGATGTACTTGCGCCGGTGCTGGAGATACACCCGGCATGGGCTGTCGGCACTGCTCTCCGAACTGGCAGCGAACCAAAAGCAGTCAAGGAAAAACCGATGAACCTCTACGCCATTCGTTCCATCTACCTGTTCGAACTGTCGCGCACCTGGCGCACGCTGATGCAGAGCATCGCCTCGCCGGTGATCTCGACCTCGCTCTACTTCGTCGTGTTCGGCTCGGCGATCGGCTCGCGCATGATGGAGGTCGACGGCGTCAGCTACGGCGCCTTCATCGTGCCGGGGCTGATCATGCTGATGCTGATGACCGAGAGCACCGCCAACGGCTCGTTCGGCATCTACATGCCGCGTTTCACCGGCACCATCTACGAAGTGCTGTCGGCACCGATCTCCTACGTCGAGATCGTCATCGGCTATGTCGGCGCCGCCGCCACCAAATCGGTCATCCTCGGCACGCTGGCGCTGATCACCGCGCGGCTGTTCGTCGAATTCCACATCGCCCATCCGCTGTGGATGATCGCCTTCCTGGTACTGACGGCCGCCACCTTCAGCCTGTTCGGCTTCATCCTCGGCATCTGGGCCGACAGCTTCGAGAGACTGCAGATCGTGCCGATGCTGATCGTCACGCCGCTGACCTTCCTCGGCGGCACCTTCTACTCGATCTCGATGCTGCCGCCGCTGTGGCAGAAGTTCGCGCTGCTGAATCCGGTGGTCTACCTGATCAGCGGATTCCGCTGGAGCTTCTTCGGTGTGTCGGATGTCAGTGTCGGCCTCAGCCTCGGCATGACGCTGCTGTTCCTGCTGATCTGTCTCACCGTGGTGTGGTGGATATTCCGTACCGGCTACCGACTGAAGCACTGACCCCCTCCGCCGCATAAACAAAAAGGGCCGACATTGCGTCGGCCCTTTTTGTTTTGCGGTGCGCCCTACGGCTGCTTGTCGGCGTTGACGCGCGCCTCCAGCTCATCCAGCTTCACGTGGCGCACATCCTGCCCCTGCACCAGATAGATCACATGCTCGGCGATATTGCGGGCGTGATCGCCGATCCGCTCCAGCGAGCGCAGCGACCACATGATGTGCAGTACCGGCGAGATGCTGCGCGGGTCTTCCATCATGTAGGTGACCAGCGAGCGCAGTGCCGTCGCGTACTCGGTGTCGACGGTGCTGTCCTCCTGCGCGACGTGCAGCGCCTGCTCGGTATCGAGGCGGGCGAAGCAGTCGAGCGACTCGCGCACCATGCCGATGACACGGGTGCTGATATGGCGGATCTCGATGACGCTGCGCGGCGGCTGCCCCGACTCCTCGATCAGCTGGATCGTCTGCTTGGCGATCTTCTTCGCCTCGTCGCCAATCCGCTCCAGATCGTGCAGGCAGCGCGAGATCGCCAGCACCATGCGCAAGTCGGAGGCCGCCGGTTGCCGGCGCGCCAGAATCAGTGCGCACTCCTCGTCGATCGACACCTCCATCTGGTTGACCGCGCGGTCGCCGCGACGCACCTTCTGCGCCAGATCGAGATCGGCGTGCAGGATCGCGTTGACGGCATCGGAGACCTGCCGCTCGACCAGGCCGCCCATCTCCAGCATGCGCGTCTTGACCTCGTCCAGCTCCTCATTGAACTGTTTGGAAATGTGGTGCGAGTAAGAGTCCTTGTCGACCATGATGATTGCCTTTGTTCGCCCAGTGTCCGCGATGGATTGTCTGCGTTAGTCAGTTACAGAGCCGTGATTGTTCAGCGCGCCCGTTTTCCACCACTCAGCCGTAGCGGCCCGTGATGTAGTCCTCGGTCTGCTTCTGCGCCGGATTGGTGAACAGCGTGTCGGTGCTGTCGAACTCGATCAGCTTGCCCATGTACATGAACGCAGTGTAGTCCGACACGCGCGCCGCCTGCTGCATGTTGTGGGTGACGATGACGATCGTGTACTTCGACTTCAGCTCGTAGATCAGCTCCTCGATCTTCAGCGTCGAGATCGGGTCGAGCGCCGAGGCCGGCTCGTCGAGCAGAACCACTTCCGGCTCCACCGCGATCGTGCGCGCGATGACCAGACGCTGCTGCTGACCACCGGACATGCCGAGCGCGTTGTCGTTCAGACGATCCTTGACCTCGTCCCACAGCGCCGCCTGCCGCAGCGAACGCTCCACCACCTCGTCCAGCGTGCGCTTCTTGTTGATGCCCTGGATGCGCAGGCCGTAGGCGACATTCTCGTAGATCGTCTTCGGGAACGGATTCGGTTTCTGGAACACCATGCCGACGCGGCGGCGCAGCGCGGCGACGTCGACGCCGCGGGCGTAGATGTTGTCGCCGTGCAGGTTGATCCCGCCCTCGATTCGACAGCTGTCGACCAGATCGTTCATCCGGTTGAAGCAGCGCAGCAGCGTCGACTTGCCGCAGCCGCTGGGACCGATGAAGGCGGTGACGCGCTGTTTCGGAATCAGCATGTCGACGTCGTAGAGCGCCTGCTTGGTGTCGTAGAACAGGCTCAGCTTGTTCACCGACAGGCAGATCTCCTCATTCGACATCAGGCGCTGTTCGCCGCCGCGACCGAGGCTCTTGATATCGATCGCGTGACTCTTGCCCTGCGCCGGCTGTTGCGTTTCGGTTTGCATCTTCGATTCTCGCGGTGAGAGTTGATCGGCACTGAAGCTGACTGGCTCAGGGACCGTTACATTTCCAATGACTTGTACTTTTCACGCAGCCGGTTGCGCAGCGCCACCGCGCTGAAATTCAGCAGCGCGATGACGACCACCAGCACCAGCGCGGTGGCATAGACCAGCGGCCGCGCCGCCTCGACGTTCGGGCTCTGGAAACCGACGTCATAAATATGGAAGCCGAGGTGCATGAACTTGCGTTCGAGGTGCACGAACGGAATGTTGCCGTCAATCGGCAGCGTCGGCGCCAGCTTGACCACGCCGACCAGCATCAGCGGCGCCACTTCGCCGGCGGCGCGCGCCACGGCGAGAATCAGGCCGGTCATCATCGCCGGGCTCGCCATCGGCAACACCACCCGCCACAACGTCTCCGCCTTGGTGGCGCCGAGCGCCAGCGAACCTTCGCGCAGCGTGCGCGGAATCCGTGCCAACCCCTCCTCGGTGGCGACGATCACCACCGGCAGCGTCAGCAGCGCCAGCGTGATCGACGCCCACATCAACCCCGGCGTGCCGAACATCGGCGCCGGTGCGGCCTCGGGATAGAACAGCGCATCGAGGTTGCCACCGAGGAAGTAGACGAAGAAGCCGAGACCGAATACGCCGTAGACGATCGACGGCACGCCGGCCAGGTTGTTGACGGCGATGCGCACTGTCTGGGTCAGCCAGCCCTGCTTGGCGTATTCGCGCAGGTAGATCGCCGCGATGACGCCAAACGGCGTCACGATCACCGACATGATCAGCACCATCGTCACGGTGCCGAATATCGCCGGGAAGATACCGCCCTCGGTGTTGGCTTCGCGCGGCTCGTCGGTAAAGAACTCGGCCAGCTTGTGGAAGTAAAAACCGAGCTTGGTGACGATGCTCATCTCGTTGGGGCGATAGGCCATCACCACCTTGGCCAGCGGAATCGTCACCTCGCGACCATCGGCAACGGTCGCGGTGATGCCGTCGCGATTGATCTGCTCGTACAGGTTGATCAGCTCGGTCTGGAATACTTCGTAGCGCGACTGCTGCTCGGCGCGTCGCGTTTCGAGCGCAGCGCGCTTCTGCGCCAGCTCGGCCTCGCTGTAACGCGCGGCGTTGAGCTGCAGGCTGCGCTCCTCGAGTCGCAACTGCTCCAGCGCGTAGTTGACCTTGCCAATGCTCCCGCGTTCGAGGTCGTGGATCGCTTCGACCAGCTGGTTGGAACGGTCCAGGCGCTCCTGCAATGCCCGCCACGCCACCGCGTCGTCAACGCGCGCATCGGCCACCGGCTTGCCCGCCTCCAGCACCTGGCGCAGCTCGCCGTAGAAATTGCCCCACTCGCGCCGCTCCAGCACCAGCAGCGCGGACGGGTAGTCGATGTCAGTCAGGTAGTCGCGCAGCAACCAGCCGAAATCGGCGCCGGTGACATCGCGATTGCCGAGCTTCAGCAGCGAGCGTTGCAGCAGCAGCTCGTCGCTTTCGACCGGAATGCCCGAGGAGCGGATCTGTTCGGCGGGAACCGATTCCGTCTGCACCATCTCGCCGACGATGCGCCGCGCCGGCTCGCCCGGTATCTGGTAGGTCCCCTGCAACACGTCGGCTGGCCAGAAATGACCGAAACCGCGCGCCGCCAGCAGCACCAGCAGCGCGATCACCGCGATCGCACTGACGGTAACGGCCGACGCGTTCAACCAGATAAGCGGCTCGCCACCCTTCAGCCATGCGCGGGTCGAGAGCTTGTTGATTTGTGCCAGTGCCATCGAAATGTTCGCTCTGCGTGTGTTCGGAATGAGCCGGTTCGGATCAGATCACGGTGTAACGTTTGCGCAGCCGCTGACGCACGACTTCAGCCGCGGTGTTGACCACGAAGGTGAACATGAACAGCACGAAGGCGGCGAGGAACAACACGCGGTAGTGGGTGCTGTGCACCTCGGTCTCGCCGATCTCGACGGCGATGTTGGCCGCCAGCGTGCGCATGCCTTCAAAGATGTTGGCTTCCATCACCGGCGTGTTGCCGGTTGCCATCAGCACGATCATGGTCTCGCCGACAGCGCGACCCATGCCGATCATCAGCGCCGAGAAGATGCCGGGGCTGGCGGTGGGCAGCACCACGCCGACCAGTGTCTGCCACGGCGTCGCACCCAGCGCCAGCGAACCGAAGCTGAGGTGTTTCGGCACCGAGAAGATGGCGTCCTCGGCGATCGAGAAGATGTTCGGGATGACGGCGAAGCCCATCGCGATGCCGACCACCAGTGCGTTGCGCTGGTCGTAGGTGATGCCGAGGTCATTGCTGATCCAGGAGCGCATGTCGCCATCGAAGAAGGTGTGTTCGACACTGCCGCTCAAACCGAAGCAGAGCAGCGTGATGCCAACCACCACCGGGACCAGCAGCACCGGCTGCCAGCCATCGGGGATGTACTTGCGCACGCTGACCGGCACCTGATTCCAGGCGAAGGCGAACAGCAGTACCCCGACCGGCATCAGCAACAGCACCGCAAAGATGCCGGGCAGATGCTTCTCGATGAATGGCGCCAGCCACAGGCCGGCAAGGAAGCCGAGAATGACGGTGGGCAGCGCCTCCATCAGCTCGATCAGCGGCTTGATCTTGGTGCGCAGTGCCGGCGACATGAAGTAGGCGGTGAAGATGGCGCCGCAGATCGCCAGCGGCGCGCCGAGCAGCATCGCGTAGAAGGCGGCCTTCAGCGTACCGAACGCGAGCGGTGTCAGGCTGTACTTCGGTTCGAATTCGGTGGTGGCCGACGACGACTGCCAGACGAAGTCGGGCTCGGGGTAATTCTCATACCAGACCTTGCCCCACAACGACTTCCACGACACTTCCGGGTGTTCGTTCTCGACATGCCAGAAGTGAATCTTGCTGTCGCCAGTCTCGAAGATCATCGCGTTGGCGCGCGGACCGAAGCTGATCGCCCGCACCGGCTCGCTGCCGAGTTCGGCCTTCAGAGACACGCGTTCGCCGGTGGTATTGATGATGCGCAGTTCGCCGGCACCGTCCACCGAGAGGAAATTCTTGCGGCGATGCTCGACGGCGAGCTGCAGCACCGGCGCGTTGTGACTGCCGACATCAAGTACGCGCAGTTGCGTCAGGCGCGGATTGACATCGGGCTTGCGCACCAGCGACCACTGCGCCACGGCACCGCTGCTGCTGGCTACCAGAACCGAGGAGCCACCGAGCAGAAAGCGCACGTCGTTGATCTCACCGCGCTCGACCACGCTGCCGCTGTCGACCAGCTCGCTGCGCAACAGATTGATGACGCGGTAGTCGCCGTTGCGCGCGAATGCATAGAGCACCCGTTGATCGGGCGAAATCAGCAGGTAGCTGGGGCGGATGTCGACCAGCGGCAGTACCAGCGGCACCTCTTGCAGGGTCGACTCACCGCTGAGGAAATCCAGCTTCTTCTCGAACTTCAGCGCGCGCAGCTGACCGTTGACGACACCGGTGATGATCATCGCCGAGCTGGTGTCGCGCAGCGCCAGCGGACCGACCGCGCCATCGCCCAACTGCACCGGTGCCTCACCGCTCGGGAAGCGCAGCTCCGGCGTGATCAGGCGCTTGTTGTCCGGGTAAGTGACGACGTAGTCGGGCTTGAACAGCAGCACGCCACCCGTGTCGAGGCCCACCGCCATCAGCTGGCTCTGCTCGCTCTCGAGCGCGAAGCTGGTGATCGCGACCTTCTCTTGAAGATCGTCGGGAGCCGGCAACGGCAGCGCCAGGCGCCGGATCGATTCGCCGCTGGTGGTGGAGAAGAAAGCCACCTCGCCATTCGCCGCCAGTCGCAGGCCGACTTCGGCCTGCTCTTCCATCGCCAGATAGAGCGGTGGCTGCGCATCGTCGGTGACTCCGGTCAGCGCGTAGCTCGCCACCGGCTCGGCCGTGGCCGAGCGGAACAGCGGCACCAGCTCGTACAGCAGGTAGAAGAAGATCAGCAGGATCGCCACCAGCACGCTCATGCCACCGACGGTGATCGATGAGCTGGCAAAACGGTCCTTGAATCTGCGCCATGCGTGACGGCGACCGCCACTCAGGCTGGAGGAGGCAGCGGCCATTGGAAGCTCTCGGGACAGGGGCATCTCGTTCATGGCGCGCATCTTATGACTCCAATGTGACACTTCTGTTACATCCGCGGCGGCAGCGTTCGGACCCGCTGAAATCCCGCCTCAACAACTCGTTGCTGGCAAAAAATCGCCGGGAGCGATTTTTGGCGTCGCGCCTGCGACGACCCCAAGGGCGGCAGCCATGGATGGCAAGCCACAAAAAAAAACCGCAACCGAAGCGGTTGCGGCTTGGTCACACGACCTGCGACTCAGAGTCCAAGCGTGGCGTGAACGCGATCCACGACACTCTTCGGCAGCGGGATGTAACCGTCCTTCACCACCACCTGCTGACCCTCTTTGGCCAGAACCAGCTTGATGAACTCGGCCTCGAGCGGCGGCAGCGGCTTGTTCGGCGCCTTGTTCACATAGATGTAGAGGTAGCGCGACAGCGGGAAGGTGCCAGCGATGGCGTTCTCGGCGTTGGCTTCAACGAAGGGCTGGCCCTCTTTGGCGGCAAGCGGAACAGCCTTGACGCTGGCGGTCTTGTAACCGATGCCGGAGTAACCGATGGCGTTGACGGTGGTCGATACCGACTGCACCACCGAAGCGGAACCCGGCTGCTCGTTCACGTTGCTCTTGAAGTCACCTTTGCAGAGCGCGTGCTCCTTGAAGTAACCGTAGGTGCCGGATACCGAGTTGCGACCGAACAGCTGCAGCGTGCGGTTGGCCCACTCGCCGGTCAGGCCGAGCTGGCCCCAGTTGTCGACCGAGGCGCTGGTGCCACAGGTACGGGTGTTGGAGAAGATGGCGTCGACCTGCTGCATGGTCAGACCCTTGATCGGGTTGTCCTTGTGCACGAACACGGCCAGGGCGTCGATCGCAACCGGTACGGCGGTCGGCTTGTAGCCATATTTCTTCTCGAACGCCTGGATCTCCTCGTCCTTCATCGGACGGCTCATCGGGCCCAGGTTGGCGGTGCCCTCGGTCAGTGCCGGCGGCGCGGTCGAGGAACCTGCGGCCTGTACCTGGATGTTGACGTTCGGATAGCTGCGCTTGTACTCCTCGGCCCACAGCGTCATCAGGTTGGCCAGCGTGTCGGAGCCAACGCTGGAGAGGTTGCCGGAGACACCGCTGGTTTTCTGGTAGGCGGGCAGCGCCGGGTCTACTTCAGCCTGACCGGCATGCACGACCGCAGCAGACGTCATGGCAACAGCGCTGAAAGCGATGCTGCGCAGGATCGCATTGAGTTTCATCCGTTTCTCCTGATTGAACAGTTATGGACTTCGGGTAATGAGGGTTGACGTTGTCGTCGAGGCGCACTGTAGGGATCAAATGTGACAGTTGCGTGAAGATCGAATGAAAACCGCGTAATACAGAACCCCCTCTCCCCGACCCTCTCCCTGAAGGGAGAGGGGACAGAACACGCCTTGAACAATGGCAGAGATGACTCCCCTCTCCCTTCAGGGAGAGGGGCCGGGGGAGAGGGTACGAACCCTACGCCGACAGCGCGGGACGGACGGTCTGCGCGATCGGGAAGACGCAGGTGAAGCAGCTGCCCTTGCCGGGCTCGGAGGTGATGACGAGCCGCGCGTTGTGGCGCAGCAACACATGCTTGACGATGGCGAGGCCGAGACCGGTGCCGCCGGTATCCATCGAGCGGCTCTTGTCGACACGGTAGAAACGCTCGGTCAGACGCGGGATGTGTTCGGCCTCGATGCCGACACCGTCGTCCTCGACCTGCAGGAAGGCGTTGTCGCGATCGGCATACCAGCGCAGCGCGACATGACCGCCGGCATGGGTGTAGCGCACGGCGTTGTAGACCAGATTGGCGAAGGCGCTGCGCAGTTCCTCCGGGCGGCCGGTCAGCTGCAGGCCGGCGTCGCACTCGATCGATATCTCGCGCTCGCCATCGGCTGCCATCAGCGCCTCGTCGCGAATCCCGTGCAGCAGCGATGGCAGTTCGACCAGCTCGCGCGGATCGTCGTGCGATACCGTCTCCAGCCGCGACAGCAGCAGCAGATCCTTGATCAGCGTCTGCATCCGGTGCGACTGCGTCAGCATCTGCTCGATGGCGCGAGCCCAGCGCGGATTGACGTCGCCCACGGTGTCGGAAAAGGTCTCCAGATAACCGTTGATGACGGTCAGCGGTGTGCGCAATTCATGCGAGACATTGGCGACGAAATCGCGCCGCATCGACTCCAGCTTGTAGGTCTGGGTGACATCGCGAACGAACAGCAGGCGCGAGCGCTGGCCGAAGAAGGTGACGTGAATCTGCAGATGGGAGCCGGGTCGAAGCGGCGACGACAGATCGAGTGGCCGCGCGTAACTCTCCCCTTCGAAATAGGCGATGAACTCCGGCGCGCGCAGCAGGTTCAGCAGCTGCTGGCCGCTGTCCTCCGGGTAGCGCAAACCGAGCAGCTGCTCGGCGGCGGAGTTGCTCCACTCGATGTTGCCATCGGGGTCGATCATCACCGCGCCGTAAGGCAGCGACGAGAACGATTCACGCAGGTAGTTGACCAGTGCCCGCAGGCGGCCGCGCTCGCGGCGATCGCGCTGCTGCAGCCGGTAGAGACCGTCGAGCACCTCGCCCCACAACCCCTTCGCCTCGGGCGGATCGCTGCTGGCGCCGCTGCTGAGCCAGCGCTGCAACTGATGCAGATGGTGCAGCAACCACAACACATAACCCGCCGACGCAATCGCCACCGCCCAGCCGACAAAGCCGAGCAGCCAGCCGATACCCGCCGCCACCAGCACGATCACTGCAAAGCGATAGAGTTCGGACGCCCAATGGCTGTTCAGCATGCGATCTCCACAGCGGGTACGGCGGCGGCAGTCCAGGTGTCAGCTGCCGAGTATCGGTAACAAAAACGGTATCAGGCGGCGGTCGTGGTCGTGGTCGAGAAGCGGTAACCGGTACCGCGCACGGTCTGGATCAGATTGCCGTAGTCGGCATTGTCTGTCTGCAGCGCCTTGCGCAACCGGCGGATATGCACGTCGACCGTGCGCTCCTCGACGTAGACATTGCCGCCCCAGACATGATCGAGCAGTTGGCCGCGCGAATAGGCCCGCTCCTGATGGGTCATGAAAAATTTCAGCAACCGGAATTCGGTCGGCCCCATATCCACCGGCAGCTGCTCGATGAAGACGCGGTGGCTGGCCGGGTCGAGCCGCAGGCCCTGCACCTCGATCGCCGACTCATCCTCCAGCTGGCCGCTGCGACGCAGCACCGCCTTCAGTCGCGCCACCAGCTCGCGCGGCGCGAACGGCTTGGTGATGTAGTCGTCGGCGCCGACTTCGAGACCCTGGATCTTGTTGTCCTCTTCGCCCTTGGCGGTGAGCATGATCACCGGCGTGTTCTGCGTCAGCTCATCGCGGCGCAGACGGCGCAACAGCTCGATGCCGCTGGTGCCGGGCAACATCCAGTCGAGCAGGATGATATCGGGGCGGTGGTCGATGACGGCGGCGTGCGCCTCCTGGGCATTGGCGGCTTCCAGGCAGTCGAAGCCGGCCATTTCCAGCGCGACGCGAATCATTTCGCGAATCGCGGCTTCGTCGTCGACGATCAGAATGTTCTTACCATCCATCGCATGCAGGCTCGATTGTTTCAGATGCGCGACATTTAAAAGAACAGTTGTGACAGCAATGTGACAATTCCGCTACAAACTGACAGCACGCGACAAATCTGACATCTATCGATCAATCGAACACCACCGTCTTGTTGCCGTGCACGACAACGCGATCTTCAAGATGGTTGCGCAGCGCACGCGCCAGCACCGCTTTCTCGACATCGCGACCGAGCCGTACCAGATCGTCGACCGAATGGCGATGGTTCACGCGGATCACGTCCTGCTCGATGATCGGCCCCTCGTCCAGTTCGGCGGTGACGTAGTGGCTGGTGGCGCCGATCAGCTTGACGCCACGGTCATACGCCTTCTGATACGGGTTGGCGCCGATGAATGACGGCAGGAAGCTGTGATGAATGTTGATGACGCGGCCCGGGTAACGCTGGCACAACGCATCCGGCAGGATTTGCATGTAGCGCGCCAGCACGATGGTCTCGGCGTTGTGCTGTTCGACCAGCTGCATCAGCTGCGCAAACGCCTCCGCCTTCTTGTCGCGCTCTTTCGGCACCGGCAAATGGATGAACGGTATCTGGTGCCACTCGACCATGCTGCGCAGGTTCTCGTGGTTCGAGATCACGCACGGAATTTCGCAGAACAGTTCGTCGGAGTGCCAGCGGTGCAATAGATCGGCGAGGCAGTGCGAGGCGTGGCTGGCGAGAATGACGACGCGCTGGCGCACGGTGGAGTCGCGGATGTACCACTGCATCGCGTACTCGTCGGCGATGCGCGAGAACGCATCCTGAAAGTCGCGCAGGCCGATCTTCAGCGAATCAGCCTTGATCTCGTTGCGCATGAAGAACCAGCCGCTGTCAGCGTCCGAATGGTAGTTGGCCTCGGTCAGCCAGCCACCGTATTCGGCGACGAACTGGCTGACGCGGGCGACGATGCCGACGCGGTCGGGACAGGAGATGACCAGGCGGTAGGTGTGTTCCATCTTCTATTTACATCTCTGGATAAACGGTTAAAGCGGGCTGGCGGTTAAAGCAGCTTTTCAATGTCGGCGGCGATTTTGGCAGGCTCCGTGGTCGGCGCGTAGCGCTCCACGACCCGTCCGCTGCGGTCGACCAGAAACTTGGTGAAGTTCCACTTGATTGCCTCGCTGCCGAGCAGCCCCTTCGCCTCGTGCTTCAGATGACGATAGAGCGGATGGGCGCCATCGCCGTTGACCTCGATCTTGGCGAACAGCGGGAAGCTGACCCCGAACTTGAGTTCGCAGAAGCCCTGGATCTCCGCCTCGCTGCCCGGCTCCTGATGGCCGAACTGGTCGCAGGGGAAACCGAGCACCACCAGCCCGCGCTCGCCGTACTCCCTGTACAGCGTCTCCAGCCCCTCGTACTGCGGGGTGAAACCGCACTTGCTGGCGGTGTTGACGATCAGCAGCACCTTGCCCGAATAGTCCGCCAGCCGGGCCTCGCGGCCGTCAATCGTATTGGCGGTGAACTGGTAGAGCGGCGCATCCATGGTGCTGTCCCTCTTTTTGGCGGCGGCAACGATAGGCTTTTTGGCAGCGGCAACGATAGGGGGCAGCCAGCGGCAGCGTCAAACCCGCCCCGGTTTTCCCCTACGCACCCGAGCGGGGGCGCTCGCGTATAATGCGCGCCCTAATCCGACTGCGCCGGTCAGGTATACCTCGTGACAGCCTCCGCCAAACCCGCGACGACCGCCGGGCCAGACCTCTTCAGCTACCGGAAATACTGGGCCGAATGCTTCGGCCCGGCGCCGTTCCTGCCGATGAGCCGGGCCGAGATGGAGCAGCTCGGCTGGGATTCCTGCGACATCATCATCGTCACCGGCGACGCCTACGTGGATCACCCCAGCTTCGGCATGGCGGTGATCGGCCGCACCCTCGAAGCACAGGGCTTTCGCGTCGGCATCATCAGCCAGCCCGACTGGCAGTCCGCCGAACCGTTCAAGGCGCTGGGCCGCCCCAACCTGTTCTTCGGCGTGGCGGCCGGCAACATGGACTCGATGATCAACCGTTACACCGCCGATCGGCGGCTGCGCCACGACGACGCCTACACACCGGGCGATGTCGGCGGCAAACGGCCCGACCGCGCCGTCATCGTCTATTCGCAGCGCGCCCGCGAGGCCTACCCCGACGTACCGGTTGTCGTCGGCTCGATCGAGGCCAGCCTGCGCCGCATCGCCCACTACGACTACTGGAGCGACAAGGTTCGCCGCTCCATCCTGCTCGACA
>CAZWXW010000093.1:0-12316 GCA_964638025.1 uncultured Verrucomicrobiaceae bacterium
AGCTGAAAGAGATCTCCTACATCCACGCCGAATCCTACCCGGCCGGCGAACTGAAGCATGGCCCGCTGGCGCTGGTCGACGCCGACATGCCGGTGGTTGCCGTGGCGCCGAACGACGAATTGCTGGAGAAGCTGAAATCGAACCTGCAGGAGGTGCAGGCGCGCGGCGGCCAGCTGTTTGTCTTCGCCGATGCCAAGGCAGGCTTCACCGATCAGCCGGGCGTTCGCGTCATCAATGTGCCGCATGTGCCCGATGTCATCGCGCCGATCATCTATACCATCCCGCTGCAGCTGCTGTCGTATCACGTGGCGGTGATGAAGGGTACCGATGTCGATCAGCCGCGCAACCTCGCAAAAAGCGTGACCGTGGAATAAGCGGATCACGCGCTACAGCATCTGCCAGGAATCGATAAGAAAAGCAGAAATACTTCGTTCTCCTGCCGGGGCTTCCTTCGCATAGTTGCGGGCACTTAATGCCCACTCAATTTGCGAAGGAGCAAAGCCGTGACTATTCGCCTCGGTGACATCGCCCCCGATTTCGAGCAGGACTCCAGCGAAGGCCGCGTCCGTTTCCATCACTGGCTCGGCGACAGCTGGGGTGTGCTGTTTTCCCACCCGGCCGACTTCACGCCGGTCTGCACCACCGAACTCGGCTTCACCGCCAAATTGAAAGACGAATTCGGCAAGCGCGGCGTCAAGGTGATCGCGCTGTCGGTGGACCCGGTGGAGTCGCATACGCGCTGGATCGGCGACATCAACGAGACGCAGAACACGCGCGTCAACTTCCCGATCATCGCCGACGCCGATCGCAAGGTCTCCGGCCTCTACGACCTGATCCACCCGAACGCCAACGACACGCTGACGGTGCGCTCGCTGTTCGTCATCGATCCGAACAAGAAGGTGCGGCTGATCATCACCTATCCGGCTAGCACCGGGCGCAACTTCAACGAAATCCTGCGCGTCATCGATTCGCTGCAGCTGACCGACAACCACAAGGTGGCGACGCCGGCCAACTGGCAGGATGGCGACGAGGTGGTGATCGTGCCGTCGCTGAAGGATGAAGATGAGATCAACCGGCGTTTTCCGCGCGGCTATCGCGCCGTCAAACCGTATTTGCGTCTGACGCCGCAGCCGAATCGTTAGAAGAGATCATTAGCTTGATGTCTGTCATTCCGCGCGCAGTCGCGGAATCCATGACCACTGCATCCAACCGCATGGATTCTGCGGCTGCGCTTCGCTGCGCTCAGAATGACGAAGGATGTCAAGACGCTCCCTACAGATCGGCGACCTCCGCCGGTGGCACTTCGCGGGTATCGCTGTGCAGCTGCAGGAATATCGTCGCCGCCACCAGCCCCATCACGCCGATGCCGATGAACGTGCAGGCGAACACGCGCGTCATGTCGGCTTCACCGAAGCGGTGCGCGAAGCCGCTCAGCAGCAGTGCCGCCGCCGCCACGCCGAGCCCCATCGACAGCTGCATCGTCACCGACAGCAGGCTGTTGCCGCTGCTGGTGTTGGCCTCGTCGAGATCGAGCAGCGTCACCGTGTTCATCAGCGTGAACTGCTGGCCGTTGACGTAGCCCAGCAGCATCAGCTGCACCACCAGCACCCACACCGGCGGCTGCAGCAGCACGCTGGCAAAGCTGGCGATCGCGGCGCCCACCAGCAGCGTGTTGACGGTCAGCAGCCGGCGATAGCCGAAGCGTGCCACCAGATGCCTGACGCCGATCCGCGCCAGCAGCGAGGCCAGCGCCATCGGCACCAGCATCAGGCCGGCCTGCGACGGCGTGTAGTGCAGCGCCAGCTGCAAGGTCAGCGGCAGCAGGAACGGCATGCCGCCGGAGCCGAGGCGGGCGAACAGATTGCCGAGAATGCCGACGGCGAAACTGTTGATCTTGAACAGCGCCGGCGAGAACAGCGGATGCTCGACCCGCGACGCATGCAGCCAGTAACTGACCAGCAGACCGATGCCGGTGACCAGCAGCCACAGCGCCGCGGTCAACGACCAGCCCAGCTCGCCGAGCCCCTGCAGCGCCAGCAGCACCAGCATCACGCCGAACGCGAACAGCGCGAAACCAAAACCGTCGAACACCGCGCCGGCGCGCACATGGATCTTCGGCATGATGCGCAGCGTCATCGCCATGCCGATCACGCCGACCGGCACGTTGATCAGGAAGATCCAGTGCCACGACACGTTCTGCGTCAGCCAGCCTCCCAGAAACGGTCCCAGCAGCGGTCCGATCATCGCCGGCATGACGATGAAGCTGAGCGCCGCCAACAGTTCATCGCGCGGCGACGTGCGCAGGATCGCCAGTCGCCCGACCGGCATCAGCATCGCACCGCCGATGCCCTGCACCACGCGGCTCGCCACCAGCTGGCCGAGCGAGTGCGACAGCGCGCACAGCACCGATCCCAGCGTGAACAGCGCGATCGCGACCAGATAAATGCGGCGCACGCCGAAGCGGTCGGCCAGCCAGCCCGAGGCCGGCATCAACAGCGCCATCGTCAGCAGGTAGGCGATGATCACCGACTCCATCCGCAGCGGGCTGGCATCGAGATCGCGCGCGATGGCGGGCAGCGCGGTGTTGACGATGGTGGAGTCGAGCATCTGCATCAGCAGGCCGACCGCCACCAGCCACAGCAGCGGCTGCCTGTGCGGTGGGCGCGAGGTGGAGCGGGCAGAAGGAGCGTTCATGCAAACGAAACCTCTGGCTGCGGTGTGGTGGCGCACGGAGTGTAGCCGGGCTGACTCGCCGCCAGCATGCGGGCCTGCATTTCCGGGTGCCGAGGAAAGGTCCTGAATTCGACACGCCATCCGCTGGACGTCGCTCCGTGCGCGATAGCAACATGGCAGGCCACCCGCCCACCGCGCAGCAACCCGGCTCCGCGCCAGACAAGGAGCCCCTGGCGGCATGCCTGGGCCAGCGCTATCGAGATGCAGGTTCTAAAAAATCCGCCCACCGCCCTCAACGACAGGCAGCTGTTGCGACAGGTGCTGGTGCTGGCGCTTCCCATCCTGATCGGCAGCGGCGTGCAGACCTGCTACCACCTGATCAATATGTTCTGGGTGGGTCGGCTGGGGGCCGACGCGATCGCCGTCGTCTCCATCAGCTATCCGATCAATCTGCTGATCATCGCGCTCGGTACCGGCCTGTCGCTGGCCGCCTCGATCCTGATCTCGCAATATTTTGGCGCGCGCGATCCTGTCAGCATCAATCACGTCGTCGCCCAGTCGCTGGTCGCCGTGGTTGTCGCCTCGATCGTGCTGACCATCGTCGGCGCCATCTTTGCGCCGAACATCCTGCGCTTCATGGGCGTCGACCCCGGCTATGTCGACGATGCGGTCGCCTATGTCCGGGTCTCCTTTCTCAGCACGCTGTTCATGTTCCTGAGCGTCTGGTTCCAGTCGATCCTGCGCGGCCTGGGTCAGGCCAAGGCGCCGCTGCGCATCATCATGGCCAGCGTCGTCATCAATGCCGGGCTCGATCCGCTGCTGATTTTCGGCGTCGGCCCGCTGCCGGAACTCGGCGTCACCGGCGCCGCCTGGGCCACGCTGATCACGCAGGCGATCACGGCGATCGCCGGCATACGGCTGATGTTCAACTCGCCATTCGGATTGCGCATCAAGCTGGCCGATACCCGGCCGGACGGCGTGCTGATCATGCGGCTGTTCCGGCTCGGCATTCCCGCCTCGATCGAACAGTCGGTGCAGGCGCTGTTCCTGTCGGTGATGACGATTCTGGTGGCGAAGTTCGGCACCATCGCGCTGGCGGCCTATGGCATGGTCTTTCGCGTGCTGACCGTCACCATCATTCCGTCCTACAGCCTCTGCATAGCCGTTGCCGTTCTGGTGGGGCAGTACAAAGGGGCCGGTGAAAATGCAAAATCGCACCGTATCGCGCGCGTGACCTCGCTGTTCGGCTTTGTCGTGATGAGTGCGGTGGGCGCCGTTTTCCTGCTGGCTGCGCGACCCATCGTCAGCTTCTTCGTGCCGGACGACGAGCAGTTGATTCGCCATGCCACGCTGGCGCTGCAGATCTTCTCCCTGTCATTTCCGCTCAGCGCCGTGCAGCTGGTGATGACCGGCGTGTTTCGCGGTGCCGGCGCCACCTTCAGCAGCATGATGCTGACGCTGGTCGGCACCTGGGCCGTGCAGTTGCCGCTGGCGTTGGTGCTGGGCTACTCGGCGCTGGGTGAAGCGGGGCTGTGGTGGTCGGGAGCGGTATCGGGTCTGATCAATACCGCGATAGCGCTGCTGTATTTCCGCAGCAATCGCTGGGATCGAGTGAAGCTGGTGGCCACCTGATCCGCGGCGGGATATGCCGGCGGCCGCGCATTGCGGCGCCGCCGATGTCGGTTATCCTGCCGTCATTTGCGACGGATGAAACCGCAAATGAGCAATGGCCACGGATCGCGTTCACGCTTGGCGACACATTGCATGAGGCTGCTGCGCGGCCTGGGGTTGTCGCTGCCACTGCTGGCGCTCGATGCCCACGCTGAAACCCAGCAGGAGTGCATGGCGCTCGCCGTGCAGTCGGCGGCCGACACCGCCACCGTCGGCGAGTTGCGCACCTATTGCGAGCAGAAGCTGAAACTGCAGCAGCCGCAGGCAGCACCGGCGTCACAGACAGCGCAATCGCTGACCGAAGCGACGGTGGAACCCACTACCATCGAGAAGGCGGCGGTGGCCGAAGCCAGCGGCGCGACCGGTCGCGTCGAGCGGCGGCTGGCGCTGGAGAAGTACAGCCGCAACAACCCGTTCGTGCTGACGCCACATCGCGCCAACTATCTGCTGCCCGTTGTCTATATCAAGGATCCCAACAAAGAGCCGTTCGCCGACCGCACCGACGAGGATTTCGATCTCGATCACGTCGAAGTGCAGTTCCAGCTGAGCCTGAAGGCGATGGTGTGGGAGAACCTGTTCGGCGACAACGGCCACCTCAGCCTCGCCTACACCAACCGCTCGTTCTGGCAGGCTTACAACAGCGACATCTCGGCACCGTTCCGCGAAACCAACCACGAGCCAGAGGCATTCATCACCTTCGAGAACGACTGGGAGATGCTCGGATTCCGCAACGTCGCCAACCAGTTCATCGTCAACCACCAGTCCAACGGTCGCGCCGGCAGTGAATCGCGCAGCTGGAACCGGGTGATGGCCAACTTCATCTTCGAGCGCGACAACATCGTCACCGCGATCAAGCCGTGGTACCGGCTGCCGGAGAATGACAGCGACGACCCCTCCGATCCCTCCGACGACGACAATCCGGACATCGAGTTCTACATGGGCCACTTCGAGTGGTTCACCACCTGGCAGCGGCAGCAGAACATCTACAGCGTGCTGCTGCGCAACAACCTGCGCTCCGACAACAAGGGCGCGGTCGAGCTGGGCTGGAGCTTTCCGATCGGCGGCCGCTTTCGCGGCTACGTCAAATACTTCAACGGCTACGGCGACAGCCTGATCGACTACAACGATTCGCAGGAGTCGCTCGGCGTCGGCGTGCTGCTCAGCGACTGGTTGTAGTCAGCCGCCGGCTCAATCGGGCTGCTTCATTAATTCGGCACGTGCCCGCTTCAGTGCCGCCTGTTCGCTGTCGTTGACGGTTGGCCACGCCAGATCGAGCGAATGCAGTGTGTCGATAATCGCGGCGGCGATGACGATGCGCGTGTACCACTTGTTGTCGGCGGGAACCACATACCACGGCGCGTGCTTGGTGGCGGTGTGGCGAATCATCTGCTCGTACGCCGCCATGTATTCATGCCAGTGGCCGCGCTCGACCACATCGGCGGCGGCGAACTTCCAGTGCTTCTCCGGGTTGTCGAGCCGCTCCAGAAAGCGCTGCTTCTGTTCCTTCCTCGATACATTCAGAAAGAACTTGATGACGACGATACCGTTGCGATGCAGGTAGCGCTCCACCGCGCTGATGTCCTCGTAACGCTCCTTCCAGATATTCGGCGTGATCAGCGGCTCCGGCAGTTGCTGCGCTTCCAGCAGCTCCGGGTGCACCTTGGTCACCAGCACCTCTTCGTAATAGGAGCGATTGAAGATGCCGATGCGGCCGCGCTCTGGCAGATTCTTCAGGCAGCGCCACATGAAATCGTGGTCCAGCTCCTCCTTGCTCGGCGCCTTGAAGGAATAGACCTGACACCCCTGCGGATCGATGCCGGACATCACATGCTTGATTGCGCTGTCCTTGCCCGCCGCATCCATCGCCTGAAAGATCAGCAACAGCGACCAGCGATTCTGCGCATAGAGTTTGGTCTGCAGCTCCGCCAGTCCATCGACACCGAGCGCCAGCGCCTCCTTCGCACGCGGCTTGTCCTCGGCCTTCATCGCACCAATGTCGGCCGGGTTCCAATCCTTCAATCGGAACCTGGCGCCGTTGGTGATGCGATAGTGCTTCGCCAGCTTGTGCGCTTCGCGTTCGATCCAGTTGATGTCCATTGCGGTTCTCCCGGCCATGTGCAATCGCTATGCTTGGGCGGGAACCCTACCCGCCGGGCGTGATCGGCGCAAACCGTGAACCGGAAATCCGCCGCAATCGGGTCGGGCGGCGATACTGTTGGCGCGGCATCGGATCGCAGGTGCAACCATGAAGAAACTGAAACTCGCCAAAGCCTTCACGCTGCTGGAGTCCGGCCCGGTTGTCCTGGTCACGACCAACGACGGCAAGCGCAGCAACATCATGACCATTTCGTGGACGATGGTCATGGACTTCACGCCGCGCTTCGCCATCACCACCGGCCCGTGGAACTACTCCTACGCCGCGCTGCGAAAAACAAGGCAATGCGTCATCGCCATTCCGGCCGCGGATCTGATCGACACGGTGATCGGTATCGGCACCTGCTCCGGCGAGGACACCGACAAGTTCGAAAAATTCAGACTGACCGCCGTGAAGGGAAAGCACGGCGATGCGCCATTGATCAGGGAGTGTCTGGCCAATATCGAGTGCGAAATCGTCGATATTGTGAAGAAGCACAATATCGTCGTGCTCGATGGCATCGCTGCCTATGTCGACAACGCGCGCAAGGAGCGGCGCATGCTGCACGCCGTTGGCGATGGCACCTTCATCATCGATGGCCGCAGGCTGGATCGCCGGAAGATGATGCGATCGAAACTGCCCGATGGGGTTTGATGTGTTGCCCCAGAGGAGGCAGGGGCAACACATATATTCCGCAGCAGGGTGTTGTCTCCATGGCAGAGGCTGTCGCCTACATACCCGTGGACACCGGTTGTGCTGACGAGGTATCGACCGGTGTCGGAAGCTGTTGTTTCAACGCGGCCAATTCAGCCGGTGCCTGCAGTGCGCGCATGCGCAGGTAGTGGCGAATCTGCTCCAGCGCTTCGTCGGAAATATGCGGTGACGGCGGCATGCCGCGCGCTTTCAGCAAGCCATCCTTCACCACGGCCTTGAACACTTCCGCGTTCAAAATCATCGGCGAAAAGCGCAGGTCGGGTGCGGCACCGCCGCCGATCGCATTCATGCCGTGGCAGACGATGCAGGCGTTGTTGGCGAACGCCATCGCACCGGCCATGACGCGATCCGGTTCGGGTTTGAAATCGGGGTCCGCCAGCGGTTTCTGTTCGGGCATCTCGAATGCCGGCAGCGCCGCAGTGCCATCGATGGCGAATGTCAGCACATGACGCGGCAAGGCGTAGTCGGTGCGAAACGCGGCATTGCCGGTGGCGAGAATGCCGCCGCCCTGCGAACCGCTGCCGGTCAGCACGGTCACGTACTGCTTGCCATTGACGCTGTACGAAATCGGCGGCGCGACGACGGGTGCGATGGTCTTGAACGACCACACCTGCTTGCCTGTCTTGGCATCGTAGGCAATCAGTTGGCCGTCCATTCTTCCCTGAAATACCAGATCGCCTGCCGTGGCCAATACGCCGCCGGGCCAGTCGCCGGGCAGTTCGATATTCCACGCCTCTTTCTGCGCAATCGGATCCCACGCCTTCAGAAAACTGCGCCGGCTGTCCGGCAACTCGGCATCCGGAATCATCGTCACGCCCATGTGCGCGGTGATGCCGCTTGGGTTCGGTGGCGGCGGACCGATCCATGCGCCGATCTCCATGATCGGGATATAGACCAAGCCGGTGCGCGGGCTGAACGCCTGTGGCAACCAGCTGTGCGCGCCCTGCGGCCCGGGCCACAGTTCGAACAGGCCGGGCTTGTCCTGATAGCGAATCGCCGGATTTTCAACGGGGTGACCGGCGGCATCGATTTTTTCTGCCCACGTTACTTTCGCTATTTTTTCGGCGGAGATGAATTCGCCGGTGGCGGCGTCGAGCACATAGAAAAAACCGTTCTTCGGTGCCTGCATCACCACCTTGCGCGGCTTGCCGCTGATGTTGAGCGTGGCGATGGTCATGTCCTGCACGGCGGTACAGTCCCACTGTTCGGCGGGGCAGACCTGGTAGTGCCAGACATAGTCGCCGGTGTCGGCGTTGACCGCGACGATGGAGGCGAGGAAGAGGTTGTCGCCGCCGCCGGGGCTGCGCATCAAATGGTTGTACGGAAAGCCGTTGCCGAGGCCGAGGTAGATCAGGTTGAGTTCGGCGTCGTAGCTGAAAGCGTTCCACGCGGTGCCGCCGCCGCCCTTGCCGAACCAGTCGCCCTTCCAGGTTGGGCGCATGATCTCTTCGGCTTTGCTCTCCGCCGGTTTCGACGGGTCGCCGGGCACGGCGTAGAAACGCCACAGCTGTTTGCCGGTCGCGGCGTTGTAAGCGGTGACATAGCCGCGAATCGGGCTGATATCGGCGCCGCCGTGGCCGACGATCACCTTGCCGTCGAACACGCGCGGCGCACCGTTGTTGTTGCGCAGCTCCGACAGCTCGAACTGGCGCGTTTCCCACAACGGTTTGCCAGTCTTGTCATCGAGCGCGATGACACGGCCATCGGTGGTCGCGACGAAAACACGCCCGCTCTCCCAGGCGATGCCCTTGTTGCCCCAGCTCATGTGCAGCGGTGACTGCGCGATCTCGCGCACGTTGGCGTCGTACTGCCACAGTAGTTTGCCGCTGGCGGCATCGAAGGCGCGGATATGGCTGTGGCCGGTGGTGGTGAACAGCTTGTCGCCGCCCTTGACCGGCGCCGACACCGAAAAGCCCGGTTCCAGATCGGCGTACCAGGCCAGTTTCAATTGCCCGATGTTGTTCAGTGCAATCTGATCGAGCGCGCTGTAGTGCTGCTCGCTGCCGTCGCCGCCGAAGTTGGGCCAGTCGATGGATTCAATGGCGGTGATAGGGGGTGCAGCACTTTCCTGCACGGAGCCAGACTCTTTGCCACAGCCAGTTACCGCCAGCGCAGTCGCCAGCGCCAGCACATTCAACCGATTCATTTTTATTCTCCTCGGGTATTGAGTGCGTCCGATTATGGGTCGGGGTCAGCGACCTAATCTAATCGGCTCAATAGTGCTGTGTCAGCAAGCTGTTGCGGGAGTATTCATCTGCTATTCAGTTATGGCCTGACATCCTTGGCCCACGAGCAGCAAAAGCCCGCAGGGCCAAGGAGTCCAGATGCTTACCCCACAAAGCGTTCGCCAACAGCTGGATGCGATCGCCGATGAAATCCTGGCGTTACCCGGAATCTATTCGGAGTTGTATACACGGCTGTTTTCGCAGCGTGTGCAAGTGTGGATGCAGCAGGTGCCGCTCGACGACGCACGGGTGATTGAGCGTGTCGCCGAGCTCGATCCGGACTATTGCGCCGACGCTGCCGTGCCGACCTACGTTCGCGGCGTCCATGCCCATGTCCTCTTCAATCCCGCATGGGATGTGCAGTACTGACCAACGCGGTCTGCCGGTTACTGCATGTGCCAGCCGTGGCTGACCACCATCGACTGCCCGGTCAGCACACTGGTGGGGAAGGCGGCGAGAAATATCGCGACTTCAGCGACATCCTGCGTGGTGGTGAATTCACCGTCGACGGTCTCCTTGAGCATGACCTTCTTGATCACATCCTCTTCGCTGATGCCCAGCTCCCTGGCCTGCTCGGGGATCTGCTTTTCCACCAGCGGCGTGCGCACGAAGCCGGGACAGATGACATTGGTGCGCACCTTGTATTTGGCACCCTCTTTCGCCAGCACTTTGCACAGGCCCATCAGCCCGTGCTTGGCGGTGACGTAGGGCGCCTTCAACAGCGATGCTTCGTGCGAATGCACTGAGCCCATGAAGATCACCGAGCCACCGCGACCGGTCGGGTAGACGCGACGCACGAAGGCGCGCGCGGTGAGAAAGGAGCCATCCAGATGGATGGCGAGCATCCGCTTCCAATCCTTGAGCTCGACCGACTCGATCGGATTGATATGTTGAATGCCGGCGTTGCTGATCAGAATGTCGGGAATGCCAAATGCGCTGACAACTTTATCGAAACCCGCTTCGACGGCAGCTTCGTCAGCAACATCCATCGCCAGGGCCAACGCTTTGCCACCGGCCTTTTCGATATCGGCTGCCGCCTTCTGCGCGGCCTCGATGGAGAGATCGGCAATGCAGACCCTGGCGCCCTCGCGTGCATAAGCGTGCGCTATTTCCAGGCCGATGCCGCTGGCCGCACCCGTGATGATTGCCACCTTGTCTTGCAGTCGCATGGGAAGACCTCCTGTTTGCTGGACGCGCGCTGGCGGATCGAGATGACCTCATGCATTCAGCCCATCCATTCAGCGGCTAGTATCGCCACACGTCGTGACAGCTGTCGACAGCGAGAGCCGCTGCATTTTCTGTAGAAAAACCGACACAACATGGCCCGTTTGTCGCTGGCGCGGCGCCTCGATTCAGAAACAGCTCACGCCGTCACCCGGTTGCCCAATTCTGTCTGGCCAGTGCTGTGAATGTCATGCACGACGATGCCCTGGTCGGCCGACCAGGCCTCTTCCCAACAGGGTTGCGCCAGCGCCTGCAGCGCATCGTGGTAACCCTGCTGCCAGCGCCACTCGACCGAGCCGGCCGAGAAGTTGATGTCCTTCGACGAGGTGTGCCAGTCGTGCGCCGAATATTGCAGTCGCACGACATGCATTGAGGTGCCGCAACCGGCGGCGCACAACTCGTTGATGACGGGATCGTCGCGCAGCTCGGGCGGCAGCTTGTCGAACAGCGAGCGCAGCCGGTGGCGCAGCGCATGCTTTTCGTTGAACGCTTCGATATGACGCTCCGATCGCGAGGCAAACGTCACCGCCTTCTGCCGCGCCTGCACCTGATCCAAAGTGGTCGGCTCGGCGCCTTCGGCAAACCAGAGGTCGACCATGAAGCAGAGCGTGTCGACGCGCGGCTTGTCCTCCAGCACCGTCTCCAGCGGCGTGTTCGAATACAGCCCGCCGTCCCAGTACAGCTCGCCGTCGATGCGCACCGGTGGAAATGCCGGCGGCAGCGCGCCACTGGCCAGCACATGCTCGACGCCGAGCGGCTGAGAGCGGCTGTCGAAATTGACCAGCTGCGCATTGGTCACCTGCACCGCGTTGACCGTCAGTCGCACCGCATCGGCAACATCCGCATCGTTGATGCGCTCGAAGTCGACCAGCTCGCGCAGGGTTTCAGCCAGCGGTGTGGTGTCGTAGAAACTGGCCAGCTCCGGGTTGGCACGCAGGCCGAGTGCAAACGGATTGAACAGGCGCGGCGTGAAGAAATTGGCGATGCCCTGTGTCATCGCGCGTGTCGTCGCGCTCCAGACGTTGAAGCGCTGCAGCCAGTCGTGCGAATTGGCGATATCCGGAATCAGCGCGAACGACAACGGATCGCGCTGCGAGACGCGCTGCCAGAATTCGCGCAGACGTTGCAGCCGCAACTCACACGGGTTGCCAGCGATCAGCGCCGCGTTGATCGCGCCGATCGAGGTACCGACCACCCAGTCGGGCGCGAAGCCATTTTCATGCAGCGCCTGATAGACCCCGGCCTGATAGGCGCCGAGCGCGCCGCCACCCTGCAGCGCCAGCACCACGCGCGGCTTCTTTTTCCCGTGAATGGCTCGATGCAGATGGCGGTCGGCTGCGCGGTTCATGGCGAAGTCCTCCGAAAATGGTTTCGATAGAGACTGTTGTCCAGAGTATCCGTGCGATGTGAAGGTTATGGAATCGGTAATAAACGTGACCCGATAGATTGTTCGGAGGGGCTTATCACCAATACGAAGCATGCGGCGCCGAAAAAGAAAAAAGGCGCAGGATCGCTCCAGCGCCTTTTCATCACTCCACCAAGCCTTTTTAGAACGGCAGGTTGTACAACCCCACCGCATTACTCTGCAGCACTTTCTTTTTCACGTCGAAGTCATAGCCGCCGAGCGTATCGACGATATGCGCCTGCACGCCGGGGTAGAGCGAGGTCGGGTGCG
>CAZWXW010000094.1:0-11938 GCA_964638025.1 uncultured Verrucomicrobiaceae bacterium
CTGCAGGCGCGTGTTCGGCAGCGCCTGCAGATGCTGCTGCGCGGCCAGAACCTGCTCGGCTATCGCCACTACGCCGATGACGTGGTCGAAGCGTTCGTCGAGAAATCGGCCTGGAACGGCATCGACGTGTTCCGCATCTTCGATGCGATGAACGACGTGCGCAACCTGGAAACCTCGATTCGCGCGGTGAAGAAAGCCGGCAAGCATGCGCAGGGCACGATCAGCTACACCACCAGCCCGGTGCACACCATCGATATGTTCGTCGCGCAGGCCAAACGCATGGCCGACATGGGCAGCGACTCGATCGCGATCAAGGACATGGCCGGCCTGCTGACGCCGTTCGCCACCGGCGAGCTGGTCAAGGCGCTGAAGGCGGCGGTGAAGCTGCCCATCTTCCTGCATTCGCACAGCACGTCGGGGCAGGCCTCGATGTGCCACCTCGAAGCGATCCGCAACGGCGTCGACCACATCGACACGGCGATCTCCGCCTTCGCCGGCGGCACTTCGCACCCGGCCACCGAATCGCTGGTCGCGGCGCTGAAGGGCACGCCGTACGACACCGGCCTCGACCTCGCGCTGCTGCACGACATCGCCAAGTATTTCTGGGAGGTGCGCAAGAAGTACCACCAGTTCGAGAGCGAATTCACGCGCGAAGATGTCAGCGTGCAGATCAACCAGGTGCCGGGCGGCATGATGTCGAACCTCGCCAACCAGCTCAAAGAGCAGGGCGCGCTGGATCGTATCGATCAGGTATTCGACGAGATTCCGCGCGTGCGCGCCGACCTCGGCTATCTGCCGCTGGTCACGCCGACCTCGCAGATCGCCGGTACGCAGGCGGTGATGAACGTGCTCGCCGGCGAGCGTTACAAGACCATCACCAATGAAGTGAAACGCTATCTGCTCGGCCATTACGGCGCGGCACCGGCACCGGTCAATGAAGAGCTGCGTCGCCTTGCCGTCGGCAATGAAGAAGTCATCGACGTGCGCCCGGCCGACCTGATTCCGAACGAGTTGCACAAGCTGCGCGAGCAGATCGGCACGCTGGCGAAAAGCGAAGAAGACGTGCTGACCTTCGCCATGTTCCCCGACATCGGCAAGACCTTCCTGGAACAGCGCGCCGCCGGCACGCTGACACCGGAAGCACTGGTGCCGCTGCAGGCCGCCGGCACCAAACCGACCAGCGGCGACACCGTGCCGACCGAATTTGTCGTCGACGTACACGGCGAGAGCTATCAGGTGGCGATTACCGGCGTCAGCGTGCGCAACAGCGGCAAGCGCCACTTCTATTTGACCCTTGATGGCATGCCGGAAGAGGTGGTGTTCGAATCGCTGAACGAATACAAGGCCGAGGCGAAGAGCGGGCGCAAACGCGCCACCGACCAGGGCCATGTCACCACCTCGATGCCGGGCAATATCGTCGCGGTGCTGGTCAAGGAAGGCGATCAGGTGCAGGCCGGGCAGCCGGTGCTGGTCACCGAAGCGATGAAGATGGAAGCCGAGGTGCAAGCGCCGATCAGCGGTCGCGTCGCTGGTATCTTCGTCGCCAAGGGCGATCGCGTCACGCCGGGCGAAGTGTTGATCGAGATCAGCGCGAGCTGAGTCATGTCATTCTGCGCGGAGCGAAGCGCAGTCGCAGAATCCGTCCGGTTGCGTGCAGTGATCATGGATTCTGCGACTGCGCTTCGCTCCGCGCAGAATGACGAAAGGTGTCAAGGCGATGCGTCTTAACCTTCAGAAATTTCAGTGCCTCGCTCGGATATTCACCAGCAGCTCTTATGCGATCGACGTTTGATCGCAACTCCGTCTAAAAATTCATCCTCTCTTTTGTCGAACGGCATCAATCAGCGACTTCGCGCAACAAGGCGAACGGTATGATTCGTCCCGCAGTCGTCACGCCAGCTTTCCCCGCAGCAACGCATTCAACCGTGATTCAGGAGGAGGTCACCATGAGTTTCTTCAGCAAGATTCTCGCGAAACTGGGCTTCGGCGGCGCCGATGCCGCAGCCACAACTGCCGCCCCACCGCCTGCCGCTCCTGTAGCACCATCTACAGACGTGCAACCGGCGCCGGTTGCACTGGTCGATGTCGTCGCACAACTGGAACAGCGCGCTGCCGCCAATGCGCAGAAACTGAATTGGCGAACCTCGATCGTCGATCTGCTGAAACTGCTCGACATCGACAGCGGCTTTGCCGCGCGCAAGGAGCTGGCAGTCGAACTGGGCTGCCCGGCGGAGCTGATGGACGACTCGGCGAAGATGAACATCTGGTTGCACAAAACCGTGCTCGCGCGCATCGCGGCCAATGGCGGCAATGTGCCGAAAGAGCTGCTGGATTGAAAAAACCTCGCGCCGCCGCACGGATTTGACACTGCGGCGAGCGGCTCCCTACACTGCCGCGGTCTTTTTTGGATTCCCCCAGCCTGATGGCCACCGCCTCATCACAGGAGTCGCACAGTTGGCGACTCCGACCCCGTAATACCGTTGTTTTCCCTCGCTCTCTGCTGAATTGCCGCGGTTTCTCCACTGCGCTTGTCGTTGCATTGCCTGCCACACCGTCGCGCCATCGCGCCGGTGGCTGCGTGTTGCCGGGCGGGGTGGCGCCATGATCTGGCAGATCGTCATCGTCGTCGGCCTGATTCTGCTGAACGGCTTCTTCGCCATGTCGGAGATGGCCGTGGTGTCGGCGCGCAAACCGCGCCTGCAGGTCAAGGCCGAGACCGGCAGTCGCGGCGCGCGCGAGGCGCTGAAGCTGGTCGCCGAGCCGGGCCGCTTTCTCTCCACGGTGCAGATCGGCATCACGCTGATCGGCATCTTCGCCGGTGCCTATGGCGGCACCACGCTCTCCGAGCCGCTGGCACAGTGGCTGATCGAGCAACATCTCGATGCCGAAATCGCCAAGCTGACCGCGCTGACGCTGGTGGTTATCGCCATCACCTATCTGTCGCTGATCATCGGCGAGCTGGTGCCCAAACAACTGGCGCTCAGCCACGCCGAAACCATTGCCGTCGCCGTGGCGCTGCCGATGTACTGGCTCGCGCGCGCCTGCTCGCCGCTGGTGTCGCTGCTGGAGCGTTCGACCAAGCTGGTGCTGCGGCTGCTCGGCGCGCATGAGCGCGGCGAACATCAGGTTACCGAAGAGGAGCTGCGCTCGGTGATCGCCGAAGCGACCGAAGCCGGTGTCGTGCAGGCCGAGGAGAGCGACCTGATGGCGCGGGTGATGACCTTCGCCGATCTGCGGGTGCAGGCATTGATGACGCCGCGTCCCGAGATCGCCAGCATCGAGATTACCGCCGACCGCAACGAAATCCTGCAGACGTTGCGCGATTTCGGCCACAGCCAGTTTCCGGTGGTGCGCGGCGAACTCGATAACCTCGAAGGAATTGTTTACACGCGCGATCTGGTGACACAGGTATTGGCCGACGAAACACTCAGCCTGGAACGCGCACTGCAGAAACCGCTGGTGGTGTTCGCCGGCATGTCGTCGATCGGTACGCTCAACAAGCTGCGCGAACACACCGCCGCCGCCGCGATGGTGGTCGACGAGTACGGCCACGTGCTCGGCATCGTCACCGCCGCCGACATTCTGACCGCACTGACTGGCGGCCTCGCCGACCTCGAAGAGCGCGAGGATCCGTCAGCGGTACAGCGCGCCGACGGCAGCTGGCTGCTCGACGGTGCGCTGGCGCTGGAAGAGGCGTGGTCGCATCTCGAAGCGCCGCTGCCGGAGCGCAACGACTACCACACGCTGGCCGGCTTCGTGCTCGACCGGCTCGGCCGCATTCCGAAAAGCGGAGACACCTTTCAATGGGAAAGCCTGCATTTCGAAGTGGTCGACATGGATGGCTACCGCATCGACAAGGTGCTGGTGACGCCGCAGCCGCCGGAGCTCGATGACGGCTGACGCCATTCCTTAGCGGCGCCGCAACTCTGGTAGTCGACAGAGTTTCAGCGCCGGCGTCGTCATCAGCGTCGTCACCAGCGCCATCACCACCATCATCGCGAACAGCTGCGGCGAGATCACCCCGAGATCGAGGCCGATGTTCAGCACGATCAGCTCCACCAGTCCGCGCGTATTCATCAGCACACCGATGGCCGAGGCCTCGCGCCACGGCATGCCACCCCAGCGCGCCGCCAGCAGCGCGCCGCCGAACTTGCCCAGTGTCGCCACCGCCACGATCGCCGCACAGGCCAGCCACTGCTCGCCGCCGAGCAGCAGCGACAGCTCGGTGCGCATGCCGGTGTAGGCGAAGAAGGCCGGCAGCAACAGCACCGTCACCACTTCCTTCAGCGAGCCGGAAAAACCGCGTGCCAGAGCGCTGTCGTGTGGAATCAGCGCACCGAGCAGGAAGGCGCCGAAAATGGCGTGAATGCCGATCGCCTCGGTGGCCGCCGCCGCCAGCAATACCAGCAACAGCACCAAGCCAGCGCTGCCGGCGCGCGGCGTACCGGTAGCCAGCCGCGCCAGCAGCGGCCGCACCAGCCACACCATCGCGGCGACGAATGCGATCGACAACAGCACCATCGTCAGCACGCTGTCGCTCTGTGCCTGCACCACCGCTACCACGGCGGCCAGCATGCACCAGGCGGTGACGTCGTCGACCGCCGCGCAGGCCATCGCCATCGCGCCCAGCGGCGTCTGCTGCAAACCGGTGTCGGCGAGAATCCGCGCCAGCACCGGGAACGCGGTGATCGCCATCGCCACCCCCATGAACAGCGCGAACGGGGTAAAGCCGACACCGTCCGGCGCGTAGGTCGGGAACAGCCACAGCGCGAGGCCGGCACCGCACAGAAACGGCAGCACGATGCTGACATGCGAAATGGCGACAACCAGCCGCCCCTTGCCGCGCAGCTCGGTGTGATTGAACTCCAGCCCCATCTGGAACATATAGAGCACGATGCCGAGCTGGGCGATGGCGCCGAGGAACGGTGCCACCGACGCCGGCAGCAGCCAGTTGCCCGCCGCCGGCCACAGGGCGCCGAGCAGCGAGGGGCCGAGCATCAGCCCCGCCACCACTTCGCCGATCACCGGCGGCTGGCCAATGCAGCGAAACAGCCGGCCGAGCAGCCGCCCCAGCGCAATCACCGCCGCCAGCGCCAACAGCAGATGCAGCAGTGTGTGATTGGGCGCATCCGATACGCCGCTCGCGGCTGTCGCCGTCACCGATTGCAGCGAGGCGCCGCGACCGAGAATCCACCACAGCAACAGCAGCGACGCCGCCGCGATCGCCGCGTAGTAGAGGAAAGCTCGCACAACCGATGCAGATTTCGAGGCGGACATGGGCGACGTCGACGACGATCCAAAATAACGAAGCGCGCATCTTATCCATCCCGCACCGGGAATGTAGGGGCGCTGCTGGCTGCGCCCCTGCGACAGCCGGCAAACCCGGCACATGGACGCCGCCATCCCCGGCGCTATAATCCCCGCCCCTGTCCCGCCCCGCCGGCCTTCGCGCCGGTCCGACCGCACCGCTGCTCCCTCGTCGTTCAGGTGCCCGGAAGTTTTTCGGGGATGGGTACTTTTTTCCCGGCGCAGCCGCCTTTATCGGCGCAGCCGCTTTTTCCCGGCACAAGCCGGCGAGGTGAGGCAGAACCGCATGAGTGCACGGGTAGGCGTGATCATGGGCTCCAAGTCGGATTGGGCGACGCTCAGCCACACGGCGGAGATGCTCGACAAGCTCGGCATCGACCATGAAGTGAAGGTGGTGTCGGCCCACCGCACCCCCGATCTGCTGTTCCAGTACGCGGAGACGGCGGAGGCGCGCGGCATCGCCGTCATCATCGCCGGCGCCGGTGGCGCCGCTCACCTGCCCGGCATGTGCGCCGCCAAGACCCATCTGCCGGTGCTCGGCGTGCCGGTGCAGTCGGCCATGCTCTCCGGCGTCGACTCGCTGCTGTCGATCGTGCAGATGCCGGCCGGCGTGCCGGTGGCGACGCTGGCGATCGGCAAGGCCGGCGCCATCAACGCCGCGCTGCTGGCGGCCAGCATCCTCGGCAACAAATACCCGGAGTACGCGGCGCGGCTGAAAGCGTTCCGCGCCGAGCAGACGCAGACCGTCCTCGACAATCCCGACCCGCGCGACGCGGCCGCCCCTGAAACAGGGAGCAAGGCGTGAAGGTCGGCATCATCGGCGCCGGCCAGCTCGGCCGCATGCTGGCGCTGGCCGGCCACCCGCTCGGCCTGCAGTTCGTCTTCCTCGACCCGGCGCCCGACGCCTGCGCCGCCGTGCTCGGCGAGCACCTGTGCGCCGACTACGGCGACACCGGCCACCTGCGGATGCTGGCCGACGAGGCCGATGTCGTCACCTTCGAATTCGAGAATGCGCCGGCCGATGGCATCGCCTTCCTGTCGCAGTTCGCGCCGGTGCATCCACCGGCCGAGGCGCTGCGCGTCGCCCGCGACCGCTGGAACGAGAAGCGGATGTTCCGCGACCTCGGCATCGACACGCCGCCGTTCGCCAACATCGAATCGCAAGCCGATCTCGACGCCGCCGTCGCGCAGATCGGCCTGCCGGCGGTGCTGAAGACGCGCCAGCTCGGCTACGACGGCAAGGGGCAGAAAGTGCTGCGCGAAAACGCCGATGTCGCCAGCGCCTTCGCCGAACTCGGCGGCGTGCCGTGCCTGCTCGAAGGTTTCGTCCGTTTCAGCGGCGAGGTGTCGCTGCTGGCGGTGCGCGGTCGCGACGGCGACACGCGCTTCTATCCGCTGGTGCACAACACGCATCGCGACGGCATCCTGCGCCTGTCGGTCGCCAGCGAAAATCATCCGCTGCAGGCGCTGGCCGAGGATTACGGCCGGCGCGTGCTCGACAAGCTCGATTACGTCGGCGTGCTGGCGTTCGAATTCTTCGAAGTCGATGGCGGGCTGATGGCCAACGAGATCGCGCCGCGCGTGCACAACTCCGGCCACTGGACCATCGAAGGCAGCGAGTGCAGCCAGTTCGAGAACCACCTGCGTGCAGTCTGCGGCCTGCCGCTCGGCTCGACCGCCAATGTCGGCCGCAGCGCGATGGTCAACTTCATCGGCGACCTGCCGGACCTGAAGGCACTGGCGTCGATCGACGGCTGCCACATCCACTTCTACGGCAAGCAGCCGAAACCGGGGCGCAAGGTCGGCCACGCCACGCTGCGCGCGGCCAGCGAAACGCAATTGCGCGCGCGCATCGCGCAGGTCGAGGCACTGCTGCGTTAAGAAACACTCCGTCATTCTGCGCGTAGTCGCAGAATCCACAATCGCTGCACGAAACTGGCTGGATTCTGCGACTTCGCTTCGCTGCGCGCAGAATGACAACTCCCGCAAAAGGCCGTCGAGTTTCGACGGCCTTTTGTATTTCACCTCAACTCAGAACTTGTAACCGAGACCGATCATGTAGACCCACGGATCGATGTCGACATCGGCCTTGACGCGACCGACGGCTGTGGTCTGCAACGTCGCCTCGGTATCGATATCGATGTGCCAGACCGCCACGTTCAGCAGCCAGCGCTCGCTGAACTGCCAGTCGACGCCAAGCTGCGCGGAGAGACCGAACGAATCGTCGAGTTTCAGGTTGCGCGCGCCGAGCGCCGACTTTGCCGCACCGCTGACATCCTCGCTGAAGAACGTCGTGTAGTTCAGGCCGAGACCAACATAAGGGCGCACCGGCGAGCCGGGCAGGAAGTAGTACTGCGCACTGAACGTCGGCGGCAGATGCGAAACCGAACCGAGATTGCCGATGACGCCCGGCGCCGAAACGTCGTGCTCGAACGGCGTCGCCGCCAGCAGCTCGAAACCGATGTTGTCGGTCAGCATCCAGGCGACGGTCAGACCGAGCGCCGATGCGCTGTCGACACCGACGCCGGTGCCGGCGAGACGACCGGCCGCCGCCGTGTCGAGCGCACTGCTGCTCTCGTGCGGATCGACGACGGCCGCACCGGCGCGCACGATCCAGTCGCCGGCCTGATGCGCCTGCGCGGCGGCACCGGCCAATGCGATACCAACTGTCAGCAGCGCGCGCTGCGATTGTTTCAGGAATTTTTCTGTATTCATTGTAGTAATTGCTCCGTGGTGGTTGGCCGGGCGAGTCACCGCCCGGCTCGACGACAGGCTGAGCTGCGCACCACTGCCCGGCATTGCTTTGCGTCAAATCGGCCACGGCCGATTGCATGTGAAACAGCCTCAATTCACCGCTTTGCCGATCGCGCTTGATGCAGGTCAAGGAGAGGCCACGGGGGCTTCGGTAGGTTGGCAACCATAACGATGCCTCGCCGCGAGCCGCCCTCATGTCCGCCGTCGCCCTCTCCACGCCAGCCTGGGACCGTCAGCTGATCGAGAAATACGACGTGGCCGGGCCGCGCTACACCTCCTACCCGACCGCGCTGCAGTTCACGCCGCAGTTCAACGCCGACGACTACCGCCGCCTGTGGCAGCAGCCGACGCCATCCATCGCACCCCTATCGCTCTACGTGCACATCCCGTTCTGCGAGAACGTCTGCTACTACTGCGCCTGCAACAAGGTGGTGACGCGGCACAAGGAGAAGGCGCGCCACTACCTGAACTACCTGGAGAAGGAGATCGCGCTGCAGTCGGCGCTGGTCGGCAACAAGCGTCCGGTGACGCAGCTGCACTGGGGCGGCGGCACGCCGACCTTTCTGGACGCCGCCGAGCTGACCGAGCTGATGCACGCCATCGCCAGCCACTTCCACCTGCTCGACAGCGACTCGCGCGAATACGCCATCGAGGTCGATCCGCGCACCGTCGATCGCGAGCGGCTGGCGCTGCTGAAAGGGCTCGGCTTCAACCGCATCAGCCTCGGCGTTCAGGATTTCGACGAGCGCGTGCAGCGCGCCATCAATCGCGTGCAGTCGCCGCTGCTGGTGCAGGCGCTGGTCGATGCCGCGCGCGCGTTCGGCTTCAAGTCGCTCGGCTTCGACCTGATCTACGGCCTGCCGCATCAAAACCTGACCACGCTGCGGCGCACGCTCGATCAGGTGATCGCGATGTCGCCCGACCGCATTGCGCTCTACAACTACGCGCATCTGCCGGCGCGCTTTCCGGCGCAGCGCGCCATCGACCGGCTGGCGCTGCCGACCGCCGCCGACAAGCTGTCGATGGCGATGGCCGCCAACGAGTGGCTCAGCGCCGCCGGTTACGTCCACATCGGCATGGATCACTTCGTGCGCACCCACGACGAGCTGGCGCAGGCGCAGCGCAGCGGCCACCTGCAGCGCAATTTCCAGGGCTATTCGATCTGCATGGCGCCCGACCTGATCGGCCTCGGCGTGTCGGCGATCAGCAGCTCAGCGAGTGCCTTCGCGCAGAACAGCAAGGCGCTGGACGACTACTACGCGCGGCTTGACCGCAACGAACTGCCGATCGAGCGCGGCCTGTGGCTCAGCGACGACGACCGCATCCGCCGCGTTGTGATCGGCGAAATCATCTGCAATCTCGGCGTCGACTTCAGCGCCATCGACCACCGTTTCGGCATCGACAGTCGCAGCTACTTTTCACACGAATTCGAACAGCTCGACGCACTGGCCGGCGACGGCCTGCTGACGATCGACGGCTGCAACCTGCAGGTCAGCGCGCGCGGCCGCCCGTTGCTGCGCGCCATCTGCATGGTGTTCGACCGCTACCTGAGCAGCGCGCCGGCACAGCGCTTTTCGCGCGTGCTGTAGCGTCATCAATCCATTTCCGGTATCCGCAACGACAGGAACGACAACGTGGTCATGCAAGCGAGAAAACAGGCGATGACGAGTGACGAACAGGCGGATCGTGGACTGATCCATAGCGATGGCCTACAGTCCGGCGACAGCGGTGATGTGGATTGCCGCGAACCCCGTTGTCAGCGAGGCGCCACCATGTCCGACCCCCACATCACGTCGGCCTCCGACCGCGATGACGCGCACTGCCATCACGACTATCAGGTCTCCTGCTCCAGCTGCCGGCTCGCCACCATCTGCCTGCCGATCGCGCTCGAAGCGACCGATATCGACAAGCTCGACAAGATCATCCAGCGCGGCCGCCCGCTGCAGAAGGGCGAGCACATCTATCGCGAGGGCGATCAGTTCACCTCGGTCTACGCCGTGCGCGCCGGCGCGCTGAAGGCCTACAGCCTGACCGACGACGGCAAGGAGCAGGTGACCGGTTTCTATTTCCCCGGCGAAATCCTCGGCATGGATGGCATCAGCAAGAACGAGTACGCCAGCTCGGCCAAGGCGCTGGAGACATCGGCGATCTGCGAGATTCCGTTCGAGCGCCTCGGCGAACTCTCCACCCGCCTGCCGAGCCTGCAGCGCCACTTCTTCCAGCTGATGAGCCAGGAGATCGCGCAGGACCAGCAGCTGATCACCATGCTCAGCAAGAACTCCGCCGAACAGCGCGTCGCCGCGCTGCTGCTCAGCATCTCGGCACGCAACGCGCGCCGCCGGCTGTCGGCCAACGCGTTCCGGCTGCCGATGTCGCGCACCGACATCGGCAACTACCTCGGCCTGACCGTCGAGACCGTCAGCCGCGTCTTCAGCCGTTTCCAGAAGCTCGGCATCCTCGCCGTCGACAACAAGGAGATCGCCATCAAGGATCCGGCACTGCTGCGCGATGCGGCCAGCAGCGGTCTCGGCGGCGAATAGCGGGCGACACGACAATAACGACTGAACGCAAGGAGAACGCACCATGTACGCCAATCCGCTCTCGCTGCTGCTGACTCCTCGCCCGGCCTGGCGCAAGGTGGCGCAAAAGCCGCCGGCCAGCCTGTTTGGCGCGCTGGTCTACCCGCTGCTGTTCGCACTGCTGCCGGCCGTCGCCTGGTACTGGGGGGCGACGCAGGTCGGCTGGCGCATCGGCAGCGAGCAGCCGGTCAGGCTGACCACCGACAGCGCGCTGCCGATCGTCGTGCTGTTCTACCTGGCGATGGTGATCGCCGTGGTCGGCATCGGTTACATGGTGCACTGGATGTCGACCACCTACGGCGCCAGCTCAACCGTTGTCAAGGGCATCGCCATCGCCGGCTTCACGGCGACGCCGCTGTTCGTCGCCGGCGCCATCGGCTTCTACCCGCTGCTCAGCGTCGCGCTGCTGCTCGGGCTGGTGGCGATCAGCCACGCCGTCTACCTGCTCTACACCGGCATCCCGATCGTCATGGGCATCCCGGAGGAGCGCGGCTTCCTGTTCGCCTCCGCCGTCGTCGCCGTCAGCCTGGTGGCGCTGATCGTCATCATGGGCGCCACCGTGATCCTGTGGGACATGGGCGCCAGCCCCACCTTCATCGACTGAACCGACCTCGAATCCCGCCCAACAAAAACGGCACCCGCAGGTGCCGTTTTTGTTGTCGCAACGTTTATTGCTTCAGCGCGAACTCAGGTGACGCTCTGCGCCGTGCCGCTGCGAGGGGCACCCGAGCGCCCGGCACCACCGCGACGGCGACGTTTGGGGGCGCCGGTACCGTTGCCATTGGCCGCACCGCCGTCAGCACGGTTGCCGCTGGCGGCTGCCGGTTGCGGACGACGCAGCGGCGCGCTGCCCAGCTCCGGACCGCCGACACGCGGACCGTTGCCGTTACGACCGTCGCTGTTGCCGCTGCTGCGACTGCCGCCGTTGCCACCGCGACTGCGCTCGGTCGACGCCGGGCGCGCTCCGCGACCGCCCTGCGGCGGGCGCTCGGGGCGGAGATCCGGCAGCGGCGCGCGGCGCTCGAACACCGGCGTTGCCGCCACCGGCAGCTTGCGCTTGATCAGCCGCTCGATCGCCACCAGCAGTTTTCTCTCCTCCGGCTCCACCAGCGAGATCGCCTCGCCGTCGGCGCCGGCACGGCCGGTGCGGCCGATGCGGTGCACATAATCTTCCGGCACGTTCGGCAGCTCGAAGTTGACCACATGCGGCAGCTGGTCGATGTCGAGGCCGCGCGCGGCGATATCGGTGGCGACCAGCACGCGCACTTTGCGCGCCTTGAAATCGGCCAGTGCGCTGG
>CAZWXW010000095.1:0-11753 GCA_964638025.1 uncultured Verrucomicrobiaceae bacterium
TCTGCCGCGAGATGCGGTTCAGCTTGTTGATGGTCTCGATCATGTGCACCGGGATGCGGATGGTGCGCGCCTGGTCGGCGATCGAGCGGGTGATGGCCTGACGGATCCACCAGGTCGCATAGGTCGAGAACTTGTAGCCGCGGCGGTATTCGAACTTGTCGACCGCTTTCATCAGGCCGATGTTGCCTTCCTGGATCAGGTCGAGGAACTGCAGGCCGCGGTTGGTGTATTTCTTGGCGATCGAGATGACGAGACGCAGGTTGGCCTCGACCATCTCTTTCTTGGCGCGGCGCGCGCGCGCTTCGCCGATCGACATGCGGCGATTCACTTCCTTGATGTCGGCGATGGTCAGGTCGACAGTTTTTTCGATCTGTTCGATTTTGCCCTGCGCGGCCAGCAGCTGGTCCTTGTGGTGTGCCAGCTTGCTGCTGTAGCCCTTCTTCGCGGCGATGTGCTTGTCGACCCAGGTCAGGTTGGTTTCGTTGCCGGGGAAATCTTTCAGGAAGTGCTTGCGATCCATGCCGCTGTCGCGGACGCAGATCTGCAGGACCGCTCTTTCAAGCGCGCGAATCTGGTTCAGCGTGCCGCGCGCCTGCTGCACCAGCGGATCGAACGTGCGCGGTGTCAGCTTGAAGAATTTGAAGACTTCGCCGAGCTGCTGCAGCTCCTTGGCGGTCTGCTTGCTGTAGCGGCCGTGCTTCTTGATCGATTTTTCGACCTTGTCGAACTGGTCGCGCAGCTCGCCGAAACGGGCTCTGGCGATCTCGGGGTCCGGACCGGATTCGGTGGACTCCTCTTCGTCGTCGCTCTTCTCGGCCTCCTCTTCTTCCTCTTCGGCGGCGGCCTCTGCCTCGACCGGTACCTCTTCAGTGGCGGCGGGCACTTCTACGGCCGGGTCGAGATAACCGACCAGGATGTCGCCGAGGCGTTTGCCTTCGGTGGCTACCTTGTCGTAGTCATCGAGCAGGCTTTTGACGGTGCCCGGGTAGTAGGCGAGCGCCGCCATCAGTTCGCGGATGCCATCTTCGATGCGCTTGGCGATGACGATTTCGCCTTCGCGCGTCAGCAGCTCCACCGTGCCCATCTCGCGCATGTACATGCGCACCGGGTCGGTGGTGCGGCCGGCTTCGGTTTCGACGGCGGCGAGGGCGGCGGCGGCTTCGGCGGCGGCGATGTCGTCGGGCGACTCGTTTTCGTTCAGCAGCAGCGTGTCGGCGTCCGGCGCCTCTTCAAAGACCTGGATGCCGAGGTCGTTGATCATCTGGATGATCTCTTCGACCTGTTCGGGGTCGGAGATCTCGTCCGGCAGATGGTCGTTGACCTCCGCGTACGTCAGGAACCCCTGCTCCTTGCCCTTGGCAATCAGCTCTTTCAGCCGGGACTGCTGCTGTTCCGTATCGCTCATGCTGACGTGGTCTCTGCGGTGGGTCAGAAAAATAGCCGGGCATTATAGCCGCGGCGGGCACCTTCGACTAGGCGAAGTACCGTTTGGTTCCATCTGGACGGGTGTGGAGCGGTTGTTCGATCATTTGCGCTGCCGTTGGCTAAGTAGCTGGGCCAGCTGCTGTTTTTCTTCATTTGTGAGTCCAGCGTAGTCGCTGTTTCGAAGTTTGTCGCGCAGGGTGTCGAGGTAGGCTTCGAGGTGCTGATCGAGGCGCCAGTCGTGCAGCGTTTGCAGCGTATCCGCCAGTTCCGTCTCCGGGCTCGCCGCCGGGTCTTCGTTCAGGATGCGCACCAGGTCTTTATCGATGGCCCGCTTCATCAGCTCCTGCCACGGATCGATGTGCATGTAGCCCATCAGCATCGGCGTGTTCGACTCCGGCCGCCGCTGCAGCAGTTGCAGCAATTCGCGCAGCAGATTGGCTTCAGCGCCGTTCAGGTGGTCGAGCGCTAGGTCGGTGAGCGCTCGCATGGTCTCGCGCGGCCACAGCACCAGCAGGCCGACGGCGTGCAGGATCGGGTTGCGGCTGGACTCGTTGCGCTGTGGCAGCGGGCGCCGCTGCATCGGGCGCGGCGTCGGTGCGGCCGGTATTGCCGCGACGTTTGTTTCCGCGTGGGTAGTCGCCGGGGCAGGCGGCGCCTCCTGCAGCAGGGCGCCAAGTCGCTCGCTGCTGAGGCCGGTGCGGCGCGCCAGCTCGTCGATCATCAGCTGGCGGAACACGCCCTGCGGTGGCAGCAGGTTGATCAGCGGTGTCGCCAGCTTGGCAAGGCGCGCGCGCCCCTCCAGCGTCTCGATATCGGTCTCTTCGCCGAGGCTGGCGAACAGGTAGTCGGCCAGCGGCAGCGACTCGCGATTCAGCATCAGTTCGAACGCCTCGCGGCCGCGTGCGCGCACCAGCGAATCGGGGTCTTCGCCCTCGGGCAGGAACAGGAAGCGCGCCTGGCGGCCATCCTCCATGACCGGCAGCGCGGCTTCGAGCGCCCGGCGCGCGGCCTGCCGGCCAGCGCGGTCGCCGTCGAAGCAGAACACCACCTCCGGGCAGAGGCGGAAGATCTTTTTCAGGTGGTCTGTGCTGGTGGCGGTGCCGAGCGTGGCAACGGCATACGGAATGCCGTACTGCGCCAGCGCCACGACATCCATGTAGCCCTCGACGACGACCAGCCGGGCCAGCTGCCGCTGCGCCTTGCGCGCCTGATAGAGGCCGTAGAGCTCACTGCCCTTGTGGAAGATCGGCGTCTCCGGCGAGTTCAGGTACTTCGGCTTGTCGTCGCCGAGCACGCGGCCGCCGAAGGCGATGACGCGGCCGCGGCTGTCGAGGATCGGGAACATGACGCGATCGCGGAAGCGGTCGTAGCAGCGGTTCTCCTCCTCGCGCACCACCAGCATGCCGCTGTCGAGCAGCAGCTGGCGGTCGTGCGGCTCGCTGCCGAACGCGCGCAGCAGGTTGTCCCAGCCCGGCGGCGCGTAGCCGATGCCGAAGCGTTTGGCGATCTCGCCGGAGAGGCCGCGCTTCTTCAGGTAGTCGACGGCGCGCGCCGCCTGCGGGTGGCCGCGCAGCTGCTCGCGGTAGTGGCGGGCGGCGTTGTCGAGGATCTGGTAGAGGTCGCGTTTGGGTTTTTCCGGCTGGCGGCGCGCGTTCGGCGTCGTCTCCTCGCGCGGCACTTCGAGGCCGGCGAGCGAGGCCAGGTTCTCGACCGCCTGCGGGAAGTCGACGCGGTCGAAATCCATGACGAAGCCGACCGCGTTGCCGGAGGCGCCGCAGCCGAAGCAGTAGTAGAACTGCTTCTCGCCGTTGACGCTGAACGACGGGGTCTTTTCGTCGTGGAACGGGCAGCGGGCGACGTAGTTGCGGCCGGTCTTGCGCAGCTTCACGCGGCGATCGATGACCTCGACGATGTCGACGCGGTCGAGCAGATCGTTGATGAAGGCTTGCGGGATGCGGCCTGCCATCGAAAGGGGTACCTGCGCGCGAATCGTGCCCGGAGGAGAAGGGGTTACTTTAACGTGGTGCCGTCGGCGGCGGTGATGCCGTTCGGCGGGTGGGGAATGTAGCTGGTGTTAACAGGCCCCAGCGAGCCGGGATTTGACCAGCTTGCTGGCGACCGCCATGTCGGCGCGCCCCTGCAGCTGCGGCTTGAGAATCGCCATCACCTTGCCCATGTCGGCGGCGCCCTGCGCACCGCTGGCGGCAATGGCGCCGTCGATCAGCGCGGCCAGCTCGGCGTCGGTCAGTGGCTGCGGCAGGAACTCGGCAATGACGGTCAGCTCGAACTCCTCGCCGGCGGCCAGATCTTCACGCCCGGCGCCGCGATACTGCGTGACCGAGTCGCGGCGCTGCTTGGCCATCTTGTCGAGAACGACCAGAACGCGGGGGTCATCGACCTCCGCGCGTTCATCGACTTCGATGCGCTTGATCTCGGCGAGGATCAGCCGGATGGCGCTCAGGCGCTGTTTCGCCTGGGCGCGCATGGCACTCTTCATCGCCTCGGTGAGGCGCGCTTTCAGCGTCGAGTCGGCCATGGGCAAATCCTGCCGTCAGTCGGGGAGGACTGAACGGATCAGAACGGACGCTGCAGTTTGCGGGCTTCGCGCTGCAGTTTCTTCAGGTGCCGTTTGACGGCGGCAGCGGCCATGCGCTTGCGCACCGAGGTCGGCTTCTCGTAGCACTCGCGGCTGCGAACTTCGGCGAGGACGCCGGCTTTCTCGCAGGCGCGCTTGAAGCGGCGCAGGGCTACGTCGAACGGCTCGTTGTCTTTCAGCTTGACTGAGGGCATTACCAAACCTTGTAAACAAATCAGTAAGTCGGGGGTCGACGGCGAGGCCAAAAGGGCGCGGGTCCACCGAGGGGCCGGCATTTTAAGCCCGCGCTTTCCGGTTTGCCAAGCCCCGGCGAGGGTTTCCAGCTGGCAGCGCCCGGATCGACTGGTTATGATGCCTGCCCGCTCATTGCCCCACCCGCCCCCAAGCGCCTCTCTCCATGCGTGTAATTGCCTCATGCGCGTAATCGGTATCGAAACCTCCTGCGACGAGACCGGCATCGCTGTCTACGACAGCGAGCGCGGGCTATTGGCCGATACGCTCTATAGCCAGATCGAGCTGCACCAGCGCTATGGCGGCGTGGTGCCGGAGCTGGCCTCGCGCGACCACATCCGCAAGACGCTGCCGCTGATCCGCCAGGTGCTGGCCGAGGCCAGCACCGCGCCGGGCCAGATCGATGCCGTCGCCTATACCGCCGGCCCCGGTCTCGTGGGCGCGCTGATGGTCGGCGCCTGCATCGCGCGCGGACTGGCCTTTGGCTGGGGGGTGCCGGCGCTCGGCGTTCACCATATGGAGGCGCACCTGCTGGCGCCGATGCTGGAGGATGCGCCGCCATCGCTGCCGTTCGTCGCGCTGCTGGTCTCCGGCGGTCACACCCAGCTGGTCGAGGTGGCCGGCATCGGCCGCTACACACTGCTGGGCGAGTCGATCGATGACGCCGCCGGCGAGGCCTTCGACAAGTGCGCGAAGATGCTCGGCCTGCCTTATCCGGGTGGCCCACATCTGGCGCAGCTGGCCGAGCGCGGCGTTATCCGCTTCCCGTTTCCGCGGCCGATGACCAATCGCCCCGGTCTCGATTTCAGTTTCTCCGGCCTGAAGACGGCGGTGCTGACGGCGATTCGCGACCTTGAGGCGAACGGCCTGCTCGATGAACAGGCGCGCGCCGATGTCGCCGCCTCGTTCCAGGCCGCCGTGGTCGACACGCTGGTGATCAAGTGTCGGCGCGCGCTGGAGCAGAGCGGGCACCGCACGCTGGTGATGGCGGGTGGCGTCAGTGCCAACCGCGCGTTGCGCGCGGCGTTGCAACGCGAGCTGGCGCAGATCGGCGCGCAGGTGTTCTACGCACGGCCGCGTTTCTGCACCGACAACGGCGCGATGATTGCGTATGCCGGTTGCCAGCGACTGCTGGCCGGGCAGCGCGATGACGCCACTTTCCCGGTACGGGCGCGCTGGCCGCTGGTCGAGCTGCCGCCCGTCGGCGAGCCCGCTGCGGCGGCGGGCTGAGGAGCACGCGTTGGACAAGGTCTTCATTCGCGGACTGCAGATCGACACCGTCATCGGCATCTATGACTGGGAGCGCCGCGTGCATCAGGGCGTCGTGCTCGACATCGAGATGGCGGCCGATATCGCGCGGCCGGCGGCGAGCGGCGACATCAGTGACGCGCTCGACTATCACGCCATCAGCGAGCGGCTGAAGCAGTTCGTTGGCGACCAGCAGTTCCTGCTGGTGGAGACGCTGGCCGAGCAGTGTGCGCAGTTGCTGATGGACGAATTTGGCGTGCCGTGGCTGAAACTGCGGCTGGCGAAGCCGACGGCGATTACGGCGGCGGCAGAGGTCGGCGTCGAAATCGAGCGCGGAGTGCGTCCCCAATGACGGTGGTCTATCCGTGACGACGGTCTATATCGGCGTCGGCAGCAATATCGAGCGCGAGCGCAACATCGTCGCCGGTCTCGACCGCCTCGCGCTGCTCGATCCGCAACTGCGCCTCTCGCCCGTCTATGAAAGCGCCGCGATCGGTTTTCGCGGCGAGCCTTTTTTGAACTTGGTTGCGGCGATCGATACTGAGCTGTCAGTTGGCGAGCTGTTGCGAACCCTGCACGCGATCGAGCTGGCCAATGGCCATCCGGGCAACCTGCCCAAGTTCAGCGACCGCTCGCTCGACCTCGACATTCTTTTGTATGGCGAGCTGTGCGGCGAGATCGACGGCGTGCGCCTGCCGCGCGGCGATATCCTCAAGTGTGCCTACGTGCTGTGGCCGCTGGCCGATCTGGTGCCAGACCTGCTTCATCCCATCAAGAAGCAGCGTTGCGCCGAGTTGCGTGCTGCATTTCCACACCATCAGCAATTGATGCGCGTGCCGTTCATCTGGCGCGACACCGATCTCTCCGCTAGCTCAAGCTGAGTCCGCCATCGACGGCGATGATCTGGCCGTTGATGTAGCTGGCATCATCGAGCAGAAACAGCGCCGTGCGCGCGATATCGTCCGGGGTGCCGAGCTGGCCCTGCGGGATGCGCGCCAGCAGCGCCGCTTTCTCCGCCGCATCAATCTCCGTGGCCGGCCACAGGATCGCGCCGGGCGCGATGCCGTTGACGCGCACCTCGCCGTGCAGATCGAGCGCGAGGCTTTTCGTCATCATCGCCAGCGCCGCCTTCGCCATGCAGTAGAGCGCATGGTTCGGCTCAGGTTTGTCGGCGTGGATATCGAGCAGGTTGATGACGCAGCCGCGCCGCGCGCGCAGTGCCGGCAGCAGTGCCTGCGTCAGGAAGAAGGGGCCGCGAACATTGCTGTCGAACAGCGTGCTCCAGTCGGTGGCGGTGGCGCTGCCCAACGGAGTTGGAGAATAGGTCGAGGCGTTGTTGATCAGCGCATCGAGCCGACCCCAGGGTTTCAGGGCATCGTTGGCGAGTTTCGCAATCGCGCCATCGTCGGCGAAGTCGGCCTGCAGTGCCTGCGCGGAATGGGGACGCTCGCGATTGAACCGCGCGGCCAGTTCGAGCGCGCCGCTGCTGTTTCGATAGTGCAGCAGCACGCGGTGGCCGCGACGGTGCAGCGCAGTGGCGATCGCCGCGCCGATACGCTGGCCGGCGCCGGTGACCAGCACCACTTTCGATTCGTCATCACGCATGAATATGCTTCGCTATTGCCAGCTTGCGGTGATGGCATCGCGCCGTCGCTGCTTCAGCGCAATGCCAAGTTGCTCGCCCTGCAGTCCTGCCGCGACCAGCTCGGCGGTGGTGACGGCGCTGCCGGCCTGCAGCGCGCGTTCGAGCCGTTGCAGCGTCGATGGCGGCGCTCCTTCGGCATCGCACAGTGCGATGAAGTCGCGGAAGCGATCGGGGCGGCGCAGTGCATCGCAGCCTTCGAACAGTTCGATCGCCTGTTGCGGCTGGTGCAACTGCAGGGCTTGCGCCAGCGGATCGATGCCAAAACGCGCCAGCTCGGCGTGGCTGTTCGGTACTTTCCACTGCCTGCACAGCGCATCGACTCTCGCGTTATCCGTGCCGGCCAGCAGCGTTGCGAAGCGAACCTCGCCGGAAAATTGCCGAGCTGCGGCGCGGCGCAGCGCCTGCTCGGCACCCGGCGACAGTTGCGCGAGCGCGCCATCACTGACGCGCACCAGCGCACCGACGGTGGCCAGCGTGGCGAAATAGATCTCCGGATTGCGCTCCTGCAGCGCGCGTTCGGTCTCCTTCCAGATGCGCTCCGGCACCAGATGATCGACCTCGCCGTTGGCCACCATCGACCGCATCAGCTCAGCGGTTTCGTCGGCGAGCTGAAAGCCGAGGTGGTGGTAGCGCGCGGCGAAACGGGCGACGCGCAGCACGCGCAGCGGATCTTCGGCGAACGCGGGGGAGACGTGGCGCAGCAAGCGGCGCTCGATGTCATCGCGACCGCGATAGGGATCGACCAGCTCGCCATGCTCGTCTTCGGCAATGGCGTTGATGGTCAGATCGCGACGCACCAGATCCTGCTCCAGCGTCACCGTCGGATCGGTGTGGAAAACGAAGCCGTGATAGCCGCGCCCGCTCTTGCGCTCGGTGCGCGCCAGCGCGTACTCCTCGCCGCTGTCGGGGTGAATGAAAACGGGGAAGTCGCGACCGACCGGCCGAAAGCCGGCGCGCACCATCTCATCGGGGGTGGCGCCGACGACGACCCAGTCGCGCTCGCTGAAGGGGTAACCCAACAGTTTGTCGCGTACCGCGCCGCCGACCAGATAGCACTTCATGGGTTGATTTGCCGCCGTACTCGAAAAGAGATGGCGGCGATTATAACTGCAGGGAGTTTGGATCAGGCGCGTTCGCGTCGGTACTTCTTATGCGCGTTCGCGCCTCTGTTATTTACGCGCGTTCGCGCTGTTCGTCATCCTGCAGCGGGAAGTGGAAACTCTCGGCCACCTTGCCGTCCTGCAGCGAGTCGAGGTGCACGTCGAAGCCCCACAGCGTGTGCAGGTGCTCCAGCACGCGCTGGGTGTTCTGGTTCAGCGGGCGACGGTTGTGCTGCGTGTGGTGCAGATAGAGCGCGCGATTGCCGCGCATGTCGACGTCGACGATCTGGATGTTCGGCTCGCGGTCGCCGAGGTTGTACTGCCGCGATAGCTGTTCGCGCACGCTGCGGTAGCCGTCGTCGTCGTGGATCGCCATGATCTCGATGTCGTTGCGGGTGTCGTCGTCGAGCACGCAGAACAGTTTCAGGTCTCGCATCACCTTCGGCGACAGGAACTGCAGGATGAAGCTCTCGTCCTTGAAGCTGCGCATCGCGAACTGCAGCGTCTGCTTCCAGTCGCTGCCGGCGATGTCCGGGAACCAGCGCCGGTCCTCGTCGGTTGGCGCTTCGCAGATGCGGCGGATGTCGCGGAACATGGCGAAGCCGAGCGCGTACGGGTTGATGCCGCTGTAGTGTGGGCTGTCGAACGCCGGCTGATGGACGACGCTGGTGTGCGACTGCAGGAACTCCATGATGAAGCCGTCGGTGACGCGGCCGCGGTCGTACAGTTCGTTCAGCAGCGTGTAGTGCCAGAACGTGGCCCAGCCCTCGTTCATCACCTGCGTCTGCCGCTGCGGGTAGAAGTACTGCGCGATCTTGCGCACGATGCGGATCACTTCGCGCTGCCACGGCTCCAGCAGCGGCGCGCGCTTTTCCAGGAAGTAGAGCAGGTTCTCCTGCGGCTCATCGAGGAACGGCTTTTTCTTGGCGTTCTTCTTCTCGCCGCGACCGGCGGGAATGGTGCGCCACAAATCGTTGACCTGCTGCTGCAGGTATTCGGCGCGCTCGGTCTGCCGCCGCATCTCCTCGTCGGCCGAGATCGGTGATGGGCGCTTGTAGCGGTCGACACCGTAGTTCATCAGCGCGTGACAAGCGTCGAGCACGTTCTCGACGGCGGCGACACCGTGTCGCTCCTCGCAGTCGGCGATGTAGTTCCGCGCGAACAGCATGTAGTCGATGATCGAGCCGGCGTCGGTCCAGGTACGAAACAGGTAGTTGCCCTTGAAGAAGGAGTTGTGGCCGTAGCAGGCGTGCGCGATGACCAGCGCCTGCATCATCATCGTGTTCTCTTCCATCAGATAGGCGATGCAGGGATCGGAGTTGATGACGATTTCGTAGGCGAGCCCCATCTGGCCGCGACTGTAGTTGTTCTCGATGCCGAGGAAGTGTTTGCCGAACGACCAGTGGTGGTAGTAGACCGGCATGCCGGAGGCGGCGTAGGCGTCCATCATCTGTTCGGAGCTGATGACCTCGATCTGGTTTGGATAGGTATCGAGGCCGAACTCCTCGGCCAGCTTGCCGATTTCGCGGTCGTAGTCGTCGACCAGCTCGAAGGTCCACTCCGAGGTTGTTGAGATCGGATTGCGCTCTGTCATGCCGGTCTCCTCTTTGTCATTGGCGTTGATCACGCCGGTCTTCTCTGGAACAACTCGCGGAAGACGGGATAGATGTCCTTGATGTCGATGATCTGCTGCATCGCGAAACTTTCCGGGAAGCTGCCCTGCACCTGCTCGTACTCGTACCACAGCGCCTGGTGCTCGCGCGGTGTGATCTCGACATAGGAGTAGTGCTGCAGGAACGGCAGAATTTCGTCGACCAGCAGGTCGTGGCAGACGCTGGAGTCATCGTTCCAGTTGTCGCCGTCGGAGGCCTGCGCGCCATAGATGTTCCACTCCGCCGCGGAGTAGCGCGCCGCCATGATCTCCTTCATCAGGCGCAGCGCGCTGGAGACGATGGTGCCGCCGGTTTCGCGCGAGTAGAAAAATTCCTGCTCGTCGACCTCTTTCGCCGAGGTGTGGTGGCGAATGAAGACCACTTCGGTGTGGTCGTAATTCCGCTTCAGAAAAAGGTAGAGCAGGATGAAGAAGCGTTTGGCCATGTCCTTGGTGGCCTGATTCATCGAGCCCGAGACATCCATGATGCAGAACATCACCGCCTTCGAGCTCGGCTGCGGCTCGCGGACATTCAGGTTGTACTTGATGTCGAACTCGTCGATGAACGGCAGCTTGTCGATCTTGCGCAACAGCAGCGCGATCTCCTCTTCGACGAGGCCGATGCGCGTTTTGTCGCGCAGCGTTTCATCGACTTCCAGCAACATCTCCAGTTCGTGTTCGAGCTCGCGGATGCGGCGCCGCTTCGGTCCGCCCAGCGCGATACGGCGCGCGTTGGCGGCGCGCAGCGAACGCACGATGTTGATCTGGTTCGGCGTGCCGACGCTGGAGAAGCCGGCGCGGCGCATTTTGAAAGTCTCGGTGCCGGCGAGCTGGCGCTTGACCAGGTTCGGCAGCTCCAGATCCTCGAACATGAATTCGAGGAACTCCTCCTGCGTGATCTGGAAGACGAATTCGTCGTCGCCTTCACCGCTGTTGCTGGCGCGGCCGTCGCCACCACCGCCTCCGCCACCACCACTGCGACGGGGAATGTGGTCGCCGGCGATGAACTCCTTGTTGCCGGGATGAACGATGGTGCGGCGGCCGCCGCTGCCGTTGCCGAGCACCGGCTCGTCGACATCCTCGCCGGGGATATGGATCTTCTCGCCCTGCTCGATATCGGTGATCGAGCGTTTGCCAACGGCGTCCTGCACCGCCTTCTGGATATGGCGTTTGTAGCGGCGCAGGAAGCGCTGACGGTTGACCGTGCTCTTGTTCTTGCCGTTCAAGCGCCGGTCGATCAAATGGCTCACGGAGACTCCTCCACCGCTGACGCGGTATGGCGCAGCGCGGCTGGACTGCACCGCGCTGCCTGCGAACACGGCCGGACCGCGCCGTGCTCACCCGTTACTGCAGCACCGTTATTGCGGGATTACTGCGCCAGCGCTACTGCGACTTGCGTACACGCAGGTACCACTCGGAGAGCAGTCGCACCTGCTTGTCGGTGTAGCCGCGCTCGACCATGCGCTTGACGAAATCGTTGTGCTTCTTCTGGTCGTCGTTCGATGCCTTGGCGTTGAAGGAGATGACGGGCAGCAGATCCTCCGTGTTGGCGAACATCTTCTTCTCGATGACCGCGCGCAGCTTCTCGTAGCTTTTCCAGTCGGGGTTGCGACCGTTGTTGTTGGCGCGCGCCCGCAGCACGAAGTTGACGATCTCGTGGCGGAAATCCTTCGGGTTGCTGATGCCGGCCGGTTTCTCGATTTTTTCCAGGTCGTCGTTGAGCGCGGCGCGGTCGAGGATCTCGCCGGTCTCGGGGTCGCGGTACTCCTGATCCTGAATCCAGAAGTCGGCGTAGGTGACGTAGCGATCGAAGATGTTCTGGCCGTACTCGGAGTAGGACTCGAGGTAGGCGGTCTG
>CAZWXW010000096.1:0-11242 GCA_964638025.1 uncultured Verrucomicrobiaceae bacterium
CGCCGGCCGGATCAGGTCGTTCATCGCCGTGTCGACGATGCAGAAACGCTTGTCGCTGTTGCCTTTCAGATACTCGACGCGGCCGATCAGGATGCCGGCGTTGGCGACGATCGAGCGCCCCGGCTCCAGCATGATCGCCAGCTTGCGATTGCCCAGCTTCGCCAGCACCTGCTGCATGTAGGCGCCCGGTTCCGGCGGCTGTTCGTCGCGGTAGCGGACACCGAGGCCGCCGCCGAGGTCGAGGTGGTGCACGTGGATGCCGTCGGTGGCCAGCTCATCGATCAGCGCCAGCACGCGGTCGAGCGCGTCGAGGAATGGCGCGGTGTCGGTCAGCTGCGAGCCGATATGGCAGTCGACGCCCTTGATCGCGAGTTGCGGCAGTTCGGCGGCGCGGCGATAGACGGCGCGCGCCTCATCAATGGCGATGCCGAATTTGTTCTCTTTCAGGCCGGTGGAGATGTAGGGGTGGGTCTGCGCGTCGACATCGGGATTGACTCGCAGCGACACCGGCGCGATCGCGCCCAGCGTCTTGGCAACGGCGGCCAGTGTCTCCAGTTCGGCGCTCGACTCGACATTGAAGCAGCCGATGCCGATCTCCAGCGCGCGCCGCATGTCGGCCGCATTCTTGCCGACGCCGGAGAAGACCACCTTTTTCGGATCGCCGCCGGCCGCCAGCACCCGCTCCAGCTCGCCGACCGAAACGATGTCGAAGCCGGCGTCGAGCCGCGCCAGCACATTCAGCACGGCGATGTTGGAGTTGGCCTTCACCGCGTAACAGATCAGGTGCTCGCGACCGGCCAGTGCGTCGGCATAGGCGCGGAAGCGCTGTTCGATATGGGCGCGCGAGTAGATGTAGAGCGGCGTGCCATAGCGTTCGGCCAGCGCGGCAACGGCGACCTGTTCGGCGAACAGCTCGCCGTGGCGATAGGTGAAGGCGTTCATCGGTATCCGGTATCGAGAGCGTTAGTGGGTCGAGGCGGCGCTGTCGTCGCCGGGGGCGTCGGAGTTGCCGGTATCGGCCGGCGCCGCGGGCGGCTCCGGTGGAATGAACAGCGGACCCTTCTGGCCGCAGCCGGACAGCAGTGCGCTGGCGACGAGCAGCGCGGACAGCAGCGGGCGGATCATGGCGAGCTCCAGGGGCGGTCGATGGAAGCCGGCGATTATAGCGATGCGCCGGCGCGAACGGCCACGCCGGCTGTCCGTGCGCAAACGACTGCGCAACGACGATGTTTGCGGTTGCCGGGGTCAGTTGCGATCGATTCCGGCGCGTTCGTGCCGCGGTGACGGTGTCTGCCTGACAGCGGTAATGCCTTGTATTGGTAAGGCATTTTTTTGGCGAAAAGTGCTGTCGGAAAGCTTTACGTGCGCGCCATCGTCGAGTTGTTGACGTTGCGGCAAACCGCTCCTAGATTCTCTGCCTCCTTCCCCGGAACTTTGGCCCGTTTCAGCCGGCGTGGCGTAAACAGGGTTTGATCGGATTTCCCGGCTCCCGACGGGCAGCTTGCACATAAACCTCTTGATCGCCCCGCGCGTCAGCAGGGGCGAGATGGCGGGAGCGGTTTTCATGGAGCTTAGAAAACTGGTCTGCCTGGCGCCGGGTGGCGTCGCGTCGGACTTGCTTGAGCATCTGCAACAGGGTGGCTGGCAGGTACATATTGCAGGTGACGTGGCGACGGCGCGCCGCAGTCTGCGCGGCAATGGTTTTCTGGTGGGCCTGCTGTGCATCGAACGGCTGGATGATCGCCTCGGCGCCGCGATCCGCGATCTGCTGCTCGGCCACAACGACCTCGAATGGATTGGCCTGTTCGACGCCGCCTGTCTCGATCTCCCCGCCTGCAGCGAACTGATCCTCAACCACCTCGCCGATTACCACACGCTGCCGGTGGACGCCGACCACCTGCTGCCCGCCCTCGGTCACGCCTACGGCCGCGCACGCCTGGGCGCCCGTGCCCAGGCGGGTTCGACCGCCGCCGGCGATGCGCAGATCATCGGCCGCAGTGCGGCGATCCGGCGCCTGTTGCGCGATATCGACAAGGTCGCCGCGGTCGACGCGCCGGTGATGATCAGCGGCGCCAGCGGCAGCGGCAAGGAGCTGGCGGCGCAGGCGATCCACCGCAAGTCGCGGCGCGCCGACGGACCGTTCGTGGCGATCAACTGCAGCACGCTGCCCGGCACGCTGATCCAGTCGGAGCTGTTCGGCTACGAGAAGGGCGCCTTCACCGGCGCCAGCCAGGGGCGTCGCGGCTTCATCGAAGCGGCCGCCGGCGGCACCATTTTTCTCGATGAAATCGGCGACCTGCCGATCGACCTGCAGACCAACCTGCTGCGTTTTCTGCAGGAGCATACCATCAACCGCGTCGGTTCCACCCGCAGCCTGCCGGTCGATGTGCGGGTGGTGGCGGCCTCGCACGTCGATCTCGAACAGGCCATCGGCGCCGGGCGCTTTCGCGCCGACCTCTACTACCGCCTCAATGTGTTGCCGCTGTCGGTGCCGACACTCGGCGAGCGGCGCGAAGACATCGCGCTGCTGGCCGAACACTTCTTCCATCTCCATGCCGGCGAGCGCAATCCGCGCTTGAAAGGTTTCAGTCCCGCCGCGATGCGCGCGCTGGAGAGTCACGAGTGGCCCGGCAATGTGCGCGAGCTGCTGAACCGGATACGGCGCGCGATGGTGATGGCGGAGGGGCGGCTGATCACCAGCGCCGACCTCGGGCTGCAGGATGCGCACAGCGCCGCGCGGCCGTTGGAGCTGGACGAGGCGCGCGCCAGCGCCGAGCGGCTCGCCATCCAGCAGTCGCTGCAGCGCGCCGACAACAATGTCTCGCGCGCGGCGCGCGAACTCGGCGTCTCGCGCATGACGCTCTATCGCCTGCTGGAGAAGCATCAGATCGAAAGCTGATCGTCGACGTAGAACGACAAGAATCGACAGTGGATCCCGCTCGCGCTGTTGGGGAATTGCAGGAGCCACTTGCCCATGCGGACGGAATGTGGGGCCGCGCCGCAGGGCTTCCGTGACTTCCCTACAGGGAGAAGTGCGATGCCGAACAGAGTTTCGCAGTCGGTCGGGTGGGTCGGGGTTTCCACGCTGTTTCTCGTCAGCGGACTGTCGCAGGCGCAAGCGGTGCGACCGGTGACGCCGAACACCGAAGTGCTGCGCCAGCGGCTGGAGGAGCAGTCGCGGCAGATCGAAATCGAGCGCGGCAAATTGCGGCAACAGCAGCAGCAACTGGAGCAGACCCAGCGCAGCCTCGACGAGGCGCAGCGCACGCTCGACCAGATGCGCTCGCAGGTGGGGGCGCCGCCGCCCGCCCCGGCCGTCGCGCAGCCGCAACCGGCGACGCAGCCGAAGCCGGTCGGACAGGCGCCGAAGGCGCCGGAGAAGCCGCCGCAGGTGGCGCAGATTTTCGAGCAGCCGGGGGTGCTGACGCCGCGCGGGCAATTCATCCTCGAACCGTCGCTGCAGTACGGCTACTCCACCAGCAATCGCGTCTCGCTGGTCGGCTACACGATCATTCCGTCGCTGTTGATCGGCCTGATCGATGTGCGCGAAGTCAGGCGCGAGTCGGTGATCGGCACCGTGGCGATGCGCTACGGCTTCACCAACCGCTTCGAGATGGAGATGCGGGTGCCCTACGTCTACCGCTCCGATACCAGCGTCGGTCGCGAAATCCTGCAGGGCAGCGCCGACAATGTGGTGTTCGATACCAGCGACGACGACCTCGGCGATGTCGAGCTGATCGCGCGCTACCAGATCAACGATGGCGGCGCGAGCGAGCCGTACTACATCGCCAGCCTGCGCATGAAGAGCCGCACCGGCAAGGATCCGTTCGAATCGGAGATCAGCACCAGCATGGTCGGCTTCCGCAGCGGCATTCAGACCGAGCTGCCGACCGGCTCCGGCTTCTACGGCCTGCAGCCGGGGATCACCGTGCTCTACCCGTCCGACCCCGCGGTCTTCTTCGGCAGCTTCGGCTACCTGTACAGCTTCGAGCGCGACGACGTCGAACAGAAAACCGATATCGGCTATCTGCCGGTCGGCTCGGTGCAGCCGCGCGGCATCTACCAGTTCAACATCGGCATGGGGATGGCGCTGAATGATCGCTCGTCGTTCAGCATCGGCTACGACCACAGTTCGGTGGGCGAGATCGAGCAGGACGGCAAGGTGGTCGAGGACTCGGTGCGGATCCAGCTGGCGACGCTGCTGCTGGGCTTCTCCTACCGCTTCGACAACAGCAACAGCATCAACTTCTCGCTCGGCGCCGGCCTGACCACCGACACGCCGGACATCACGCTGACCCTGCGCTCGCCGCTGGCGTTCTGACGGCGCAGTGCGCTCGCGCCGCTGCCGGCGCGAGCTTCCCGCTTCTTCAGTGGTTTCTCAGCGCCGCAGCGAGTTGGTGATGGCGCCGGTCAGCGACTCGCGCATCATCTGCGCCCGCAGCACCTCGGCGCTGTTGACGGTGGCGTTGATCAGCGTGACGTTCTGGATTTTCTGATCGTTCAGCGTGTTCTGGATGAGGGTGCCGAGCGCGTTCGGATCGAGCGCGCCGGCCTGGTACAGATTGCCGGCGCCGTTCTGCACGAGCACCAGCCCACCGCTGGCCGACGACTGCAGCGAGGTATTCGCCGGGGTTGCGGCGCCGTTGCCATGGTTGCTGCCGGAGACCAGCGTGCCGAGCGAGGTGGCAACCGTCGCCGCCGTGACCGGTGCGCTGGATGTTGCTGCGGCCGGCATGGTGGAGGCTGCCGGCACGGCGGCGGGCGCGGTTGCCGATACCGCCGTCGCCGTTGCGCTGCTGACGGCAGTGGCTGTCGCCGGCGCGGCGGCTGTTTGCAGCGGCGATTCGGCGAGGGCGCTGGCCACCCGCTGCTGCGCGTCGGCGGTGATCGAGGCGGCGAGGCCGGCGGTGACATTGAGCGCGGTCGCCGTCACCAGGTCGCCGTTGATGTAGACCGCGCGCTCGATGCCGAAGCTGATCTGCAGGCCGCTGGTGGTGGTAAAGCCGCCGCGCAGCGTCTCCAGTGTCTCGTCGCTGAGTCGTGTGGCGTTGCCGAACGGTGACGGCGCCGGTTGTGCGTTGTGAAGGGTGGGTATGGCCGCCCACGCCGGCGTCAACGCCAGCGCCGCCGCTGTAAACAGACCGATCCGGATCCTTTCCATGATGGTTGCCGCTCCTGCGCGATCAGAAGTCGCCCGGGCCGTGTTTGGGTAGCAACAGACCTGTCAGGCCTTCGCGGCTGATCGCGCTGTCCAGTGGCGCCGACGGCGCGCTGCGCCAGTCGGTTGCCTGATTGAAGTGTGCGAGCTCGTTGCGGTTGTCGATGACGAACAGGATGCGGTTGACCCAGATCTGGTCGAACCTCTCCTGCGAGATCGCGCGGGTGCCGCCGGCCGGGTCGCCGATCAGCACGCGGCCGTCGTCCGGGCCGCTGCCGCGCAGCCCCTTGATGACGACGAAGTGGCTGTAGCCCTTGTCGTTGATCAGCGCGATGGCGGGAATGTTGGCGCTGGAGAGCTGCGACAGCGGCGCCTCGTAACCGTTGGCCTGGAAGCCGTGGTTCTCCAGATAGCGCTTCATGTCCAGCAGCGAGAAGCCGAACTGCCGGATGCGCGCGCGGTCGCCGCGCTGGAACATCTCGGCGAACACCTGCTGCTCGGTGACCGGGTAGTCGTAGTGGTAGGTCAGCAGCGTCGACAGCGCGGCCGAGCCACAGCTGAAGTCGAACTGCTGGCGCATGGTGGCCAGGAAGCGCGCCTCCTTGACGCTGGTCACCGGCACGCTGAAGCCGCCGCCGGCCTGCACCGGTATGTCGACGGTGCCGGCGACGACGGCCGGCGCCGACAGCAACAGCGCGGCGCAGAGGCTGCCGACACCGGAAACGCTGACCCTGAAAACGACGGGCGTCTTCATCGTCATCGCCCGCTACTGCATCTGCACGTTGACGATGGTGGCGTTCTGGATCAGTACGTTGTTGCCGCTGTTCTGGATCACCATCGGAATACCGCTGGCGCCCTGCAGCGAGCCATCCGCAATCGTGTTGTTGCCGGTGTTGAGGTTGTAGGCCTCGTTGTTACTGACGACGCCGTCGAGGGTCATCTTGCTCAGCGTTTCGGCGCCGCCGCGCGCATCGGCGAGTGCATTGTCGTCGACCATCGCGCCGTGGAAGGCCCCGGGAGCACTGGCTGCCGACAGCTCGGCGGTGTGTGCGGTGAGGGGGGTGAGCAGGGCCAGCAGCGCGGCGACCGCGCACGGGCGGCCGATCGCAAAGGGGGTTCGGGAGCGGGTTTGCATGACATCGATCCTCGTCGTGGCGGATCTCTCTCGAAGAGAGAGGGCGGGGAGATCCTCTCCCCGCCCGTTCGCTGGTTGCGGTCCGACTTGATTACGGTCTTCCTGGCTACGGACCGACGTTCAGGTTGGCCTGCACGTTGACGCTCTGTTGCACCAGCGATGACAGACCGGAGTTCTGGCTGATGACCTGAACCCCCGCTGCCGACTGCGCCACGCTCGACATGGTGTTGGACATGTCGAAGGTGCCGGCATCGACCACCAGCGCACCGCCGGCGCCACCGACACCGCCTTCGGCGCCGTTGCCGACGCCACCGCTGCCCGCGCCACCGGTACCACCGGCACCCGCGCCGCCGGCGCCGCCGGCCGCCCCGGTTGCCCCGGTTGCGCCGCTGCCCGCGGTTGCGCTGCCATTGGAGGCCGTCGTCGACGCGCCGCCGTTGGTGGCGCTGCCATTGGTGGCCTCGCCGCCTGCCCCGCCGGCGCCACCGTTGTTGGTGGCTTCAGCGCCGGCGCCACCGGTGCCGCTGCCATCGCCACCGGTGCTGGTGGCCGTGCCGGTGTTGGCGCCGGAAGCCGCCACCGCTTCGCTGCTGCCGCCGGCACCGCTGCTGGCGGTGTTGGTGTCGGTCGCCGCGCCGCCGGTACCGGTGCCGTCACCCGCTGTCGCCGTCGGCGTGCCGCCGGCACCGCCGTTACCGCTGGCGTCGCTGGAGCCGCCGGCGCCGCCGGTATCTCCCCCGCCGCCACCGCCGGCTGCACCGCCATCGGCGTTGCCGGTCGAGCCGCTGTGGTCACCGCCGCTGCCGCCGCCGGCACCGGCCAGCGAGGCACCCAGCGCACTGCCGCCGGAGGCCGAGCCGCCGGCGCTGGCATCGCCGCTGTCGGCACCGCTGCTGTCGGAGCCGGCCGAGCCGCTGCCCTGCAGGTTGCCGGACGCCGCGATACCGCCGGCGCCCAGCGCATCGCCACCGCGGCCACCCGCCGCGTCAGTGGCGTCGCCGCCGCTGCCGCCATCGCCGGCACTGGCGCTGCCATTGCTGGCGCTGCCGTTGCTGGCGTCGCCGGCGCTGGCGCTGCCGTTGGTGGCCGAGCCGCCGCTGCCGCCGCTGCCGCCATTGCCGCCGCTGCCGCCATCGCCAGCGGTGCCGCCAGTGCCGGTGCCGCCAGTGCCGCTACCGCCGTAACCCCTGCCACCGTTGCCGCCGTTGCCGCCGTCGGCGTTGCCCCAGTTGTTGGCGACGTTGCCGATGTAGCCGATGCTGTTGTTGGAAACGGTCCCTTCCAGCTTGCTGATCGCCAGCGCCTTGCTGGTGTTGAAGGAGCTGGTCAGGCTGGAGGTCGCCGTGGAGGCGTTGCTGGCGGCCGCGTTGGCATAGCCATCGGTGGCCTGGTCGGCGTTGGTGGAGTTGTCGGAGTTATCCGAGCTGTCCGAATTGTCATCCTGCGAGCTGGCTGTCGAGTATTCGTTGGCCTGCGGGCTGTGGTTGCCGCTCTGCTCCGCCGTTGCGGTCGCTGTCTGGGTGCTGTAATCGGCCAGATCGCCGGTGTTGGTCGGGTTTGCCAGCAAGGTGCCGGACAGTCCCAACCCCAACGCCGCGGCAATGGCTGACGCGAGTAAGGTTTTCTTCATGACGGAATCCTCTCGTGAATTTTTACCACTAGCTTCCCTGTGGCCAGAATTGCGTCCAGCCACAGCAGGCGCCGGGAGCAAGTTCGGAGCCACTCCGGGTTCCTGTCGTCGTTTCGGATTGCTAGTGATTGATTTTTAAGGAAAATATACTACGGTTTGCGGCCCCTGCGACGCCGTTGGGCCAGCGCCGGGGACGAGGGTCACGGCTTCTGTAACCCGGCCGTGACACTTTTTCCGGGAAGCCCGCCCGCCTGTTCCAGTGGCGCTGGAATCCTCCCGAAATCAGCCGCATGCGGCGCGCTGTCCGGCGAGCGGGCGTGCAGGTAGTGTCACGGCGTTGAGACAGTGGCCACCGGCCGCGCCGGTGCGGTTGCCTGATATGACCCCAAAAACATTTCAGACGAGGTTGTTGCCGGATGGCGAAAGGAGTGATGAAGGCGAGAGCCCTTGGCGGGTCGGCAGTCGTGCTGGCAAGCCTGATGACAGTGGTCGCGGCCGAACCGGTCGATACCCCGTTCGCGGTCGGCAACCGCAATCCGCTGGTGCAGATCCACGCGCTCCCCACCCCGGCCAGCGGCTCGCTGCTGGCACCGGGCGAGATCGGCTGGCTGGTCGCGCTGGAGGCCGCCAACAGTTACACCGTCAACAGCAGCGGCAACGAGGCCATCGAGCTCGATGGCGAGACGCACCGGCTCGATCTCGGCGCCGCCGTCGGTCTCGGCAACGGCTTTGAGGTCGGCATCGCGCTGCCGCTGATCCAGCACGGTGGCGGCAGCCTGGACAGCTTCATCGAGGATTGGCACGACCTGTTCGGCCTGCCCGACGGTGGCCGGCCGCAGGCGCCGCGCGACCAGTTGCGCTACCGCTACCAGCGCGACGGCGTCACCGTGCTCGACTTCGACGACGAGACCGGCGGTATCGGCGACCTGCAACTGAGTGCCGCGCAGTCGCTGTGGCGCTCGGACGATTCGGCCGGCGCGCTGCGCCTGACGCTGATACTGCCGACCGGCGACGCCGATCGCCTGACCGGCAGCGGCGCCACCGGCATCGATCTCGCCTTCAGCGGCAGCTGGCGGCTTGGCGAGCGCTGGCGTTCGACGCTCGGTGTCGCGCTGTTCCGCAAGGAGGATGGCGATCTGGCCGGCTTCGAGCAGCGCAACAACGGCTGGCGCGCCGGCGCTTCACTCGGCTGGCAGGGGTGGTCGTGGCTGCAGCTGCGCGCGCAGCTCGATGCCCACTCGGCGTTGTACAAGAGCGACCTTGTCGAGCTTGGCGACGATGCCGTGCTGCTCAGCCTCGGCGGCCGCGTGACACTGAGCCGCGACTGGGATCTCGATCTGGTCGTGGTGGAGGATCTGGCGATCGATACCGCGCCGGATGTGACGCTGCAGATCGCGTTGCGCGGGCGTTATTGAGAAGCCATGAATCCGGTATCTGTCATTCCGCGCGTAGTCGCGGAATCCATTGTCGCTGCACGTAACCGGATGGATTCTGCGACTGCGCTTCGCTCCGCGCAGAATGACGAAGAGCCTCAATAGGCACGGACGAGGTGTTCCTTACCCAATCTTCCCCAGCGCATCGTTCAGCGCTTTCTCCAGCCGCTGCTTGTAGCGCAGGTAGTGCGCGGTCTGGATGCCGCCGCGCTCGTTGATGCAGCGCGACAGGTCGATGTCGGTGAGATAACAGGGGTAGCGCTCGCGCCCCTGCCGGCGCGACAGGATGTGGCGGGCGACGGTGTCGTACAGCGCGTCGCCCAGCTCCAGCTCGGCGAACTCCTGCTGGTCGCAGTAGATGGTGAAGACCAGATTGCCGCCGCTGTCGTAGTCGGCGATCGCCTGCACGTTGAAGAACAGCGAGCTGCTGCCGCGCAGCGCGCGGCGCTCGGCGTAGTGCTGCCGCCCCTCCTCGACCAGCTCGTAGTAATCCAGCTCGTACTGGCTGCCGGCGTCGAGCAGCACGTCGTGGGTGCCGCCGGCGAAGTCGGCGCGCTCGCTGCGCTGGCGGAACAGCGTCGACTGGATGAACTGGTCGAGCGGCGCCAGCAGCGTGTGTTCGTCGCGAAATGGTGTCGTGAAGCAGGTCAGCGAGCCGAGCTCGTCCATGACGTAGAGGTCGGCCTCGGTGCCGCGGCGCTGGAAGAAGACCTGGATCCGCTCCGGCCGCGCGCTCTGCAGGATCGCCGCCAATGCCGAGCCGGGCAGGCAGAAGCGGTCGAGCACGACCGGGCTGTAGTGGCGCTGCACGCGGCCCAGCTGTTCGAGCAGGGCGGCGAGGTTCGGCGCGCGCTGCACGGTCGGCGCGCCATCGACGAACTGCACGATGTAGAACTCGCGCTGCATCTCCAGCACATAGCGCGTCGACGGCGGCTTGGTGCCGCTGTAGTAACAGGCGGCCAGCTCCTGGAACAGCTGCTCGACGCGGGTGGCGATGGCGCCGGCGCGCGCCGGGCAGAAGCAGCGGATATCGAGGCGCGGCAGGCCGGGGTGGCGGTCGGGCGGCAGCATCTGCAGGTAGTCGCGCAGGCACTGGATCAGCGCGAACGGCCCGCTGTAGCTGCGCGTGCTGACCTCGCCCCAGCTGTTCAGCAGCACCTGGTCGACGCCGAGCACGAGGTTCTCGCGCAGCGCGCTGTAGCCGAGGCTGTCGACATGGTCGGAGACCCGTTCGAGGCCGCGCGCCCGCATCGGCGCCATCGGGTCGATGCCGATGTTGACGAACAGCTGCAGCTCCTGCGGCCGGTTCGGGCTCAGGAAGCGGTCGTGGCGCTCCTCTTCTGTTTTGCCGGTGTGGTCCGACTGGCCGGCGTGGTACTGCGGCAGCCGCGCGCGCAGGGCGCGGGCGATCTGCGACAGCTCGATCGGCGTCACCCCCGGTTTGGCGTCGGCCTGTCTGGTGTCCGGGTCAGGCGTTGCGTCCGCTATATGCAGGCGCGTGTCGGTATCGATCAGGCCGTTGACATGGCACCAGGTCAGCAGCGCGATCAGATCGCGCGCGCGCCGCAGCGGTTTGCCGCTGGCGGCGTTGAGCGCGTCACCCGTCAGCACCGCCCACAGCAGTTCGCCGGCGCGGCCGCCCGGCTGCAGCTGGAAGGTCAGCGCCGCTTCGGCCGCGCGCGGGGCGATGCCGGGGTTCAGCCACTCGACCTTGCCGGCGCGGCGCTCGAAGGCGGCGTAGAGCTTGCGGCCCAGCACGGTCACGTCCTGGCTGTTGATGGCGGCGGTGGCCTGACTGCGACGGGCGAAGTCGAGCAGGAAGCGGTAGGAGTAGGTCAGCTCGCGCACCAGCTCCTTCTGCTCGCCGAGCACGCGCGCCACGCTCC
>CAZWXW010000097.1:0-11115 GCA_964638025.1 uncultured Verrucomicrobiaceae bacterium
GCAAGCTGGCCGACCGCCGCTTCGGCATCGGCTGCGACCAGGTGCTGGTGGTCGAAGCGCCGACCCGTCCGGATGTCGATTTCCGCTACCGCATCTACAACGCCGATGGCGGCGAGGTCGAACAGTGCGGCAATGGCGCGCGCTGCTTTGCCCGCTACGTGCGCGAGAAACGCCTGACCGGCAAGGATCAGATCCGCGTCGAGACCAGGGCCGGCGTCATCGAGCTGCAAATCACATCGGACCGGCAGGTGCGCGTCGACATGGGCGCGCCGGTTCTCGAGCCGGCGCAGATTCCGTTCACCGCTCCCGAACGCGCCACCACCTACGAGATCGACGTCGACGGCAAAACCGTCGAGATCGGCGCCGTGTCGATGGGCAACCCGCACGCCGTGCTGCTGGTCGACGATGTCGACACCGCGCCGGTGGTCGAACTGGGCGCGCGCATCGAACCGCACGCGCGCTATCCGAAGCGCGTCAATATCGGCTTCATGCAGGTGGTCAATCGCGGCGAAATTCGTCTGCGCGTGTTCGAGCGCGGCGTCGGCGAAACGCTGGCCTGCGGCACCGGCGCCTGCGCGGCCGTGGTCAGCGGCATTCTGCGCGGCCTGCTCGACCGTCACGTCACCGTGCATCTGCCCGGCGGCGACCTGATCATCGACTGGGCCGGCGACGGCCAGTCGGTGTTGATGACCGGGCCGGCGACCACCGTTTACGAAGGGCAAATCCTGCTCTGACGCCCACACCGAATTGACTCCGACCAACCGATCCTTGAAGGGAAGCCACGTGGATTCATCGAAGCAGAACGCCGCCGACGAGATCAGCGAGGATCAGGTCGCGGCCTACCTGAAGTCGCACCCGGCCTTTTTCCAGAAGCGCGACGACCTGCTGCTGGAGCTGGAGCTCACGCATCCGTCCGGCGGCGCCGTGTCGCTGCTGGAGCGGCAGGTGTCGGTGCTGCGCGATCGCAACATGGAGATGCGCAATCGGCTCGCCGGCCTGCTCGACAACGCGCGCAACAACGACCGCCTGTTCGAGCAGACCAAGCAGCTGGTGCTGAAGCTGATCGAAGCGCAGACGCTCGACCAGATCGTCGACGCCTTCGTCCACAGCCTGCAGCACGACTTCAACATCGATTTCGCCACGCTGCTGCTGTTCGGCAACCCGGCGCAGCACCGCAGCACGCGCGCGCGCATCGTGCCGCTGCAGGATGCGCGCGGCCCTATCGAAGGTCTGATGAAAAGCAGCAAGGCGGTGGTCGGCGTGCTGCGTCCGGAGGAAGTGCAGTTCCTGTTTCCCGACCACAACCGCCAGATCGGCTCGGCCGCCGTGGTGCCGCTCAGCGCCGGCTACCCGCTCGGCATGCTGGCGATCGCGATGACCGACCCGAACTACTTCCGCTCCAGCATGGGCACGATCTTTCTCGGCTACATCGCCGAGGTGCTGAACCGGCAGCTGCCGAAGCTGCTGCGACCGGCCTACTGAGCCGGCGGGGGCGGGCGGTGACCGGGTCGACGACCGACACCCCCCTCGCCGCACAGTGCCGGCGTTATCTCGACCAGCTGCGCGACGAGCGCCGGCTGTCGCCGCACACCGTTTCCGGTTACGGCCGCGACCTGAACAAATTCCTCGACCTCTGCACGCAGCAGGGCATCAGCGACGGCGATGCCGTCTGCAGCGCGGACGTGCGCGCCTGGGTTGCGCAGTTGCGACGGCACGGGCTCGATGGCCGCAGCGTGCAGCGCGCGCTGTCGGCGCTGCGCGGCCTGTTCGGCTTCCGCCGCCGCAGCGGGCTCGGCGACAACGATCCGACTCGCGGCATTCGCGCGCCGAAGAGCGAACGCAAACTGCCGCGCGCACTCGACGCCGACAGCGCGAAACAGCTGCTCGATACGCCCTCCGATGACGACGACTGGCTGGCGCAGCGCGACCAGGCCATGCTCGAACTGTTCTATTCGAGCGGACTGCGACTGGCCGAGCTGGTGGCGCTCGATATCGGCGATCTCGATCGCCACGAAGGGCTGGTCACCGTCACCGGCAAGGGCAAAAAGACACGCCAGGTGCCGGTCGGCCGCCTCGCGCTGGCGGCGATCGACACTTGGCTGCAGCAGCGCGCACTGCTGAACCCCGACCACAACGCGCTGTTTCTGAGCCGGCGCGGCGACCGCCTCAGCCCGCGCTCGGTGCAGGCGCGGCTGGCGCGACAGGCGCAGGCGCGCGGTCTCGGCCAGCACCTGCATCCGCACATGCTGCGCCACTCGTTCGCCAGCCATCTGCTGGAATCAAGCGGCGATCTGCGCGCGGTGCAGGAGCTGCTCGGTCACGCCAACCTCAGCACCACGCAGGTCTACACCCACCTCGATTTCCAGCATCTGGCCAAGGTCTACGACAGCGCGCATCCACGCGCGTCGCGGCGCCGCGATGACAGTAACGACAACATCATCAACGGCGACGATGGCGAAACGCAGCCATGACGATCCGTCTGCTGACCTTCGATCTTGACGACACGCTGTGGGAGCTGGCGCCGGTACTGGTGCGCGCCGATCTGCTGGCGCATCGGTGGCTGGCCGATCGCGCCGGCAGCGCGCTCGGCGATCACACCACCGCCTCGCTGCGCGCGCAGCGCCAGGCATTGATGCTGCGCGCGCCGGAGCATGCACACCGCGTCAGCGCGCTGCGCGTCGATGCCGTGCGCGAGATCCTGCAGGCGGGCGGCATGAACGCCGCCGACTCCGAAACGCTGGCGCATCAGGCCTTCGAGATTTTTCTCGCCGCGCGCAACGAGGTGCAGTTGTTTGCCAGCGCGGAGCCGGTGCTGCGCGAACTGAAGCGCCACTACCGCATCGGCGCCATCACCAATGGCAACGCCGACATCCATCGCATCGGTCTCTCCCACCTGTTCGATTTCGCCATCAATGCCGAACAGCTGGCGCAGGCCAAACCGCACCCGGAGCCGTTCGAGCTGGCGCTGCGGCTGGGCGGCTGTCGGGCCGGCGAGACGATTCACATCGGCGACCATGCCGACCACGACGTGCGCGCGGCACTCGCGGTCGGCATGCATGCGGTCTGGATGAATCGGAGCGGAACGGCGTGGCCCGGCGATGACCGGCCCACGGCGCAGATCGGGGATATCGGGGAGTTGCCGGCAGCGGTGGCGGCGATCGCGCGCTACCACTGACCGCCGGCCGGGGAGAGCATCAGATCGGGCGGCTGCCGTAGTCGGATTCCGGTTTGCGCGGCGGATCTGCCGTCACGTTCGGATCGATCTGCTTGATCTGGCCCCCGCGAGCCAGAAACTCGGCCACCTGACGATCCATCTCGTCGCGCTGCGCCTGGCGTGACGCCACCGTGCGCTCTTCGGCCTCCTGCGCCAGTGCCGCGGCTTCGCTCTTGGCAGCGCCGCCGCCACCACCGTCGCTGCCACCAGACGCGGACTCCGTGGAATCATCGGCCCCTTCTTCGGCCTCTTCTTCCTCGGCGCCGTCCGCCTCCAGCTCATCGATCTCTTCATCGTCGTATGGCTTGGCCATCGTCTGAACACCTGAAAATTGCGACTAAATTGAAACGCTTTTTATAGCGACCGAATCCGGGACAACAGGCACGGTTGAACCGAAGCCTTTTGCCGCGACTTTATATAGAACAACTTTGCGGTCATGCAACCGCACACCGGTGAAAATTTTGAGTTCATTTCGTTCTATTTTCTTTGGCTTTTTTTTCATTTGGTGATAGACGAAGAGCTGCCGGTCGGCCAGCGGATGGCGACAACCACAGCACCGGCCACCTCATCGCCGAGTCCACCGTCATGGAACACAACGCGTTCCGCTTCCTGCACGCGCGCAGCCGCACGCACAAACCACTGGTGGCGATCAGCGCCTGCCTGACCGGCGCCGCCGTCCGCTACGACGGCGGCGACAAACACCAGCCCGGTGTCGAGTGGCTGCGCGCCGAGGCCGAGCTGCTGCCGATCTGCCCCGAGCTGGATGCCGGTCTTGGCGTGCCGCGCCCGCCGGTGCAGCTGGTGCGGGTCGACGGCGACACGCGCGCCATCGGCCGCGACGACCGCAGCCTCGATGTCACCGCCGTGCTGACCGCCACCGCGCAACACCACTGCGCGACGCTGCGGCAACTGCCGCTGTGTGGCTACCTCTGGAAAAGCCGATCGCCGAGCTGCGGGCTCGGCTCGACGCCACTGTTCGACAACGACGGTCGACAGATCGGCGTCGATACCGGACTGCAGGCGCGCGCCATCGTCGCGACCATGCCGTGGCTGGCCATGGCGCAGGAGGAGGCACTGCAGAGCGAGGAGCAGGTGCGGCGCTTCCTGCTCGGCAGCCGGCTGGTGTTCGACTGCCTGCACGCCGGCGGCGCAACCGCGTCGCAGGTGGCCGACCACTATTGCACGTTGCTGAACGATCTCGAGGAGGGAGAGAGCGGCAGGTTATCAACAGCGCTGATGCGCAACGATCTGCACGCGGTGGTGACCGTGCTGATCAAAAGAACACTCGCATTACCGGTAGCGACGCCTGCCTTCAACCACTGAACGCGCCACCGGATGCTGCGGAAATTGAAGTGAGATCAGACCGCATCTTCACCGGTTTCGCCGGTGCGAATGCGGATCACCTGTTCCAGCGTCGAGACGAAGATCTTGCCGTCGCCGATCTTGCCGGTATTGGCCGCCTTGGTGATCGCCTCGATGACGTTTTCGACCATCGCATCGGCAACCGCGATTTCGAGTTTCACTTTCGGCAGGAAATCGACGACGTATTCGGCGCCGCGATAGAGCTCGGTGTGGCCTTTCTGACGACCGAAGCCTTTGACTTCAGTCACCGTCACGCCCTGCACACCGATATCGGACAGGGCCGCCCGCACGTCGTCCAGCTTGAACGGTTTGATGACAGCGGTAACGAGTTTCATGGCAATTCTCTCCAGCAGTAACGAGCGGAATCCGCAGCGGGTGCGCGTGGCAGTGTTGACAACCTCGCCAGTGTGCCGGCAGCGCCAGCCCGGTGGCAAGTTACCGCGTCAATTCGAATTCGTGCGAACGGTAGCGGAAAAAAAGCAGATTCGCGCAATACCGTCACATTGTCTGCAGATGGTGCGGGCCAGCGCCGGGCCCGCACCCGAATCGATCATTTGCGCGTGAACTCGGGGTAGGCCTCCATGCCGCACTCCGACAGATCGACGCCTTCGTACTCATCCTCTTCGCTGACGCGCAGCCCCATCACCGCTTTCAGCGCGCTCCAGACCAGCAGACTGGCGACGAAGACCCAGACAAAAATGGTGGCGATGCCGAGCAGCTGTGCGCCGAGCGCGGCCTCGACATTGGTGATCGGCACGGCCAGCAGCCCCCAGATACCGCAGACACCGTGCACCGAGATGGCGCCGACCGGATCGTCGACCCGCAGTTTGTCGAGCGTGATGATCGCGAACACCACCAGCACGCCGCCGACGGCGCCGATCAGCGTGGCGACACCGGCGCCCGGTGTCAGCGGATCGGCGGTGATCGACACCAGACCCGCCAGCGCGCCATTCAGCACCATGGTCAGATCGGCCTTGCCGAACAGCAGGCGCGCGGTGATCAGCGCCGCGATCAGGCCACCGCAGGCCGCGACGTTGGTGTTGACGAAAATCGTGGCGACCGCGTTGGCGTTGGCGATATCGGAAATCGCCAGTTGCGAGCCGCCGTTGAAACCGAACCAGCCCAGCCACAGGATCAGCGTGCCGAGCGTGGAGAGCGGCAGGTTGGCACCGGGAATGGCGTTGACCTCGCCGTGCGGGCCGTACTTGCCGCGACGCGGGCCGAGCAGCAGCACGCCGGCCAGCGCCGCGCTGGCACCGCACAGATGCACGACACCGGAGCCGGCAAAATCGAAGAACCCTGCCGTATTGAGGAAGCCGCCGCCCCACTTCCACATACCTTGCAGCGGATAGATGAACCCCGTCATCACTATCGCGAAGGCGAAGAAGGCCCACAGCTTCATCCGCTCGCAGACGGCGCCGGAGACGATCGACATCGCGGTGGCGGCGAACACGACCTGGAAGAAGAAATCGGCAGCGCCGGCATACGTTGTGTAGTCATCCGGCGATTCGGCCGCTTCCTTCAGCACCGCGGCGCTGTCGAGATTGACGATGCCGTTGCCGAACCAGGTGTCCGGCAGCCAGCCGTCGACGGAGCCGCCGTACATGATGGTGTAACCCATCATCAGGTACATGACGCAGGCGACCGCGTACAGAATGATGTTCTTGGCGAGAATTTCGGTGGTGTTCTTGGCGCGCACCAAGCCCGATTCGAGCATCGCGAAACCGGCGGCCATCCACATGACCAGCGCGCCGGTCATCAACAGATAAAACGTGTCGAGCGCGTACCTGAGCTCGATAAGGCCTTCCATCACAACACCCCCATGGGCAAATCAATCGACAGCAGGCCACCGCGATTGCCGTGACCCGATTTTTGCGACGGCGGAAATGAAACCGGGCGCTTGCGCGCCCGGTTTCAACTTTCTCTGCAACTCTGCATCGATAGCGATCAGATGTTCCAGGCACGCTCGCCGTGCGACGTGGTGTCGAGACCTTCGCGCTCGTCTTCTTCCGAGACACGCAGACCGACGATCATGTCGACCAGCTTGTAGGCGATGAACGAGACCACACCACACCAGACGATGGTGAAGATGACGCTCTTGACCTGGATCCAGACCTGCGCACCCATGTTGTACTCGCCCGGCGTGAAGCCACCGGTGCCACCGAGGGTTTCGGCCGCGAACACACCGGTCAGGATCGCACCGAGGACGCCGCCGACACCGTGCACACCGAATACGTCGAAGGCATCGTCCGCACCCAGCAGGCGCTTCAGACCGCTGACGCCCCACAGGCAGACCAGACCAGCCAGCAGACCGAGGACGATGGCGCCCATCGGGCCGATGAAACCGGCAGCCGGCGTGATGGCAACCAGACCGCCGACGGCACCGGAAGCGGCACCCAGCATCGAGGCCTTGCCTTTGCCCAGCGCCTCACCGGTGATCCAGGAGAGGGTCGCGGCGGCGGTGGCCAGCACGGTGTTCACGAAGGCCAGACCCGCGCCGCCGTTGGCACCACCGGCCGAACCGGCGTTGAAGCCGAACCAGCCCACCCACAGCAGCGAGGCACCGACCATCGTCAGCGTCAGCGAGTGCGGCGTGAACGCTTCTTTGCCGTAGCCGCGACGCTTGCCAACCAGGTAGGCACCGACCAGACCGGCGACACCGGCGTTGATGTGCACCACGGTGCCACCGGCGAAGTCCAGCGCGCCATCGGCACCCAGCAGACCGCCACCCCAGACGATGTGGGCCATCGGCACGTAGCTGAAGGTGAACCACAGCACCGAGAAGATCAGCACGGCGGAGAACTTGATGCGCTCGGCGAAGGAGCCGACGATCAGCGCCACGGTGATGGCGGCGAACGTGCCCTGGAACGCCACGAACACATACTCGGGGATGGTGGGCAGGGCACCGATGGTGTCCGGCGTCACGCCGTTGAGGAAGATCTTGTCGAACGAGCCGAAGAACTTGCCTTCGCCCGCGAACGCCAGGCTGTAGCCGTAGATCGCCCACAGGATGCTGATCAGCGAGAAGATCACGAACACCTGCATCAGCACCGACAGCATGTTCTTCGATCGACCGAGACCGCCGTAGAACAGGGCCAGGCCCGGAATGGTCATCAGGATGACGAGCAGCGTGGAGGTCATCATCCAGGCGGTGTCGCCGGTATCGATCGCGGGTGCTTCTTCCGCGGCGGCGGCAGACTCTTCGACCACCTCAGTGACTTCGGTCACCTGCGTAACGACCTCGGTAACCGCTTCGGTAACCGCTGCCGGATCTTCGGCGTAGGCCAGACACGAGACGAACACGCACATCAGCGCGCCGACCAGTCCAGCAAAGGATTTGGATTTCATTGAATGTTCTCCTGAGCGTTATGAGAGAGCCGCGACTTAAATGGCGTCCTCACCGGTTTCACCGGTGCGAATGCGGATCACCTGTTCCAGCGACGAGACGAAGATCTTGCCGTCGCCGATCTTGCCGGTGTTGGCCGACTTGGTGATCGCCTCGATGACCTGCTCGACGGCGCCGTCGGCGACAGCAACCTCGATCTTCACTTTCGGCAGGAAATCGACCACGTACTCGGCTCCGCGATAGAGCTCGGTGTGACCCTTCTGGCGACCGAAGCCTTTGACTTCAGTGACCGTGATCCCCTGTACGCCGATGTCGGACAGCGCTTCCCGCACATCGTCCAGCTTGAAAGGCTTAACAACAGCAGTCACAAGTTTCATATTGTTTTCCCCCTAACAGTGCGCCGCTGGCGCACCCGGATTGGCACATTGAACGCCGGCGCTCGCGCGCCGGCGATCGGTCCTGCTCTGGTGTTACAGGATCGGCAGCGAGTAGGAGACGACAAACATCAGGTCGTCGTCGTAGGCGTCTTCTTCCTGCTCGTCGACCACCTTGCTCAGCGTGAAGCTCAGGTTGCTGTTGAAGGCGTAACCGAGGTCGATGTGGGTCATGTCGCTGCCGTCGTCCTCACTCTTGTAGTCGTGGAAACCGACCTTGGCCGAGAACTTGTCGAACGCGGCAGACAGCGTGTAGTACGCGTAGTCTTCGGCGCCGCCGGCAACCTGATCATAAATAGCGAAGGAAACCGGGCCGTAGCCGAGCGTCAGGACGACGTCCGTCATTTCGCCAAAGGTGTCGTCCTGAGCGGGGGTGGGACCCGTACCCGTGAACTCGTCGGAGTAGTTGTAGTTCCAGACGCTCAGGTCGTAGCTGAAACCACCGATCTCGCCGCCGTAACCGGCGAACAGGTCGTACTCGTTGCCCAGACCGTTGTCGCCCGACGAACCCCAGATACCGGTGTAGAAGCCGCCGGCGCTGTACTTGAGGTCGCCGGAAACTGCCGGCGAACCGTCGCCGAGGTCGATACCGCGCCACAGGTACATGCTGGACACGGCAGCGCTGGCCGAAATCTCGGCATTGGCGGCGGGGGCGAAAGCGGCGGCGGCGAGAACTGCTGCTGCGATGGAAGCGGAAAGAGGCTTAACAAAGTGTTTCATCACTGATCTCCACGTTTGGTTTTTGACTCGTGCAACTGAACAGCCGACAGATACCGCTGGTTCCGAAGCCGTGTTGCCCAGTTAGCACGCTGCATACCAGATTGCTAAAGGACTGACAAAACAACGAGATAGATCTAATGTGTCAGGTTGTCGCCAAATGCGTCGCACAAGAAATGTTCGTCTTTAGTGCGATTTTTCGGCGGCGCACCAATATGGCACGCAGCCGACTCGATTGTCTCTCGAAAAGAAATTGGGGGAAGGGCCAGGTAGAACCGGATCTCATTTCGGAAGAGTCGCGCCATATTTTCGCGACAAAACAGCGATCAGTTCGGCTGAAACGGCGGCAAAACGGGCGAGGTACTGCTCAATTCTTGTGCGGAGGTCCGACATCGAACCCGTATTGGCGGGACTGGGGAGCCACGGAGAAGCCCCGGGGAAAACAGACGCCGAACCGCATGGCGGCCCGGCGCCGACACCATCAGCGCGCTTCCAGCGCCTTCACCCGCGCCTCCAGTGCCTCGATCCGCTGCAGCAGGGCCTGCGGATCGGCGGCCATCGCAGCGGCCGGCACCGCCACCGGTGCGGCGATCGGGCGGGTGGCAGCCGGCGCAGCGCCAACCGCGATCTCCTGCACGCTGACCTGGCCGGCAGCGCCGCTGCGACCGGCGGCACCGGCTTCGCCCTGGGCGCCGCTCTTGCCGCCGTCGCTGTAGCTCCGACCCATCGGCGTGCTGGTCAGCGCGTAACCCCCTTCACCGCCCTTGGCACCGCTGCCGCCTTTGCCACTGTCACCGCCCCGACCGGCGGCACTGCTGACCTTGATCTGGTCGGCCAGCGCGAAGGTGTCGACACCGCCAACGCCGTAGTAGGCGATGGTGACCGCACCGCCGTTGCCACCCTCGCCACCGGCGCCGCCCAAACCGCCGGCACCACCCGCCGCCGGTTTGCAATTGCCGGTGGTCTCGCCGCCGCGCTGCCCCTCGCCGCCGGCGCCGCCGGCACCGCCGCTGCCGCCATCGGCCAGTACCTGCAGACCGCCGAGCCGTTCGATGCCGAGCTTCATCGCGATCGCAACACCACTGCCACCGGTCGTGCCGGCGCTGCCGGCCGCACCGCTGGCACCGGCCGCGCACGACGCCGCGCGACCGCTGCGATCAGCCGCCGCCGCGCCGGCCTGCCCCGCGACGCCGCGACCGTCGACCGCCACGCCGCTGCCGATCGCCGCGCGCGCCGCCTCGACCCGCCAGCGGGTGACGCCATCGGCAAAGCGCACCGTGGCCTTGTCGCCGATCTCGAGCCGGTCGAGCCGCAGCTCCGCCTGCGCCGGCGTGACGGTGTAGGTCGAACCGGCGGGAATGGTCAGATCGGCGGCATGGAGCGCGGCCGGCAGCGTCAGCAGGGCAGCGGCGAGAAGTCGGCGGGCGAAGCGTGGCGACATTAAGGTGATCTCCAGAGAGTGGCGGATAACGACAGCGTTAAAGGTGGCGGAGTGCAGGCAAATGGCGGGCCAGTCACAACCCCTGCTGCAAGACGGCGCCATACCGTGCCACTGTCCGCGGATCGGGTAAACTGCCGGCCGTTTCGCACGGAGCCAAAACGATGATCAACCGCGACGCCATCGACCAGCTCGCCAAGCAAGTCGGCAGCCTGTTCGGTCAGCCGCAGCTGCCGCGCGATGTCGAGCGCAACCTGCGCGCGCTGATGCAGGGAGCGCTGGCGAAGATGGATGTCGTCACCCGCGACGAGTTCGACGCGCAAGCCGCCGTGCTGACGCGCACCCGCGCCAAGCTCGACCAGCTGGAAAAGCAACTGCAGGAGCTGGCGGCGCAGCTGGAAAATCCGCCGCCGCGCTAGCACCTCTTCTCTCCCCCACTTCCACGGAAGGAAGGTCATGACCCTCGCCATCGTTCACAGCCGCGCCCAGTGCGGCATCCGCGCCCCGTCCGTGTCGGTCGAAGTGCACCTCGCCAATGGCCTGCCGGCGCTGAACATCGTCGGCCTGCCCGAGACCGCCGTCAAAGAGAGCAAGGACCGGGTGC
>CAZWXW010000098.1:0-11087 GCA_964638025.1 uncultured Verrucomicrobiaceae bacterium
GCTTGATGGTACCGGTCAGCTTGCGCATCGCCTGGCTCAGCAGGCGCGCCTGCAGACCGACATGGGAATCGCCCATCTCGCCCTCGATTTCGGCCTTCGGTACCAGCGCCGCCACCGAATCGACCACCAGCACGTCGATGGCACCGGAACGTACCAGCATTTCGGCCACTTCCAGCGCCTGCTCACCGGTATCCGGCTGCGACACCATCAGGTCCGTGAGGTTGACGCCGAGCTTCTCGGCGTAGATCGGGTCGAGTGCATGTTCTGCATCGATGAAGGCGGCGGTGCCGCCAGCCTTCTGTGCCTGCGCGATCACCGACAGCGTCAGCGTGGTTTTACCGGAGGATTCCGGCCCGTAGATCTCGACGATACGACCGCGCGGCAGGCCGCCGATGCCCAGCGCGATATCGAGCCCGAGCGAGCCCGTGGAGATACTGGGAATGGCCTGCTGTTGCTGATCGCCAAGACGCATGACCGTGCCTTTGCCGAACTGACGCTCGATCTGGGCCAGAGCGGCGCTGAGCGCCTTGTTTTTGTTCTCTTCCATTCCCTCTCTCCTCACGCTGATAAGCCGGTGACGAACCCAGGCAGTGCTGTATGAATAGACAGTATTCTTCCACAGGTCAACCCGCGTTGGCTACCCCTTTCATTCACCATCCATTCACCGTCGCCCCGCCGCCGCTACCGGCCGGCACAACGCCCCAGACACGACCCGGCATATCGCCGGCCGACGACGACAACCGTCGACCTTGATACACGTCAATGAGGCCATCACCCGATCGGAAATAGGCTGCGGATGACAACAGCGGCTGCACCCGACTGCCGTCGAAACGGCCTTGCAATCGCCCCGAAAACCGGCCGCCCGATCCGCAACAGACGCGAGGGGATACCCCACATGACCACCGCCTACGCCACCACGACCGCCCAATCCCAGGCCGCCGCCACATTGCAGGAGACGCTGAACGCCACCGAGATATCCCCGCTGATCGGCAGCAGGGTGCATCTCAGCAAGGCGGCGCTGCTCAGCGGCGAATACGCCACCGGCCTGCGCGAACTGATCGAATATCGCGGCGTGCTGGTCTTTCCCGAAATCCATTTCACCGATGAGGAGCAGGTCGAGTTCACCCGAACGCTCGGCACCTTCGCACCGGAGCTGTTCGGCGAGGAGGTCTACAAAATCACGCTGAACACCAGCGCCAACGCGCGCGCCGACTACCTGAAAGGGTCGCTGTACTGGCACATCGACGGCACCATGAACAAGGTGCCGATCCTGGCGTCGATCCTGTCGAGCAAGGTGTTGTCTCCCACCGGCGGCAACACCGAATTCTGCAATACCTATGCGGCCTGGGACCTGCTGCCGGAAGAGGAGCAGCAGCAGCTGGAAGGGTTGCGCGCGATGCACTCGGCGTGGACCTCGCTGTTCTACTACGACCCGGAACCGGGCCTGGCCAAGCTGCAGGAGATGATGTCGATCGGCGAACAGGAACTGCCGCTGGTGTGGAAGCACCGCTCCGGTCGCAAATCGCTGGTGCTCGGCTGCACCGCGCACCATGTCCTCGGCCTCAGCGCGCAGGAGAGTACCAAGCTGCTGGTGCGGCTGCGCGAATGGGCGACGCAGCCGCAGTTCACCTACAGCCACCAGTGGAAAGTCGGCGATGCCGTCATGTGGGACAACACCGGCACCATGCACCGCGCCACCCCCTACCCGCCCAACTGCGGCCGCATGCTGCACCGCACCAAGCTGCAGGGCGAAGAGCCGTTCGCGTAAGCGCTGCCTTCGACTGCTCCAGCCATACAAACAGCGCGGCCCCAGGGCCGCGCTTTTGCTTTTCGCCCGCCGATCAACAGCGGACTCGACCGGGCACCTCAACTCTTGGACAATCGCGCCTTTCTGTCGCCGCCGGCCAGCGCCGGTCGGGCACTCCGATCATCGCAACCTGGCAGCGCAAGGTGTTGAATGGACGACGTTTTAACTCATACGCCGATGATGGTGCAGTACCTGAAGATCAAGGCGGAGCACCCGCATGAACTGGTCTTCTACCGCATGGGCGACTTCTACGAGCTGTTCTTCGACGACGCCAAGAAAGCGGCCGATCTGCTCGACATCACGCTGACCGCGCGCGGCAAGTCGGCCGGCGAGCCGATCCCGATGGCCGGCATCCCCTACCACGCCGCCGAAGGCTATCTGGCCAAACTGGTGCGGGCTGGCGTCTCGGTCGCCATCGCCGAACAGATCGGCGACCCCGAGACCAGCAAGGGGCCGGTCGATCGCAAGGTGATGCGCATCGTCACGCCCGGCACGCTCTCCGACGAGGCGCTGCTCGACGAGCGCCGCGACAACCTGCTGATGGCAATCCACGCCGCCGGCCAGCGCTTCGGTATCGCCACGCTGGAGATTAGCTGCGGCCGCTTCTCGGTATTTGAAGTCAGCGGCGTCGATGCCCTCGCCGCCGAACTGCAGCGACTCGACCCGGCCGAACTGCTGATACCAGACGGGCTCGACTGCGAACCGGTGGCCAGCCGCCGCGGACTGCGCCGCCAGCCGCCATGGCACTTCGAGCTGGAGAGCGCGCAGCGACTGCTGGTGCAGCAATTCAATACGCACGACCTGCAGGGCTTCGGCGTCGACCATCTGCCACTGGCAATCGCGGCCGCCGGCTGCCTGCTGCAGTACGCGCGCGACACCCAGCGCAGTGCCCTGCCGCATGTGCGCGCCATCAACCACGAGCGTCGCGAAGAGAGCGTGGCACTCGACGGCGCGACGCGCCGCAACCTCGAGCTCGACACCAACCTCGGCGGCGGCAGCGAACACACGCTGCTGTGGGTGCTCGATCGCAGCCGCACCGCGATGGGCAGCCGCCTGTTGCGGCGCTGGCTGAACCGACCGCTGCGCAACCGCGACAAACTCGAAGCGCGACAGCAGGCGATTGCCGCGCTGCTGGCCGATTACCGCTTCGAAGCCGTGCGCGACGCGCTGAAACCGATCGGCGACATGGAGCGGATCCTGACCCGCGTCGCGCTGCGCTCGGCGCGACCGCGCGATCTGACGCGGCTGCAGCAATCGCTGAACAGCCTGCCGGCGCTGCGTGCGAATTGCGCCGAACTGGAGTCATCGCTGATCGTCGATCTGCTGCAGCGCGCGCCGGCCTTTCCGGTACTCGACGATCTGCTGCAGCGCGCCCTGATCGACAACCCGCCGATGGTAGTCCGCGACGGTGGTGTCATTCGCGATGGCTTCGATACCGAACTCGACGAGCTGCGCAATCTCAGCAGCAACGCCGGCGACTACCTGCTCGACCTGGAGACGCGCGAACGCGCGCGCACCGGCATCAGCACGCTGAAAGTCGGCTACAACCGCGTGCACGGCTACTACATCGAGATCAGTCGCGGCCAGTCCGACCAGGCACCGATCGACTACCAGCGCCGGCAGACACTGAAAAATGCCGAGCGCTACATCACGCCGGAACTGAAGCAGTTCGAGGACAAGGCGCTGTCGGCGCAGAGCCGCGCGCTGGCGCGCGAGAAGGCGCTCTACGACGATCTGCTGGAGCGGCTCAACGCCGAACTGCTGCCGCTGCAGGAGGCGGCCGAGGCGATTGCCGAGCTCGACGTGCTGGCAACGCTGGCCGAGCGCGCCGACGTGCTGAACTTCTGCCAGCCGGAGCTGGTGGAGCAGGAGCTGATCGAGATCCGCGATGGCCGCCATCCGGTAGTCGAACAGGTGCTCGACAGCCCCTTCATCGCCAATGACATCGACTTCAGCAGCGAGCGCCGCATGCTGGTCATCACCGGCCCCAACATGGGCGGTAAATCGACCTACATGCGCCAGACCGCCCTGATCGTGCTGCTCGCCCATGTCGGCAGCTTCGTGCCGGCCAGCGCCGCGAAAATTGGCATCGTCGACCAGATCTTCACCCGTATCGGCTCCTCCGACGACCTCGCCGGCGGCCGTTCGACCTTCATGGTGGAGATGACCGAAACCGCCAACATCCTGCACAACGCCACCGCCCGCAGCCTGGTGCTGATGGACGAGATCGGCCGCGGCACCAGCACCTTCGACGGGCTGTCGCTGGCGTGGGCCGCCGCGGTGCATCTGGTGGCCAAGGTGCGCGCCTTCACGCTGTTCGCGACCCACTACTTCGAGCTGACCACCCTGCCCGAGGAGCACCCGCAGGCAGCCAACGTCCACCTCGATGCCACCGAATACAACGACCACATCGTCTTCCTGCACACGATCCAGGAGGGGCCGGCCAGCCGCTCTTATGGCCTGCAGGTGGCCAAGCTGGCCGGCATCCCGACAGCCGTGGTGGTCGCCGCCAAACGCAAGCTGGAGCAGCTTGAGCGCAGCCGCGGCACACAGCTGCAACCACCGCAAACGGGAGCCCCCCAGCAATCCGATCTGTTCGCACCCACTGCCGCGCCGTCACCGGTCCTGCAGCGGCTCGAGGAGATCGATCCGGACCAACTGACACCGAAACAGGCACTCGATCTGCTGTATGAGCTGAAAAGCTTGTCGGAATAAGCGATTAGCATGCGTTCCCGCCACTGGCAGGCAACTGCTAAAATTCGCCGCTCAATGGCGGGTCGCGGATAAGCGACGACCCAACGCGGACAGAACCGTGCTGTCCCGGAAAAAACCACTATTTGTCGATTCACCTGAGTCGCTGCAGCAAACGAGGCCTGGCACCATGACGTTCGTAGTTGGGGAAAACTGTATCAAGTGCAAACACACCGACTGTGTGGAGGTCTGCCCGGTCGACTGTTTCTACGAGGGTCCCAACTTTCTCGTGATCCACCCCGACGAATGCATCGACTGTGCACTGTGCGAACCGGAGTGCCCGGTCGATGCCATCTTCTCCGAGGACGAACTGCCCGAGGACCAGCAGGTCTTCCTCGAACTGAACGCCGAGCTGGCACAGGTGTGGCCGAACCTCACCGAGAAGAAGGATGCGCCGGCGGATGCCGAGGAGTGGGATGGCGTGGCGGGCAAGCTGAAACTGCTGGAGCGCTGATCGAAGCGCCGAACCATGCCCCGCAAAAACAGAAAAGCCGCTTTTCAGCGGCTTTTCTGTTTTTGGGCGATCTCTCCGACGCGAGCCCTCAGCTGAACAGCGCGTCGCTGGTCAGCCCGTGGCGTTCGAGAATCTCGCGCAGCCGGCGCAGCGCCTCGACCTGGATCTGGCGAACCCGCTCGCGGGTCAGGCCGATCTCGCGCCCCACCTCCTCCAGCGTGCTCGGCTCGAAGCCGCGCAAACCGAAACGGCGCGCCACCACTTCGCGCTGCTTCTCGGTCAGCTCGTCGAGCCACTCCGAGATGCTGGTGCGCATATCGTCGTCCTGCAGCAGCACGGCGGGGTCGCTGACCTGCTGATCGGGGATGGTGTCGAGCAGCGATTTGTCGGAGTCGTGACCGAGCGGCACATCGACCGAGGTAACGCGCTCGTTCAGGCCGAGCATTCGTTTGACATCTTCAACCGGCTTGTCGAGCAGTTCGGCAATCTCTTCCGCCGAGGGCTCATGGTCGAGCTTCTGCGTCAGCTCGCGCGCGGCGCGCAGGTAGACGTTCAGCTCCTTGACGACGTGAATCGGCAGCCGAATCGTGCGCGTCTGATTCATGATCGCGCGCTCGATGGTCTGACGAATCCACCAGGTGGCGTAGGTCGAGAAGCGGAAGCCGCGCTCCGGATCGAACTTCTCGACGGCGCGAATCAGGCCGAGGTTGCCCTCTTCGATCAGGTCGAGCAGCGACAGGCCACGATTGATATAGCGACGGGCAATTTTCACCACCAGACGCAGGTTGCTCTCGATCATGCGGCGGCGGCCGGCTTCATCGCCACGCATCGCCAGTCGCGCAAAATGGACCTCTTCCTGCGGCGTCAGCAGCGGCGAGAAGCCAATTTCATTGAGATAGATTTGCGTGGCATCAAGCGTCTTTTGCAGACCGACGGTCTGGCTGACACGACCGGTATAGGTGCGGGTCGCTTTTGGCGTCTCGGCCGAAGGTTCGTCATCGGCATCCTCGTCGAGCAGCTCCGGCATCGACATCAACATCTCGTCGGAGGCTGGCTCCGCTCCATCGAATTCCCTGTCCCCCATCCCGAGGACTCCATCCAGATCGTCGCTAGCCAAAACCTCGCCCCTGTCTGTCTGCATGATTTTTCGCCCTAATGGTCGTGTCGCTTGTTATGAACCATCCGCGTGATCACGGTGGCTGCCTCGGCATCCCGCTGCGCGTGCTTTTATGCGGCGGCTTCCAGCTCACCTTGCCTAGCCTGCGAAACAGACCGATGACAACGACCTTGAATCCGTCGGCGCTGCTGCTATCTGTCTTGTATCTGTCTCGGCCAGAGTGCCAACAGCTTTAGCGTAGGCGCGCCATTATTCCGTCACTCAGTGCGCCGCGTCACAGGCTGGCCGAACTCGTACTGAATAGCAATCCCCCTTTTTTGCCTGATGGCAAACACTTTGCTACGCCACGCCTCGACCGATTCGTTAGCCCCGACAACGGCGATCAGCGCCACTCGTTAAGCGAGCCGGTTGCACCGGTTGCAAAACTCCGAAGATGAAATGTCGTCGGCAATCGCAGGACAGCAACTCGCGCAGCGCTTCCGACAGCGCGATCGAATGGCGAACCCCATCAAAGAGTTAGTGACTACAAACCGGATAAATACCGATACAGCGCGCCCGTTTAACGGTGCCAGGGGGTAGCACGACGGTTGCCGCGCTATCAATCCGGCTCGATGCGGCCACTTGTCAGGATTGATAACGCAAATAAATAAGTTAGTTCCGATAACTCTAAACAATATCAAATAACATGCTTAATTAGCTGATTTCATTACACATGCGCAACATTTCCCGACACGGCGCATATCGAAACTTTTGGAAAAATCAAACTAATTGAAATCAATTTTCTATTTTTATTATAAAAAGATCTAAATAGGTAGCCAATTTAAGCATCTTCCATCAACGCCGCACTACACCACCGAGCAATGGCACAAAGCGAACCGCCGCCACTTCGCGACGCTCGACCCCTTCGGCCTGCTTGTCGACAACGACCAGCTGCTGCTCCTGCTCACCGACGGGCATCACCAGCCGCCCACCCTCCGCCAGTTGCTCGACCAGCTCCTGCGGCACCTCACGCGGCGCGGCGGCGCAGAGGATGGCATCGTAGGGCGCGCGCTCCGGCAACCCGAGGCGTCCGTCGGAGTGGCGCAACACCACATTGCGCAGATTGAGCACACGCAGCCGCTCGCGCGCCTTGTCCTGCAGGGGCTGAATACGCTCGACGCTGAACACCTGCTCCACGCCCGGCATCTGCGCCAGGATCGCGGTTTGATAACCAGAACCGGTACCGATTTCGAGAATTCGACGTGGAGAGCGCCCTTCAAACAGCAGCTCAGTCATGCGCGCAACGATATAGGGCTGTGAAATGGTCTGCTGAAAGCCAATCGGCAATGCACTGTCTTCATAGGCGCGATGAGCCAATGCCTCATCGAGAAACAGGTGGCGCGGCGTACTGCGGATCAGGTCGAGCACATGCAGGTCGCGGATTCCCTGCTCGACCAGGCGCTGAATCAGGCGATCGCGGGTTCGCTGCGAGGTCATGCCGATACCGTTGAACTGCTCGGGTTTCACGGGTTACTCCGCCATCTCCTGAATGCCCTGCTCATCGTCGAGCCGAGCCAATTCTCGCATGACACTGGTCGCAAAACAGCCGCGCGGCAAGGTGAACCCCAGTTGCAGCTGCCCCTCCGACAGATCCCAGGACAGGGCACCCGGACGCAGCCGCAACGAACGGCGCTCAGCATCGAGACCCGCACGCTCCAGCGCCTCGCATATCGCTGCCTCTGGCGCCAGTGTAGTTGCCTCCAGCGCTGCCACCGCCGCAGTCGTCATCTGCTTTGCGGCGCGTCCGTACAGCGGCCCGCTCGGATGGATATCCCAGTCGGCAATGCGCCGTTCGATCTCGGCGTCGATCTCGCCCGCGAAAAAACTGCCGCTGCCATCGAGGACAAACAGCTCGCCATCGAGTGGCCGCTGCCAGCTGCCATCGGCGACACGGACAGCCAATACCGAGTTGAACAGGTAGCTGCGCAGCACCGACAAATGCATGCCGCGCTGCGCCGGTTTCAGGCGCGGCATCTGCTGCGCCACCCAGCGCTGCGCCATGGCCAGATTGCGACCGTCGCGGCCGAAACGCTGTGCGCCGAAATAGTTCGGTACGCCCTCGTCGGCGATCCGTTGCAATCCCGACAGCATGGCATCGAGATCGCCGTGCAGGTCGCGCAGCGTGATGACGAAGCGATTGCCGCGATGGCTGCCACGGCGCAGTTTGCGCGAGTGGCGCTCTGCGCGAAGGATCTGCAAATCGGGATCGGTCCAGCTCGACCAGTCGACCTCGCGCCCCGGCAAATGCAGGCTGAACCACTGCCGCGTCAGCGCCTGTCGATCCTTGAGCCCCGCCCAGGAGATATCGGCCTCGCGCAGACCGGCAAAGGAGACCAGCCGCTTGGCCGCATCGACCGTGTTCAGTCCACGCTTTTCGATCCACAGAAACTGATGCTCGCCACCGCCATCGGGCTCGAAGCCGAGAATCTCCTCGACCTCGAAATCCTGCGGCGACTGCTTCAGCCGTGCCGCAACTGACGGCTCACCCCAGGCGCGTGGCCAGACCGGCAGCGTCACCCGATCGACTCCAGCAGCACCACTGCATGGGCGGCCAGCCCCTCGCGACGACCGACGTAGCCGAGCTTCTCGGTGGTGGTTGCCTTGACGTTGATCTGATCGACGTCGCACTCAAGATCGGCAGCGATGTTGGTGCACATCTGCGCGGTGAACGGTGAAACACGCGGCGCCTGCGCCAGCAGCGTCAGATCGGCATTGCCCAATCGATAACCCTGCCGCTTCACCAGACCATACGTGTGACGCAGCAGGGCGCGGCTGTCCGCGCCTTTGTAGGCAGGATCGGTGTCGGGGAAATGCTTGCCGATATCGCCGAGCGCGCAGGCACCGAGCAGGGCATCGCACAGCGCGTGCAACAGCACATCGCCATCGGAGTGGGCGACGACACCGCGATCGTGGGCGATGGTGACACCGCCGAGCACAACGGCATCGCCATCGCCGAAGCGATGCACGTCATAGCCGTGGCCGATACGCATACTCATCTCATTCACTCCGTCTCCGGCTCATCGGGATTGGCCAGGTAATACGCGGCAAGCGCCAGATCTTCGCGTCGGGTGATCTTGATATTGCGGCGCGAGCCCTTGATCAGTTGCGGCGCCAATCCGGCCAGTTCGATGGCCTGCGCTTCATCCGTCACCAGTCGCTGTCCGGCCAGGGCATCCGACAGTGCGCCGTGCAGCAATTCAAAACGGAACAGCTGCGGTGTCAGCGCCGCCCACAACGAAGCGCGATCGACCGTTTCGACAACCTGCTCGCCGGCACCGGCACGCTTCAGTGTGTCACTGACCGGCGCCGCCAGCAGGCCGCCCACCGGATGACCGGCAAGCTGATCGATCAGCTGCTCGATATCGATTCGAGGACAGCAGGGGCGCGCGACATCGTGCACCAGCACCCAGTCGGGCGCATCGGCCTGCAGCGGCGAGAGACCGTTCAGCACCGAGTGGCAGCGTTCAGCGCCGCCGGTCGTCACCGTCACCCGCGCATCGGCACAGATCGGCAGCGCTCGCCAGCGCGCATCGTCAGCGGCGACCACCAGCACAACACGCTCGATGCGTGGAATCGACAACAGCAGCTGCAAGGTATGTTCGAGAACCGTGCGGCCGTGCAGCATCAGATACTGCTTCGGCAACTCGCCACCAAAACGGCGACCGCTGCCGGCGGCAGGGACGACGGCACAGTAACGGCTGCGGGAATTCATCGTCGTGCTACTGCTGCTTGTCATCGACGATCAGATAAAAAGTCTCGTCGCGCTTGATCATGCCCAGTTCATTGCGGGCGCGCTCTTCGGCAGCCTCAAGACCCGACTTCAGACTCTGCACCTCGTTTTCGAGGCGCTGATTGCGCTGTTTCAACTTGTCGTTCTGCGCGCGCTGCCCGGCAATCTCGCGCTTGTGCGCCGTCACCTCGGCAAAACTGCCGGCGCCGACCCACAGCCGATACTGCAGGATCAGCAGCATCGACAGCAGCACGATATTGAGCCAGCGCATCAGCATGGTTGTCCGCCCGATCGGCGCGCTGGGGCGGCACCAGCACCGCCCCGATGGAAATCCGCGCTCAGGATTTGAACTCGGCGCGACCACGGTACGGCGCCGCGGCACCCAGTTCGGCTTCGATGCGCAGCAGACGGTTGTACTTGGCGACGCGGTCGGAGCGGCACAGCGAGCCGGTCTTGATCTGGCCAGCCGAGGTGGCAACGGCGAGATCGGCAATCGTGGTGTCTTCGGTTTCGCCGGAGCGGTGTGAAATCACGGCGGTGTAGCCGGCTGCCTTGGCCATGCGAATCGCATCCAGCGTCTCCGACAGCGAACCGATCTGGTTGAACTTGATCAGGATCGAGTTGGCAATGCCGTTGTCGATGCCGCGCTTCAGGATTTTGGTATTGGTGACGAACAGATCGTCGCCGACCAGCTGAACCTTCTTGCCGGCTTTCTTGGTCAGGTCGGCCCAGCCGTCCCAATCGCTCTCGTCCATGCCATCTTCGATCGACAGGATCGGGTATTTGTCCGCCAGCGCCGTCAGGTAATCGGCGAACTCGCTGGAGCTGAACACCTTGCCTTCGCCGGCCAGATCGTACTTGCCGTTCTTGTAGAACTCGCTGGCGGCGCAGTCGAGTGCCAGCGTCACCTGCTTGCCGAGCTGATAGCCGGCGGCGGCAATCGCTTCATTGATCACTTCGATGGCGGACTCGTTCGACGGCAGGTTCGGCGCGAAACCGCCCTCGTCACCGACCGCGGTATTGAGGCCGCGCGCGTGCAGCACTTTCTTCAGGCTGTGGAAAATCTCGGCGCCGACGCGCAGCGCTTCGGCAAAGCTCGGCGCCGCCACCGGCTGCACCATGAACTCCTGGATGTCGACGTTGTTGTCGGCGTGCTCGCCGCCGTTGAGGATGTTCATCATCGGCACCG
>CAZWXW010000099.1:0-10752 GCA_964638025.1 uncultured Verrucomicrobiaceae bacterium
CGGCGCAAGGCTTCAACCGCATCCCCGTCTGCCGCGAGGTCTTCGCCGATCTCGATACGCCGCTCAGTGCCTATCTCAAGCTGGCGCGCGGCTCCAACTCCTATCTGTTCGAATCGGTCCACGGCGGCGAGAAGTGGGGCCGCTACTCGATCATCGGCCTGCCGGCGCGCGATGTGCTGAAGGTGTTCGGCCGCGACGTGCGCCTCTATCGCGATGACCTGCTGATCGAGGAGCACCTGAACGTCGAAGATCCGCTGCACTTCGTCGAGCAGTTCCAGGCGCGTTTCCGCGTCGCCGAGATCGACGGTCTGCCGGCCTTCAACGGCGGTCTGGTCGGCTATTTCGGCTACGACACCATTCGCTACGTCGAGAAGCGGCTGGCGCACAGCTGCCCGCCGGACATGCTCGGCACGCCCGACATCCTGCTGATGGTCTCCGAGGATGTGCTGGTGTTCGACAACCTTGCCGGCACGCTGAAGCTGATCACCCACGCCAACCCGGCCGAGCCCGACGCGCTGGCGCACGCCGAGCTGCATCTCGACAATCTGGCCGCGCTGCTGCCGGGGCCGACGCCGGCACTGCCGCCGCTGCGCCCCGAGCCGGGCACGCTGCCGGAGAGCGCGTTCGAATCGCACTTTGGCGAGAGCAACTACTTCGCCGCCGTCGATCGCATCAAGGCCTACACGCTGGCCGGCGACGTCATGCAGGTGGTGCCGTCGCAGCGGCTGTCGATCCCGTTCACCGAGGCGCCGGTCAACTTCTACCGCGCGCTGCGCCACCTCAATCCGTCGCCCTACCTCTATTTCCTCGATCTCGGCGAATTCCAGATCGCCGGCTCCAGCCCCGAGATTCTGGTGCGCGTCGAAGCCGGCGAAGTGACGGTACGGCCGATCGCCGGCACTCGCCGTCGCGGTCACACCGAGGCCGAGGACCGGGCGCTGGAGGCCGAGCTGCTGGCCGATCCGAAGGAGATCGCCGAGCACCTGATGCTGATCGACCTCGGCCGCAACGATGTCGGTCGCGTCGCCGAGACCGGCAGTGTCGAAGTGACCGAGAAGATGCTGATCGAGCGCTACGCCTACGTCATGCACATCGTCTCCAACGTCGTCGGCAAATTGCCGGCGGGGTTGTCGGCGATCGACGTGCTGAAAGCGACGCTGCCGGCCGGCACCGTCTCCGGCGCGCCGAAGGTGCGGGCGATGGAGATCATCGACGAGCTGGAGCCGGTCAAGCGCGGCATCTACGGCGGCGCGGTTGGCTATCTCGGCTGGCACGGCAACATGGACACCGCGATCGCGATTCGCACCGCGGTGATCAAGGATGGCCGCCTCTATGCGCAGGCGGGCGGCGGCGTGGTGGCCGATTCGGTGCCGCGTCTGGAGTGGAAGGAGACGATGAACAAGGCGCGCGCGGTGTTTCGCGCCGCCTCCATGGCGCAGGCCATCGTTCCCCCTGACGCCACGTCGCATTGAGGACGCCACCATGCTGTTGATGATCGATAACTACGACTCCTTTACTTACAACATCGTCCAGTATCTCGGTGAGTTGAATGCCGACGTAAAAGTGGTGCGCAACGACGAGGTGACGGTCGAACAGATTCGCGCGCTGAAGCCCGAGAAGCTGGTCATTTCGCCCGGCCCCTGCACGCCGCACGAGGCCGGCGTGTCGATGGCGGCGATCGAGGCGTTCGCCGGCCAGATCCCGATTCTCGGTGTCTGCCTCGGCCACCAGGCGATCGGCGCTGTGTTCGGCGGTCGCGTGATCCGCGCACGCCAGGTGATGCACGGCAAGATCTCGCCGATCTTCCACAACGGCACCTCGGTGTTTCGCGGTCTGCCGAGCCCGTTCAACGCGACGCGTTACCACTCGCTGGTGATCGAGCGCGACACGCTGCCCGACTGCCTTGAAATCACCGCGTGGACGCAGCTGGAAGACGGCTCGATCGACGAGATCATGGGTGTGCGCCACAAGACGCTTCCGGTCGAAGGGGTACAGTTCCACCCCGAGTCGATCCTGACCGAGCACGGCCACGCCATGCTCCGCAATTTCCTCGAGGGCTGAACGCATGGATATCAAGGAAGCCCTCGCGCGACTGGTCGAGCAGATCGACCTGTCGATGACGGAGATGCAGGCGGTGATGCGCGCCATCATGACCGGCGAGTGCACGCCGGCGCAGATCGGTGCCTTTCTCGTTGCGCTGCGGATGAAGGGCGAGAGTCTCGACGAGATCGAGGGCGCGGCGCGGGTGATGCGCGAGCTGATGACGCCGGTCGATATCAATGGCGTTGCTCACGCCGTCGACATCGTCGGTACCGGCGGCGACGGCGCCAACCTGTTCAATGTCTCGACGGCGGCGGCGATGGTCTGCGCGGCGGCCGGCGCCCATGTCGCCAAGCACGGCAATCGCGCGGTGTCGTCGAAGAGCGGCAGCGCCGATCTGCTGGAGAAGGCCGGCATCCGCCTCGATCTCGATGCGGTGCAGGTCGGGCGCTGCATCCGCGAGGTCGGTGTCGGCTTCATGTTCGCGGTCAACCACCACGGTGCGATGAAGCATGCGGTCGGCCCGCGCCGCGAACTCGGCCTGCGCACCATTTTCAATATCCTCGGTCCTATCACCAACCCGGCCGGCGTCAAACGGCAGGTGGTTGGCGTCTTCAACGCGAAGTTGTGCCGGCCGCTGGCCGAGGTGCTGGCCCGGCTCGGCAGCGAACACGTATTGGTCGTGCATGCGCGCGACGGGCTCGACGAGATCAGCCTGGCCACGCCAACCCATGTCGCCGAACTGAAGAGTGGGGCGATCAGCGAGTACGATGTGCGGCCGGAGGATTTCGGCATCGCCAGCCAGAGCCTGATCGGGCTCGACGTGGCCGATGCCGAGGCGTCGCTGGCGTTGGTCAGCGCTGCCTTCGGGCTGACACCGCGCGACGAGCTGGGCGCCAAGGCGGCCGACACCATCGCGCTGAATGCCGGTGCCGCGCTCTATGTCGCCGGCGTGACGAGTAGCTGGAAGGATGGGGTGGCGCTGGCCGAGGATGCGATCCACGGCGGTCGCGCCGGCGAAAAGATGGAAGAATTGGCGGTCTTTACCCAGGGGTTGAAGCTATGAGCGGCGCCGCGGATTCGACACCGACCGTTTTGAAGAAGATCCTCGCCCGCAAGCGCGAGGAGGTGGCCGAGCGCCGCCGCAAGGTGCCGTTCTCCGAGCTGGAGCGCCGTGCCGATCAGCAGAGCGCACCACGGGATTTCGTCGGCGCCATCGAAGCGCGACTGGCCGCTGGCGAGCCGGCGGTGATCGCCGAGGTCAAGAAGGCATCGCCGTCGAAGGGGGTGATTCGTGCCAACTTCGATTCAGCCGCGATTGCCGTCAGCTACGAACAGGGTGGTGCCACCTGTTTGTCGGTGCTGACCGACATCGACTTCTTCCAGGGCTCGGACGCATACCTGCAGGCGTCGCGCGCGGCCTGCAGCCTGCCGGTGCTGCGCAAGGATTTCGTCATCGACCCCTACCAGATCGTCGAGGCGCGAGCGATCGGCGCCGACTGCATCCTGCTGATCGCCGCCGCGCTCGAAGATGAGCAGATGGACGAGCTCAGCGATGTCGCGCTGCAGTGGGGACTCGATGTGCTGGTCGAGGTGCATGATGCCGACGAGCTGGCGCGCGCGGCGCCGCTCGGCAACCGCCTGCTCGGCATCAACAACCGCGACCTGCACAGCTTCGACGTCACGCTCGACACCACGCTGGGGCTGCTCGGCCGCGTGCCGGACGACTGCATCGTGGTCACCGAGAGCGGTATTCATTCCCGCGAAGATGTGGCGCTGATGCGTTCGCATGGCGTCAACACCTTCCTGGTCGGCGAGGCGTTCATGCGCGCCAAGGAGCCGGGGGCGGAGCTGCAGCGGCTGTTTTTCTAGCGAGCAGAAACAACAAAGGCGCCGAAAGGCGCCTTTGTTGTTTTGGGTGCTCGACCGCGTCAGCGCGTGCCGAACACCACCATCGTCTTGCCCTTCACATTGACCAGCCCCTGCTCTTCGAGCGTCTTCAACACGCGGCCGACCATCTCGCGCGAGCAGCCGACGATACGGCCGATCTCCTGGCGGGTGATCTTGATCTGCATGCCGTCGGGGTGGGTCATGGCGTCCGGCTGCTTGCACAGGTCGAGCAGCGTGCGGGCGACGCGGCCGGTGACGTCGAGGAAGGCGAGATCGCCGACCTTGCGCGTGGTCTGGCGCAGCCGGCGCGCCAGCTGGTTGCCGATCGCATAGACGAATTCCGGGTGCTTCTCGGAGAGCTCCTTGAACTTGGCGTAGCTGACCTCGGCCACTTCGCACTCGGTCTTGGCGCGCACCCAGGCGCTGCGCGCGTACTCGGGGTCGAACAGCGCCATCTCGCCGAAGAAATCGCCATCGTTCAGATAGGCGACAATCATCTCGCGACCGTCCTTGTCCTCGATCAGCACCGTGACCGAGCCCTTGATGATGTAGTAGAGCGAGTCGCTGCGGTCACCGGCGTAGATGATCGTGCTCTTCGACGGGTAGCGCCGCCGGTGACAGTGGTTCAGGAACTCGTCGATGTTCTTGATCGCTGGCTTGAGCGTGACGGTAACCAATTTGGAAATCCTTCCGTGTCGAATGGCGCGGCCGGAGGCCGCGGGCAGGGGTGAGCCGAATCGGGCGGACCCCGGGCCTGGAACGCACCGATAGATGATAGTCCCGACGCGGCAGATTACCAGACGGTTTCGTACCCTGTGTTAAGCTCTTCGCCCACTTTTTCGCGGAATTCGAGCATGGTTAACGCAACGGTCAAATGGCTGGATGGCGCCGCCTTCGTCGCCGAATCGGGCAGTGGTCACGCCGTTGTGCTGGATGGCCCGGCGGAGATTGGCGGCCGCAACATCGGCGCGCGACCGATGGAGATGCTGCTGATGGGCGTCGGCGGCTGCTCCGCGGTCGACGTCGTCATGATTCTCGAAAAATCGAAACAGCAGGTGACTGGCTGCGAGGCCCGACTGCAGGCCGAGCGCGCCGACGAGGTGCCAGCCGTATTTACCAGGATCAACATCCATTTTGTCGTCACTGGCCGCGATTTGAAGGAGTCGATCGTCAAGCGCGCGGTCGAGCTGTCGGCCGAGAAGTACTGCTCGGCATCGATCATGATGGCGCGCGCCGGTGCCGAGATGACGCACAGCTTCGAGATCGTGCAGGTTCCGTAACGTGACCATGCCGGAGGAGACGATCAGGGGGCAGCGCCCGCCAGCGACCGCGGGCATGCGCCATGTCGCGCTGTTCATCGCCGAGTTCGACGCCACCGTTCGCTTCTACAGCGAGCTGCTCGGCATGGCGGTCGAGTGGCAGCCGGATGCCGACAACGTCTATCTCTGTTCCGGCTGCGACAACCTCGCGCTGCACCGTTTCATCGGCGGCGAGCGCGACCCGGCGCAGCAGCGGCTCGACCATATCGGCTTCATCGTCGACGCGCCGGAACAGGTCGACGCCTGGCACGACTTCCTCGCCGCCAACGGCGTGCGCGTGCTGAAGAAGCCGAAAACCCATCGCGACGGCGCCCGCTCGTTCTACTGCCTCGATCCCGATGGCAACGCCGTGCAGATCATCCATCACCCACCGATTAGTTCTCTGAGCTTTCGCTAGGCTGCGCTGACTTCTGTCTCGCAGCTCACTCGCTGCGTGTTGCGCGCACATTCATCTCCTCGTAGCGAACGAAGCGCGAACCGTGCTTCAGCCGGTAGCCCCACCAGATCGCCAGAAACAGCGGCAGGCTGACGTAGGTGGCGGTCAGCCCGGCCCAGTCGATGCGTTCGCCAACGAAGGCCTCGTAGTTCTGCCCGAGCGTGATGGCGAGGCAGAGCGTGAAGGCGAACAGCGGGCCGAACGGGAACCAGCGCGCCAGATAGGGCAACTGGTCGAGTCGGCCGCCCTGTGCCAGAAAGCCGCGGCGAAAGCGGTAGTGCGAGGCGGCGATGCCGAGCCAGACGATGAAGCCGCACATGCCGGAGGTGTTCAGCAGCCACGTGTAGACGATCTTGTCGCCGACGAAGCTGCTGAGGAAGCAGAGCGCGCCGATCAGCGCGGTCGCATACAGCGCGTAGCGCGGCACGCCGCTGGCCGACAGCTGGCTGAACAGTTTCGGCGCCTTGTTTTGCAGCGCCATGGTGTAGAGCATCCGCGTCGAGGCGTACATGCCGGAGTTGCCGGCCGACAGGATCGCCGACAGGATCACCGCGTTCATCACCGACGCCGCTGCGGCGAGGCCGGCGCGCTCGAACAGCAGCGTGAACGGCGAGGTGCTGATGCTGTCGTTGCCGCTCTTCAGCAGGTTGGGATCGGTGTATGGAATCAGCATGCCGATGATGAAGATCGACAGGATGTAGAACATCAGGATGCGCCAGAACACCTGGCGGATCGCCACCGGAATGGCCCGACGCGGATTGGCCGATTCGCCGGCGGCGACGCCGATCAGCTCGGTGCCCTGGAACGAGAAGCCGGCGATCATTGCCACCCCGATCATCGCCTGCAGGCCGCCGACGAACGGTGCCTCGCCGACGGTGAAGTTGGCGAAACCCGGCGACGGCATGCTGTGCAGGATGCCGACGATGCTGGCGAGGCCGATGGCGATGAAGATCACCACCGCCACCACCTTGATCAGCGCGAACCAGAATTCGCTCTCGCCGAAACCTTTCACCGAAAAGAAGTTGAGCGCGAACATGATGGCGAGGAACAGCGCGCTCCAGTACAGCCCCGGCACGTCGGGAAACCAGAAACCCATCACCAGCTGCGCCGCCACCAGTTCGGCGGCGATGGTCACCGCCCAGTTGTACCAGTAGTTCCAGCCCATCGCGAAGCCGAAGCCCTCGTCGACGAAGCGGCTGCCGTAGGTGCAGAAGGAGCCGGAGTCCGGCATGTGCGCGGCCAGCTCGCCGAGGCTGGTCATCAGGAAGAACACCATGGTGCCGATCAGCGCATAGGCCAGCAGCGCGCCGCCGGGGCCGGCGCTGGCGACGGTGCTGCCGGAAGCGACGAACAGCCCGGTGCCGATCGAGCCGCCGATGGCGATCATGTTCAGGTGGCGCGGCTGCAGCGTGCGCTTCAGCGTCGGCGGCGTCTTCTCGGGCGACGCGGCGAAGGTCAGTTCGGCGTCCTTGACGGTTCTCTTCACCACATCACCCCGCAATCCCCGAGTGTGGTTGTCGGTGTTGGCCGCCGTGGCGGTGGGTGGATCAGAGGCGATAGGTGGTTGTCGTCATCACCTTCGACACCGTCGACATCGCCCGTTTCAGCCAGCCCGGCAGCGTTGCGCCGCCGGCGGCCAGCGCGGCGGTGCCGTGGCGCGCCTCGTCGACCAGCATCTCTTCGAGCACGGCGCGGTTGCGCTGGTCGTCGGCCGGCAGCTGCAGCAGGTGGCTTTCGAGGTGGCGGCAGACCTGCTCCTCGGTGGCGGCGACGAAGCCGAGGCTCCATTTGTCGCCGACCGCGCCGGCCGCCGCGCCGAGTGCCAGCGACGCGCCGTAGAACAGCGGGTTGAGCAGGCTCGGACGGCTGTCGAGTTCGCGCAGCCGCTGTTCGCACCAGGCGAGGTGGTCGATCTCTTCATCGGCGGCGACGGTCATTGCGTCGCGCACGTCGTCGAGCCGCGCCGTCAGCGCCTGCCCCTGATAGAGCCCCTGCGCGCAGACCTCGCCGGTGTGGTTGATCCGCATCAGGCCGGCGACGTGGCGGCGCCCGGCGTCGTCGAGATCAACCGGCGTGGCGCCGTCGCCCGGTGTCGGCCGGTCGGCGCGCGCGGTGCCGGGCACCAGGGTCTGCAGCAGGCTGTCGAGGTGGAGGATGGCGCGGTCGAGACCGCTGAGCTGGCGTTGGGACATGGCTGGACTCCGCGCGGGGAAGGCAGGGCGGCAGTGTAGCGCCGGATAAGGTTGGTTATGGCGGCGACGAGGTGTTTTCCGCGATTGGCGCATCGACAACGCGCCCCGTCCAGCGTTCGAGCAGCGCGCGCAGTTCGCGCAGGTGCACCGGTTTGACCAGATGGGCGTCCATCACCGGCTGGCGCGCGCGCTCGCCGAGCTCCTCGATGGTGTTGGCGGTCAGCGCCACGATTGGCACCGGGGCGACGCCGCGGTTGCCCTGCACCTCGCGGATCAGGTGTGCCGCCTCGAAGCCATCCATGATCGGCATGTCGCAATCCATCAACACGATGTCGAACTCCTGCCGCTGCACCGCTTCCACCGCCTGTTGACCGTTGGGGACCAGCGTCGTCTGCACGCCGAGTTTCTCCAGCATGCCGAGCAGCACGCGCGCGTTGATGACGTTGTCCTCGGCCACCAGGCAGCGCAGTGGCGTCTGGTTCGGCGTTGTCGGCGGGGTCGGGCGCGGCTGTTCGGCGTAGGCCAGCTCCTCTTCCAGCGTCAGTCGCAGGCTGGTCTGGTTGATCGGCTTGGTCAGCAGCCGGCGTACGCCGAGCGCGCGCAGCCGCTCGTCGTCCGGCAGCGTCGGCTGGCTGCAGAGCAGGACCAGCACCGGGGTCGGGATGTTGGGTTCGAGCAGGCGGCCGAACCAGTCGTCCTCGGCCAGCTCCGGCAGTTCGGCGTCGGCCAGGATCAGGTCGACGCGGTGGCCGATGGTCGCCTGCGTGCGCAGCCAGGCCAGCGCCTCGGCCACCGAGGCGGCGGTATGCACCGCCATGCCCCAGTGGCTGGCCTGGCGCCGCAGCATCTCGCGGAAGGTGGCGTTGTCGTCGATTACCAGCAGCTGGCAGTTGCGCAGGATCGAGTCGCCGCTGCCGCCGTCGGGCAGGCCGACTGGATCGAGCGCCGGCAGCGGCAGCTCGAAGCGCGCGGCGAAGCTGCCGGCGCCGGTGGTCGGCAGCTCGATGGTGCCGCCCAGCATCTCCACCAGCTGCCGCGCCACCGCCGGCCGCAGGTTCGGCGCCGGCCGGTTGATGCGGCGCTCGATCGGGCTGGCGACATCGGCCGGCGCGCTGCCGTGCGCCTGCAGCCGGAACTGCAGGTGGTCGGGCAGGGCGGCCGGGCCGACCTGCAGCACCACCTCGCCGCTGCCGCAGCTGCTGACGGCGTGGTGCATCAGCTGCAGCAGGATCTGCCGCAGCCGCGTCGGGTCGCCGCTGACCAGCGGTGGCAGCTCCGGCGCCAGGTCGGTGATCAGTTCGAGGCCGCGGTTGGCGGCCAGGCCACGGAAGCCGTCGAGGGTCTCCGCCACCAGCGCGGTCAGGTCGAAGCGGGTCTGCTCCAGACCGCTGCGGCGCGCCTCCAGCCGGGTCACGTCGCTGAGGTCGTTGACGGCGTTGAGCAGCTCGTTGCCGGCACGCTGGATGGTGCCGAGATAGTCGCGCTGCACCGGCGTCAGCGGTGTGTCCTGCAGCATTTCGAGCATGCCGAGCACGCCGGAAACCGGGGTGCGCACGCGGTGGCCGACCTCGGCGATCACCTCGCCACGGGTGCGGCTCTCGGCCTCGGCCACGGCCACCAGCTGCTGCTGCGCCGTGCGCTCGGCCAGCAGCGCGCGGTGGCGCGCCAGCATCAGCAGCATCAGCAGCAGGCAGGTCGTGGAGTTGATCAGCATGACGCTGGGGGCGGCGCCGAGCAGCGGTGTCGGCGCGGTCTGCAGGTAGAGCATCAGCAGCGTGCCGAGCAGCAGTTGCGCCAGCCGCACCAGCGCGTAGCCGAGCTGGCCACGGCGGTGTTCGAGCAGGAAGGCGAGCAGGCTGGCGCCGCCGATCAGCAGGTAGAGGGGGATCGCCAGCGCGGTGGCGACCGGCAGCGGATTGGTCGCCAGCAGCATCAGCGGCGCCAGCAGCAGCGCGCCGAACGCGAGCAGGGTGAACAGCCGGCGCCAGCGATTGCCGGCTTCGGGCAGCGCTCCCAGGTAGAGCGAGATGCGCAGCGCGCAGCTGCAGCTCAGCAGCAGGCCGGCGGCGACCAGCTGCGGCCGCCACACCGACTCGGCCGGCAGCAGCCACAGCGCCAGCTGCGGCAGCAGCCCCTCGGCGATGACCCACAGGTAGATGGTCGAGCGGTGGCGCAGCGCGCTGATCAGCAGCGCCAGCATCAGTGCCAGTTGCAGTCCCCAGGCGAGCCCGTGACCGAGCGTCTGCGTGCCCTGATCGGTCATGAAGCGCTCCAGCGACAGCAGCTTCAGGTAGGGCGGCGCCATGCCGCTGGGGCGCAGGTGCAGGTAATAGAGCTCGCCGGTATGCGGCTCCAGCCGCAGCAGGAACTGGCGCGGGCCGTGGTGCAGCAGCGGCAGTTGCTGCGGCTCGCCGCGCTGCAGGTCGCGCTCGCGGTAGAGCACGATCGGACCGAAATCGGCGCCGAGCTGGATATCGACCACGCGCAGCATCGGCTGGTCGGTGGTGTTGTGCAGCGCGAAGCGCAGCCAGACGCCGCGACCGCCGTAGCGGATCACCTCCTCGCGCTGCAGCGGGGCGAACTGGTGGCGGTAGGGCGCGGCGGTGACCGCCTTGATGTCGAGCGACAGTTCCGGGTCGCCGAGCAGATCGGCGTAGTCGACCAGGTCGATGCGGTCGGTGGTGGCATCGAGCTGCAGCACCGGTGCCGCCTGCGCAGCGGCGGCTGCCAGCAGCAGGGCGAGCAACCCGGCCAGCAGCAGGAGAGGGCGAACAGCTATCCATCGCTGTGCGCGCATGGCGGGGTTATCGCTTTTCTTGTTCGCGCGCGATGGCGCGGTAGCCGATGTCGCGGCGGCAGAAGCCGCCCTCCCAGC
>CAZWXW010000100.1:0-10678 GCA_964638025.1 uncultured Verrucomicrobiaceae bacterium
GCGCGGCCAGCTTGGCGCGGCGCTCGGCGATCAGCTTGTTGTCGTCCTGCGGGAGATTCTGTTCGTCGGTCATGGTCGTCTCGGGTTGTCGTGACAGCGTGAGCCGCCAAAAATCTGTGTCATCTTGCCGTTCCCCTCTCCCCTTCCCCTCTCCCTGAAGGGAGAGGGAAGTATCTCTGCCACTGATTCAGAACGTGCTTTCTCCCCTCTCCCTTCAGGGAGAGGGGCGGGGGAGAGGGTAGCCTTGTCAAAGCCCCTGCTTCAGCGACGCGACGATGAACTGATCGAGGTCGCCGTCGAGCACGGCTTGTGTGTTGCTGGTCTGCACGCTGGTACGCAGATCCTTCACGCGCGAATCGTCGAGCACGTAGGAGCGAATCTGGCTGCCCCAGCCGATGTCGGACTTGGTATCTTCGAGTGCTTGCGCAGCAGCGTTGCGCTTCTGCATCTCCAGCTCATAGAGCTTGGCGCGCAGCAGCTTCCAGGCGCGGTCGCGGTTCTGGTGCTGCGAACGCTCGGTCTGGCACTGCACCACGGTGTTGGTCGGCTCGTGAGTCAAGCGAACGGCGGAGTCGGTCTTGTTGATGTGCTGTCCGCCGGCGCCGCTGGCGCGGTAGGTATCGGTGCGCACGTCGGACGGGTTGATGTCGATTTCGATGTTGTCGTCGATCTCGGGTGACACGAACACCGCCGAGAACGACGTGTGACGACGGTTGCCGGAGTCGAATGGCGACTTGCGCACCAGACGATGTACACCGATCTCGGTACGCAACCAGCCGAAGGCATAGTCGCCTTGCACGTAGACCGTGGCGCTCTTGATGCCGGCCACCTCGCCTTCGGAGATCTCGATGATCTCGGTCTTGAAGCCCTTGTCTTCACACCAGCGCAGGTACATGCGCAGCAGCATGTTGGCCCAGTCCTGTGCCTCGGTGCCGCCGGAGCCGGCCTGAATATCAAGGTAAGCCGCGTTGGGGTCCATCTCGCCGGAGAACATGCGGCGGAATTCGAGCTGCTCCAGCTCGTTGCCGAGCCGAGCCAGATCGTCGGCTACCGCCGTGACGGTGTCTTCGTCATCCTCGGCAACAGCCATCTCCAGCAGCTCGGCGGCGTCGTTGAGGCCGCTGTCGAGCGTCTCGATGGTCTTGACCACCATCTCCAGCGCCGAGCGCTCGCGCCCGAGATCCTGCGCCCGCTTGGGGTCATCCCAGACGTTGGGCTCGCCCAGCTCCAGTTCTACTTCCGCCAACCGCTCTTTCTTGTTGGCGAAGTCAAAGATACCCCCTGAGCACGTCGGTACGCGCACGGTAGTCGTCGATGGCATTGCGGAGCGGATTGACTTCCAGCATGGGGAAACAGGCCTGCGGGGGACGGAAAAACAAGGGGCGCGATTCTACCTGATCGGCCCGGCCGGGTTAACCCGCCGGCCGCTGATCCACAGACCCTACTCCGCCGGTTCGAGGTACTCGACCAGCAACTGTACCGACTGCCGCCCCTTCCACTCGTTGATGTCGACGCGATAGGCGATACGCAGCCGGTCCACCTCGGGGTTCGGCCACTGTCGGGTATCGACCTGGAAGGCGATGGCATCGATGGTGCACTGTGGATTGGCGAGATCGGCCAGCAACATCTTCAGGTGGCGCTCGCCGACGATGCGCTGGCTGACCAGCAGGAACTCACCGTCGAACAGCGGCTCCGGGAAGTGCTGCCCCCACGGGCCGCCGTCGCGCAGCTGCTGCGCCAGATCGAGTGACAAATCGTCGAACGCCAGTTCGCCATCGCTCCACAGCACCGCTTCTAGATCGGCCGCGTCGAGCTGACGGCGAACCGTTTCGTCAAATGCCTGTGCAAATCGCTCGAAATGGGTGCGCGGCAGTGTCATGCCGGCCGCCATTGCGTGGCCGCCGAACTTGGTCAGCAGGCCGGGATGAGCGGCGGCGCAGGCATCGAGCGCATCGCGGATATGCAGCCCGGGAATGGAGCGAGCAGAACCCTTGATCACGTCACCACTGTCGGCATCGGCGAAGGCGATGGTCGGTCGGTGAAAGCGGTCCTTGATGCGACCGGCGACGATGCCGATGACGCCCTGATGCCATGACGGCTCATACAGGCAGAGCCCCCACGGTAGTTCGCCCTCACGCTCCAGGTGCAGCGATTCGAGTGCACTGACCGCCTGCCGCTGCATGTCGGCTTCGATGGCGCGGCGGTCGCGGTTCATCTCGTCGAGCTGCTGTGCGATATCGCGCGCCAGCCCTTCGTCATCGGTCAGCAGACACTGGATGCCAAGCGTCATGTCATCGAGGCGGCCTGCCGCGTTCAGACGAGGTCCGACCGCAAAGCCCATATCCGTGCTGACGACGCGCTCCAGCTTGCGTCCCGCCACTTCAAGCAAAGCGCGAATACCGGGGCGACAGCGACCGGCACGAATGCGCCGCAAGCCCTGCGTAACCAGCACGCGATTGTTGTGATCGAGCGGCACGACATCGGCGACGGTGCCGAGCGCGACCAGATCGAGAAAATCGGCAAGATTGGGTTCGGCAATGCTGCTGCGTGCAAACCAGTCGCGTCGGCGCAGTTCACCGCGCACCGCGTTGAGCGTGTAGAAAATGACGCCGACACCGGCGAGATACTTGCTCGGAAACTCGCAGCCTGGCTGGTTCGGATTGACGATGGCCGCCGCAGCCGGCAACTCCACTCCAGGCAGATGGTGATCGGTGATCAGCACCCGCATGCCGGCGGTATTGGCAGCGGCAACCCCATCGAGACTGGAGATACCGTTGTCGACGGTAATCAGCAGATCAGGTTTCTGCTGCGCGGCGACAGCAACGATCTCCGGCGTCAGGCCATAGCCGTACTCGAAGCGGTTCGGAACAAGGAAGTCGACCCGGGTAGCGCCGAGCGCCTGCAATGCCAGCACCGCCAGCGCGCTGCTGGTGGCGCCATCGGCATCAAAATCACCGACGATCAGAATGTGCTCGCGGCGCTCGATACTGTCGGCGATCAATGCAGCGGCGGACGCGAGCCCCTTGAAGCGCTCTGGTGTACCGAGACGATTCAGCTCATGAGCGAGCTGTGCGTCGTCGGTGACACCACGTGCAGCGTAGATGTTGGCGAGAACAGGAGAGATGAGCGTAGAGAAGCGCGGTAGCTCGGATGCAGGTTCGCGGCGGCGGATTTGTTTTTGCATCGTTGCCTTTGGGGCTCGGAATGGATGGTGTGCGTGAGGAACAAGCGGCGATCGCCCTCTCCCTGACCCTCTCCCTGAAGGGAGAGGGAAATATCGCTGCTATTTATTCAGTACGTGAGTACGTGTATTCAGTGCGCGGTCTGCTCCCCTCTCCCTTCAGGGAGAGGGGCTCGGGGGAGAGGGTCGCTCTGTCAGGCCGTGATATTCGCCGTCATGAACTTCTGCACTTCGGCCAAATCGTGCGGCAGCACCGTGCAGCGCTCTTCGCGCTGGAACAGATCGGCCATGTGGTGCGGCAACGGCACATCGTTCGGATATCCCGCCTGCTTCACCGCATCCGGAAATTTGGCCGGGTGTGCCGTCGCCAGCGTCACCATCGGCGTGGTGCTGTCACGACGGCACTCGCGCGCCGCTTTCACACCGATTGCAGAATGTGGATCGAGTAGATATTCGGTCGCTTCCCACACCTCGCCGATGGTGGCAACCGTGGCCGCATCATCGACCGCATAACTGTCGAACAACGCACGAGCTTTTGCGAACGCCTGCTCGTCGAGTTTGACGTCACCTTTGTTGAAGCTCTCCATCAGCGCATTGATCGCCGCGCCGTCGCGCCCGTAGGCATCGAACAGCAGCCGTTCGAAGTTGCTGGAGATGACGATGTCCATGCTCGGCGACAGCGTGTGCTGCAGCGGGTGCTTGCTGTAGAGATTGCTGCTGATCAGCCGGTGCAGGATGTCGTTGGCGTTGGTGGCGATCACCAGCTGATCGATCGGCAGCCCCATCTGCTTGGCCAGATAACCGGCGTAGATGTCGCCGAAGTTGCCGGTCGGCACCGAGAACGACACCGCGCGGCCCGGCGCGCCGAGCGCCAGCGCCGCGTAGAAGTAGTAGACGATCTGGGCCATGATCCGCGCCCAGTTGATCGAGTTGACCGCGACCAGCTGGCGATCTTCCGGCAGGAACGACTGATCGCCGAAGCTCGCCTTCACCATCGCCTGGCAGTCGTCGAAATTGCCCTTGATGGCGATGTTGTGAATGTTGTCGCCGAGCACCGTCGTCATCTGCCGGCGCTGCACCTCGGAGACGCGCTGGTGCGGGTGCAGGATGAAGATGTCGATGTTCTTGCAGCGTTTGCAGCCCTGAATCGCCGCCGAGCCGGTATCGCCCGAGGTCGCGCCCATGATCACGACCTTCTGGCCGTTGCGCTCCAGCACGTAGTCGAGCAGGCGGCCGAGCATCTGCAGCGCGAAATCCTTGAACGCCAGCGTCGGCCCCTGGAACAGTTCCAGCACCCAGTCGTTGTGGTCGAGCTGTACCAGCGGCGCGATCGCCGGGTGACGGAAGTCGATGTAGGTGTCGTCGATGATCGCCTTCAGATCGTCGGCCGGAATGCAGTCGTCGACGAACGGCTTGATGATGCGAAACGCCAGTTCGGTATAAGAGAGACCGGCCCAGCTAGCGATCTCCTCACGCGAGTATTTCGGCAGTGTCTCCGGCACGTAGAGCCCACCATCGGGCGCGAGGCCCGTCAGCAGAACCTGTTCGAAATTCAGGGCCGGCGCACGGCCGCGGGTACTGATGTATTTCATGCGGAAACTCTTCTGTTAACCGGCCAGCGATTCGACACGGATACGGACCACGTCGCCGTCGATGCTGTCGAGCGCTTCGATCTGGGCGACGGCGCCGACCAGACGCCGCTCTTCGGTGCGATTGGTCAGGATGATCACCGGTACATGATCCTGCCCTTCGAGCGGCTCCTTCTGGATCAGTGCCTCGATGCTGATGCCGGCATCCGACAGGATCTGCGCCACGCGCGACAGCACGCCCGGCCGGTCGAGCGCGGAGATGCGCAGGTAATAAGCCGACACCACCTGATCGATGGCGAGCACCGGCGTGCTGTCGAGCGCGTTCGGCTGGAATGCCAGATAGGGCACGCGATGCTTCGGGTCGGCGCTGAGCGTGCGCGCGACGTCGATGATGTCGGCAACCACGGCCGACGCCGTCGCCTCGCTGCCGGCACCGGCGCCGTAGTAGAGCGTCGGACCGACCGCATCGCCCTTCACCAGCACTGCGTTCATGACGCCGTTGACGTTGGCGATCAGCCGCTTCTCAGGAATCAGCGTCGGGTGCACGCGCAGCTCGATGCCGCTGTCGGCGCGACGCGCGATGCCGAGCAGTTTGATGCGGTAGCCGAGCTGTTCGGCGAACTGCACGTCGACCGGCGTGATGCGGGTGATGCCTTCGGTGTACATCGTGTTGAACTGCAGCGGAATGCCGAACGCGATCGAAGCGAGGATCATCAGCTTGTGGCCGGCGTCGATGCCCTCGACATCGAAGGTCGGATCGGCCTCGGCGTAACCGAGCGCCTGCGCCTCGGCCAGCACGTCGTGAAACGAACGCCCCTTGTCGCGCATCTCGGTCAGGATGAAGTTGCTGGTGCCGTTGATGATGCCGGCCAGCCACTCGATGCGGTTGGCGGCAAGCCCTTCGCGAATCGCCTTGATCACCGGAATACCGCCGGCCACTGCAGACTCGAAGGCGACGCTGACGCCGCGCTCCTGCGCCGCGGCGAAGATCTCGTTGCCGTACTGCGCGATCAGCGCCTTGTTGGCGGTGACGACATGCTTGCCGTTGTTGATCGCACGCAACACCAGCTCGCGCGCCGTGGTCGTGCCACCGATCAGTTCGGCAACGATCTGCACGTCGGGGTTGTCGGCAACCTCAAAAATATCGCGTGTCACCGGTATGTCGCCAACCGGGCAGTTCGGGTTGTCGCGGCGGGCGCCGATCTGGACAATCGCGATCTCGCAGCCAGTGCGCGCCGAGATCACATCGCGGTTGCGCGTCAGCACCTTGTAGGTGCCGCTGCCCACCGTGCCCAAACCACAGATACCCACGTTGACCGGATTCAAGACCACACCTCCCGATACGTCGTTCCGAAACTAATGTTCCGGCAAAACGTCAACTGAAAACAGAAAAGAGAACGCCCGCACGACACCGCGGGCAGGGGCGCATTCTATTGCAGGGCGGCGGGCCGGAAAACCTCGGCGGCAGCTCGCCACCATCGAATCATTTGGCGGCGATACCCAACTCTTTGGCCAGTTCCACCGCCGGCAGATAGCCCGGCACCAGACGCCCGTCCGGGAAGATCAGGGACGGCGTGCCGCTGACCCCGAAACGCTCGCCCAGCGCGTACTGATCCGCCACCGGGTTCTCCTTGCAGAGAACGGTCGGCACCGAGTGACGGCGCTTCAGCTCGGTCAGCGTGGTCTGGCGATCCTTGGCACACCAGGCGGTGACCAGCTTGTTGTAGGAGTCGGACGGAATGCCGGCACGCGGATAGGCCAGGTAGCGAACCTCGACACCGAGCTGGTTGTAGCCCGCCATTTCCGCATGGAATTTCTGGCAGTAGAAACAATCGATGTCGGTGAACACGTAGACCACCGCCTTGGTGTCGCCCTTGGCCTTGAACACAATGGCGTCTTTCGGATCGAACGTGGCCAGCTCGGCTTTGCGCACGGCGGCGCGCTTGCCTTCAGCGGCGGTGTGAAGCCGCTCGGTGTAGTTGACGAAACCCTGGCTGCCGTCGAGGCCGAACAGATTGCCGATCAGGAAAAACTTGCCATCCTGCGAGGCATAGGCAAGTTCACCGCCGGCGAATTCGACCACATACAACCCCGGCATTTCGCTCGAACTGATCGTCTCGATGGTCAGGTTGGGATTGACCTTCTTGAACGCCGCGCGAATCGCCGCATCGGGATTCTGTGCGGCAGCAGTCAACGGCAGCAGCATGAACGCCAGCAACACCGCGATCAGACTCTGTTTAATTCCCGGCATGTTCCGAATACTCACGAATCGCTCCCAAGCTCAGACGAAATGATCGATAACCTGCAACGCTAGCCGCGCGGATGATGCTGTCGATGCAGGGCCTGCAGCCGCGCCTGCGCGACATGCGTGTAGATCTGCGTCGTGCTGAGATCGCTGTGTCCCAACAGCATCTGCACCACGCGCAAATCGGCACCATGATTGATCAGATGCGTGGCAAAGGCGTGACGCAGCGTGTGCGGCGACAGCGGCGCCGAAATCGCGGCGCGCTGCGCGTAAAGGCGCACACGATACCAGAACGCCTGTCGCGTCATGCCATCGCTGCCGCGCCGTGTGACGAACACCCAGGAGGAGATCGACCCACCCAGCAGCAGTGGCCGCGCCTGCGCCAGATAACGCTGCAGCCAATGCAGCGCCTCTTCGCCAACCGGCACCAGCCGCTCCTTGCTGCCCTTGCCGAGCACCCGCACCACGCCCTGGTTGATGCTGAGCCGATCAAGAGTCAGACCAACCAGTTCACTGACCCGCAACCCGGTCGCGTAAAGCAGTTCGAGCATGGCGCGATCGCGCAGCTCCACCGCATCCTCGACATCGGGCGCCGCCAGCAGCGCCTCGACAGAGCGTTCGCTCAGGGTTCCCGGCAGTGGCCGCCCCTGCTTCGGACTCGGGATATCGAGCGTCGGATCGTCGACCAGGCGCCCTTCGCGTACCAGCCAACCGTAGAAGCCGCGCAGACAGGAGAGTAGCCGGGCCATCGAGCGACCGTTCTTGCGCGCACCGAGGCAGCTATTGATCGCTTCCTTATCCGCCTGCAGCAGCGTGCGAGAACCCTGGGTCAACTCAACCGCCAACAACTGCAGGTCGCGACGATAGGCGGCCAGCGTGTTCTGGCTCAGCCCTTTCTCCAGCCACTGCGCATCGAGAAAACGGTCGATCAGCGCAACATCGGCGGCGGCGAGTTCAACGCGCTCTGGCTCTGGCATCGCGGTCTGTTCCAGCCCGACACGAATCAACGGTAGAAATGAAAAAAGGCAGCCGAAGCTGCCTTTTTCATCGACTCAACCAGCCGCAGCTTAGTTGAGTTTTTCCTTGATGCGAGCTGCCTTGCCGCTGAGTTCGCGCAGGTAGTAGAGCTTGGCCTGACGCACGTCGCCGCGACGCACCAGCTTGACGCTGTCGACCAGCGGGCTGTGGGTCTGGAAGGTACGCTCGACGCCGACGCCGTGCGAAATCTTGCGCACGGTGAAGGCGGAGTTCAGGCCGCGGTTGCGCTTGGCGATGACCACGCCCTCGAACGCCTGCACGCGCTCACGTTCGCCCTCTTTCACCTTGACCTGAACAATCACGGTATCGCCCGGGCTGAATTCGGGCAGTTCCTGCTTCAGTTGCTCGGCTTCCAGCTCCGCGATGATTTTGTTGGTCATGGCCAGCTCCTAGTCTCAGTCAAACCTAGCCTCACGGCTAAAGGGTCAATCAGTAAAAATCTCTCGCAGTCACTGCGGCTGCGAACCTGTTTCCGTCTCGCTCTGCTGGAGAAGCACCTCCTGTTCCTGGAGATACTCGGCCAGCAGCCTGCTTTGTTCCTTGTTCAGCTCGCGACCGGCCAGTAGATCGGGCCGTCGCTGCCAGGTACGCCCCAACGCCTGTTTCAGACGCCAGCGCCGTATTCGCTCATGGTCGCCGCTACGCAGCACCTCTGGCACTCGCCGCCCGGCATACTCCTCGGGCCGCGTGTAGTGCGGACAGTCCAGCAGCCCGGTGGCGAAGGAGTCCTGTTCCGCCGAACCCTCGTGCCCGAGCACGCCCGGCACCAGCCGCGCCACTGCGTCGATCAGCACCATCGCCGCCAGCTCACCGCCGCTGAGGACGTAATCGCCGATCGACCACTCCTCGTCTATCTCGGTCTCGATCAAGCGTTCATCGATCCCTTCGTAGCGCCCGGCGACCAGAATGATCTGTTCGCGCTGCACCAGTTCGACGACACCCGACTGATCCAGCTTCCGCCCCTGCGGCGACAGGTAGATGACCTTCGCCGCCGGCAGTGCCGCGCGCGCATCGCAAATCGCATCGCGCAGCGGTTCAATCTTCATCACCATGCCAGGACCACCGCCGTAGGGCCGGTCATCCACCGTGCGATGACGATCATGGGCATAGTCACGCGGGCTCCAGCACCGCAGGCCGATCAGACCCTGCTCCACCGCGCGACTGGTGACGCCATGCTGGCTCACCGCCTCGAACATCTCCGGAAACAGCGTCACTACACCGAACTTCATCGTGAGCGGCCTTCTATCCGCCGGCAGCTGTTCGCTGTTCCCGCTTGTCGCTAAAACTCCGGATCCCAATCGACCCGCATCACACCGGCGTCGAGATCCACATTCAGCACCACCCGCTCCGGCAACCACGGGATCAGTCGTTCGCGCTGATCCATGCTGCCCTCGCAAGGCACCACCGCGAGCACATCGTTGGCGCCGGTTTCGAGGAGGTGGTCGACGCGACCGAGCAGTTTCTCTCCACTCTCGTTGCTCACCACCACCCGCAGCCCTTCGAGCTGCCGCCAGTAGTACTCGCCCGCAGGCAGCGCCGGCATCTGCTTCGCCGGCATTACCAGCTCACCGTTGGTGTAGAGCCGGGCCTGCTCGGGCGTGTCGACGCCGCGCAGCTTGAGCACCAGCCCCTTGCCGTGCGGACGACTTGCCTCGATCTCGATATCCGTCCACTCGCCGTTGCGCTGCAACCGGCAGGTGTCGTACTCGAGCAGGTTCTCCATCGGCTCGGTGAAGGAGTAAACCTTCATCCAGCCTTTCAGTCCGTAGGGCGCCAGCAGCCTGCCGATTACCACCAGCTCGTCACTGGCACCCATCACAGCCGACCTACTCAGGCGGCTTTCTGGCTATCTTTAACCAGCGTAGCGACGCGGCTGGAGAGCTGGGCACCGGTACCAATCCAGTAGTTCAGACGGTCGGTGTCGACGCGCAGACGCTCTTCCTTGCCGCTGGCGATCGGGTTGAAAAAGCCGACGCGCTCGATGAAACGGCCGTCGCGAGCGCTGCGGCTGTTGGTCACGACCAAGTGATAGAACGGACGCTTTTTGGAGCCACCGCGAGCCAGACGAATCGTTACCATTGCTCTCTTCTTCCAATTACGAACGGTGCCGGGAGAGCCCGGCACCGTTCACGTTATCAATCTGATTCGACCCCGAAGCCGGTCAAATACCGGGGGGTCGGGCTGAAAGGCGGCGAATTGTACGGGAAAAGGTCAGCCGATGGAACCCACCATCGGCGCCCTTCTTCAGGTCTTTAAGCGATCAACGAAAGGGGGGCATGCCACCGCGACCCATCATGCCGCCCATGCCACGCATCATGTTGGTCAGGCCGCCCTTCGAGGTCATCTTCTTCATCATTTTCTGCATCTGCTTGTGCTGCTTCAGCAGGCGGGTCAGATCCTGAATGTCGGTACCCGAACCCTGGCAGATACGGCGCTTGCGCGAGCCGTTCAGGATCTCGGGGTCGGCGCGCTCGGCCGGCGTCATCGAGCCGATGATCGCCTCCATCCGGGTGAACTGCTTGGTGTCGACCTGCGCCTGGGCGATCTGCTGGCTCATGCCGGCCATGCCCGGTAGCTTGTCGAGCATGCTGCTGATACCGCCCATGTTCTTCATCTGCTGCAACT
>CAZWXW010000101.1:0-10527 GCA_964638025.1 uncultured Verrucomicrobiaceae bacterium
GGCACGCAGAGCGTCAAGGGCTCCGCCAACGGAGTTGCGGGCGGTAGCGCTTCCGGCAAGGGCAATTCGCCGGGCGATCTGGTGGCCGGCAGCGATCGCAGCGGCGGTCGCAGCGATGAACAGATCCGCCGTGTCATGGATCAGAACAAAGGCGCACTATTTGCGATCTACAACCGTGCGCTGCGGCAGGATCCGTCGCTGCAGGGCAAGCTGGTGTTCGAAATGGTGATCGAGCCGTCGGGTGCCGTGTCCGAGGTCAGGCTGATCTCCAGCCAGCTCGCCGACAGCGAACTGAGCAGCAAGATTCTCGGGCGCATTCGCCTGATCGGTTTCGGCGCGGCCAATGTGCTGCGCACGCGCGTCAACTACTCACTCGATTTCATGCCGTTCTGACAGATATCGATACGGTGCGGCAGGATCACCGCACCGTTTTCATGGCGTAGGCAGGAAGCCGTGGTAACGCTGGAGGTCGCTCATGAACAAGGACCTGTCCCCGCTGACTCGTTTTCTTCCGCTGCTGGCGCGCTGCTATCCATTGCAGCAGATCGACGCGCCGCAACTCGATGAACTGATACGCGGTTGCAAGTCGCGCAACCATGCGCGCGGGCAGACGCTGTTGCGAAAATCGGATGCGACTGCCGTTGCATTCACCTTTCTGATCGATGGCCGCGCCGAGTTGCGCCGCACCTTCTTCGACCGGGCGACGCTCGAGGCCGGCGACGGCGATGCGCTGCAGCCGCTGGAGTTGCTGCTACCGGCCGATGGCGGGCAGGTGGTGGCACTCGATGATTGCCAGACGGTGCAGCTGTCGCGCGATCGTCTCGATCGCGCGCTGGCGGCCAACAGCTCCACCGATTTCTCGGTGGCGATGCTCAGCGACAGCGACCTGACCGAGGAGTTTCTGGTTTCCGATGGCGCCGTGCAGGTGGACTGGATGTCGCGCTTCCTGCAGTCGCCGCTGGCCAACCATCTGCCGGCCATGGTGATCCAGCAGCTGCTGGCCTGCCTGCAGTCGCGCGAGGTCGTGCGCGGCGAGGTGATCGTGCGTCGCGGCGAGCCGGGCGATGCGCTCTATCTGCTGACGCGCGGCGTCGCGCTGGTTCACACCGATCCGGACGGCGCCTTCGGCGGTCGCGATTTTTCGCTGATACCGGGCGACTATTTCGGTGAGGAGTCGCTGGTCGCGGAGACGGTGCGCAACGCGACGGTGGTGATGGAGGCCGAGGGCTGCATTTCGCAGCTCGACCGCAGCGCCTTCGACGAGTTGATTCGGCCACACCTGATCCCGACGCTCTCTGACCGCGATGTCTCGGGCGAGGAGCAGCTGCTCGATGTGCGCTTTCCGGTGGAGTATCGCCGCAGGGCGCGCGAGGGCAGTCGCAATGTACCGATCTCGGTGCTGCGCGCATCGCTGCAGGAGCTCCCCGCCAATCAGCGCGTGCTGGTGACGCCGGAGGGTGGGCGTCGCAGCGAGCTGGCCGTCTTCCTGTTGCGGCAGGCCGGCTTCGATGCCTGGTTGCTGCGCACCGATATCGAATGATTAAGGAAGCTCTGATCAAGTTCCCTCTCCCTGAAGGGAGAGGGGAGACATGCGTTTTTCAGAGGCTCCTTGGGAGCAGACGTTGCGACTGATTCAATGGGTGATCGTGCTGGCCGCTGCCTGGTATGGCTATCAGTGGTGGCAGGACTACCGGAGTGCCGAGGCGACGAAGGCGCTGGCCACGGCCAGCGGTTTTGTGCCGGCGGCGATGCCGAGTGGCGCCCGGCGCAACGTGGTGCAGATTCTGGCGCCGCTCAACTGCCCTTCGGAGGCTGCGCAGCGGGCCGATGCGTTGGCGGCAGCGTTGACGCGGATGGGGGTGCCGAACGAGCGCACCAGCAACTTTTCGCTGAATATCGATGATCCGACGGCGGAGCAGCGCGCGGCGGTCGATCGCGCGGTGGCTGTGCTGAATGGCGAGATTCCGGCCGTGTTCGTCAATGGCATGGGCAAGGCCAACCCCTCCGCGGATGAGGTGTTGGCCGAATATCAGAGAACCCGATGACGTTTGACTCTGGCGCTGTCAGCGCAACGTCGGCGTGCAGTCGCCATCGAGTCGGAAAGTTGCAGCGACACTCTTGGTAATTCGCTGCGGCCCGACCTTCAGCGCCGCGCCGGCATCGCCGCCGGCCATCTGCACCTTGGCGTAGTCGGCGCGCAGTTCGTAGTGTGGCGCCGGGCGCCCCGCGCCATCCTCGTTGACGGCAATCACGCCGGCCACCTTGCGATCGAATCCCGCTGCCATCTGCGAGGCCTTGTCGCGCACATTGGCGATGGCTTTTTTCAGTGCCTGCTGCTCCAGCGTGTCGATGGTCGAGAACTCGGTGCTGATGCTATTGATCTGTGTCACCTCGGCATCGGCCAGCGCCTGCACCAGCGCGCCGTAGCGGTCGATGTCGCGCAGCTTCAGTTCGAACTGACGCGATACCTGCTGGCCGCGCAGCACGCGCGTGCCGTTGTTCCAGTCGTAATCTGGTGACGCCTGAATCTTGCTCGCCTGCAGGTCGCGCGGGCCGACACCGTGCAGGTCGGCGGCGCGAATCACGCTGGTACCAATGGTGTCGACGCGCTGCTTCGCTTCGGCCAGCGTCGGCGCGGTGTGCGAGACGGTCACGCTGATCGCCACCGTGTCGGGCACCGCCTCGACGAAGCCCTCGGCCTGCGCCGACAACTGCGGCGGCACGCAACTGCTGTCGGCGATGGCGGCGCCGCTGGCGGCGATCAGCAGCGCGGCAGCTGCGAGGTGAAGGGTGCGGGCATCGAGAACTGCGCGAAACGAAGTGCGACGAGCGATAGCGGCGGCGCGAACCATGCGGCGAATCTCCGGACGTAGAGTGGCGGGCGCAATTCTAACCCAGCATCCGCGCGCGCCGTGGCGAGCAATCGCCTAGACTGCGGCGCTTTTCTGCACAACAACAAAATAGATGAGTGAGGAGAGAGCATGAGTTCGGTTCCGCGCGCGGTCGCGCTCTGTTTTGCCGCCGGTGCCGCTGCCGGTTTCATCAAGTGTGTCGCCGCCTGGCTGGCGCTGCGTTACGGCGTCGCGGCGCAGCTCGGCGCCCATGTCGTCGGCTCGTTGAGTCCGGCGGTGATGCATCCGCGCATCGTCATCGGCGGCCTGTGGGGGCTGCTGTTCCTGCTGCCGATGGCGCGCGGCTCGGTGCTGGTCAGCGGCCTGCTGTGGGGCGTCGTGGTGGCGGCCGTCGAGCTGGTGCTGTTCCCGCTGATCGCCGGCCGCACGCCGGCGCTGCTGAACATGACGGTGCTGTTCGCGCTGCTGCTGTGGCTGGTGTGGGGGCTGGTCGCGGCGCTGCTGCTGCGCTGGATCCGCTGACCCCCGGCTGTTGGCGGGCGCTGGGCAGAGTTGGTGCAGCAGCGCCCAAAACGACTCGAACGGTGGCGCTGCCGGCGCCCCTGTCGCCACGCCTGTACCGTTAACTGCTTGATCTTGCGGGCGACTGCGGCACCTTCAAACATCGGCGTCGTCACTTGGCAGACATATTGCTCCTCCATGCTTGGGACTGAGGTGGAAGCGCGCATGCCGCGTCTTTCCGAGTACCTTCGTTCGACCTGTGGATGCGCGGTCAGCGCGTCATTCGTCAGCAGGAGCGTCAGCAGCGAGGAGTTCAACAATGCCAAGACCGACGCGCTTTACCGTCAGCAAGATCCCGCAATGCGTGGTACAGACCGGAATGGACTGGGCGCGCACGTTCAATTACCGCGACGACTACCAGATCTATCTGGAGAGCCTGCGACAGGCCGCGGCCCACTACGACTGCGAGCTGCACGCCTACGCGCTGCTGCCGAACCGGGTGCAGCTGCTGGTGACGCCGCACTCGGAGACCTCGGTGCCGCAGATGATGCAGTCGCTCGGCCGCCGCTATGTGCAGTACTTCAACCGCCGCTACGACCGCACCGGCACGCTGTGGAACGGGCGCTACAAGTCCTGCCTGGTGGAGCCGGGCGAGTACATGCTGAACTGCTACCGCTACGTCGACACGCTGGCGGCGATCGCCGGTGTCGTCAACGATCCGCTCGACTACCCGTGGAGCAGCCTGCGCCAGCACGTTGGCATCGCGTCGCACTTCGTCATCGACGACGGCAGCTGGCTGGCGATGGCGCCGGAATCGGGCGAGCGCTTCCAGGCCTACGCCGAGCGGGTGTCGACGCCGATGACGGCCGACATGATCAAGGAGATCAACATGAACGTGGTGCAGGGCAGCGTTTACGGCAGCGAGGAGTTCCGCACGCTGATCGAGAGCCAGAGCGGGCAGAAGGTGCGCCCGCGTCCGCGCGGCCGGCCGCGCCTGCGACAGGCGAGCTGATCGCCGCGGGTTCAATCCGTGGTGACGAAAAAAGGCGGGGCCGATAATCGGCCCCGCCTTTTTATTTGGCTGGGGAAGCTCTGATCAAGTCCCCTCTCCCTTCAGGGAGAGGGTTAGGGAGAGGGGACAACGATGCATGCCGGCCCTCTCCCCCGCCCCTCTCCCTGAAGGGAGAGGGGAGACGTGCGTTTTTCAGAGGCTCCCTAGCGCTGTTGCGTGACCTGGAACTGCCCCACCAATTTCTCCAGCCGGTTGGCCGAATTGTTGACCGAGTTGGTCGACCCTTTCAGCTGCTGCAGCGAGCCGGCCAGCTCGCCGGTGATGGTGGCGACATTCTGCGCCGACTGCAGGTGGTCGCTGCCGGTGGCGGCGATGCGCTCCAGCTCGCCGAGCATGCGCGTGACCAGACCGTCGATGCCGGAATTGTCGGCGGCGGCGTTCTCGGCGCGCTGCAGCCCCTCCTCGACGTTCTGCACGCCGCTCTCCATCGTCGACACCGCGTCGCGCGCATTGCTCTGGATGCCGTCGATGATCTGGCGGATCTGCGCGGTGGCGGAGGTGGTGCGGCCGGCGAGGTTGCGCACTTCGTCGGCGACGACGGCGAAGCCGCGCCCCTGGTCGCCGGCGCGCGCCGCTTCGATGGCGGCATTCAGCGCCAGCAGGTTGGTCTGGTCGGCGATGGCGCCGATCAGCTCGACCACATTGCCGATCTCGTCGGCGCGCTGGTTCAGCGTGCGAATGGTCTGCACCGACGAACCGATCGAGTCGCGGATGCCCTGCGTCTGTTCGCGCACCATGCGGAACTGGCCGCGCGTGCGCTCCAGCACGGCGTCCATGCCGCCGCGCATCTCCTCGACGGTGGTGGAGACGCGCTGGATCTCGTCGAGCTGCTCGCTCATCCGGTCCAGCAGGCCGCCGATCGACTGCAGCACGGTGCCGGCGCTCTGACCGAACCGATGGTTGGCCTCGACCAGCCGTGTCCGGGTTGCGCGCACCTCGCCGCTGACATCGATCACCTGGGCGACGGTGCCGTCGAGGCTGTCGATGAAGCTGTTGGTCCAGCGTCCCAGCGCGCCGATCTCGTCGTTGCCGAGCCGCTGCGGGTCGAGGCGCTGGCGCAGGTTGCCGCCGCCCTCGGCGATCACCCGCAGCACATCGGTCATCTCGCGCAGGCGGCCGCCGATATCGCGGCGGTAGAGCTGTCGCAGCAGCAGCGCACCCAGCAGCAGGGTGCCGGCGCCGACCGCCGAGATGGCCGCAGAGGAGAGATCGCTCCAGCGGCTCAACAGCGCCGGGGCGCCGAGCGCCGTCGCCGCGATCAGCAGGTAGCGCCACATCAATTTGTGGCTCAGCGAGCGACCGCGATAGACCTCTTCCAGATCGCCCTCGCACATCATTCCCCAGCGGTCGGGCGAGCCCGGCAGTGCGAAGGTGACGCCCTTGCCGATCACCGGAATGTGGCGGTAGTCGGAGTAGCCGGGGTAGGTGACGAACAGGTTGCTGCCGTTGCGCATGGTCTCGCGCACGCCGGGGTGCAGCTCGCCGGTGGCGGGGTCGGTGAAGCGCAGTTCCAGTTCGGTGTGACGCTGCACGCGCACGGTACCCCAGCGCGTGCGCACCCCCTGTTTCAGGTTGTCGCCGAGCGTGAAGGCGCTGTCCTCGAAGCGCGAGCGCGACAGCGCGGTGCCGGGCTGGATGCGGCGGTCGAAGCGCGACTCGACCATGAACAGGTAGTTGTCGCCGGAGTCCTGATAAATGTGGCCGGCCTCGCGCTGGATCAGGTCGCCGACGACATCGTTGGGGACGCGACTGCAGAGGCAGCCGACGCTGCGGCCGTCGCGCACGATCGGCTGGTAGAACATCAGCGTCACCGCGTCGTGGAACTTCGAGGTCGATGGGCCGATGCGTTCGGTCAGCGGATCGAGGTAGGGGCCGTGCAGGAACGGCGCCTGCAGGCCGCGCTGCAGCGCCTCGCCGACGATGCAGTTGCCGACCTGCGCGCGCCAGGTCGAGGCCAGCACCTCGCCGCCGCTGTCGACGACAAACAGTTCGCTGCAGTCGCGTCCCTGTGCGCGGTACTGGTCGAGCGCGCCTTCCGGCAGCCGCGGCCAGCTGGCTGCCAGTTCGTCGGCCAGCGCGCGCAGCTGCTCCCACTGTGCCTCGGCCCAGCCGGTCAGCAGGCGCACGCGCGTCGCGGCGATGCCGTCGAACACCTTCTCCACCGTGGCGTAGTTGCCCCGGTTCAGCCAGCACGACCAGCCCAGCGCCAGTTTTCCGTTGCTGCCAAGCCATGGCAGCCAGTGCCGCTCCGTCGGACTCAAAGACATCGTTTTACTTTTGAGCACGGCAGTCGCCTCTGCATAAAAATGAAATTATGCATAGGCAATTAGTATTCCAAATTGAAATAAGTAACCTCTGAGAAAGTCACGATCTGGTGTCTGTCATTCCGCGCGCAGTCGCGGAATCCATCTTCATTGCACTCTGCCGCATGGATTCTGCGACTGCGCTTTGCTCCGCGCAGAATGACGAAGAGCGTCAATCGGCAGAGACGAGGGTTCCATAAGTAAATTCTTGCGAACTGTCACTGCTGGCGTTGTGGAGGGATTGCACCGAGTTGGGGAGTTGTGTGCGCTCATGGCGCAGCGGTGCGTTGTTGCAAAGCAGGAGGGCTTTGCCAACACTACCGGCCCTTTGCGCGATTCCCTTTCATGACTGAAGCCAACGCATGACCGAGTCCGACCGCCAGCCCGGCTGGCAGCAGGTGCTGCTGAACCGGCGCATGCTGATCTGCATCTTCACCGGCTTCAGTTCCGGCCTGCCGCTCTACCTGCTGCTGCAACTGGTGCCGGCGTGGCTGCGCACCGAGCAGCTGAGCCTGAAGGCGATCGGTGTGTTCGCGCTGGTGCAGTTCCCCTACACGTGGAAATTCCTGTGGGCGCCGCTGCTCGATCGTTACGGGTTGCTCCCCCGTTTTGGTCGCCGGCGCAGCTGGATGCTGGTGACGCACATCGGGCTGGTGGCGGCGATCGCCTGGCTCGGGCAGCTGTCGCCGCAGCGCGACCTGATGCTGGTGGTGTCATTGACGGCCGGCATCGCGCTGCTGTCGGCGACGCTGGATATCGCGCTCGATGCCTATCGCCGCGAATTGCTGCCCGATATCGAACTCGGTCTCGGCAACGCGATTCACGTCAACGCCTACCGCATCGCCGGTCTGGTGCCGGGCTCGCTGGCGCTGATCCTGGCCGATCACATGAGCTGGGGCTCGGTGTTCGCCATCACTTCGCTGTTCATGCTGCCGGGACTGGCGATGACGCTGATGGTGCGCGAACCGGCAACGACGGCGTTGCGACCGCGCACGCTGCGCGAAGCAGTGGTGGAGCCGTTCCACGAATTCTTCACGCGCCACAGCCTGCGCGCCGCGCTGGCCGTGCTGGCCTTCATCTTCTTCTACAAACTCGGCGATTCGCTGTGCACGGCGCTGGCGACGCCGTTCTATCTCGACATGGGCTTCAGCAAGACCGAGATCGGGCTGGTGGCGAAGAACGCCGGGCTGTGGCCGGCGCTGATCGGCGGCGTGCTCGGCGGCATCTGGATGGTGAGGCTCGGCATCAACCGCGCGCTATGGCTGTTCGGCGTGGTGCAGGCGGTGACCATTCTCGGCTTCGCCTGGCTGGCGTGGCTCGGCCCGGCCGAGTCCGATACCGGGCGGCTGACGGCACTGGCGCTGGTGATCGGTGGCGAGGCGATCGGCGTCGGGCTGGGTTCGACGGCGTTCGTCGCCTTCATGGCGCGCACCACGCACCCGGCCTACACGGCGACGCAGCTGGCGCTGTTCACCAGCCTGATGGCGGTGCCGCGCACCTTCATCAATGCCGCCGCCGGCTGGCTGGTGGAGTGGATGAGCTGGTACTACTTCTTCTGGCTCTGCTTCTTCTTGGCCATTCCCGGCATGCTGCTTTTGCTCTGGGTTGCGCCGTGGGCCGGCGAGCCCGAACGCGCCCGCACCGGCGCGGCCACGGGCGTCGACTGAGCCGCCTCATCCGGCCAGCCGAAGCGCTTCCAGCTGACGCGATCGCTGGCGCTGAACTCGACCCCCTCCGCTTCCAGTCGTTGGCGCTGCTGCAGCCACGCCTCCGACTGCGGCGTGAACGAGATGCGACCGCCTGAGTTGATGACGCGGTGCCACGGCAAATTCGAGTCGATCGGCAGCTGCGACAGGATGCGGCCGACCAGCCGCGCATTGCCGGGCATGCCGGCCAGCGTGGCGACGCCGCCGTAGCTGCAGACGCGGCCGGGCGGAATCGATGCCACCACCTGCCAGACCGGGCCGTAAAGAGCTGTCATGGGATTCGATCCGCGCTCAGATCCGGATGCCGCCATCCATCTCGATGACGCGGCCGGTGAAGTAGTCGTTCTCGAAGATATAGACCGCCGTGTGGCCGATCTCCTCGGGGAAACCGAGGCGGTGCAGCGGAATGCCCTCGGCCATCTTCTCCAGCATCTCCGGCTTCATGCCGGCGACCATCTCGGTGGCGATGAAGCCGGGGGCGATGGCGGCGGTGCGGATACCGTGGCGCGACAGCTCCTTGGCCCAGGTGACGGCCAGCGCGACCACGCCGGCCTTGGCCGCCGAATAGTTGCTCTGGCCCATGTTGCCGGCGCGCGAGATCGACGAGATGTTGATGATGACGCCACCTTCGCCGAGCCGGACCATGCGCTCGGCCGCCTCGCGCCCGCACAGGAAGACGCCGGTCAGGTTGACGTCGATGACCGCCTGCCACTCGGCCAGTGTCATCTTCTTCACGATCTCGCCATCCTTGGATTTGACCAGAAAGCCGTCGCGCAGGATGCCGGCATTGTTGATCAGGCCGTGCAGGGCGCCGAAGTCGGCCACCACCTGATCGAAGGCGGCGATCACCTCCTCCTCGCGGGCGACATTGCACAGATAGCCGCGGCCGTCGCCACCGGCGTCGCGGCAGGCGGCGGCTGTCTCGTCGAGCCGCTCGCGGTTCAGGTCGAACAGCGCCAGTCGTGCCCCCTTGGCGGCCAGCGCCAGCGCGATGGAGCGGCCGAGGCCCTGGCCGCCGCCGGTGATGACGATCACTTTGTCTTTCAAATTCATGTGGTTGATCCGTTCGTGGTCGGTCTGGATGGCGGCCGGCTCGGTGTGCTGGCGAGGCGCGTCGCATTGTAGCCAGCGCGGGTCATCGCTGTCGGCGGGTTGAATTCAGCGCTGCCGTCGCCATCTAAACCGGTTCAAACCCGCGCTGGAGCTGTCGATGCACCCGTTCACGTTGCTGTTCTTCCTGTTCCCGCTGCTGGAGCTGACGCTGCTGATCCTGGCCGGCATGGCGGTCGGCGGCCTGACCGTGCTGCTGTGGATCGTGCTCTCCGCCGTCATCGGGGTCGCCGCACTGCAGCGCGCCGGCTGGAGCACCTGGCAGCAGGGCAACTGGCGCCAGCCGCGCGATGGCCAGTCGCCGGCCGCCCAGCTGGCCGACGGCGTGCTGCTCAGTGCCGGCGGCTTCCTGCTGTTCCTGCCCGGCCTGATCACCGACACGCTCGGCCTGCTGTTGCTGCTGCCGGCAACGCGCCGGCGTGTGGTCGGCGCGTTCAACCGGGTGGCCTCGGTGTCGCGCTGGCGGGGTGCCGCTTCGGCGCGAGCCGGTTCCGCAAGATCCGGGCACGAGGGCGGCGTCACGCTGGATGGAGAGTTTTCGCGCGACGACGGTACTCCTCGCTCCCCGGATGATCGTCGGCTGCCGTGACGCTTTTGCGCACGCCAGATCTGCTCCACGGCATTTCGATTGACCTCAACCGGCGTGCAAATTTGACGCCGCCATCCCTTGAATCGTCACGGACACCCCCCATATTGCCTGCCGAGACGCCACCCGCGGTCGGCTTAGGTAATGCTTGACTGAGGGTGAGTGGACACTATGATTGGCACTCTCTCGATTGGCACTCTCATGGCGAGAGTGCTAAAGCTCGGCGAGAGTGCTAATCGCAGCACCCGTCGGGTGCCCTTGAAAGCGTCCCGCGCACTCATTCCGCGCGCTGCCTGGGGCACACCCGGATTCATCCCTCAACCCATCAGGAGAATTGGCAATATGAAAATTCGTCCTTTGAACGACCGTATCGTTGTTCGTCGCAAGGAAGAAGAAG
>CAZWXW010000102.1:0-10331 GCA_964638025.1 uncultured Verrucomicrobiaceae bacterium
GATGGAGCGCCGCTGCCAGGAGGTGATCGACCGCTGCTGGGCGCAAGGGGCAAACAACCCGATCGAGTTCATTCACGACGTCGGCGCCGGCGGTCTCTCCAACGCATTTCCCGAGCTGGTGAAAGACGCGGGCAAGGGCGGCAATTTCCAGTTGCGCAATGTGCCGAACGACGAGCCCGGCATGTCGCCGCTCGAAATCTGGTGCAACGAATCGCAGGAGCGTTACGTGCTGGCGGTGAAGCCGGAGAATCTCGACCGGTTCAAGGCGATCTGCGAACGCGAGCGCGCGCCGTTCGCGGTGGTAGGTGAAGCGACCGACGAACAGCATCTGCGTGTTGGCGACACCGTGTTCGACAACAACCCGGTCGACCTGCCGATGTCGGTGCTGTTCGGCAAAGCGCCGCGTATGCATCGCGACGTGACGCGCTCCAGCGTGAAGTTGCAGCCGCTCGATCTCGGCGGCGTCGATATAAAAGAAGCCGCCGAGCGCGTGCTGGCGTTACCGACCGTTGCCAGCAAGAGCTTCCTGATTACCATCGGCGATCGCACGATCACCGGTCAGGTCGCACGCGATCAGATGGTCGGCCCGTGGCAGGTGCCGGTGGCCGACTGCGCGGTGACCACCGCATCGTTCGACACCTATGCCGGCGAAGCGATGTCGATGGGTGAGCGCACGCCGCTGGCGCTGATCGATGCACCGGCCTCCGGTCGCATGGCAATCGGCGAGGCGATCACCAATATCGCCGCGACGCGCATCGGCAAACTCGCCGACGTCAAACTGTCGGCCAACTGGATGTGCGCGGCCGGTCATCCCGGTGAAGACGAAAAACTGTTCGACACCGTGCGCGCGGTCGGCATGGAACTGTGCCCGCAGCTCGGCATCACCGTGCCGGTGGGGAAAGATTCGCTGTCGATGCGCACGCGCTGGCAGCAGGACGGCAGCGACAAATCGGTCACCGCACCGCTGTCATTGATCATCTCTGCCTTCGCGCCGGTGCTCGACGTGCGCAAGACGGTGACGCCGCAGCTGCAGGACGATGCCGACACCACGCTGCTGCTGGTCGATCTCGGCAATGGTCGCAATCGCTTGGGTGGCTCAGCGCTGGCGCAGGTCTACAACCAGATCGGCGACAGCGGTGCCGATCTCGACGATCCTCGGCAGCTCGCCGCGTTCTTCGACGTCGTACAGACAATGCTCGAACAGAATCTGCTGCTGGCTTATCACGATCGCGCCGACGGCGGTCTGTTCGCCACGCTGTGCGAGATGGCGTTTGCCGGTCGCTGCGGTTTTGCGGTTGAGCTGGGCAAGCTCGGCGCCGATGCGCTGTCGGTGCTGTTCAGCGAAGAGTTGGGCGCCGTGCTGCAGGTGCGCAAGGGCGATCTGGCGAAAGTCGAGGCGCTGTTGGCTTCGAAGAGCCTGCAATCGGCAGCGCATCGTCTCGGCACGGTCAAGAGCGGTCGCGAACTGACGTTCGCATGGAACGGTGCACCGCTGATGCAAGGCAATCTGCAACAGTGGTTGCAGCGCTGGTCGGAGACCAGCTATCGCATTCAGCGGCTGCGCGACAATCCAGTTTGCGCGGATCAGGAGTTCGAGACGCTGGCCGATGCCAATGATCCTGGCCTCAGCGTCAATCTGACTTTCAATCCTGCCGACAATGTCGCTGCGCCTTTCATCAATAAAGGCGTGAAACCGCGCGTGGCGATCCTGCGCGAGCAGGGCGTCAACGGTCAGGTCGAGATGGCGGCGGCGTTTGATCGCGCCGGCTTCGATGCCGTCGATGTGCACATGAGCGACATTCTGGCCGGCCGCATTGCGCTCGATCAGTTCCGTGGCCTGGTGGCCTGCGGCGGTTTCTCCTATGGCGATGTGCTCGGCGCCGGCGAGGGCTGGGCGAAAACCATTCTGTTCAACCCGCGCGCGCGCGATCAGTTCCAGCAGTTCTTCCACCGCGCCGACACCTTCTCGCTCGGTATCTGCAACGGCTGCCAGATGATGTCGAACCTGAAGCCGCTGATTCCGGGCGCCGACGGCTGGCCGCGCTTCGTGCGCAACCTCTCCGAACAGTTCGAGGCGCGTTTCGCGCTGGTGAAGATTCCGCAGTCGCCATCCGTGCTGCTGGCCGGCATGAGTGGTTCGCAGCTGCCGGTCGCCGTCGCCCACGGTGAAGGGCGCGCCGAATTCGCCGATGCCGCGCAATGCGATGCGCTGCTGCAGGGCGGTTCGGTCGCGCTGCGTTTTGTCGACAACCGCGGCCAGTTCACCGAGCGTTATCCGGCCAACCCGAACGGTTCGCCGGCCGCCATTGCCGGTGTCACCACCACCGACGGTCGCGTCACGCTGCTGATGCCACATCCGGAGCGGGTGTTCCGCAGCGTGCAGAACTCGTGGCATCCGGCCGAGTGGGGCGAGGATGGCGGCTGGATGCGGCTGTTCCGCAACGCGCGCGCGTGGGTTGGTTGAGCGCGGCCCCCTTGAAAAGTGCCTGTGTCGTCCGCATCTCGTAGCGCTTGTCGCCGTGCCCCGGCGGCGCGGGGGTGCGCGGTTGTTGGGTCAACCCGTTTCCGTATAATGGCCGCGCCCTGCACCTGGCGCGGCCGCGATCATTCGAGACGCCACCTCCAGAACGATAATTTCCAGACGACGATCTCCAACACGACAATCCTCAAAAACAAGCGCGGCGATCGATCTCCTCCCGCCGTTTCGGAAAGCTTATGAACCGATACCCGCTGTGGAAGTATCTGCTGATCATTGCCGTGCTCGCGCTCGGCTGTCTGTATGCCGCGCCGAACCTCTACGCGCCCGATCCGGCGATTCAGATCTCCGGTGAAAGCAGTGCAACGGTGGTGCAGGAGCGCACGCTGCAGCTCGCCACCGACGCGCTGGCCAAGGGCAACATCGATTTCTTCGGCGCCGAGATCGGCGAGGCCGGCAAGAACGCGTTGATCCGCCTGAAACAGCGCGATGCCCAGCTCACCGCGCAGCGGCTGATCCAGCGCGCGCTCGGCGACGGTTATGTGGTGGCACTGAACCTGGCGCCGACGACGCCGGATTGGCTGAGCCGTGTCGGCGCCAGCCCGATGAAACTCGGTCTCGATCTCAGCGGGGGTGTTCACTTCCTGCTGCAGGTCGATACCAACGCGGCGGTGGCCAAGCGCATCGAGTTCTACGAAACCGGCATCAAGCGCAAGTTGCGCGAAGGCAAGGTGAGAGGGCTCGTCAGCCGTGGCGACAACAACGTGCTGGTCGGTCGCTTCAAGGACACCGCGCTGGCCGAGCAGGCGGTTGCCGCCGTGCGCGGCGAGTTCTCCGAGCTGCAGCAGCAGATCCAGCCGACGGCTGAGGGTGTCGATGTGGTCTGGTCGGTTGCGCCGGCGATGGTTCAGGAGATCGAGAAATATGCGGTCGAACAAAACCTGACCACGCTGCGCAACCGCGTCAACGAACTCGGTGTCGCCGAGCCGCTGGTGCAGCGCCAGGGGCGCACCCGCATCGTCGTCGAGTTGCCCGGCGTGCAGGACACCGCCGAGGCGAAGCGGATTCTCGGCAAGACCGCCAACCTCGAGTTCCGCCTCGAGGCGCGCGCCGATGCCCAGGCCGGCGATCGCGAGCAGTTCGACTTCCGCAATCCGAGCGGTTACGGCCGCCAGAGCGCCTGGCTGGAACGCGAGGTCGTCATCACCGGCGAGCGTGTCGCCAACGCGATTCAGGGTTTCGATTCGCAGTCCGGGCAGGCCGAGGTTTCCATCACCCTCGACGCCGAGGGCGGCTCACTGATGCATCGCGCCACGCGTCACAACATCAACCGTCGTCTCGGCGTGCTGTTCATCGAGCGCAAGACCCGCACCAGCTACCAGATCGATCCCAGCGGTCAGGAAGTGGTGGTGCGCACGCCGTATGACGAGAAGCGGATCATCAACCTGGCGACCATTCGCGATGCGCTCGGCGTGCGCTTTCGCATCACCGGTCTCGACAACCCGACCGAAGCCGCCGAGCTGGCGCTGCTGCTGCGTGCCGGTGCGCTGGCGGCGCCGATGGATTTCGTCGAGGAGCGCACGGTCGGCCCGTCACTGGGGGCGGAAAACGTCGCGCAGGGTATCGATGCGATGATCTACGGCATCATTTTCACTGCCATCGTCATGCTGCTGCTGTACCGGCCATTCGGTCTCTACGCCATCGTCGCGCTGACGTTCAACGTGATTCTGCTGATCGCCTGCATGTCGCTGCTGTCGGCGACGCTGACGATGCCCGGCATCGCCGGCATCGTGCTCGGCATGGCGATGGCGGTCGACGCCAACGTGCTGATCAACTGCCGGATCAAGGAGGAGCTGCGCGGCGGCATGTCGCCGCAGGCGGCTATCCACGCCGGTTATGAGCGGGCCACCGGCACCATCTTCGATGCCAACCTGACCGGCCTGATCATCTCGGTGATCCTCTACGCGATTGGCACCGGGCCGATCAAAGGTTTCGCGATCACCACGGCGATTGGCCTGATTGCGTCGCAGTTCACGGCGATCATGGTGACGCGTGCCCTGGTCAATCTCATCTATGGCGGCCGCCGCCTGCAGAAACTGTGGATCTGAGGCGGAGGAGAGCGCAATGACATCTCAAATCAAAACCATCGATTTCATCGGCTGGGCCAAGCCTGCCGCCATCTTCTCGATCGCGCTGACGATCTTCGCGGTGGCGGTGTTGGCCGTGAAGGGGCTCAACTTCGGTCTCGATTTCACTGGCGGCACGCTGGTCGAGATCGGCTACGAAGAGGCGGTGCCGCTCGACCAGATCCGCAACAAGCTGACCGAAGCCGGTTACGACCGCATCACCGTCGTCAACTACGGCACCGACACCGACGTGCTGGTGCGGATGCCGCAGACCACCGATGCCCGCATCGGCGACCATCTGGTCGAGGTATTGTCGGCCGGTGGCACCCAGCATCTGAAACTGCATCGCGTCGAATTCGTCGGCCCGCAGGTCGGTGAAGAGCTGCGCGAGCTGGGCGGGCTCGCCCTGCTGCTGGCGCTGCTGGCGGTGATGGGTTACGTCGCGATGCGCTACCAGTACAAGTTCGCGATTGGCGGCGTCATCGCGCTGTTCCACGACGTCATCGTCGCGCTCGGAGCCTTCGCGCTGTTCCAGTGGGACTTCGACCTCAACGTACTGGCGGCGGTGCTGGCGATCGTCGGTTACTCGATCAACGACACCATCGTCGTGTTCGATCGCATCCGCGAGAATTTCCGCAAGCTGCGCAAGGTCGGCGTGGCCGAGATCATCAACATCTCGGTGACCGAGACGCTCGATCGCACGCTGGCGACCTCGGGCATCACCTGCGCGGTGCTGTTGTCGCTGTTGATTTTCGGTGGCGAGACACTGCGCGGCTTCTCGCTGGCGCTGCTGATCGGCACCGTGATCGGCACCTTCTCGTCGATCTATGTGGCATCGGCGATCGCCTACTGGATGAAGGTCTCGCGCGAGGATCTGATGGAGCCGGTCAAGGAGGGCGGGGCGAAGGCGGTCGACGATCGGCCGTAACGCTCTGCTCTTCTAACCAATAAAAAAGCCCCGACAGGGGCTTTTTTATTTCTTGTGCGGTTCGGCTCGCCGTTTCTTTGTTTGCGCGGCTCAGTTTGCCGCTTCGTCGACCGGCGGGCGGCACAGGTAGCCGAGGTGCGGTTGCACCAGTTGCAATATCGCCTTGAAGCACTTTGGATTGCCGCAGACGATGTGGCCGCTCTCCATGTAGTTGCTGCCGCCGTTGAAGTCGGCAGTCAGGCCGCCCGCTTCGCGAATCAGCAGTACGCCGGCGGCGAGATCCCACGGTGCCAGCGACATTTCCCAGAAGGCGTCGTAACGGCCAGCGGCAACATAGGCAAGGTCGAGCGCGGCGGAGCCGCAACGGCGCGCGCCGGCGGTCTGCTCGATGACGGACTGCAGGCTTTTCAGATAGTTCGGGATATGCGCTTCGTTGCGCGATTTGAACGGAATGCCGGTGCCGACCAGCGCGCCATCGAGGCTCTTGCGCTCGCTGACACGGATGCGGCGACCGTTGAGTTGCGCGCCGCGGCCGCGGCTGGCGGTGAACTCTTCGCGTCGAATGGGATCGAGCACGACGGCATGTTCGAGCTGGCCGCGGTATTCGCAGGCGATCGACACCGCGAAGTGGGGAATGCCGCGAATGAAGTTGGTGGTGCCGTCGAGCGGATCGATGATCCAGCGGAACTCGCCATCCTTATTGCCGCTGAGACCGCTCTCCTCGCCGAGGAAGGCGTGGTCGGGATAGGCCTTCTTCAGGTGGTAGATGATCTCGCGTTCGGCATTGCGATCGATCTCGGTGACGAAGTCATTGCCGCTCTTTTCATCCACCGTCAGCAGATCGACCTGATCGGCGGCGCGGGCGATCAGTTCGCCCGCCTTGCGGGCCGCGCGCAGGGCAATGGTCAGCATCGGGTGCATGGTTTGGGACTCGCGAAATCGAAAGGGCGCGCAGTATAACAAAGCGATCGCGCACTCAGCGGGGCAAATCGCCCGCTCTGGTAAACTGCGCGGCCTCTTGCTCACCGGTCTGCAACGTGAATTCGCTCGCTGCTCCTCTTGCCAATATTCGTATCGTGCTGCTGCACACGACGCTGTCGACCAACATCGGCGCGGCGGCGCGCGCATTGAAGAACATGGGGCTGGAGCAGCTCTGGCTGGTGGCGCCGGCCAATTTTCCGGACCGCGCCGCCAGCGACCGCGCCGCCGGTGCGCGCGACCTGCTGGAGCGGGCGGTCGTGGTCGAGACACTGGAAGAGGCGATCGCCGACTGCGGTCTGGTGGTCGGTACCAGTGCCCGCACGCGCCACATTCCATGGCCGCTGGTCGATGTCCGGCGCGGCTGCGAGCAGATGGCTGCCGAGGCCCGGCGCCACCCGGTCGCGGTGCTGTTCGGGCGTGAAGATCGCGGCCTGACCAACGACGAGCTGCAGCGCTGCCAGCTGCATATCACCATTCCGGCCAACCCCGATTACAGCGCGCTGAACCTGGCGATGGCGGTGCAGGTGGTCGCCCATGAGCTGCGCGCCGCCGCGCTGGCCGAGACGCTGCCCGATCCGCTGGCCGACTGGGATGTGCCGTTCGCCAGTGGCGACGACATCGAGCGGCTGTTCGGTCACTTCGAGCAGACGCTGGCGGCGATGGGCTTCCTCAATCCCGATGCGCCGAAGCAGGCGATGACCCGACTGCGCCGGCTGTTCCAGCGCACCCGGCTCGATCGCATGGAGGTGAACATTCTGCGCGGCATCCTGACCAGTGCCGGTCACTGGGTGGCGCGGGCGAAGGCATCGGAAGGCAGCCCCGGTTCGAACGAGCGCAGCGACAATACTTGACCTGTTTACTCGGCCTTCGCATACTTGTTGCGGCTTGTTCTCATTTGGAAACCGATCCAGTCGATCTGGATCCAGCTGCCGCGTGTCGCGAGGGAGAGGTTTGTGCGTCTGACTACCAAGGGCAGGTATGCCGTCACCGCCATGCTGGATCTGGCGCTCAATGCCGATTGCGGGCCGATCAGCCTTGCCGATATCTCGCAGCGTCAGGATATTTCGCTCTCCTATCTGGAGCAGCTGTTTGCCAAACTGCGTCGCCGCCAGCTGGTGGTCAGCGTGCGCGGTCCCGGCGGCGGCTACCTGTTGAGCCGGTCCAGCGCCGAGATCTGCGTCGCCGAGATCGTCGATGCGGTCGATGAAAGTGTCGATGCCACCGGTTGCAACGGGCGCGCCGACTGCCAGAGCGGCGAGGTCTGTCTGACGCATCAGCTCTGGTGCAATCTCAGCGACCAGATCCACGGCTTCCTCAGCAGCATCAGTCTCGCCAGCCTGGTGATGCGTCGCGAGGTGCAGGTGGTGTCGGCTCGTCAGCGCCGTCGCCAGCAGCGCGTCATGGCGGAGCCGATCGCCGTCGCATCGCTCGACTGACGGGCGACGCGTTCGATACCTCTCTCGGAGTCACTGTGTCACCGACTGTTCCCGGTACCGCCCCTTCCGGTCCCATCTATCTGGACTATGCCGCCACCACGCCGGTCGACCCGCGCGTCGCCGGGAAGATGGTCGGCTGCCTGACCATGGATGGCATTTTCGGCAACCCGGCATCGCGCTCTCACCGCTACGGCTGGCGCGCCGAGGAGGCAGTGGAAAGTGCCCGCCGCCAGGTCGCCGACCTGATCGGCGCCGACCCGCGCGAGATCGTCTGGACCTCGGGCGCCACCGAGTCGAACAACCTGGCGCTGAAAGGGGTGGCGCGTGCCAATCGCCAGCGCGGCCGCCATATCGTCACCAGTGCGATCGAGCACAAGGCGGTGCTCGACAGCTGCAAATGGCTGGAGGGCGAGGGGTTCGAGGTCACCTATCTGGCGCCACCGGCGGATGGCGTCATCACCGCCGCGCTGGTCGAGTCGGCGCTGCGCGACGACACCGTGCTGGTGTCGGTCATGCACGCCAACAACGAGCTGGGCACGCTCAACGAAGTCGCTGCGATTGGCGCGCTGTGCCGGGCGCGGGCCATTCCGTTTCACATCGATGCCGCGCAATCAGTCGGCAAGATTGCCGTTGACGTCAATGAGCTGCAGGCGGATCTGCTGTCGATCTCGGCGCACAAGTTTTACGGTCCGAAAGGGATCGGCGCTCTCTATGTACGGCGGCGGCCGGCGGTGGCGATCGAACCGCTGATTCACGGCGGCGGCCACGAACGCGGCCTGCGTTCCGGCACGCTACCGACCCACCAGATTGTCGGCCTGGGCGAGGCCTGCGCCATTGCGGCATTGGAAATGGTCGATGACATTGCTCGTATCACTCTGATCAATAACACCTTTGTTTCGGGTGTCGAAACTCTTGGTGACGTTCACGTCAATGGCGATCGCAGGCGCTGCCTGCCCGGCATCCTCAATCTCAGTTTTGGTGGCGTGGATGGCGAGGAGTTACTGCTGGGGTTGAAGGATCTGGCGGTTTCGACCGGTTCGGCCTGTACCTCGGCCAGCCTCGAACCCTCCTATGTGCTGAAGGCGATCGGTCTTCCCGACGCGCTGGCACACACCGCGCTGCGTTTCTCGTTTGGCCGGTTTACCTCCCTCGGCGATATCGAGCGGGCGCTTGAACAGCTGCGCCGTGTCGTTGGCGCATTGCGACAGCGCTGATTGGCGCGCTTTCAGCCTGGCGGCTCTCGCCACCTGCCGCAGTCATGTAAATCCCATCGGAAGCCGCGTATAATCGCGCGCCTTTCTATATTCGCGGTCCGGTTGAACGGGCCTTTCTTGTCGGTTTTCGGAGATCAGCAATGGCAGTCGAGCGCACCCTTTCCATCATCAAGCCGGACGCAGTGGCCAAGAATGTCATCGGCCAGATCTACACGCGTTTCGAGCAGGCCGGCCTGAGAATCGTCGCTGCGCGCATGCTTCAGCTGAGCCGTGAAGACGCTGAAGGCTTCTACGCCGAGCACAAGGGGCGTCCGTTCTTCCCGGCGCTGATCGATTTCATGACCTCCGGTCCGGTCGTTGTCCAGGTGCTGGAAGGCGAGGGCGCCATCGCCCTCAACCGCGAGCTGATGGGAGCCACCAATCCGCGCGACGCGATCGCCGGCACCATCCGCGCTGACTTCGCCGAGTCGATCGATGCCAACGCCGTGCACGGTTCTGATTCGCCGGCCTCGGCTTCGCGTGAGATCGCCTACTTCTTCGCCACCAGCGAACTCTGCCCGCGCGCTTGATCATTCACTGCCACACGTCCCCTCATCGCCGCCATGACTGAAGCTGTCGCTGTCGCGCCCGTCGCCACCCCAAGCAGGGTCAACCTGCTCGGGTTGTCGCGCGCGCGGATGGAGGAGTTTCTGGTCGGCCTCGGCGAGAAGCGTTTTCGCGCCCAGCAGCTGCTGAAGTGGATCCACCACCGCGGCGCCGACAACTTCGAGGCGATGACCGATATCGGCAAGGGATTGCGCGCCAAGCTGGCCGAAGTGGCGGAGATCCGGCCACCGGAGATCGCCAGTCAGAGCGATTCGACCGACGGCACCCGCAAATGGGCGCTGCGTGTCGCCGGCGGCAGCCTGGTCGAGACCGTTTTCATCCCGACAGAGAGTGGTCGCGGCACGCTGTGCGTCTCGTCGCAGGTCGGTTGCAGCCTCGACTGCAGCTTCTGCTCGACCGGCAAGCAGGGGTTCCAGCGCGACCTGACGGCCGCCGAAATCATCGGCCAGGTCTGGCTGGCGCTGCGCTCGTTCGATGCCTTCCAGCCCAGCAACGGGCGCGTCGTCACCAATGTGGTGATGATGGGCATGGGCGAGCCGCTGCTCAATTTCGACAATGTCGTCG
>CAZWXW010000103.1:0-759 GCA_964638025.1 uncultured Verrucomicrobiaceae bacterium
ACGGCTCGCAGAAGATCAAGAGCGATCTGGAGCAGGCGCGCCTCGATCTGGAGGCGGCGCGCCGCGCGTCCGACCTGACAAAGATGTCGGAACTGCAGTACGGCATCATTCCGCAGCTGGAAAAGCAGCTCGACATGGCGACGCAGGCCGAGATGTCGGACATGAAACTGCTGCGCAACAAGGTCACCGACGAAGAGGTGGCGGAAGTGGTGTCGCGCTGGACCGGCATCCCGGTGGCGAAGATGCTCGAAGGCGAGCGCGAAAAATTGCTGCGCATGGAGCAGGAGCTGCACAAGCGCGTGATCGGTCAGGACGAGGCGGTCGTCGCTGTCTCCAATGCCGTGCGCCGGGCGCGCGCCGGGCTCTCCGATCCGAACCGGCCCAGTGGCAGCTTCCTGTTCCTCGGCCCGACCGGTGTCGGCAAGACCGAACTGTGCAAGGCGCTGGCGGAGTTTCTGTTCGACTCTTCCGAGGCGATGGTGCGCATCGATATGTCGGAGTTCATGGAGAAGCATTCGGTGGCGCGTCTGATCGGCGCACCGCCCGGCTATGTCGGCTATGAGGAGGGCGGTTATCTGACCGAGGCGGTGCGCCGTCGTCCCTATTCACTGCTGCTGCTCGACGAGGTCGAGAAGGCGCACCCGGATGTCTTCAACATCCTGCTGCAGGTGCTGGAGGATGGCCGTCTTACCGATGGCCAGGGACGCACGGTCGACTTCCGCAACACGGTCATCGTGATGACCTCGAACCTCGGTTCGG
>CAZWXW010000103.1:769-10103 GCA_964638025.1 uncultured Verrucomicrobiaceae bacterium
GATGAAGGCGGCGGTGATGGAGGTGGTCGGCGGCCATTTCCGGCCGGAGTTCATTAACCGCATCGACGAGACGGTGGTGTTCCACCCGCTGGCGCAAGAGCAGATTCGCGGCATCGCCACGATCCAGCTCGATCTGCTGCGCAAGCGGCTGAAGGATCGCGAGCTGGCGATCGAGGTCGATGACTCCGTGATGGAGAAACTGGCGGCGATCGGCTTCGATCCGGTCTACGGTGCGCGGCCGCTGAAACGGGCGATCCAGCAGCATCTGGAGAATCCGCTGGCGCAGGAGATCCTGAAAGGTACCTTCGTGCCGGGCGATACCATTCGCGCCGAGGCCGACGGCGAGCGGATTCGTTTCGTTACTCGCTGAGAGGAGAAATCAGGGCCAATAAAAAGCCGGCTACATAGCCGGCTTTTTATTGGCTTGCCATCCATGGCCGCCACCTTTTTGTGCGCGCGAGGATCAGCCCTGGTTGGCGTAGATCACCCACAGGCGCGCGATCGGCGCCAGTGGCGAGTTGGCCGGTATCGACTTGAACGCGGCAACGGCATCCTGATTGCGTTTCAGTTTCAGCAGCGCAATGCCGCGATGCAGCTTGGCTTCGTCAACCGACTTCACGCCGTTCTTGGCCAGACCTGCGGCGATGCTGCGCTCTGCTTCCGCATACTTGCCGTAGTTCATGTAGGCCTCGCCGAGGCGTACCGAAACTTCACCGGTCTTGTCTGCCTCGGCTTCCTTGGCAACGGCGGGGAGGCCGGCCTGGTCTTCAGCCGCCTGGCTCTTCGCCAGCCCGAGCAGGCGCTGATCGCGGCCGGCGTTGGTATCGCCAGCCTTGCCGAGAATGCCCTTGTCGAAGCCCGATTGCAGCAGCGCCAGCGCTTCGCCGTACTGGCCGATGGCCAAGCCCAGTTCGGCCATCTCGCGGTACTCGTCGGCCTCCAGTGAGGACACCTGATACTTCAGGCGATAGAGCTCGAGGTTGGTGCGATCGGTGCTGCCCGGGGTCGCCTGCAGGTAGGCCAGCATGTCGTTCCAGTAGGTGGGCGACGGGAAGCGAACCAGCAGCTGCTCAAGCACCTTGATCACTTCGTCGCGGCGCTGCAGCTGGTGCAGGCAGCTCATGCGCAGCTTCAGCCACTCTTCCTTCGGGGCATTGCTGCGCGTGATCAGCTCGCCCATGGTCTTTTCGGCGGCGGCGTAGTTCTTCTGCACGTACTGGGTCTGGGCCAGCAGCAGTGCCATGTCGTTGTCGTAGCCGATCTCTTTCTGGTAGCGGCTGGCGTAGGTATCGACCTTGCCGTACTGCTTCAGCTGATAGTTGAGCTTGGCCAGCGTGGAGAGCCGTTGTGCCAGCTCCTCCTTGGTCAGCAGCGGGCTCGACAGTGTTGCTTCATAGGCCTTGGAGGCGGAGGCATAGTCCTTCAGGTTCATGGCGACGTAGGCGGTGAACTCGTTGACTACCTTCTCTTCATACGGCGTCTTGCCGGGGACGGCTGCCGCGGTGCGCACGGCGTCCTGCGCGGCCTTGAACTGACCCTGCTGCGCCAGCTTCTGGGCTTCCTGCAGCGGCTTGCCAACTTTCGCGCTGAGCTGCTGCTTCTTGTCTGCGGCGACGGCGGCGGGGCTCGCCACCAGCGTTGCGGTCACAGTGAGCATGGTCAGCGATCCGGTGCCCAGCAGAAGCGGTGCGGTCATCGCCATTGCCTTTGCCCATTTCATGGTGCGTACCTCGCAAAAAAAGGCTCGCCGCCTGGCAGGCGGCGAGTGAGTCACTGGAGAAAGTCGGTGAATGGTGTCCCGCTTACATGAACTGTTCGTTGCCGACGATGCCGATGTTCTTGACACCGACCCGCTGCGCCGTGGCGAGAACCTTGGCGACAATGTCGTACTTGGTCAGCTTGTTCGGGCGCAGGTGCAGCTCGGGCTGCGGCTGCTTGGCTGCCGCGCTGCGCAGATAGCTGACCAGCTGGTCGCCGCTGGCGACCGGCGTACCGTTCCAGACCACCGTGCCGTCGAAGTCGACATCGATCTTGATCACTTCCGGCTCGACCAGCTGCGGCGGGTTGCTGTCTGGGCGCGGCATGTCGAGCTTCACCGCGTGCGTCTGGATCGGGATGGTGATGATCAGCATCACGATCAGAACCAGCAGTACGTCGATCAGCGGCGTGGTGTTCATTTCCACCATCGCTTCGCCGTCTTCTCCGCCACTACTTACATTCATGCCCATGTCGATACCCCAATAGCGATGCGATGTGCGATGCGTTGATCAGCGCGCCGGTTCGGTAATGAAGCCGACTTTCTGGATGCCGGCGCGCTGGGTAGCGAACACAACGCGACCGACATACTCGTAGCGGCTGTTCAAGTCGCCGCGGATGTGAACCTCGGGCTGCGGGTTCAGGACGGCCACTTCCTTCAGCCGTTGAACCAGCACCTCGTTGTTCGGTAGCCGCGCATCGTTCCAGAACAGCTGACCGATGGCATCGACGGAAACCACGATGTTTTCCGGCTTGGTCTGCGTGGGCACGTTGCTGGCTTTCGGCAGATCGACCGGCACCGTCTTGATCACCACCGGTACCGTGATCAGGAAGATGATCAGGATAACCAGCATGACGTCCACCAACGGGGTGGTGTTGATGGTGGAGTTGAGCGCGTCGTCGTCACCGTCGCCGCTGGAGACATTCATGCCCATGACAATCTACCTCTTCTTCTCGGCCGTTCCGGAGTCTCAGGCGTTCTTGCCCGGCTGCTGTGCACGGGCCTTGGCGGCCTGGGCGGCGTAGGTTGCCGGTTGCTCGGAAGCGACGCGGGCACCCATCAGCAGGTAGGCGTGGATGTCGCCGGCGAAGAAGCGCAGTTGCTCCATGGCCAGCTTGTTGCGACGGATCAGCCAGTTGTAGCCGAGTACTGCCGGTACGGCGACGGCCAGACCGATGGCGGTCATGATCAGTGCCTCACCAACCGGACCGGCGACCTTGTCGATCGAGGCCTGACCGGAAACGCCGATGGCGACCAGTGCGTGGTAGATACCCCAGACGGTACCGAACAGACCGATGAACGGTGCGGTCGAGCCGACGGTGGCTAGGAAGGCGAGGCCGCCCTGCAGCTGGCTGTTGATGCGTTCGACCGAGCGCTGGATGGTCATCGTCAGCCACTCCTGCACGTCGATCTTGTCGGTCAGACGGCCGTCGTGGTGCTTGACCGCATTCAGGCCATCTTCGGCGATCGAGCGGTAGGCGCTGTTGTCCTTCAGGTTGCGGACGCCGTCGAGGATCGACGAGGCTTCCCAGACGCGCGAGGCGGCGCGGGCCTGACCCATCAGGCGCTGCTGTTCCCACAGCTTGGTGAACATGATGTACCAGGTGAACGCGGACATGATGGCCATGATCATCAGCGTGCCCTTGGCGATGTAGTCGCCTTGTGCCCACAGGGCGCCGAGGCCGTAGGGGTTCTTGACGGCTTCGGTGGATTCGGCGGCGCTGTCCACGGTCGACGGCGCGGCTTCTTCAGCGAACGGAGCTGCGCTGGCATCGGCGGGCGCATAGGCATCGGCCGGTGCGGCAGCGGGATCGACCACGCTGTTTTGCAGCGGGTCGACAGGCGTTGCGGATTCCTGGGCGTGCAGCAGCGGACTGCCAAGGGCCAGTAGAGCCTGCAGCACAATAACGGATGCGATCTTGTTCATGGCGGTTACCTGTTGTTGCAGCGAGTTGGTTTCGGGTTGATCAGTACGGTCGGCGGATGGCGCGGGCGCCATCACCGTTTCAGTTCAAAGCGGACGTTGATGGACATCCAGGCAGCAATGACTTCATCCCCTTTCTTGGCCGGGATGAAGCGCCAGTTGCGTTTGGCTTCGCGTACGGCGGCTTCGTCCAGACGCGGGAAACCGCTGCTCTTCTGTACTTTGACTTCGGCGACGCGGCCGTTTTCGGTGACATAGAGCTGCAGCGTCACGACACCCTCTTCACCCAGGCGCTTGGAGATTGCCGGGTAGGGCGGCTGTGAATTCGGCCGGCGCGGGTCGGAACGGGGCTCGGATACCGCTACCGGCTTCGGCGGTGGCGGCGGCGCGGCTACCTTGGTCTGCACCTGGGTAATGGCGCGGGAGTTCGTCGGGGCGGACTCCACGGCGATACTGATTTCCGGCGGCGGTACGAATTCCGGCGGCGGGGTCTCGAGTATCGGCGGCGGCGGTGGCGGCTCTTCGGCCGTCTCCTGCACCTCCTCGATTACCTTGGTTTCGATCGGGCCGGTGATGACCTGAACCACCGTCTTACCGAGGCCGGAGACCAGCAGGTAGACGACGGCCACGTGCAGGCCCACAACCAGGACCAGACCGGAATAGCGTTGAGCGGGGCTTTTGCGGAGCGTGTACGGCATTGCTACTCAACCAGTATTTTTATCGGCTCACTTGCAACCGTACCTAATCTGATCATCTGCGCAGACGATCAGGATGGCGTCCGTTGCAAGGAGGCGGGTTTCAGACCAGAGCGCGCGGCAATTGTTCGCGTTCGCGGCGCCGATGAAAAGACACGATTTGACGATTCGAATTCTTATCGCAGTTGATCGAAACGGTCGGCCTTTTGACGTGGCGGCGATGATAGGTGCGATGAAGGGCCGCTGAATATCGTAACCGTGATTTTTTATGACATTTTTATCATGACATTTGTGTCTAAAAATGCACCCAAGTTGATGAAATAGTAATAAAAATGTATCGACTTTGGTGTTTGGTTTCCGCTGAGAGATAAGCGGCTTTTGCTCAGATTCTGACCTGGCTTTTGTTGTTGTCGGCAGCTCTGGCCGTTGCCATGGTGGTGTCAAGGGTGTCTGCCGGGAGGCTCTCCGGTAGGATTGCGCCGCGAACAGATCAATGGCCAACGGCTCCGGAGCGGTGCGGTGTGAGCGCGATTCAGCAGACCCTGCAGGTGCCGCCGGCCGCCCGGCTGACGCTGTTCTTTTCGGCGGGGGAGCTGCGGGCCGCGTGGGAGCAGCTGCTTGATGCGGTCCACCAGCAACCACATCTGTTGCACGGCGATTCCGGCGATGTTGTCGTGGCCGAAAAATTGCGAGGCAGCGTCCGTGCCTCCGCCGAGGTTGGCGCCATCGGTATCCGCCAACTGCTGGAGCGCAAGCCGCAGGCGGTATTGATGCCGGCGCTGGTCGGCAGCGTCCGCGACGGCGAGACGCGCTGGGAGCGGGCGCAGGCGCTGCTGACGGCCGGGATCCCGGTATTCGCGCCGCTCGATGTGACGGAGCTGTCCAGCCTGACGCAGACCGTGGTCGCGCTGACCGGCCGCCGGCCGCTGGCCGTGGTCAGCGATGCCGTGCTGCGCCGCGCCGACGAAATCGTGCTGGTCGATCGGCGCAGCGCTGCCCCGGAGGGTACGGCGTCGGCGCTGCGCATGCTGGCGCTGCGCAGTCTTACCGCGATCGACCGCAGCGGCGGGGTGTCGGGCACGCGCGAAGTATCCAGAGTCGTTGCCGTGATCGGCGCCGATGAGGGGGACAAGATCGTCGAGGTGGCCGACCGGCTGGCGCAACAGCTTGAATCGAGCTTCGAGGTGATCTGTCTGCAGCCGCCGGAGTCGCGCTATGCCAGTGCCGCCGAACGCGAATCGGTGCAGCGCACACTGAAACTGGCGGCGCGGCTTGGCGCGCGCACGGCGACCATCCCCTGCCTGAATATCGCCGAGGCGGTGGCGCAGTATGTGCGCGCGCATCGCTGTCGCCATGTCGTCACCGGCATGCACGGTGGCCGCTCCAGCGAGCGCTGGCCGAGCCGTCTCGCCGAGCTGGTACCCGACGTGCAGCTGACGCTGGTACCGGTGGCGAAGCGCGCCTGGCATCGCACCTGGCTGGCGGCCATCGTCGGCGAGGAGCGCAAATCGCTGCTCGCCTACGTCGCCACCATCGTCGGCTGCGCGCTGGTGACGGCCGTCGGGCTGCTCGCGCACGGTCGTATCGATCAGGTCAATATCGCGCTGCTTTACCTGCTGCTGGTGCTGGTGCTCGGCCGCAGTTTCGGGCGCTATCCCGCCGTGCTCGGCGCGCTGCTGGGGTCGTGGTCGTTCTACTCCAACTTTGTGCCTTCGCATCGCGGTTTGGATCTCGGCGATCTGCAGTACTTCATGACCTTTGCGGTGATGCTGACGGTGGCCTTGATCACCGGCAACCTGACGGCGGGCATGCGCTACCAGAGTCGCGCGGCATTGCGCCGCGAGACGCGGACGCGCGCGCTATACGAGCTGGCGCAGGCGTTGTCCGGCGTATTGACGCGCGAAGAGGTGTCGGCCATTGCCCGGCGTATTCTGGCGGACAGTTTCAATGTCGACTGCTCGCTGTTGTGTCCCGACAGCGATGATTGCCTGCTGCCGATTGCGGGCAGCACGCAGATCACCTGCGATATCGACCATGCGCGGCGCGTGTTCGACGCCAGCGACAGCCGGCTGCCGCTGCCCGAAGGTGCCGAGGGTGCGCTGCACTATCTGCCGCTGCGCACCTCGATGCGCACGCGCGGTGTGTTGGTGTTCAAGTTCGATGCCCGGCACTGGCGCGAGCCGGATGGCGGCGACAGCGAACTCGACACCTGTGCGTCGCTGATCGCTATTGCGCTCGAGCGCATCCACTATGTCGAGATTTCGCAGCAGGCACTGGTCCGGATCGAGTCGGAGCGGCTGCGCAACTCGCTGCTGACGGCGATTTCACACGATCTGCGCACGCCGCTGACGGCGCTGGTGGGGCTCGCCGAGAGCCTGCACCTCGCCGAGGATCCGCAGCGGCTGCAGCAGGGGGTCGACGAGATCTGCGACGAAGCGGCGCGCCTGACACGGCTGGTCGACAACCTGCTCGACATGGCGCGGTTGCAGACCGGCTCGGTGAAGTTGCGACTCGAATGGCAGTCGGTTGAGGAGGTGGTCGGCTGCGCCCTGTACAACCTGCGTCTGGCGCTGCAGCGCCATCGGATCGAGACTGATATTCCCGCGCAGTTGCCGCTGTTGCGCTGCGATGCGGCGTTAATTGAACGCGTGCTCGCCAATTTGCTGGAGAATGCCGCCAAGTATGTGCCGGCCGGCGGCCGTATCCGCATCGCGGCGGCGGTGGTCGGCGGGCAACTGGAGATCGCGGTGGAGGATGACGGGCCGGGCGTCGGCGACGGCGTGGCCATCTTCGAGAAGTTCAGTCGCGGCGATGCCGAGTCGGCCATTCCCGGTGTCGGTCTGGGGCTGGCCATCTGCAACAGCATTGTCGAGGCGCACGGTGGTCGCATCTGGCAGCAGGCTGTTGCCGGTGGCGGTGCCAGTTTCCGCTTCGCGCTGCCGCTGAACGAGCCGCCGCCGTCGCCCGACTCGGCGACGATCGAATCCTCGATGGCGTAGTAAATGGTGGGGCAATTGAGAAGAGCGCAACGAGTAAGAGCGCAACGAGTAAGGCCGCAATGAGTAGCGATAGCTGCAACATCGTGTTGATCGAGGACGAGCCGCGCATCCGCGAGTTCGTCAAGGCGGCGCTGGAGTCGGCCGGGCACAACGTGCAGGAGTCGGGGACGGTGCAGCGCGGGCTGATCGATGCCGGCAATCGCAAGCCGGACCTGATCGTGCTCGATCTCGGCCTGCCGGATTGCGATGGCCTCGAGTTCATTCGCGAGTTTCGTACCTGGTCGAGCGTGCCGATCCTGGTGCTATCGGCGCGCAGTCATGAAGAGGACAAGATCGCGGCGCTCGATCTGGGGGCCGACGACTATCTGGTCAAACCGTTTGGGCTCGGCGAACTGCTGGCGCGGGTGCGCGCGGCGCTGCGGCGGCGACGGCCGGCCACCGACGCGCTGGCGCGGCTGCAATTCGGCGAAGTCACGGTCGATTTCGTCACGCGGCAGGTCACCCGCGTCGGGCAGCCGGTGCATCTGACGCCGATCGAGTTTCGGCTGCTCTCCTGTCTGGCACAGCATGTCGGTCGCGTGGTGACGCATCGCCAGGTGCTGCAGGAGGTGTGGGGGCCGGCGCATGCCGAGGACACGCACTACCTGCGCATCTATATGGGGCATCTGCGGCAGAAGCTTGAGGAGAACGCCTCCAATCCGCGCTATCTGCTCACCGAGGCCGGGGTCGGCTATCGCTTCGTGCTGTCCTGACGAGGGTCTTCGGGAGAGGCTGAAAACAACAAGGGGCCGATATCGGCCCCTTGTTGTTTCAACTATCGACAATCAGTCGCAGTAGATATTGATCGCCTCGTCGGCCAGCCGTTTCTGCTCGGCGATCTCATCCTGGCTCAGGTAGCGGTATTCGCCGTCCGCCCCTTTTTCACGGATGCGTGCGCTGCTGTTCAGGATGCTCTGGGTGCCGCGCGTCTGTTCGCACTTGGCCTGGTCCTTGGCGGGAACCCCTTCGAGCCCGCCCTCGGCCGGTTTTTTTGCCGCGGCTGGTTGGCCAGCGGGGCTTGGGGCGGCATCGCTGTCGGTGGCACCCGCTTCCACTTTGCTGGAGGTGCCGGTGGCGGTGCGCACGAACTCCGACGCCCGGCCGGGCGGCGGTTGCTGGCTGAACTGGGTGGCGCCCTTGTCATCGGTCCAGCGGTAGTAGCCGTTCTTGCTGGCCGCCAGCAGGGCTGGAGAGAGCAGCAGCGCCGCGGCGCAGATCAGTGCGCGTCCTGTTGGGGAGCGCAGGGTGAGCGGGCGGAGGTGGTGTGCAGTCATGCGAGTTCGATCCCGGTTGCGCAAATGCCGGCCAAGTATGGCAAAGGGTGGAGAATTTGCAGCATGGCAAGCGGTTTTTGTCGATGCGGTGCACAGTGGAGTGAGCGGCAGGCGGCAAATTTCTTGACACCCCCGGGTTTGGTATAAAAAATACGCAGTTCCTTGCACCTAGCAGCAGGCCCGGGAAGCGCCGCCCCACCGGCAGTGCTTCCATCCGGGGATGGACTGATCAGCCCACCCCCACAGAGCAACTCCTATCTCCGCCAACACACGACCTGTGTTGCGAGCGAGAGCCGGCTCCGCGCCACCCAGCGGAGTTCAGCGAGGGATGTCGTCACCCGGTTTGTCCGGATGGCGGCAGCCCCTGTTCGCACGCGCCGACATTGGTGTTTTCACTCGACATGAGTGACTCATGCAACGACGGTCGAAGGTTGTGTAAGTGATTGGCGACTCTCCAGTCGATCTTTTATTCAGTGTCTTCAACTGAGACGAGGGTATTTTTGTGGAGCTGTTATCCGGCGGCGAAATGGTCGCGCAGGCCCTGGAAGACGAAGGCGTCGAGTTTCTCTTCGGCTATCCGGGCGGCGCCGTCCTGCATATTTATGACGCGCTGTTCAAGCGCTCGAAGATTCCGCACATCCTGGTGC
>CAZWXW010000104.1:0-9772 GCA_964638025.1 uncultured Verrucomicrobiaceae bacterium
CGGCGTCGCCGTCATCGACGAGAACCTGCTCGACGAAGTGACCGGTCTGGTCGAGTGGCCCGTTGCGCTGAGTGGCTCGTTCGAAGAGCGTTTCCTGAAGGTGCCGCAAGAGGCTCTGGTCTCGTCGATGAAAGAGCATCAGAAATATTTCCACGTCGTCGACGCCAACGGAAAACTGCTGCCGCACTTCATCACCGTCTCCAACATCCAGAGCAGCGATCCGCAGCAGGTGATCGCCGGCAACGAGCGCGTGATTCGTCCGCGCCTGTCCGATGCCGCCTTCTTCTTCGAGACCGATCTGAAGACGCCGCTGGCAACGCGCCGCGAAAAACTGAAAACGGTCGTGTTCCAGGAAAAACTCGGCACCGTTTTTGATAAGACCGCACGCATTGCGCAACTCGCCGCATGGATCGCGCAGCGCATCGGTGGCAACACCGATTGGGCCGCAAAGGCGGGCGAACTGTGCAAGGCCGATCTGGTCAGCGCGATGGTCGGCGAGTTCGACGACATGCAGGGCATCGCCGGCCGCTACTACGCCAGACATGAAGGCGAGCCCGATGAAGTCGCCGAAGCACTGCGCGAGCACTACCAGCCGCGCTTCGCCGGCGACGAGCTGCCGCACACGCTGACCGGCGTCGCAGTCGCGCTGGCCGACCGCCTCGACACGCTGGTCGGCATCTTCGGCATCGGCCAGCCGCCGACCGGCTCCCGGGATCCGTTCGCGCTGCGTCGCGCCGCGCTCGGCGTGCTGCGGCTGATCGTCGAGAAGGGCTTCGACCTCGACCTGCGCGACGCGCTGGCACAGGCGCAGGCCGGCTACGCGCAACAGAACCCGAAACTGGCCGGCAATGCCAGACTGGTCGACGACGTGCTCGGCTACATGGTCGAGCGCTTCCGCGCCTGGTTCGAGGATGAAAGGATTCCGGTCGAGGTGTTCTTCGCCGTCGCCGCCAAGAATCTCAGCAATCCGCTCGACATCAACCAGCGCGTGCACGCCGTGCACGCCTTCTCGCAACTGCCGGAAGCGCAGGCGCTGGCCGCCGCCAACAAGCGCGTCTCCAACCTGCTGGCGAAGCAGGGCGATGCCGCGCTGCCATCGCTCGACATGAAGCTGCTGAAAGAACCGGCCGAAATGGCGCTCGGCATGCAGATCTGCGAGCTGGCGCAGAAGGCGATGCCGCTGCTGGCACAGCGCCGCTATCGCGAAGGGCTGGAGCAGCTGGCCGGCCTGCGCGCATCGGTCGACCAATTCTTCGACGACGTGATGGTGATGGTCGACGACGAGGCGCTGCGCAACAACCGGCTGGCACTGCTGTCGATGCTGCGCGGACTGTTCCTCGAAGTGGCGGACATCTCGTTGCTGGCGCCGGCGAAGTAACTGCGAACATCTCCCCTCTCCCTGGCCCTCTCCCTGAAGGGAGAGGGGAACAACCCAAGGAACCAAAACGTTGCAAAACCTGCTGCTCACGCTGCGCGCCGCGCTGTTCTACGGTCCCTACGCACTGGCGACCAGCTGGTTCAGCGTCACCGGCATCCTCTTCACCAGCTGGCTGCCGCTGCGCGCGCGCGTCTGGTATCTCGGGTTGTGGAACCATTTCACGCTGTACTGGCTGTGGATCACCTGCGGTGTCCGCTTCGAAGTGCGCGGCCGGGAAAATCTGCCGGCCGGCCCCTGCGTGCTGCTCTCCAAGCACCAGAGCCAATGGGAGACCTACTTCCTGCAGGTGGCGAAAACACCGGTCGCCACCGTATTGAAGAAAGAGCTGCTCAGCGTGCCGTTCTTCGGCTGGGGGCTGAAGCTGCTGGAGCCGATCGCCATCGACCGCACCAACCCCAAGCAGGCGCTGCGCTCGATTCAGGAGCAGGGGCTGCAGCGACTGCGGCAGGGGCGCAGCGTGATGATCTTCCCCGAAGGGACGCGCACGCCGCCCGGCGAGGCCGGCAACTACGCCCGCAGCGGCGCCGAGCTGGCCTGTCGCGGCGGCGTGCCGATCGTGCCGGTGGCGCACAACGCCGGCCTCTGCTGGCCGGCGCGGCGCTTCCTCAAATTCCCGGGCACGGTGCAGGTGGTGTTCGGCGCGCCGATCGACACCACCGACGGCAATTCGCGCCTGCTGACCGAGCAGGTCAAGCAGTGGATCGAGGCGCAGGTTGCCGCCATGCCGGGCGGCGCCATTGCCGGCGCATCCGCTGGCAGCCCTGAAGATTGACCGTCTATAGTTGGTCGTCACCTTTGATAGCTGATCGTCACGATTGATCGTTGATTGCCACCTTTCGGCAGCGGTGAATGCCGCCGGCAGTCGAGGGGACGGATAGGGGCCGTTAGCAGCGGCGCCCAGTTCGGCTGGATCGCCGACCCTCGGAGCTGAATCCGCATGTCTCGTCTGAAGCCGGTTGAACTGGCCGAAACGGCCGATCATCCGCTGAACCGTCGCTACCTGGCGCTGGCGCGCAACTGGTCGCTGTGGAGCACGCCGCTCGACAGCGCGCTGCAGCTGATCGTGCACACGGTCAGCGACGCCATGCGGGTCGCCCGCGTCGGCGCCTGGTGCTACAGCGACGACCGCCACAGCATCACGCTGCGCCAGCTCTACGACCGCGGCGTCGACGCCTTCAGCCACGGCACCGAGCTGCGCCAGCAGAACTACCCGCGCTACTTCGAACAGCTGCATCAGGCGCGCATCATCGACGCCGCCGACCTCGCCACCGACCCGCGCACCACCGAACTTCACACCGACTACGCCACGCCGAACCGGATCGGCGCGCTGCTCGACGTGCCACTGCGACGCGGCGGCCAGCTCTGGGGCGTGCTCAGCATCGAGCACGTCGGCGGATCGCGCAGCTGGAGCGACAGCGAACGCTGGTTCGCGGTCTCCGTCGCCGACCTGATCTCGCAGCTGCTCACCTACGACGCCATGCGCGCCAGCGAACAGCGGCTGCGTTTCCTCGGTGACCACCTGCCGGTCGGCGTGCTGCGCACCAACACCGAGGGCGACTGCCTCTACGTCAACCCGCAGTGGTGCGAGCTGACCGGGCAGACGCCGGCGCAGTCGATAGGGCGCGACTGGCTGGAAACACTGCACCCCGAAGACCGGTCGCGCGTGTTCGACGACCTGATGGTCGCCCTCAGCGACGACAGCCATGCGCCGCTGCACGTCAGCGAGTGCCGGCTGCAGGGGGCGCAGACGCGCTGGCTCGCCTACCGCTGGGTGATCGAACGCGACGAACTGGACATGCCGATCGGCGCGATCGGCACCTTCACCGACATCACCACCGAGCGCGAATCGCGGCGCCGGCTGCAGGAGAACGAGCAGCGCTACCGCGCGCTGTTCGAAAACTCCGGCGACGCCGTGCTGCTGATGCAGGGCGACCGCTTCATCGACTGCAACCAGGCCAGCGAGGCGATGTTCGGCTGTTCGCGCGCGCAGATCCTGCAGTCGACGCCGATGGACCTGTCGCCGCCGTATCAACTCGACGGCCGCGCCACGCCCGACAGCGCCATCCAGCGCATCGAGGCGGCGCTGGCCGGCACCAGCCAGCACTTCCAGTGGCTGCACCAGCGCGCCGACGGCACCCCGTTCAACGCCGAGGTGACGCTGAACTGCTTCGAACTCGACGGCGGCCCGCACCTGCTCGCCGCCGTGCGCGATGTCAGCGAGCGGCATCGCGCCGAACAGGCACTGGCGCGCAGCTACCAGCGCGTCAGCTGGATCAACCAGCTGTCGCTGCGGCTGCACGAACAGCGCGACCTGACGCGAATCGCCGAAGTGGCGCTGGCGGTGCTGCGCGAGCGCATCCCGGCGCCGTTGACCCGCTTCCTGAACCGCGAGGGCGACCACCTGGTGCAGGTGGCCGAAGCCGGCGCGCTCGCCGGCCAGATGGGGATTTTCGATCGGCCGCTGACCGCGCTGCCGTTCGCGCAGCCCAACAACGTGGTCCTGCTCGATATCGAAACCGACACCCGGCTGCCGGCGCATCTGCGCGAACAGGCACTGGAACTGGGCATACGCCGCTACCTGGTGCTGGCGCTGATCGACCGCGACCAGCTGCTCGGCTGCGTGTCGGTGGCGCTCGACGATCCCGCGCACGCCGACCTGATCGAACCCGAGGATCTGCGCGCCTTCGCCAACACCGTGGCGCTGGCGCTGACCAATGCGCACCAGCTGCGCGAGATCGAATACCGCGCCGAGCACGACAGCCTGACCGGCCTGCCCAACCGTAGCCTGCTGCACCGCGAGCTCGGCAGCGCGCTCGACGACGGCCGGCCGCTGGCGCTGATGCTGCTCGACCTCGACCGCTTCAAGGAGGTCAACGACGCGCTCGGCCATCCGATCGGCGACCGCCTGCTCTGCCATGTCGGCCCGCGCCTGCGCGAAACGCTCGGCGCGCGGCCACACCTGCTGTGCCGACTCGGTGGCGACGAGTTCGCCGTGTTGTTGCCAGACGTGCTGCCGGGCGAAGCGGTCGAGATCGCACGCACCTTGCAGCGCGCCATGGCCACGCCGTTCGACGTCGACGGCATGGCGCTGCAGATCGGCGCCAGCATCGGTATCGCCTGCTCACCCGAGCATGGCAACAACAGTCACGAACTGCTGCGCGCCGCCGACGTGGCGATGTACAGCGCCAAGCGCAACGGCCTCGGCGTGGCCGACTACGATGCCGAACTCGACACCAACTCGCCGGAGCGGCTGGCGCTGATCGCCGAACTGAACGACGCCATCGGCAACGGCGGGCTGGTGCTGCACTACCAGCCGAAGATCGACCTGCGCGACAACCGCGTGATCGGCTTCGAGGCGCTGGTGCGCTGGCAGCACCCGCGTCTCGGCCTGCTGCCGCCCGGCGCCTTCATGCCGTTCGCCGAGATCAGCGACGCCATCCACGCGTTGACCTACGAAGTGCTGCGGCAGAGCCTGCAACAACAGCAGCGCTGGCGGCGCGCCGGCCTGCCGGCGGCGATCGCCGTCAACCTGTCGGCGCGCAACCTGGCGCAGGGCGATTTCTTCGAGCAGCTGCAACGGCTGCTGACCGAGACCGGGGCCGACCCGACGCTGCTCGAACTGGAGATCACCGAAACCTCGCTGCTGCACGACCCGCGCGGCGCGGCGCAGCTGCTCGGCCGCATCGCCGAACTCGGCGTGCAGCTGTCGATCGACGATTTCGGCACCGGCTACTCGTCGCTCGCCTACCTGCGGCGGCTGCCGATCCACGCGCTGAAGATCGACCGCACCTTCGTGCACGAACTGGCGCAGAACGAACAGGACGCGGTGATCGTCCGCTCCACCATCGCGCTGGCGCACAACCTGAATCTGAAAGTGGTGGCGGAGGGGGTCGAGGATGCCGCCACGCTCGATCAGCTGCGCGAGATGGGTTGCGATCTGGCGCAGGGCTTCCACATCAGCCGGCCGCAACCGGCCACCGCCATCGAGGTCTGGCTGAACCAGTACCCCTGAATCTTCGAACCACCACCCGGCGCGCCGGAATGGCGCGTCGCCGCGGAGTTTTTGCACGTGAAAATCGACGGTTTCCTGCTGGCGATGATCGGCGCCATCGCGCTGGCCTTCATCGCTCCCGACATCGGCGCGCGCAGCGGCCCGCTGCGACTCGATCTGATCACCACCTGGGGCATCGGCCTGATCTTCTTCTTCCACGGCGCCGGCATGTCGCGCGCGGCGCTGCACAACGGCGTGCGCAACTGGCGGCTGCACGGCGTCGTGCAGGGCACCACCTTCGTGCTGTTCCCGCTGCTCGGCTTCGCGCTCTACTTCGCCACCTCGACACTGTTCGACCCCGACCTGCGCCTCGGCCTGTTCTTCCTGTGCGCAATCTCGTCGACGATCTCGTCGTCGGTGGCACTGACCGGCATGGCGCGCGGCAACGTGCCCGCCGCCATCTTCAACGCGACATTGTCCGGGCTGATCGGCATGGTGGTGACGCCGCTGCTGGTCGGTGTCATCGCCGTGTCGTCGAACTACCAGATCGATCTGCTCGACGCCATGCTCGACATCTTCAAGGCGCTGCTGCTGCCATTCGCCATCGGCCAGCTGCTGCATCCGCTGCTGATGGCATTCATCGCGCGCCACAAGAAGTGGGTGACGCGACTCGACCGCACCATCATCGTGCTGATCATCTACCTGTCGTTCTGCGACAGCGTGGTCGGCGGCATCTGGCAGCAGCAGAGCACGCTGCAACTGCTGGCACTGTTCGCGCTGGTGCTGGTGTTGCTGGCGGCCGCACTCGGTTTCATGCACTGGCTCGGCCGCCAGTTCGGCTTCACCACCGCCGACACCGTCACCGCGCTGTTCTGCGGCTCGCAGAAAAGCCTCGCCAACGGCGCGCCGATCGCGCAGATCCTGTTCGCCGGCCACCCCGGTCTCGGCCTGATCATCCTGCCGGTGATCCTCTACCACCAGACGCAGCTGGTGATCTGCACGCTGCTGGCGCAGCGCTACGCCGCGCGCAGTGACGATTGAGAAGGCAATGACCAGAAAGAAGAAGATTCACAGCGACGCCGATGCCTGGGGCGCCATCGAAGTGTTCGATCGCGGCGACGAGCGCTTCCTGTCATTCGGCGACGGCGACGAACAGAGCTGCATGACCAAATCGGCCCCGCATGTGCCACCGCTCGACTACATCCGCGCCATGCTGCTGCCGCTGCTGTACGGTCGCCCCAGCGATGTGTTGATTCTCGGCCTCGGCGCCGGCTCGCTCGCCACCGCGCTGCACCGCGCCTACAAAACGATGACGCTGCGCGCGATCGAACTGCGCCCGGCCGTGATCGACGTGGCGCAGCGCTTCTTCGAGCTGCCGCAGAGCCCGCGCCTCGAACTGATCGCCGCCGATGCCTGCAACTATCTATTGAAAAATGTCTTGAAGAAGCCGCAGGGAAAATCTTTTCGCGGCACCGACCTGATCCTGTGCGACCTCTACACCGCCGAAGAGATGGAACCGCGCGCCTTCGACCCCAACTTCATCGCCGCCTGCGCCCAGCTGCTCGGCGACAAGGGCTGGCTCGTCATCAACTGCTGGGACGAACACCGCGAAGAGAGCGAAGCCTTCCGCCACATCGCCGATCACTTCGCCGAGATCTACACCTGCACCGTCTCCACCGGCAACTGGCTGCTGTTCGCCTCGCGCAAACACAACAAGGTCAGCCAGAAGCAGTTGCTGGAGCGGTGCGGAAAGGTGTCGGAAAAGCTGGGGTATGAGCTGGGTGAGTATCTGGCCACGTTGTATGAGATTTATCGGGGGCCGGAGCCAGATTGATCTCGGTGCCCACTAAACCGCAGGAACTGTCACCGCCCTGATAACTGCTCGATTTTGTTTGGTTATCCCGAATGGCTCTATAAAGACCTATCGAATTTTTAACAGTGTCTCTTTTGCCATTTTTGCTTTTCTTCTGGCGAATTTTACTAATTTGTAGGCAATGTAGTGGTCCGTCCCCATACGAAGGGCGGGGATCTTCTTGTACCTGTCCGGCCAGTATTCGTGATTCTTTTTTCTTCCTCCGGGGCGAAATGCCCCCTCCGCTGGAGCCACGATTACGCTGTCTTCGTAATTGTTAAGCCATGCTGCCCACCAGGCGTACGTGGAGGGAGAGCAGATATAGTCGCGGCAAATCGACTGAAGATATAGCCCTTCATGGGGCTCATAGTTTTCGATGAAGTGCATTTTTGTTCCCAGGTCGCCCAGCAACTTTTTGGCGCCCGGTATGTCATCGGAAAATACCATTACACTTTCAGCTCTTGGCGTAAGCTCTAGCGATCTTGAATAGAATTGGCGCATTGGAACGTAGTATTGATGGCCGTATGTCGTAACAAAGTCACCTAGTCGAACACTTATTCCCACACTATTTGCAAAGTCCATATTTTTATACTGACGTCTAACGTCATCTATAGCGCTGTCTTTGAATCTGTACCAAGATCTGACATCTTCGCAAAAATACTTTTCCGTTTGAAAGTACCCATGAATATCCGTGCAGTCTTTGATTTGTGCGGTATTTTGATTGAACCCCGTGTAGTCAGCTGACTCCACGTAGCGATAATTTATCGCTTCTGCTGCCGCCATGCGCTCACTGCTGTCATTCAAGTCAAATGCCGTGTCACCAATCCATGAGGGGCAGTAAAACTTGACCCCCAGCTGCCGGGCCTTCGATCGCAGAAAGGCATACTGAAAAAGCTGATTTCCGAGGCGCCCCAATTCGCCAAATTTTGTAAATGAAATCATCGTTCCGCTCCCTCTTCAGTCAAAAACCAAGGAGTCTCCAAATAAGACTCCACACTCCAGTGATTCTTCGTCTCCTGTGGCAAGAGCCATTTTTCGACGGTCACCGCCTTTATTTTTGGCTGTTTTCACACACTCTTCGCCGCCCTGTCGATCACGCTCTCAGTTACGTCAGGCAGTCTCCGGCCGCGCCCCACGCGTGATCAGCCGCACCATCTCATGCCGCAGTGTTTCAAACGCGGGGCTGTCGGCACCGAGCTTGCCGGCCATCTGCAACACGATCAGACCGTGCATGCCGGCCCAGAACAGGTGGGCGAGCACATTGGGATCGCCCTCCAGCAGGCCGGCTGCCACCATCTCTTCGCAGTAGCCGCGCAGGTTGCGACTGGAACGCTCTTCGGCAGCCGCCAGTTCCGGAAACGCTTCGCGGTCGGGCTGCTCCAGCGCGAACACCAGTCGATACCCTTCCGGCTCGGAGCTGGCGAAATCGAGGTAGGCATCGCCGATGGCGCGCGAGCGTTGCCACGGGTCGGTATCGGAATTGATGGCGCGTTCGAGACGGTCGGAGAGGCGGTTGAGCGCCGCCGCGCGCGCCGCCGCGAAGATTTCGACCTTGTTCTTGAAGTAGCTGTAGAGCGCGGTGGCGCTGCAGCCGAGATCCTCGGCCAGGCTGCGCATCGACACGCGCTCGATGCCGCGCTCGGCGAACTGGCGTTCGGCGATGACGCAGACGCGCTGGCGAAACTCGGCGATCTGTTGGGCGGTGAGGGGGGCGGGCATCGGCGACTCCTGACGGGCGCCGCTAGTTTACGGTGTAAACAATGGCCGTCAATTTGCCCGGCCGCGCCGCCGCGGGTTCCTGCCAAAGCTTGCGCCACTGATTCCGCCAGTGGAAATGCACGGCTTCGCCATAGAGCCGCGTCTGGTGAGCTTCTATGATCGGCTGCGCCTGCCGTAACAAAGGCGTGACCGACAATAACGATTCAACGGAGGAAGACCATGTTTCGCACGCGCCTGTTCACCGCTGTCGCCGCCACCATCGCCGCCGCTCCCTTGCTGATCGCTGTCACGCCGCTGCACGCCGCGGATTATTCGAGCGCCATCTTCTTCGGCGACAGCCTCTCCGATGCCGGTACCTATGCCGGTGAGCCGCCAATGGCCGGCATCTTTCCGATCGCCGGCAAGTTCACCACCAACCCCGGCGCGGTGTGGTCGCAGGAGCTGGCCGCGCAGCTCGGTCACGCCACCGGCCCCGCCAATCAGGGCGGCACCATCTACGCGGCCGGCGGTGCGCGCGTCACGGCGCAGCCCGGCTATCCCAACAATCCGCTGGTGCCATTCGTGCAGGCGGCGCCGCCGGTCTCCGATCAGATCAGCGCGTATCTGTCGACCAGCGGCGGTCGCGCCGATGCCAATGCGCTCTATTCGGTGTGGGCCGGCGCCAACGATTTCTTTGCGCTCAGCGATGGAGATGCCGCCTACAACGCGCTGCCGATGCCGCAGGTGGCCGACAATCTCGCGGCGCAGGTCGCGCGTCTGCAACAGGCCGGCG
>CAZWXW010000105.1:0-9540 GCA_964638025.1 uncultured Verrucomicrobiaceae bacterium
GCGAGTGCCTCTACAAGGCGATCGAGCTGGTGCGCCCCGGCGCCCGCCTCGGCGATATCGGCCACGCCATCCAGAAACACGCCGAGTCCAACTACTACTCGGTGGTGCGCGAGTACTGCGGTCACGGCATCGGCCGCGAATTCCACGAGGACCCGCAGGTACTGCACTACGGCCAGCGCAACACCGGCCTTGAGCTGAAGGAAGGCATGGTCTTCACCATCGAGCCGATGATCAACGCCGGCAAGCGCCACGTGAAGCTGAACCACAAGGATGGCTGGACCGTGACCACCAAAGACGGCCGCCTGTCGGCGCAGTGGGAGCACACCATCGTCGTCACCCGCGACGGTGCCGAAGTGCTGACCGCGCGCAAGGATGAACCGTTCTACCGCGCTGCCTGATCGATGACATCGCCAGCGCCGCTTCCCGGCGAGCTGTTCGACTCCACCGCCTTCTCCGCCGGGCTGGCCACCGGCCGCCCGATCCCGCTGTTCAAGGCGGCACTGGAGAAGGCCAACCACTACCTCGACGACGCCTTTCGCAATGGCGCCAGCGTCCGCGACCTGGTGCAACAGCGCGCGCACTTCATCGACCAGCTGCTGGGTTTCGCCTGGCGATGCCAGCCCTGGGCCGACGACCGCATCGGTCTGGTCGCGGTCGGTGGCTACGGCCGCGGCGAGCTGCATCCGCACTCCGACATCGACCTGCTGATCCTGCTGCCGGACGACGGCCTCGACCGCTACCGCGATGCCGTCGAGTCCTTCATCACCCTGCTGTGGGACATCAGCCTCAACGTCGGCCACAGCGTGCGCACCATCGCCGAATGCCGCGAAGCCGCCGCCGACATCACCGTCGCCACCAATCTGATGGAAGCGCGCCTGTTGCAGGGAGACCCCGCCCGCTTCCAGGCGCTGATGGCCGAGACCGGCCCCGACCGCATCTGGTCGAGCCGCGACTTCTTCCGCGCCAAGTGGGACGAGCAGATCGAGCGCCACCGCAAGTACAGCAACACCGAGTACAACCTCGAACCGAACGTGAAGACCTCGCCGGGCGGCCTGCGCGACATCCAGACCATCGGCTGGGTCGCCAAGCGCCACTTCGGCGCGCGCAACGTCGAGGAGCTGCTCGATCGCGGCTTCCTATCGTTCGAGGAGGCCACCACGCTGCGGCAGGGCATGGAGTTCCTGTGGAAGGTGCGCTACGGCCTGCATCTGGTGGCCGGCCGCGAAGAGGACCGGCTGCTGTTCGACCACCAGCGCACGCTGTCGCGCATGTTCGGCTTCGACGACGACAGCAAGCGCCTCGCGGTCGAGCGTTTCATGCAGGTCTACTACCGCTGGGTGCTGGTCCTCGGCGAACTCAACGAGGTGCTGATGCAGCACTTCGAAGAGGAGATCCTGCGCGCCTGCGAGCCGGAGAAGGTCACCGTCATCAACCCGCGCTTCCGCGTGCGCAACGGTTACATCGAGGCCTGCAACGACAAGGTATTCGAACGCGCGCCATCGGCGCTGCTCGAAGTATTCGTGCTGATGGCGCAGAACGACTTCATCCACGGCATCCGCGCGACGACGATCCGGCAGATCCGCAACGGCGTGCAGCTGATCGACGACGCCTACCGCAACGACCCGCGCAACACGCGGCTGTTCATGGAGCTGCTGCGTTCGCCCGGCAGAATCACGCCGCAGCTGCGGCGGATGCGCCGCTACGGCGTGCTCGGCGCTTACCTGCCCGAGTTCGGCAACATCGTCGGCCGGATGCAGCACGACCTGTTCCACATCTACACCGTCGATGCCCACACCATCGAGGTGATCAAGAACATGCGCCGCTTCCTCTACCCGGAGGCGATGCAGAAATTCCCGCTGGTGGCGCGCGTCGTCAAGCGCCTGCCGAAGATCGAACTGCTCTACATCGCCGGCCTCTACCACGACATCGCCAAGGGGCGCGGCGGCGACCACTCGACGCTCGGCGCGGTCGATGCGATCGCCTTCTGCGAACGCCACGGTCTCAACAAGCGCGACTCCAACCTGGTGGCGTGGCTGGTCGAGAACCACCTGCTGATGTCGTCGGTGGCGCAGCGGCAGGACATCTCCGACCCCGACGTGATCCGCAACTTCGCGCTGACGATGGGCGACCAGCTGCACCTCGACTATCTGTTCGTGCTGACCGTCGCCGACATCAATGCCACCAACCCGACGCTGTGGAATGCCTGGCGCGCATCGCTGCTGCGCCAGCTGTTCACCGAGACCAAGCGCGCGCTGCGCCGCGGCCTCGAAAACCCCGTCGACAAGCACGAGTGGATCGAGGAGGCGCAGCAGATCGCCATCCGCCAGCTCGACAGCATCGGCTTCGACGAGGAAGAGGTGCGCGAGCTATGGGCCAACACCGGCGAGGATTACTTCCTGCGCGAACGGCCCGAGGACGTGATCTGGCACACGCAGGCGATCGCCGCGCACGGCGACAGCGAACAGCCGCTGGTACTGGTGCGCGACCGAGGCGAGATCCTGGTCGACGCCGCCACGCAGATCTTCGTGCGCGCGCGCTACAACTCGCAGCTGTTCGCCATCCTCGCCTCGGCGATGGAGCAACTCGACCTGAGCATCCAGGATGCCCGCCTCTACCAGTCCGGCACCGGCTTCGCGCTCTACACCTTCTTCGTGCTCGATGCCTCCGGCCAGCCGATCAACGACGACCCGCAGCGGCTCGACCATATCCGGCAGGCACTGAACCGCCAGCTGCGCGAAGGCGAAGGGTTGCCGGAGATCATGCGCAAGCGCACGCCGCGGCAGATGCGGCTGTTCTCCACGCCCACCGCCACCAGCCTGTTCACCGACACCCGCAAGAACCAGACCGTGCTGGAAGTGATCACCCCCGACCGCCCCGGCCTGCTGGCGCGGCTCGGCACGATCTTCTACCAGTTCGGCATCCAGCTGCAGAACGCCAAGATCACCACGCTCGGCGAGCGCGTCGAGGACGTGTTCTTCATCACCGACGCACAGCACCGGCCGATCGACGACCCGCAGCTGTGCGAAGCGATCCAGAACGCGATCAAGAAAGAACTCGACGAGAAGGCCGCCGCCTGAGCGCGCGGCCACGTTGCAAACCGAGATGCCATGAACCCCGATCTGAACCGCCTGCAGCCCTACCCGTTCGAAAAACTGGCCAAGCTGAAGGCGGGCATCACGCCGCCGGCGCTGCCGCACATCGCGCTGTCGATCGGCGAGCCGAAACATGCCTCGCCGGCTTTCGTGCGCCAGACGCTGATCGACCATCTCGACCACCTCGCCACCTACCCGACCAGCAAGGGGCTGCCGGAGCTGCGCGGCGCGATGGCGGCGTGGTGCGAACGCCGCTTTCAACTGGAAAAACTCGACGCCGAAACGCAGATCCTGCCCTGCGCCGGCACCCGCGAAGCGCTGTTCGCCTTTGCCCAGATGGTGGTCGACCGCTCGAAGCCGGCGCCGCTGGTGCTGTGTCCGAACCCGTTCTATCAGATCTACGAAGGCGCGGCGTATCTCTCCGGCGCCGAGCCGTGGTTCGTCAATTGCGTCGTCGACAACAATTTCCAGCCCGATTTCGATGCGGTGCCGGAGGATGTTTGGAAGCGCTGCCAGCTGCTCTATCTGTGCAGCCCCGGCAACCCGACCGGCGCCGTACTCGATGCAGCCACGCTGACGAAATTGATCGAGCTGGCCGACCGCCACGATTTCGTCATCGCCGGCGACGAGTGCTACTCGGAAATCTATTTCGACGAAGCGCAACCGCCACTAGGCCTGCTGCAGCTGTGCCAGCAGATCGGCCGCGACGACTATCGCCGCTGCGTCGTTTTTCACAGCCTGTCGAAGCGCTCCAACCTGCCGGGGCTGCGTTCCGGCTTCGTCGCCGGCGATGCGCAACTGCTGCAAAAATTCCTGCTCTATCGCACTTATCACGGCTGCGCGCTGCCGGTGCATGTGCAACTGGCCAGCATTGCGGCGTGGAACGACGAAGTGCATGTGCGCGAGAACCGCGCGCTCTACCGGCAGAAGTTCGATGCCGTGCTGCAGATTCTCGGCGACCGTCTCGATGTCACCAAGCCCGATGCCGGCTTCTACCTGTGGGCCGGCACACCGTGCGACGACACCGAGTTCGCGCGCGGCCTGTTCGCGCAACAGAACGTCACGGTGCTGCCGGGTCAGTTTCTGGCGCGCGAAGCGAATGGCGTCAACCCCGGTGCCAACCGTATTCGCATGGCGCTGGTCGCCACTGTCGACGAGTGTGTTGAAGCGGCGCAGCGCATCCGCCGTTTCGTTGACTCGCTGTAGGCTCTGCAGATGAAAACCAAAAAGCAGCGCGCTGACTACATCGCCGAGCGACTGCAGCAGCTCTACCCGCAACCACCGATTCCACTGCAGCACGTCGATGCCTACACACTGCTGATCGCCGTGCTGCTGTCGGCGCAGTGCACCGACGAGCGTGTCAATCAGGTCACACCGGCGCTGTTCGCACTGGCTGACAATGCGCGCGACATGGCGAAGGTGCCGGTCGAGAAAATCCAGGCGATCATCCGTCCATGCGGGCTGTCGCCGCAAAAGGCAAAGGCGATCAGCGAACTGTCGAAGATCCTGATCGCCAAATACGACGGCGAAGTGCCCGCCGACATGGATCTGCTGGAAGAGCTGCCGGGGGTCGGTCACAAGACGGCGAGCGTGGTCATGTCGCAGGCCTTTGGCCAACCGGCGTTTCCGGTCGACACGCACATTCACCGGCTGGCGCAGCGCTGGGGACTGACCAGCGGCAAGAACGTGGTCGAGACCGAGCGCGACCTGAAGAAGTTGTTCGCGAAAGAGAAGTGGAACGACCTGCATCTGCAGATCATCTACTACGGCCGCGAACACTGCTCGGCGCGCAGCTGCGACGGCACCGTCTGCGAGATCTGCCGGACGGTTTACCCGGAACGCAAACGGCCGAAGAAAACGAAGAAAGCCTGAACTTTTGGGTTCGGTGCCAGCAGCCCGTGCCGGAAGGGATTCCAGCACCGGCGCAAGTACATCCCTGTAGCCTTCCTCGGAGACGTCCTGTCTCCGAGGATGCTGGAATCCCTTCCGGCACGGTCTGCCTCAATCTCAGTGCCAATTCCGGCACTGCAAGATTCAGACGACGGACCGAGGTTTGTTATCCTTCGCGCCCTATTGAAACAGGAGGCTCCATGACCGCCGTCCTCTATGGAATAAAGAACTGCGACACCGTGAAGAAGGCGCGGCAATGGCTGGAGCGCCACAACATCGAATACCGTTTCCACGATTTCCGCGCCGATGGACTCACACAGCAACAGGTGCAGGCATGGCTCGACGAGCTCGGCCTCGACACGGTCATCAACCGTCGCGGCACCACATGGAAACAACTCGATGAAAAAACACGCTCGACACTCGACGAGAAAAACGCCGCCGCGCTGATCACCGCCAACCCGACGCTGATCAAACGCCCGCTGCTCGATCTCGGCCATCTGCGCATGACCGGCTTCAGCGAGGCGAGTTATCGCGACGTATTCAAACTGCACACGCTTTGATTTTTTTCACTCACCCGAATCAGGATTTTCCGACATGAGCGACAAGCTTTTCGCCTTCGGCCTCGGCCTCGGCACACAGAACAGCAAGGACAACTGGCTGGAGGTCTACTACGCGGCACCGCTGTTTCAACCGTCGCCGGCGCTGGTCGCCGCGCTGAAGACCGCACTGCGTTACGAGGGTGGCAACAGCGTGATCGAGCTCGACAGCGGCCTGCTGCGCAGCATCGAAAGCGCACTGCGCAGTGCCGGTGAAACGGCTCAGGCCGATCTCGCCGCGCAACTGGCCGACAGCTCCGAGCCGCGCGTCGCCGTGCTGCTCGAACACGACGAACAACCGACCAGCCTGCCCGAGGTCTACCTGAAGCTGCATCTGCTGTCGCATCGGCTGGTGAAGCCGCACAGCGTCAATCTCAGCGGCATGTTCGGCTTGCTGCCGAATGTCGCCTGGACCAACGCCGGTGCCATCGATATCAACGACCTGCCGCAATACCAGCTGCAGGCGCGCCTCGAAGGCGAGTTGCTGGAAGTGATGTCGGTCGACAAGTTTCCGAAGATGGCCAATTACGTCGTGCCGAGCGGCGTGCGCATCGCTCACACCGCGCGTGTTCGCCTCGGCGCCTATCTCGGCGAAGGCACGACGATCATGCACGAAGGATTCGTCAACTTTAATGCCGGCACCGAAGGCCCGGGCATGGTTGAAGGCCGCATCTCGGCCGGCGTCTACGTCGGTGCGGGTTCGGATCTCGGCGGCGGCTGCTCGACGATGGGCACACTGTCGGGCGGCAACAACATCATCATCTCGCTCGGCAAGGGCTGCCTGATCGGCGCCAACGCCGGTGTCGGCATTCCGCTCGGCGACCGCTGCACGATCGAAGCAGGCCTCTACATCACCGCCGGTTCAGTCGTCTCACTGCTCGATGACAAAGGACAGCTGGTGAAGAAGGTGAAAGCGCGCGAGCTCTCGTCCAAGTCGGACCTGCTGTTCCGCCGCAATTCGCAGAACGGCGCGGTCGAAGTGCTGACCAACAAGTCGGCGATCGAGCTGAACGCAGAGTTGCACGCGCACAACTGAGCGTTGCGCCCCTCTCCCCAACCCTCTCCCTGAAGGGAGAGGGAGTATCGCTGCCAATGATTCAAGGCGTGGCTTTCTCCCCTCTCCCTTCAGGGAGAGGGGCTGGGGGAGAGGGCGCCGCGCAAAGGTCAGCGCCCCAGCGCTCCCGTCATGTTACTGCCACGCGTATCCCACCAGACCGGCCCAATCGGTCGCGCAGCCTGCAGCTGGTTCTGCACCACTTTGATCTGACCGCCCTGCCGCAGAAACTGCTCGACCTGATTTTCAATCTCGGCGCGCAGACGATCGTGCGCCGGTGAGGAGTGCGTGGGAGAAGTTTGCACGCGGTTCGATGTGTTGGTTTGCATAAAGACCTCGGTCGCCTTCGGTTGCCATCGCCGCGAAAGCTAGTCCTCGGCGGTGACAGGCAGACGACAACACCGTGACAAAACAGCGACGCGATGCGCCTCTGTTAAACTGCGCCCTCTTTTTGATTGATCCCCCTTCGAGCCCTCCATGACCGCCCTTTCCGACACGCTGCAATTGACCTGCGAACTGATCCGCCGCCGCTCCGTGACGCCGGCCGACGACGGCTGTCAGGCATTGATGATGGAAAGGCTGACGGCCATCGGTTTCCGCTGCACGCCGCTGCGCTTCGACGACGTCGACAACTTCTGGGCCGAGCGCGGCGCCGTTGTTGGCGAAGAGGGTGCTGGCGAAGACAACGGTCCGCTGTTCTGCTTCGCCGGCCACAGCGACGTGGTGCCCACCGGCCCCGAACAGAACTGGCAGAGCCCGCCGTTCGAACCGCTGGTGAAGGATGGCGTGCTGTATGGCCGTGGCGCCGCCGACATGAAGGGCAGCCTCGCCGCGATGGTCACCGCCTGTGAGCGCTTCGTCGCCGCGCATCCGGATCACCGCGGCCGCATTGCGTTTCTGATCACCAGCGATGAGGAAGGGCCGTCGATCAACGGCACCGTGAAAGTGGTCGAATGGCTGCAGCAGCGCAACGAGAAGATCGACTGGTGCCTGGTCGGCGAACCGTCATCGACCACGCGTGTCGGCGATGTCATCAAGAACGGTCGTCGCGGTTCGCTCGGTGCCGTGATGACAGTGCGCGGCGTGCAGGGCCATGTCGCCTACCCGCATCTCGCCCGCAACCCGATTCACGACGCGGCGCCGGCGCTGGCCGAACTCGCCGCTGAAACGTGGGACAACGGCAACGAATTTTTCCCCGCCACCACCTTCCAGATTTCGAACATCCGCGCCGGCACCGGCGCCACCAACGTCATTCCGGGCGAATTGGAGGTGGTATTCAACTTCCGCTTCTCGACCGAGGTGACCGAGCAGCAGCTGCGCGAGCGCACCGAGGAGATCCTGCGCAAACACAACGTCGATTTCAGCATCGACTGGACGCTCTCCGGCGCGCCGTTCCTGACCGCACGCGGCGCGCTGGTGGAAGCGACACAGACCGCCATTCGTGACGTCACTCATCTGGAAACCGAACTGTCGACCGCCGGCGGCACCTCCGACGGCCGCTTCATCGCACCAACCGGCGCCCAGGTGGTCGAACTCGGCCCGGTCAATGCGACCATTCACAAGGTCGACGAGCAGGTGACGGCGACCGATATCGACCAGCTGTCAGCGATCTACGAACGGATTCTGGAGAAACTGCTGGGCTGACAGCGCGTCAGGGCAGGGCCGGGGCCGGCCAGCTGCTGCGGATATAGCGCTGGTAGTGCGCTTCGGAAAGCACGAAGAACTCGCGATCGATCTGCTCGCGCAGTTCGATCAGGTTCAGGTGGGCGTGGCCTGGCAGCACCACAAAACCGTAGTCGCGGGTATCGCCGATCTGCGACGCGCCGGCGCGCAGCAGGTCGAAGACCCAGCACGGCGCGCTGCGATGGCGCCGATAGCGAATCTGCTGTGCCTGTAGCGCCACTTCCAGCCGCAGCGGGTCGAACAGGTCAACCTTGCCGGTAACGAGCTGCGCCAGCAGCTTGTCCAGTCGCGCCTCGATCGCCGCCTTCTGCTCCTCGCTGTAGCTGTTCCAGTCGATCACTTCAAAGGCATAGCGCTTGCAGCCACGACAGACGGCATCGCCGATACCGGTCGAGCAGACGCCGATGCAAGGGGTCGGCACGCGCAGGGTCAGGGATTCGGGCACAACGGCTCCCGGTTAAACATAGAAATGGCGCCACATTCTAGCGAAGCCGGACAATCCGGCTCACCCCTTTTCCAAACCAAACTGACCAAACCGCCGCAGGCCTATATAATTGCCGGCTGTTTCCGGTCGATGATGGGCATCGACATCCCCGGCCCCGGCGATCCCGGTGAATACGGGTAAATCAAACGTCAAGGAGTACCGCCGTGCTTGAAGCCTACCGCAGTCACGTCGCAGAACGCGCCGCACAGGGCATCCCCCCCAAACCGCTGACCGCCGATCAGACGGCTGCCGTGGTAGACCTGCTGAAGAATCCGCCCAAGGGCGAGGAGCAGACGCTGGTCGACCTGATCAGCAACCGCGTGCCGCCGGGGGTCGACGAAGCCGCCTACGTCAAGGCCGCGTTCCTGACCGCCGTGGTCAAGGGCGAAGCCACGTCACCGCTGGTCGACAAGAAGCTGGCGGTCAAACTGCTCGGCCAGATGCTCGGCGGCTACAACATCGACACGCTGGTGCAGCTGCTGGACGACAAGGATCTGGCCGAACTGGCCGCCGTCGAGCTCAAGCACACGCTGCTGATGTTCGACCGCTTCCACGATGTGGTCGAGAAGGCCAAGGCCGGCAACAGCGCCGCCAAGGCCGTGCTGCAGTCGTGGGCCGATGCCGAGTGGTTCACCAGTCGCCCGGAAGTGCCGCAGTCGATCAAGACCATCGTCTTCAAGGTGACTGGCGAGACCAACACCGACGACCTCTCCCCCGCCCCCGACGCCTGGTCGCGCCCCG
>CAZWXW010000106.1:0-9315 GCA_964638025.1 uncultured Verrucomicrobiaceae bacterium
CCGCAACGTCGTCAACATCTCCGATGTCGCGCGCCAGTCCGAGAGCTCGGTGCAGCAGGTCGAACGCGCCGCGCGCGATGTCAACAGCTCCGCCGGCCGGCTGGCCGAACTGGTCAACGAGTTCCGCACCGACTGATACGACCCCGGAAAACAACAAGGCCGGCATTTGCCGGCCTTACTCGATCAAACTTTCCAAACCTCATAAAACCTCATAAAACCTCATAAAACCTCATAACTGCCCATTCTCGCCCAGGGTGTAGAACGCGCCGCGCCGCGCACCGTGCTGTATCAGTTTGCCCTCGGCCTTCAGGCGTTTCAGCAGGCTGGCGGCCTGATTCACGCTCAAATGGCACAGGTCGATCACTTCGTTGCGCTGGATGCGGCCATGATGCCGGACATGGCCCAGCACCAGTTGCTCATGCTGCAAGCTGCTGAACCCTGCCTGCCGCGTGTATGCCACCCGGTCTCCCTTCGCGCGATACATGTCTGCCGACAAGGTGTAGCTGCGGTTACGCGTATTGCCGTGAGGGTGTACCAGCCCGGCCTCAACCAGCTGTTCCAGCGTGCGGCGGGCCTGTGCAGGATCGCGCTGGATATGTTGGGACAGTTCATCCGCGCTCAATCGCTTCTGCTCACGCAAGGCGGCCAGCACGATCAGGCTATCGATGGGCAGTGACGTACCGCCCTGCCTGTTTTCCTGCTCGACCACCAGTTGCAGGAAAACCTCATCCGCATCCCCTGTGGCCAGTTGCAGGACCACATTGTTGCCATCGGTGCGGCTGTAGTCCGGTTCGGGGCGGCCAAACCGCAACATGCCGCGATAGATCTTGTCCACGCCGCGCCCTGAGCGCTCGACGATGCCAATGCGTTTCATGGCATCGGCCAGCGCCGGGTTGCGTGGCCGTGGTTCGGTGGTCAGCAGGTTGAGCAGCGTGACACCTTCCACCAGCCCGCCCGGATTGCTGACGGTCAGCCCCTGATCGTCCAGCCGCACATGCACCGCGCCCAGCCGGTGATAGTCCCGATGCACCAGCGCGTTGGCCACGGCTTCCCGAAAAGCGCCCATGTCGACCTTGGGCACGGGCACCCGGAACAGCCCGATCTGCATCTCCTTTTCCGGGTTGTAGGGGCGAAAATTGGTCTCCAGCCACTCCAGTGCCTTCAGCAGCGGAAAGCGCCGAAACTCATTGAATGTCACCGTTTCCCGCGCCAGCACCTGAAACGCAAACTCATGCGTGGGTACATATTCGCGCAGCGCGCTTTCACGACCGATCACCAGCAGGCCGGTCAGGGTAGGGATGCGCTCACCCGTTTGCGTGCGTGCGCTGAATCCCAGCGCACCATCCAGGGCTTCGTCATCCAGCTCCAGCAGCACGCGGTCGCCGCCGTACTGACGTATGGCCTGCCGCAGGCGCTCGCGCTCCAACGGATCAAAATCCGCCAGTGTTGCCCCGGCAACGATCTGTGCAGAGGCGTCAGCCAGCCCAAAACGGCCAGCCCGGCTGCTGCGATCATGCGGTAGCATCGGCACACATTCGGGCGCACCGTCCTGCTTCAGGCGGCGACGCAGATACACCCCTGCTGTTGTCGCCACTTCCGTGGCGGACTTGGGAACCACGATTTGCGCCACGGGGATGCCCGAAAACTCCAGCGCATTGACCGTTACCGCCAGCGACGGCGATGTCCGGGCTGCCACCATCCCCGATAAGCCGGCCAGATTCCGGTGGTCGACATGCAGGCCCGTTGGCGTGCCGTCATCTTCCACGCCCAGCCAGAGCTCCCCGCCTTCGGTATTGGCCAGACAGGCCAGCGCCTCGACCAGTTCGTTGTCCGACAGGCGCGAACGATCGCTCTTGAATTCGATGGTCAGGGTTTCCGCTGCCGGCAGGTGAGGCTGTGGTTTTGCGTGGTCCCCGCTCATCAGGTTTTCTTCCCTTTTTTGGTCTTCGGGCTGGCCTTGGATTGATCTGCCGTCATCTTCGTATGCGGCAAGTCTTTCAGCTGGGGCCGGCAGAATCATCGAAGCTAACTACTGTCTCTACCGCAATCAGATCGCCCGCCCGTTCGCGTCCCAGCAACAGTTCCAGCCGGTCGCCGCTGGCGAGTGGCCCGACCCCGGCCGGCGTGCCGGTCGAGACGATGTCGCCCGGCAGCAGTGTGAAGACGCGGCTCATCTCGCACAGCAGCGCGATGACCGGAAGCAGCATCTGGGAGGTCGAGCCGTCCTGTTGCAGCTGGCCGTTGCGCCACAGTTGCAGTGTCAGGTTCTGCAGCTCGAGGTTGTCGGCCGAGACAAAACCGGAAACGGGATAGCTTCCGTTGAACGCCTTGGCGCGCTCCCACGGATGGCCCTGCTTTTTCAGCTGGTCCTGCACGTCGCGCAGCGTCAGATCGAGCGCGAGGCCGATGCCGGCAATTGCCGCCTGCGCCTGCTGCGGCGTGGCGTCGGTCAGCGGCGCGCCAATCAATAGCGCCAGCTCCAGTTCGTGGTGAACGCTGCCCAGCCCCTGCGGCAGCCGCAGCGGCGCGCTCAGATCGGCGGCGCTGGTGGCCGGCTTCAGGAACAGCAGCGGCACTTCCGGGATCGGATTGTTCAGCTCGGCGGCGTGGGCGGCGTAGTTGCGGCCGACGCAGGCGATCTTGCCGGGCGGGTAGCGAACCGGTTTGCCGTCGAGGCTCAGCGAAAAGGGGCGTAACGAAAGGCTCATGCGCGCTCCAGATTCCAGTCGAAACATTGCAGCGCGGTCGGTATGCCACCGGCGCTGAAGTTCTGCTCCCACAGCACGGCGCGGCCGCGACGGTCGATCAGCAGTGCGGTCGAGGCGCGGGTGCCGTAGTCGGGGCTGGCGATGAAACGCGGCGACAGCATCCGCTCCATCTCGATGCCGACACCGGTGTCCGGCAGCTCGGCATCAGTGGCGACGGTGTGGTCGCCGAGCAGTGCCAATAATCCTGCCGGCGTCGGTCCGCGCAGCAGCTCGGTGCGCAGCGCGGCGCTGCCGGAGCCGGTCTTCGGCCATGCGTCGCCGAGCGCGCCGTTCGACAGGCCGTAGAGGCCGGGCTGCAGCTGCCGCAGCGGATCGCTGCCGCGATTGGAGCAGTACCACAATCCATCGCTATCGCCGAGCAGCAGGTTGAAGCCGGCGAACTGGCCGTCGTGACGAACACAATCGGCGGCGTACTCGGCGGCGGACATCGAGCCGAGCAGGAAGTCGCGCACCAGCGAACCGCGTGAGCGCGGCCAGCCGGTCTGCGGCGGCCACTCACGCACATTGGTGACGGCGGCGAAGCGGCCGCTGCGGGTGATGCCGAACCAGCTGCCGCCCGCTTCGAGGTCGCGGCCGGCCAGCACCTGTGGCGCGTCGGGCCACGGCGCCAGCGGCTGCGTTGGTCGCTCGTAGCGCTCGTCGCGGTTGGCGGCGATCACCAGCGGGTACTCGGGGTGTTGGTTCAGCGCAAACAGGATCAAGCACATCTGTCATAGGCCAGACTCGGGAACGCGTGGATAATACGCGCTTCCTTCCTCCCGCCTAGCGCCCCGGCCAACCCTCAGGAGCCTGCATGCTGGTACACCCGAATTTCGATCCGGTCGCGGTCGCGATCGGACCGCTCGCCGTGCACTGGTACGGGCTGATGTATCTCGGCGGTTTCGCCGCCGCCTGGTGGCTGGCGCGGCGGCGCGCGGCGCGGCCCGGTGCGGCGGTGACGCGCGCGCAGATCGATGACCTGATCTTCTACGCCGCGCTCGGCGTCGTGCTCGGCGGCCGTCTCGGCTACGTGCTGTTCTACAACTTCGGCCAGTTCCTGCAGCAGCCGCTGTGGCTGTTCAAGGTGTGGGAGGGCGGCATGTCGTTCCACGGCGGCCTGCTCGGCGTGATTCTGGCGATGTTCCTGTTCGCGCGCCGGCACCGGATCGGCTTCGGCCGGTTGCTCGATTTCGTTGCACCGCTGGCGCCGATCGGCCTCGGCCTCGGCCGCCTCGGCAACTTCATCGGTCAGGAGCTGTGGGGCCGCGCCACCGACGTGCCGTGGGCGATGCTGTTTCCGAAGGATCCGTCGCAACTGCCGCGCCACCCGTCGCAGCTCTACCAGTTCGCGCTCGAAGGCGTGCTGCTGTTCGCCATCGTCTGGTGGTTCTCGCGCAGGCCGCGCCCGACCTGGGCGGTGAGCGGGCTGTTCGCACTCTGTTACGGCCTGTTCCGCTTCGGCGTCGAATTCTTCCGCGAGCCGGACAGCCACATCGGCCTCGAAGCGTTCGGCTGGATGAGCCGCGGTCAGGAGCTGTCGCTGCCGCTGATCGCCGCCGGCGCCATTGCTCTCATCTATGCCTGCACCCGCCGCGCGCGGGTGCCGGGCTGACACCCTGACGGACAAGCCATGCAGCAATACCTCGATCTGGTTCGCGACGTGCTCGACAACGGCGTCGACAAGCAGGACCGCACCGGCACCGGCACGCGCTCGGTGTTCGGCCGCCAGTTGCGTTTCGATCTGCAGCAGGGCTTCCCGCTGCTGACGACGAAACGCGTGCACGTCAAAAGCGTCATCGTCGAACTGCTGTGGTTTCTGCAAGGCTCGACCGACAACCATTGGCTGCGCGAGCGCGGCTGCACGATCTGGGACGAGTGGGCGCTGGACGATGGCGACCTCGGCCCGGTCTACGGCAAGCAGTGGCGCAGCTGGGCCTGCCCGGATGGCCGCAGCATCGACCAGATCAGCGAGGTGATCGACCTGATCCGGCGCAAGCCCGATTCGCGCCGGCTGCTGGTCAACGCCTGGAACCCGGCCGACCTGCCCGACGAGCGGCTGTCGCCGCACGACAACGTGCGCGCCGGCAAGGCGGCGCTGCCGCCGTGCCACACGCTGTTCCAGTTCTACGTCGCCAATGGCCGGTTGTCGTGCCAGCTCTACCAGCGCAGCGCCGACCTGTTCCTCGGCGTGCCGTTCAACATCGCCAGCTACGCGCTGCTGACGCATCTGGTCGCGCAGCAGTGCGATCTCGACGTCGGCGAGTTCGTCCACACCTTCGGCGACACCCACCTCTACAGCAACCACCTGACCGACGACATCGTGTTCGAACAGCTGCGGCGCGAAACCCGTCCGTTGCCGAGGCTGCGCATCGCGCGCAAGCCGGCCTCGATCTTCGACTACGAGCTGGCCGATTTCAGTTTCGACGGTTACGACCCGCACCCGGCGATCAAGGCGCCGATTGCGATATGAGCACCGTGACCACGACGCCGATTGCACTGGTGGTCGCCGCCGCGCGCAACGGTGTCATCGGTGCCGACAATCAATTGCCGTGGCGACTGCCCGGCGATCTGCGTCACTTCAAGGCGGTGACGATGGGCAAGCCGGTGGTGATGGGGCGCAAGACTTTCGACTCGATCGGCCGAGCGCTGCCGGGGCGACTCAACATCGTCATCACGCGCGATACGCAGTACGCCGTGCCTGACGGCGTCGAGCTGGCGCACAGTCTTGATGTCGCGCTGCAGCGCGCCGATGCGGCGGCGCAAACGTCGGGTGCGGCAGAGATCGCTGTCATCGGTGGCGCTGACATCTATCGGCAGACGTTGCCGCTGGCGACCACGGTTTACTTAACGCGGGTTGAGCTGGATGTTGCCGGCGATGCTTTCTTTCCAGCGCTCGATGCTAGGCAGTGGCAGTGCGTTGCCAGCGAAGCGCAGGCGGAAGGGGAAGTCGTCTATCACCTGGAGCGTTATCAACGTCTGCGGGGCTGAATGGCGCACGTTGTAATCGCGGAGCGTCAGCGGCTCTGTTCGCGCAACTCGCGGTAGTGCTCCAGCAGTCGCTGCGCGCGGTCGATCTTCATCTGCAGCTCCGCCGATTTGTCGTAGCGCTGCGCGCTCTGCCAGCGCCGCAGCGCCTGCTCCACCTTGCCGTCGCCGTAGAAACGGTCGCCTGCCTCGATGTCGGCGGCGGCCGCCGCCTGTTGCGCGCGCGCCAGCTGCTGTTGCAGCTGATGGCTGAAACCGGTGTCCGACAGTTTGCCTGCCTCGCTGACCACGGCGGCGGCGCGCTCCAGATCGCCGAGCCGCATCGCGCTGTCGAAGCGCGTGCGCAACGTGGTGCGCAGCGCGCGTTCGCGCTGGCGCTGCTCACTCTGCTCCTGGCTCTGCGCCGCGCGCAGTTGCGCCTCCGCGCTGGCGAGATGGGTTGATGTGAATTCGTCGGGATGCAGCCGGTTGGAGGTGCCGAGCAGCGCGGCGGCATCGCTCCAGTCACCGGCCTCGAAAGCGCGCAGCCCGGCTTCGCGCAGTTTACCGGCGTAGAAATCGGCATCCTCGCGGTAGCGCTCGACCGCGTCGCGCACCTGGTAGTCGCCTTCAACTCCCTGCAACTTTTCGTAGTAGGGCTGCTCGCGCAGCAGGCTCTCGCCGCGCACCCGCACCAGCGCCGCCATCTGTTCGGCGGTGAAGGCGTTGCGGCGCTCGTAGAACTGCGCGGCATAGCGACGCAGCGCCGGCGTCTCCGGCAGCTCCGGCATCGCGCTTTCGAGCTTCAGCTGCGCCGCCGCGAACTGCTGGCGCGCCACCAGTTCGTCCAGCTCGGCGAGCAGTTGGCGCTGCCATTCGCGCGCTTCCGCCAGCAGCGCGCGCCGCTGCTCGCGATAGTTGTCCGCTTCGCGCTCGCGCTGTTGCAGCGCGGCCAGCGCCGAGTTGTAGCGATGCTCGCGCGCCAGCTCCTCGACCGACAGCTCCGGCGTCATCGCCCCGCGCAGCGCGCAGCCGCCGAGCAACAGCAGTAGCGGCAGCAACAGTCGGTAGCGCGTTTTGATCGGCCGGCTCATGCGGTGCGTCCGGCCTGGTTCAGCAGATCGTCGAGCATGCGGTCGACCACCCGCGCGCAATCGCCGTCGACGCCTTCGGCGGAGTAGATTTCGACCGGCTCACCCTTGCCGCGCACGATGATCGAGCGCGCGGCGCTGGTCTCCAGATCATCGCGGTCGGCGATCTGCGCGCGCACGGCGGCGCTGATCAACACTTCGCCGGGGCGGGCGGCACCGCACAGCCGCGACGCCAGGTTCACGGCATCGCCGACCACGGTGTACTCGACGCGCTGCTGCGAGCCGAGCACGCCGGCCAGCATCTCGCCACTGTTGACGCCGATGCGCAGATAGACCGGCGGTTCGCCGGCGGCGATGCGGCGACGGTTCAGTTCGCTGGCGAGGCGCTGCATCAGCACCGCGCAGGCGGTGGCGTGATAGGCGTGCAGCGGGTCGGGGCGCGGCGCGCCGAACACCACCATCACCGCATCGCCGATGAATTTGTCGATGGTGCCGAAATGGAAACGGGCGCAGACATCGAAGTAGTGAAAGTACTCGTTGAGAAATTCACTGATGGCGGCCGGCGACAATTTTTCCGAGAGCGTGGTGAAACCGACGATGTCGGCGAACAGCACGCTGGCCTCGACCTGCTCGCCGCCGAGTCGCAGCGGCTCCTGATCGTTGAGCAGCTTGTTCGCCACTTCGCGGTCGAGGAACTGCAGCAGCAGCGTCTCCATCCGCCCCTTGTTGCGCAGCCCGTCGCCCATCTGGCCGATGGCGTGGCTGAGCTGGCCCAGTTCGTCATTGCGATGCGCCGGCAGCTCCGGCCGTTCGCCGCGTTCGAGCAGACGGGTGAGGTCGACCAGCGTGTGAATCGGTTGCGTCAGCCGCTGCCCCAGCCACAGCGCCACCAGAAAGACCAGGCCGCTGAGCAGGGTCGCCGCCACCGCGCTGGTCTGCACGATGTGGCGCTGCGATTCGACCAGCACCTGCCGCGACAGCGCCAGCACGGCGTAACCGCCGACGGTGGCGCGGAAGCTGATCGGTTCGGCGACCAGCAGCGCGCTGGCCTCCGGCTTGCGCGGCTCACTGCCGATCAGCGACGAAGTGTCGTGGACGCTGGCCTGCGGTGTCGGTGGCAGTTGGGCGAAGGCCGGGTAATAACCGGCGCCGGCAATCAGCTGGCCGTCGCGGGCATAGATGGCGGCGCCGAGCACGCGCGGGCTGTCGAGGTGGCGGTTGATCAGCGCCACCAGCTCGTGGTGCTGCTGTGCGAACAGCGGCTCGGTGGCAGCGGTGGCCAGCTGCTGGCACAACAGCTGGCCGAGCTCCTCGATGTTGTTCTGCAGCAGCCGTTGCGACTGCGTGTTCTCGACGACGGCGAGCGCGGCGAAGCCGGCGATCAGAATGGCGCTGATCAGCAGCGCCATGCGTCCGGCGATCGAGCGCCAGAACGGCAGGCGCGCCAGTGGCTGGTGGGTAGTCATGCGCTGCATGTGGCCATGCGCCGCCCCGTTGGAAAAATCGATCGCCCCGGCCAGCTTCTTCAATCGAGCTGGCTGAGGTCGCGCACGGCACCCTTGTCGGCGCTGGTGGTCAGCTTGGCGTAAGCCTTCAAGGCCACCGACACCTTGCGCGGACGCACTTCGACCGGCTGCCATGCCGCCGCGCCTTGCGCGCACATCTCGGTGCGGCGCTGGGCCAGCTCTGCATCGCTGAGCAGCGCGTCGATGGTGCGCGCCGGAATGTCGATGCGAATGCGATCGCCCTCCCGCAACAGCGCGATGGCGCCGCCCGACGCCGCTTCTGGCGAAGCGTGCCCGATCGACAGCCCCGAGGTGCCGCCGGAGAAGCGGCCGTCGGTCAGCAGCGCGCAGGCTTTGCCCAGCCCTTTCGATTTCAGGAAGCTGGTCGGGTAGAGCATCTCCTGCATGCCGGGGCCACCCTTCGGCCCCTCGTAGCGAATGACGACGACATCGCCGGCTTTCACTCTGTCGTTGATGATGGCGTCGACCGCGCTCTCCTGGCTTTCGCACAGGAACACCGGGCCTTCGAACACCAGCAGCGAATCGTCGACGCCGGAGGTTTTGACTACGCAGCCATCGACGGCGATGTTGCCGTACAGCACGGCGAGACCGCCTTCGCTGCTGTAGGCATTGCCGAGCGCGCGGATGCAGCCCTGCGCGCGATCATCGTCGAGCGATGTCCAGCGCGTGCTCTGCGAAAACGCCTCCTGCGTCGGGATGCCGGCCGGACCCGCCTTGAAGAAAGTGCGCACCGCGGCATCCCCGGTCTGCACGATGTCCCACTGCGCCAGCGCATCGCCGAGCGTGCGGCTGTGGATGGTCGGCACGTTGCGGTGCAGCAGGCCGGCGCGATCGAGTTCGCCCAGGATGCCCATGACGCCACCGGCGCGGTGCACATCCTCGATGTGATATTTCGGCGAGTTCGGCGCCACCTTGCACAGCTGCGGCACGCGCCGCGACAGCCGGTCGATGTCCTTCATCGTGAACGCCACCTCGCCCTCCTGCGCC
>CAZWXW010000107.1:0-8876 GCA_964638025.1 uncultured Verrucomicrobiaceae bacterium
CATCCTGCTCCCAAAGCAGGCGCGCTACCGGACTGCGCTATACCCCGGATACATCGTTAAATGCCCCGATGCGGGAGGCGTGCATCTTACGCATCGACCCCGGGCGCGTCAATTGTCCAGGCGACTGATTCAAAGCGACAAACTCGCCGCCCCTCCGGCCGATATGCGAAAATGCCGGCCGCTTTTTCCTCCCCGATTTCCCGAGGTTTCCGATGACGGCACTGGTTCTGGACGGCAAGGCTCTGGCGGCAAAAACCGAAGCAGAGATGGGCCAGCGCGTCGCAGCGCTGAAGGCCGGCAGCGGCGGCAAGACCCCGATCCTTGCCACCATCCTGGTCGGTGACGACCCTGCCTCCGCCACCTACGTCAAGATGAAGGGCAATGCCTGCCGCCGTGTCGGCATGGATTCGCTGGCGGTCGAACTGCCCTCCTCTACCACCACCGAACAGCTGCTCGCCAAGATCGATGAGCTGAATCGCAACCCCGACGTGCATGGCATCCTGCTGCAACACCCGGTACCGCACCAGATCGACGAACGCGCCTGCTTCGATGCGATTGCGCTGGAGAAGGACGTAGACGGCGTCACCTGCCTCGGCTTTGGCCGCATGGCGATGGGTGAAGATGCGTACGGCTGCGCCACACCGAAAGGGATCATGCGGTTGCTGCAGGCCTACGGCATCGAGATCGCCGGCAAGCATGCGGTAGTCGTCGGCCGCAGTCCGATCCTCGGCAAGCCGATGGCGATGATGCTGCTGGCGGCCGATGCCACCATCACTATCTGTCATTCGAAGACGCGCGACCTGCCGACATTGATCAGGCAGGCCGACATCATTGTCGGCGCCGTCGGCAAACCCGAATTCATCAAGGGCGAATGGATCAAGGATGGCGCCGTCGTCGTCGATGCCGGCTACCATCCGGGCGGCGTTGGCGACATCGAACTGAGCGCGGTGATCGACCGCTGCACCGCCTACACGCCGGTACCCGGTGGCGTCGGTCCGATGACGATCAACACGCTGATCATGCAGTCGGTCGAGTCGGGCGAAAAAAGTCTGGCCTGACCTTTCATCGAAGTGGAGCCGCCGATGACGACGTTCGCACTGATGGTGCTTGGTGCTCCGCACTCGACCGCGGCCGAACAGAGCGCCTGGCATTTCGCGCAGGCTGCCGTGACAGCGGGTCACCGCCTGTTCCGCGTCTTCTTCTTTCACGACGGCGTGCAATGCGGCAACGCGCTGCAACTGCCTTCACCGCAGGAGACCGCCGTGCCGGCGCGCTGGCAACAGCTGGCGCGCGACCACCATGTCGACCTGGTGGTCTGCATCGCCAGCGCCATGAAGCGCGGCGTCGCCAATGCCGAGGAGGCAGAGCGGCACCAGCTCGGCGTCGGCAATCTCGCCGAAGGATTCGACCTGTCGGGGCTGGGACAGTGGGTCGAGGCCTGCATCCTGTCCGACCGCGCCATCACCTTTGGTCCGTGATAGTCCTGTGAATTGCCCTGTGAATAGCCCCGTGACACGCATCGTGGAGCCGCGCTCGTGAGCATCTCGAATTGAGCATCTCGAAACAGATCGCCGTGGTCTGCCGTCAGCCGCCCTATGGCAGCTCACTGGCGCGCGAGGCGCTGGACGCGGCGATGGCGGCGGCGGCATTCGACCAGCAGGTTTCGATGATTTTTCTTGGCGATGGTGTCTGGCAGCTCTGTCGCCGACAGCAGCCGGAGGCCATCGGTCAGCGTTCGCTGGAAAAACAGCTGGCGACGCTGCCGCTGTATGACGTCAGCCATCTCTACGCTGACGTCGAGGCACTGCGGCAGCGCGGGCTCGATACCGCAGACCTGTCGCTGCCGGTAACACTGCTCGACAGCGATGCGATTTCCGTCTTGCTGAAGCGACAGGATGTCGTGCTTTCGTTCTGAATGCCCAAGCTCGATCGTTCAGATGCAAATCTGATCGTCCAGGTGAAAATGTGATGCTGCATATCGTCAACAAGTCCCCGCTCGGCAGCGCCGCACTGCGCGACTGCCTGACGGTCTGTCGCCGCGACGATGCACTGCTGCTGATCGAGGATGGCGTCTATGCGGCCACCGGCGCGGCGGTGGAGCAACTGCTGGCAGCGACAGCCAGCGTGCATGTGCTGCGCGAAGATGTGAATGCGCGCGGACTCGCGGAGCGTATCGACAACAGAATCGCCATCATCGACTACAGCGGCTTCGTGCAGCTCTGCTGCGACCACCATCCGATTCAGAGCTGGTACTGACGTGCAGATCAACGGTCGCGAGATCGAACTCGATGGCGACGGTTTTCTGCGCGAGTTCGATAGCTGGGATCAAACCGTCGCCGATGCCTTCGCCGCCGAAGCGGGGATCGCACTGACCGACCAGCACTGTGAAATCCTCGCCCTGCTGCGCAACTACTATCGCGAGTTCGAGCAGTCGCCGGCGATGCGCCCGTTCGTCAACTACATCAAGCGCGAATTGGGGCCGGACAAGGGCAACAGCATTTATCTGATGCAACTGTTTCCCGGCAGCCCTGCCAAACTGGCAGCACGCATTGCCGGGCTACCCCGCCCCGAACACTGCCTTTGAAGGTGATCGCCGTGAAACCTGTCGAACTGATCGCCAAACCGAACGAGCACCCCTTCGCGCCATTCGTGCGCATTCTCGGCAAGGGTAAAACCGGCTCGCGCTCGCTGAATCGCGATGAAGCGCGTCAGGCGTTGGGCATGATCCTGCGCGGCGAAGCAACGGGCGAACAGATCGGTGCGTTCCTGATGCTGCTGCGGGTCAAGGAAGAGAGTTCGGACGAACTGGCTGGCTTCGTGCAGGCGGCGCGCGATGTCATCGCCGCACCGCGCGGCATCGATGTCGATCTCGACTGGTCGAGCTACGCCGGCAAACGCCGTCAGCTGCCGTGGTTCCTGCTGGCAATCTTCGCGCTGGTCGACGCCGGTTATCGCGTCTTCCTGCACGGCAGCTCCGGGCACACGACAGGCCGACTCTATACGGAAGCCGCGCTGCAGTGGCTGGGCGTGCCGGCCTGCGAAAACTGGGATCAGGTCAGGGAGCAGCTGGCGAGCAAGCGTTTTGCTTTCATGCCGCTGCCGCTGATGTGTCCGCCGCTGCAACAGCTGATCGACCTGCGCAACACGCTCGGCCTGCGCTCGCCGGTGCATTCGCTGGTGCGCCTGCTGAATCCGCTCGATGCGCCCTGCGCCATTCAAAGCATCTTTCATCCGCCCTACGCGCCTCGCCACCAGCAGGCGGCGGCCGATATCGGCCATCGGCGCACCGCCGTATTCAAGGGTGAAGGTGGCGAAGTGGAGCGACGTCCCGAGGCAACCTGCACGGTCTATCGCGTTACCGACGGGATATTGAGCGAAGAGCCATGGCCGCGCCTGATCGAAGGCAAGCAGGAACATGAAGATGTACAGCGCCTCGACCATCTGCGTGAAGTCTGGCGCGGCGAGGCGCATGACGAATACGGTGAACTGGCGCTGCGCGGCACGCTGGCAATTGCACTGCGATTGCTCGGTCGCGCCGACGATCCAGACAGTGCGATGAAGGTTGCCGATGAGGTATGGCAGCAGCGCAATCGAAACAGGTTTTAATCCGCGTCGCCGTAGCCCTGCGGGTTGTTGCTCTGCCAGTTCCACGCATCGCGCGCCATCGCCTCGACACCGCGCTCGGCGCGCCAGCCCAGCTCATTGGAAGCGAACGCCGGATCGGCATAGCAGGAAGCGACATCGCCCGGACGCCGACCGACAACCTTGTAGCTGACGGTGCGACCGGAAGCCTTCTCCAGCGCCGCGATCATCTGCAGCACCGAGTAACCGTTGCCGGTGCCGAGGTTGTAGGCGACGACACCGCGCTGCGTCGCCAGCTTGTCGAGCGCGCGCAGGTGGCCGACCGCGAGATCGACAACATGGATGTAGTCGCGCACGCCGGTGCCGTCGGGCGTCGCATAGTCATCGCCGAACACCGACAGCTGCGCCAGCTTGCCAACCGCGACCTGGGTGACATAGGGCATCAGGTTGTTCGGGATGCCATTCGGGTCCTCGCCGATCAAACCGCTCGCGTGCGCACCGACCGGATTGAAGTAACGGAGTAATGCGATGCGCCACTGCTCGCCAGAGCGACCGAGATCGCGCAGGATCTCTTCGATCATCAGCTTGGAGCGGCCATAAGGGTTGGTGGCCGACAGCGGAAAATCCTCGCGAATCGGCACCGCGTGCGGGTCGCCGTAGACCGTGGCCGACGAGCTGAACACCAGGTTGTGAACTTTGTGCTCGCCCATCACATCGATCAGCGTCAGCGTCCCTTCGACATTGTTCTGGTAGTAGCGCAGCGGCTGCTGGACCGACTCGCCGACCGCCTTCAGGCCGGCAAAGTGGATCACGGCATCGACCGGCTGCGCCGCAAATATGCGCCGCAATGCCGCGCGATCGCGGATATCGGCTACTTCAAGCGCGACCTCGCGGCCGGTGATCCGCGCGACACGCCGCAGACCCTCGCGGCGGCTGTTGCTCAGGTTGTCGACGACGACCACGTCGTGACCGGCATTCAGCAGTTCGACGCAGGTATGGCTGCCGATATAGCCCGCACCGCCGGTAACCAGAACTCTCATTGACCTCTCCTCAACCACGTATCCATCAAAGCCCGCCAATTCTAGTGGCTGCCTGAAGAATTGCTTGTGACTTTTGCACTTCGGCGTCCTGCCAGGGCAGGCGCGGGAACTCTCTCCAGCACCGCCGTGAACCCATCCCTGGGGGCTGCGTCAGCGACGTCCTGTCGCTGACGCTGCTGGAGAGAGTTCCCACACCCGCCCTCCTACCGTCACTGCCAATCCAGTTGTGCCAACGACCAAGCAACAGGAGCGCATATAATGCGCGCCCGTTTCCAGCCCCTGAACCTGCCATGCCCCTGCCCTTCGTCGACCCAACCCATTACGAACAACAACTGCAGGAAAAGGCTGCGGCGCTACGAACGGCATTCGCGGAATTTGGCGCCGGTGAACCGCAGCTGCACCGCTCGGCGCCCGAGCACTACCGGCTGCGCGCCGAGTTCCGGCTCTGGCACGAGGGCGGCAGGATCGACTACGTGATGTTCGATCCGGAGGCACCACAGACGCCGATCAAGCTCGACAGCTTTCCGCCCGGCAGCGTCGCCATCAATGCGCTGATGGAACCGCTGCGCGACCGCCTGAGCAACAGCGACACACTGAAGCGCAAGCTGTTCCAGCTGGAGTTCCTGACCACCCTGAGCGGCGAGGTTTTGGTGACGCTGATCTATCACCGCCGCCTCGACAGCGAGTGGGAAACTGCCGCGCGCGCACTGGCTGATGAACTCGGCATCCTGATCATGGGCCGTTCGCGCGGCCAGAAAGTCGTGCTGCAGCGAGATCATGTCGACGAAGAGTTACAGGTCGGCGTTCGCAAACTGCGCTACCGCCAGATCGAGGGAAGTTTCACGCAGCCGAACGGCGGCGTGAACCAGCAGATGCTGGACTGGGCCTGCGACAGCGCAACGGGGCTGGGTGGGGATCTGCTGGAGCTCTACTGCGGCAACGGCAATTTCACCGTGGCACTGGCGCCGCAATTCCGGCGCGTGCTGGCCACCGAGATCAGCAAGTCATCGGTGCAGGTGGCAACGTACAACCTCGCCACCAACGGCATCGACAATGTGACGCTGGTGCGAATGTCGAGCGAAGAGCTCAGCAGCGCATTGAACGGTGAGCGTGAATTCTTCCGGCTGAAGACGATCGATCTCGACGATTACGACTTCAACACGCTGTTCGTCGACCCGCCGCGCAGCGGGCTCGACCACGGCACGCTGCAGCTGGCGGCGCGCTTCGACAATATCCTCTATATCTCCTGCAACCCGCAGACGCTGCGCGACAACCTGCAAGTGCTGAATGAAACACACAAGGTTGTCCGCTTCGCGCTGTTCGACCAGTTCCCCTACACCCACCACACCGAATGCGGCGTGCTACTGCGACGGCGCTGATTGAGCTGTTTTCGGCTGCAGTCCCTCGCGATAGAGCGCCTGAATCAGGTCGAGCTGGCTGAGCATGCCGAACAGTCGACGCTCTTCATCAACCACCGGCATCTGCCGGTGACCGCTGGCGGCGAATAGCGGCACCAGATCGATCACGGCGTCGCGGCCATTCGCCACCTGCACTGGCCCCGTCATGATCTGCCCCACCACTTCCGGACGATCCGTCGTCACGGTACGAACGCGCCGCACGAAGCGTCGCAACCGTCGCGCCAGCGACACATGGTCACCAACGCCGGCGTGCTTCATGAAATCGGCCGCCGTGACAATGCCGATGACGCGCCGCGCCGGATCGATCACCGGCAGCGCTTTCAGACGCTGGCGCTGCAACAGGTGCCATGCCTCTTCCAGATGCGTGCCGTAGTTGACCGCGGCCACCGACTGCGACACCAGATCGGCGCAGTGCAGGTCACCGAGACGACGCTGCCAGGCGTGACGCTCGGCGCGCGCCAGCAGCGCCTCGATATCGCCGCGCCCGATGTCGAGCAGCTCCTCGCCGCTCTGCAGTGCGTAGTCGATATCCTCGGCGGTGACGCCCGACTCGCGCACCGCCGGCGCAACCGGCGTCGACGACTCCAGCGGACGCGGATAGCGGTGTCGTGTCAGGTTGTGAAACAGCACCGCCGTGATCAGCAGCAACAGCGAATTCAACGCCACCGGCGCCAGCACGAAGTCGAAGCCGGCCTGATGGATGGCGGGACCGCCGAGCACCGCCGTCAGCGCCATCGCACCGCCCGGTGGATGCAGGCAGCGCGTCGTCAGCATCAATGCAATGGCGCCCGATACCGCCAGCGCCGCCGCCGGCCAGCTGGCACCCAGCCACTGTGCGCACAACACGCCAACCAGCGCCGACAGCGTGTTTCCGCCGACCACCGACCACGGCTGCGCCAGCGGGCTCGAAGGCAGCGCGAACAGCAGTACCGCCGACGCGCCGATCGGGCCTATCAGCCATGGCATCTCTCCCACCGCCTCCGGCAGCAGCAGCGCCATCACCGCCGCCGTGACACCGACACCGAGCAGCGCGCCGATCGAAACCCGTACCCGCTCCGCCAAACCGATGGTCAGCGGCGCCGGTCGCCATCGGCGCAACCAGGCCGACAACTGCGATGCCATCAATCAACTCCTTGTATCAACTCGATACCCCACAGCCAGCCACGCATATTGCCCGCGTCGACTCAAAAAGGGCCACAGCAAATTCTGAAAACAAAAAGCGCGAAGCCCGAAGGCTCCGCGCCTGGCGCCTGTGACGGGGAGGTCAGGTCAGGCGACAGCCAGCTCCTCTTTCGGACCGAAGAATTCAAAGCGCGTCTGCGCGGCCGGCACACCGAGCTCCTGCGCGATGCGGTAGACCGCCTGCATGAACGGCTTCGGTCCGAGGAAGTAGAGATCGACATCGCGATCGGCCGGCAACCGCGATGCCAACAGCTCGGCGGTGATGAAGCCCTGCGCATGCGGTTTGTCCTGCGGCAGCGCCTCGTTGTAGAGGTAGAACGGCCGCACATTGCCGTGCTGTTGCGCGGTGGCATCGACATGCTCGCGGAACGCGTGCACGTCACTGTTCAACGCGGCGTGGATGAACTCGATCCGGCGACCGCTCGCCGCGGCGGCATTCAGCATGCTCAATGCCGGGGTGATGCCGACACCGCCGCTGACCAGCACCAGCGGTTTCCCGGAATCCTGCAGCACGAACTCGCCGCACGGCGCCAGCAGCTCGATCACGTCACCGACCTGCACCTGCTCATGCAGGTAATTCGAGGCGACACCGCCCTGCTCGCGCTTGACGCTGATGCGGTAGTAGGGCTTGCCCGGCGCGTCCGACAGCGAGTAGTTGCGACGCAGCGGCTTGCCGTCGATGTTCAGCAGCACGGTGGTGTACTGCCCCGGCTGGAACGCCATCAACGGGCCGCCATCGACCGGCTCGAAATAGAACGAGGTGATCACCGCGCTCTCGCGCTGCTTGCGCGCCACGCGGAACGCGCGCGGTCCACGCCAGCCGCCCGGCTGCGCCGCATTCTGGCGATAGACCTGCTCCTCGGCGGCGATCAGGATCTCGGCCAGCTGCCCGTAGGCCTCGGCCCAGGCGTTGATGATGTCGTCGGTGGCGGCGGCGCCGAGCACTTCGCGAATGGCGCCGAGCAGGCACTGGCCGACGATCGGATAGTGTTCCGGCCGCACATCGAGCGCGGCGTGCTTCTGGATGATGACCGGCAGTGCATCCTTCAGCGCCTCCAGCCGATCGATGTGAACCGCGTAGGCCAGCACCGCGTTGGCCAATGCCCGCGCCTGGGTCCCCGCCGCCTGATGCGCCTCATTGAAGTAGGCCTTCACCTCGGGATGCTCGCTGAACATCTTGTTGTAGAAGTGGCGAGTGATCTGTTCGCCGTGCTGCTGCAGCACCGGCACGGTGGCTTTGACGATGTCGATGGTCTGTTGCGACAGCATGGCGTTCTCCTCAGGTGATCGTTCACCATTAGTCAGTCAACATTCGTGCCATTCAAAAACTGCTTGAATGAAAGCCACTTAGCGCCTACGTTGTCACTTTGACACCAGCCCAAGAGATGTCATATGGACAACAAAAGAGTCAGAAAGACAACAACCGCGCTGCGCAATGAGGCATTTGATCATCTGCTGCTGTCGCTGCTCTCCGACCTGTCGGCCGACCTAACCGAAGAGGAGCGCTACCGCCGACTGCTGGCAGCCCTGCGCACCCTTGTTCCGTGCGACGCCTGCGCGCTGCTGGAGCTGCAGGGTGAGCAACTGCAGCCGGTCGCGGTCAGCGGCCTCAGCGAGGATACGCTCGGGCGCCGTTTCGCCCTTGCCGACCAGC
>CAZWXW010000108.1:0-8870 GCA_964638025.1 uncultured Verrucomicrobiaceae bacterium
GGTGCGCTCGGTCGAGCGCACCAGGAAGCCCTGCGTGCGGCCGTTGTACTCGGTGATGATGACGAAGGCGCGGGCCAGGTCGTCGAGTTCGCGCCGGCCGATCGCCAGCGACAGATCCATCACCGAGATGGTGCCGCCACGGATATGAGCGATGCCGCGCACCACCGGGTTGCGCTTCGGTACCAGCGTCAGCGCCGGGCACGGCAGCACTTCGCGCACCTTGAACACGTTGATGCCGTAGATCTGCTGGCCGTCCAGCTTGAACAGCAGCAGCTCAAGACGGTTCTGCCCCACCAGCTGGGTGCGGCTGTTGACACTTTCGAGGATGCCGGCCATGAGGCCCTCCGGGGAGCAGCGCGGCCCCATGCCCCACCTGTCGGGTGAGGAATGGTGCCGGGCACGTCTATTGCTACGGAACCGTTGCAGGTGCAGCAACCGCCATTTTTCAGTCGCCGACCGCTATCGGTCACCACTGTCAGGCTGTCGAGCTGCGCACCCGCAAACTGAATGGCTGTCGTCCTGAACGACGGTCGCACTGGAGCAGTTATCGGCGCCGCCGCGGCAACATTGAGTGCCTGCGCAAGCGTCCGTCGCCGCTCCTGCTGAACGGTAAACAGCATAGGCGAAGAATCGAGGATGTCGCGCTCCGATCCCGGCGGCTTTTGCCGCCCACTGACACCGCTGCTGGCGTTGCTGCTAGTGCTGACGGCTGCCGCGCCGACGCTGGCCGCCACCCCCGCGACAACGACAGCCGCCGACGTGCGGCAGGCGGTCGATCGCTTCCTGACCGGCTACCGGGACGACTTCCTGGCGCGCAATGTTGGTCTCAGCCGCGCCGAATTCAGTGTCGCCGCGCTCGATTCGCGCCTGGCCCTGCCCGGCTGCACCGCCCCGCTGGCGGTAACGGCCCAGGAACCGCGCCAGCTGCAGGCACGCTTCAATACCCAGGTCAGCTGCGCCAGCGGCAACGGCTGGAGCATTTATGTACCGATCGATGTCGCCGTCTTCCGCCCCGTGGTGGTCGCTGCACGACCACTCGCTCGCGGCGAAATCCTGACGGAGGCCGATCTGATCGACAGCGAGCTGGACGTGACCCGGCTCAACGGCGCCTACCTGACCGACATCGCCACCGCGATCGGCCAGGAGGTGCGCCGGCCGCTGGCCGCGCAGGCGGTGGTCAGCCAGCAGGCCTTGCAGCCGCCGCTGCTGATTCGCCGCGGTGAAGCGGTATCGATCCGCGCCAGCGGCACCGCCATGGCCGTCCATATGAATGGCGTCGCCATGACCGACGGCCGTCTCGGCCAGTCGATCCGTGTGCGCAACAGCAGCTCCAAGCGCGTCGTCGACGCCAGGGTCGTGGGCCCGGGCGCGACCGAAGTGTCGCTGTAGGCGCCGGCACGACTTAGTTAGATGCCACTCGGCCGAAGGAAGCTCTGAAGAAGTCAGAGCTTCCCGCCGGCCAGGGATGGCCGGCCCGCGAATCAAACACACAAGTGTTTGATTCGGCGTGAGCCAAGTCAGGGCCTGTACCTGACTTGGCGGTAGATGAAAAAGTCAGGAGGACTTTTTCAGAGATTTCTAAAGTTGCCGGCGCCCGTGCCGATACAGACAGCGGGACTCCACCCCCGCAACGGACAGGACAGCGACATGGCAACTGAAATCAACGGCGTTCGCCCCGGCGCCAACACGAACACCGTCGGCACCGACAAGGCTGCCGTCGACACGGGCGCCCAGCGCGCCGGCAACCGCGCGGAGACAGCACCGGCGCCGCAGGCCCCGGCCGGCTCGACAGCCCGCGCTGCCGCCGACAGCGTCAGCCTCAGCAGCGGTGCGCAGGCGCTGACTGCCGCGCAGGAAAAGCTGCAGAAGCTGCCGGAAGTGAATGAGAAGCGTGTCGCCCAGATCAAGGCGGCACTGGAGAGCGGCGACTACAAGGTCGACGAGCTGGTCATCGCCGACAAGCTGCTCTCGTTCGACGATCTGTTCGAGTAACCGCCAGCCAGCTGGCAAGCCGTCCGGCTCAGGATGAGACGGGCGTTCGTGGAGCCCCTGCCGCCGCGCCGACAGCCGCACGGCGGTCATGTTGCGAGGTCAACGTGCAACCGCAACCGCCAACATCATCCAATCCGCCATCGCGCCCCGCGCCCGCCGATCAGCCGTGGCCCCATTGGGCCGAGCTGGAACAGCAGCTGATCACCGACCAGCAACTCGGTGAACAGCTCGGCGCCGTGCTGACGCAGGAGCGCGACGCGCTGCAGCAGCGCGACTATGCCGCCTTCGAGCAACAGCTGGCCGACAAGCAGCGCCTGGTCGCCGAGCTGGAGCAGCGCACGCAAGAGCGCCGCGACTGGCTGCGCCAGCACGGCTGCCCGGACGAACTCCACGCACTGACCCGCGCCGAACGCGAGCGGCCGGAGCTCGCCGCGCGCTGGCACCGGCTCGCCGAACACTGGCGCGAGTGCCAGCAGGCCAACCAGATCAACGAACAGATCTGCCAGCGCACCCGCCTGGTGGTCGGCCGGCTGCTCGACATCCTGCGCGGCGAACCGCAGGGCGGCACCACCTACGACGCCTCCGGCAGCGCGCGCCGGCTCGACAGCGGCCGTCGCCTCGGCGATGCCTGACCCGCGCCAGAACCTGCCCTGACCTCATCCCGGTCGAACGGCTTTATTCATCGAGCCGTTCCGCCTCGGCTCGTTCTCAACTCGGGCCGTTTTCGCCGCCGACAAATGTCGGGCACAATCCGCGCTCCCCGCGCCGGAGTTCACCCATGCCCGACAAGCTCGCTGACGCCCCCGCCGACATCTACTGCCTGGGCTGGACCGAGTTCCATCGCGATTGCCGCGCGCTGGCGCAGCGGCTGCTGGGCCAGCCCTGGCGCGGCATCGTCGGCATCGCCCGCGGCGGCCTGATCCCGGCCACCATCATTGCGCGCGAACTCGACGTGCGCCTGGTCGACTCGATCTGCATCGCCAGCTACGACCACACCCGCCAGGGCGAACCGACCCTGCTGAAGGGAGTCGACGGCGACGGCGAAGGGCTGCTGCTGATCGACGATCTGGTCGACACCGGCGTCACCGCCCGCTTCGCGCGCCAGCTACTGCCGCGCGCGGTGCTCGCCACCGTCTACGCCAAGCCGGGCGGGCGCGAGCTGGCGCACTTCTGGCAGCGCGAATTCGCGCAGCAGACCTGGCTCCACTTCCCGTGGGATGTCGACCTCGCCTACCGCGAACCGCTGGCCACGAGACAGCCGTAACCCACGACCTTTCCCGCAGCGGCCACGGCTCCGCTAGAATGCCGCCCGCCAATTGCCCCCGTAGCTCAGTGGATAGAGCATTCGCCTCCTAAGCGAAGGGTCGCAGGTTCAACTCCTGCCGGGGGCACCAACATCTTGCAAGCGAGAAAGCGAACCTCGGCACACGACGAACCGGATGACGGCGCGACCTGGCTCGTCCCAGTCCATACTCGCGGCTTCACGCCTAAATAACATCGACAGCGATGCACAATAACGACTTCCGTGTAGCCAGCCACCCGACCTGCACGCAACGCGCGGTCCTGCAAAGATCGCTGGCCCTCGTGCCGCTGCTGGCCGCCCTGCTGCTCACCGCCTGTGGCGGCGGCGGCGGTGGTGGCAGTGGCGGCGGCAATGGCAGCGCCACTGTCACGCCGCCGACCGCTCCCGATCCGTTGGTGCCGGTACCGGACAACACGTTTGGCGTCGACTGTGCCGGCACCCATTGCGCGGCCCTCGATGTCTCGACCTACGCCGGCAGCGGCGTCGGCATCTGGCGTTACAGCAATACCTCGATGGCACCGGCCGTGGTGCCGGTGGCGCTGACGGGCACCGGTGGCCGCAGTGTCACGCTGGTGATGACCAATCTCGACAACGCCTCCACCATCAACGGCAACATCGTGGCGCCGGGTTTTTCCGGCAACCGGCATGTCGACCCCGTGGCAAACGACGGCGGCGAGAGCGAGCCGCGCATCAACCAGATTCCGGCGCGGATTCGCCATTTCCAGCCACCGGTGCTGGAGCCGGAGCCGGAGCCCGAGGTGACCGTCGCGGCGCGCAGCCTCGCCCCGTCGGCAACCATGCACGGCGCTTCCGTCGGCCAGGGCCGGCTCTGGTACGACCACGAGGAAAACCAGCGCTATGCCACGCTGGAACAGCAGCTGACCGCCAGCGACGGCCGCGTCATCAACTTCTGGGTCGAGAACGGCGAGTACATCGTCAGCCGCGTCACGCCAGCGTTGCTCAATGCCCTGTCGCAGGCCTTCGCCGGCGGCAACAACCCGGTCTACGGGCTGGTGACGGGCCTCGCCGATCAGCCCTGGGGAAGCCACAACTACGGCAGCGCGCTGATTGCACCCTCGCAGCCGCTCGACATCGTGCTGCTGAACCTCGACAACAACGGCAGGCCGTGGGAGCTGGTCGGGTTTTTCTGGGGTCTCAACAATTTCCGCAATGGCGCCAATGGCATCAGCACCAGCAATGAATCGCTGTCGCTCTACCTCGACACGGAGACACTCTATCTGGGCAACGGTGGCCTGCAGTTCGAGATCAGCACGCTGGCGCACGAGCTGACGCACATGATCAATTTCTATCAGCGCGTCATTAAACGCTCGTCACCGAGCAGCGACTACAGCTACGACACCTGGCTGGAGGAGATGAGCGCGCTGATGATGGAGGATGTGGTCGGCTCCCGGATCACGCCGAATTACCATGTCATTCGCGACGACCGTTTCCCGGCTTGGTTGAACGCCGGCGATTTCAATTGCGATCTCACACAATTCGAGTCCAACACCAGCTCCGCCTGCTTCGGCTACAACCTGGCCGGCAGCTTCGGCGCGTGGCTGCTGCGCCACTACGGCATCGACTTCTACAAGGCACTGCTCGCCGGTACCAGCAGCACGGACTCGATCGCGCTGCTCGACAACACCATCCGCGCCCGCGGCGGCCCCGGCTTCAAGGATGCGGTGCGGCGCTGGGGCACGCTGCTGGCACTGCTGCCAGCGGCATCGCCACCCTGGTTCGGCCTGCCGGAGCGCAGCGAACAGGGCTTCACGCTGCCGGCGATCAACGGCAGCGCCTACGTCAATGTGCGCCGGCTGCCGACCGTTGCGCCGAACCCGCTGCAGGCCAATGGCCACTATCCGCAGCTGCGCAGCAATGTCGCCAATACCTACACCGAAACGGTGACGGTACCGGCCTACACCACGCTGACGGTGATCGTGAAGTGAAACCGCTGATACCCGGACTCAAACGCGCCCTGCAGATACCACTGCTGTTGATGCTATTCGCGCTCATCGGGGCGTGCCGGGCAGCGCCGGCGCCCATCGCCCCCGAGCAGCAGCCGGTGAAAAAGATACGGGGCGTACTGGTGTTGAAAGGCAGCCTGCCGCACACCGTACCGGTACTGCAGACCGAACAGGGCAACTGGGAGCTGGTCGGCGCTGACGGCGCACAGGTGAAGCGTCTGCAGCGTCAACGCGTCGTCGTCACCGGTCATGCCATCGCGAGCGAGCCGCCGCAGCGACCGCGCCTGCAGGTCGAACGGATCGAACCCCTTCCCGCCCCCTGATTGGCACCGGCCGAGACTGAGCGTCGGCTCGACGAACGGCAAGGTCGGCTCCGGCACGCTGTCTATACTCGTTGGCAAAATTCATGAACCGGGCGAGAGCGCTGCAAGCGCGCTACCCCGGCAGTTGCGCGGCGGCGGGTCGCATCACGAGCGCAACGACTGGCTTTATGAGCGAGAGAATGCCAAAAACCCCCGAATCACTGGTGGAAAGAGTCGTCACCGACCTGTTCGAACAGCGCCCGCTGCAGCGTCACGAACTGATCCTGTGCCGCTTCTGCCATGCGCCCGTCACCTCACTGCACGAAGAGCAGGTGATCAGCGGCGGCCATAGCCACTACTTCATCAATCCGTATGGCACCGCCTACGTCGTCGGCTGTTTTCGGCAGGCACCGGGCTGCGATATTCGCGGCACCGCCACCCGCAACCACAGCTGGTTCCCCGGCTTCGCCTGGCAACTGGCCAGCTGCACCGACTGCGGCGAACATCTCGGCTGGTTCTACGAGAACAGCGAGCGCGAGCAGTTCTTCGGCCTGATCGTCGACAAACTGGCGCGTTATCAAGGCTGATTCCCCTATCATGGCGCCCCGCTTTCCGGAGAGCGCCATGTCCACCCCTCCTCGCCCGTTCGTTCCACCGCGCTGCCTGCTGCCGCCGCGTGTCGTGCATGCCGACCGGCAGCTGATCGTCGTCGACAAGGCGGCCGGCGTGTTGTCCGTGCCGGGGCGCGACATCAACAACCGCGACTGCGTGGTGTCGCGGTTGCAGCCCGATTACGGCGAGGTGCTGGTGGCACACCGGCTCGACTTCGACACCTCGGGGCTGATCGTCTTCGCGCGTGACAAAGCGACGCTGTCGGCGCTGTCGAAACAGTTCCAGGCGCGCACGGTCGACAAGCGTTACGAGGCGGTGGTGTCGGGCCTGGTGAAAGATGATCGCGGCGAGATCGATCTGCCGCTGGCGCTGGACTGGCCCAACCGCCCGCTGCACAAGGTCGATTACGCCGAAGGAAAACCGTCGCTGACGCGCTACCGCGTGCTGGTGCGCGACGAGCAGCGCAACACCACGCGTGTCGAGCTGGAACCGGTGACCGGTCGCTCGCACCAGCTGCGCGTACATCTATTAGCGCTCGGCCACCCGATTCTCGGCTGCCCGCTTTACGGTTCAGAGGAGGTGCGCGCCGCCGCCGAGCGGCTGCTGCTGCATGCGCGCGATCTCGCCTTCACCCACCCCGCCACCGGCCAGCGACTCGCCTTCAGTGCATCGACACCGTTCTAGCGATCAGCCCGTCAGAAAATTGAGAAAGGCCTGCGCCACCGGCGTCAGGTGCTTGGCGCGCGGATAGACGGCGCACCAGGAACGGCGCAGCGGCAATCCGCGCACGCGCAGCTCCCGCAGCGTGCCGGCCGCCAGCTCGCGGGCGCAGGCATCGCGCGGCAGCACCGCCACGCCGAAGCCAGCCTCGACCCCTTCGCGAATGGCCTCCAGCGATCCGAGCTGCTGCAACCGCCCCAGCCGCGCCCCCTGCGCGGCGCAATAACCGTCGAAGGCACGGCGCGTACCGGAACCCGGCTCGCGCACCAGCAGCGTCTGCTCCAGCAGCTGCAGCAGCGTCAGCTCGGCGTCGCCCTGCCGGGCCAGCGGATGATCGGCCGCCACCACCGCGACCAGCTCGTTGTCGCGGAACGGGATGAAGGCCAGCCCCCGATCCTCCGGCACCAGCCCCATCACCACCAGATCGGCGCGGTTCTCCTGCAGGCTCTTCTGCACCTCGGCATGGTTCATCACCCGCAGCTGCAGCTCCACCGAGGGATGGGTGCCACAGAACTGCGCCAGCAGCGCCGGCAGGAAATACTGCGCGCTGCTCTCGATGGCCAGGTTCAAGGCGCCGCGCATCATGCCGCGCTGCTCGGCCAGCTCCATCTCCAGGCTGACCAGCCGCTGCTGCAGGTCGCGGCCGGCGCGCTCCAGCAGCTCGCCGGCCGCGGTCAGGTAGAGCTGCCGACCGAGGTAGTCGAACAGCGGTTCGCCGACCAGCTCCTCCAGCTGGCGCACCTGGGCGCTGACCGCCGGCTGCGTCAGCGCCAGCTGCTCGGCCGCGCGCGAGAAACTGAGATGGCGACAGACGGCCAGAAACACCTCGATCTGGCGCAATGTCAGGCGGTGCAGGTAGGCCGGCTTCATCCGGACCCCTCCCGGAATCCTCTGGAAAAGCGGGAGGTTAGCGCAACGGCAGTCCGAACATAAGTAATCACTTATAAACAGGCTCAGAAATATCAATTTTTAAAGCTTGATGTTCCGGCGTACCGTCCACTGCTCATTCGTCAACCAGGCCCGAGCGGAACCGTCCGATGATCAAGAAAATCCTGATCGCCAACCGCGGCGAGATCGCCGTGCGCATCGTGCGCGCCTGCGCCGAGATGGGCATCCGCTCCGTTGCCATCTACACCGAGCCGGACCGCTTCGCGCTGCACGTCAAACGCGCCGACGAGGCCTACAACATCGGCGACGACCCGCTGGCCGGTTATCTGAACCCGCACCGCATCGTCAACGCCGCGGTCGAGACCGGCTGCGACGCGCTGCACCCCGGCTACGGCTTCCTGTCGGAGAACGCCGAGCTGGCCGAGATCTGCGCGCAGCGTGGCATCCGTTTCATCGGCCCGAGCCCGGAGGTGATCCGGCGCATGGGCGACAAGACCGAGGCGCGCAAGGCGATGATCGCCGCCGGCGTGCCGGTCACGCCGGGCACCGAGGGCAACGTCGCCGATCTCGACGAGGCGAAGCTCGAAGCGGCGCGCATCGGCTACCCGGTGATGCTGAAGGCGACCTCCGGCGGCGGCGGCCGCGGCATCCGCCGCTGCGACGACGAGGAGGAGCTGTCGCGCAACTACGAGCGCGTCATCTCCGAGGCGACCAAGGCGTTCGGCAGCGCCGACGTGTTCCTGGAGAAGTGCATCGTCAATCCGCGCCACATCGAGGTGCAGATCCTCGCCGACCGCCACGGCAACACGATTCACCTGTTCGAGCGCGACTGCTCGATCCAGCGCCGCAACCAGAAACTGGTCGAGATCGCGCCGAGCCCGCAGCTGACGCCGGAGCAGCGCGCCTACGTCGGCGACCTCGCCGTGCGCGCGGCGCAGGCGGTCGGCTACGAGAACGCCGGCACCGTCGAGTTCCTGCTCGCCGACAATCAGGTCTGGTTCATGGAGATGAACACGCGGGTGCAGGTGGAGCACACCATCACCGAGCAGATCACCGGCGTCGACATCGTGCGCGAGCAGATCCGCATCA
>CAZWXW010000109.1:0-8837 GCA_964638025.1 uncultured Verrucomicrobiaceae bacterium
GCAGGTTGGTGATGCCCTTGTCGGAGTTGACCATCGCCAGCGGCGGACGCTTGGCATAGACGGCCTTGAGGTCGGCTTCGATCTCGGCCTGCTTGTCGGCGGGCAGCGACTTGATCTTGGCGTAGAGGTCGCCGATGCCGTTGTTCAGGTCAACACCGAGCGCTTTCAGCGTATCGGCATGTTTGGTCAGCGCGTCCGCGTAAAAGACCGAGACAACCTGGCCGAACATGATCGGGTCGGAGACCTTCATCATGGTCGCCTTCAGGTGTACCGACAGCAGCACGCCGCTGCCGCTGACATCGCTGATGGTCTGCTCGATGAAGCTGCGCAGCGCCTTCTTGCTCATGACGGAGGCGTCGATGATTTCACCGACTTTGACCGTGGTCTTCTCCTTCAGCACGCGGACAATGCCATCCGCGCCGCTCAGCTCAATCCTCAGGTTGCCGGCAGCGCCGATCAGCGCCGATTTTTCGCTGCCGTAGAAATCGCCATCAGCCATGTGGACAACACGGGTCTTGGAGTCCTGGCTCCAGGCACCCATCTTGTGCGGATGCTTTTTAGCGTAATTCTTGACCGACAGCGGGGCGCGGCGGTCGGAGTTTCCTTCGCGCAGTACCGGGTTGACGGCGCTGCCCTTGATCTTGTCGTAACGCGCCTTGACCGATTTCTCGTCGTCGTTGGCCGGCTTCTCCGGATAGTCCGGCAGCTTGTAACCCTGCGACTGCAACTCCTTGATCGCAGCCTTCAGCTGCGGAATCGAGGCGCTGATATTCGGCAGCTTGATGATGTTGGCTTCGGGGGTCTTGGCCATTTCGCCCAGTTCGGCGAGGTAGTCCACGATGCGCTGCTGCTCGGTCAGGTACTCGGGGAACTGGGAAATGATGCGGCCGGCCAGCGAGATGTCTCGGGTTTCGATGGCGATACCCGACGGCGCGGTGAAGGCCTGAACAATCGGCAGCAGCGAATAGGTCGCCAGCGCTGGCGCTTCGTCCGTCTCGGTGTAGATGATGGTCGACGTTGGCTTGGTCATGTCTCGTGTTAACCCCGTAATTCTGTGCAGTGGCAAGACAAGATGTACCTCTTCAGGGCGGCGCCCAAGGGTACTCCCTGGAGTAAGCGATAGGATTGGGTGTGTCGTTGGCACGAACCTGACAGGTTGCCGTCTGAGCGAATTCGAGAGTCGCCGTGGGGTGACAACGCAGATCCGGCCGAAGAGGATGCCGCTGCTCTACAGGTAACACTGTCACCCGAGCAGGTGACATTCCCGGTCTCCTTCGACGGAGCTGGATCGTAGCATGTTTGCCCGAAAGACGGGGCAGCTCCGCCTTGATCAGGCAGATCGCTGCGGTAAATCAATAAAAAAGGACCGGATCCCGGTGCGCTTTTAAAAGCAGCGGCCCAATGTAGACATCAGAGGGCAAGACTTTCGCTATCGCTCGACCCAAAGGCATGCGACTGAGCGTTCATTTGATGTCCCCAAATTTAGCTCCTCAGAGATAGCAGGGACTAATGATTGGGGATCGAGAGGGGAGATTCAGGTCATACCGGCTGCCGCTAACGGAGCAAGTTGAATGATATCGGCCGTATCTGCAGGGCTGCTCTCGTCCGGGGACTCAATCGCCCGGATACTTTTGGCATGCAACCCTTTCGGACCCTGTTCAGCTTCAAACCGCACGGTCTGCCCGGCTTTGAGGGTCTTATACCCATCCATATCGATTGCCGAGTAGTGCGCGAAGATATCGCCTTCACCGTTATCGGGAAGAATGAAGCCGTAACCCTTTGTGTTATTGAACCATTTGACGGTACCGGTTGGCATAGCAAAAATCCTTTCGCTGCGCTCCCCCAGGAGCCACCTCTGAAGAACCCATTATTTTGTCGTTTCAACCAGTGGCCGAGCGCTCTGCACTGGTCAAAACTCGATCTCTTTTATCAGTTTTTGATCAATAGTCAAGAGGATTTCCGACGGCGCTGGCGATATGATTCCGGCTTGGTATTCTGGTGCCGATTGCACCCTACAGCTGTTATCTAAGAGCCATTCCTTCTTATGCAACGTACCGATTTTTCTCGGCTAACATTGACCATGGGACCTGATGACGACAACGCCGGCGAGTTGGGGCTGGTGGTCGAGCAGGCCAAGCCGGCACTGAAGCCTCCACCGTTATATAAAGTGGTGCTGCTCAACGATGACTACACCCCTATGGAGTTTGTCGTTGAGATCCTGGAGGTTTTTTTCCATATGAATCGAGAACGAGCGACACAGGTGATGTTGACCGTTCATACTCAGGGCAAGGGTGTCTGCGGTGTTTTCACCCGCGACATCGCTGAGACCAAGGCGGCGCAAGTCAATCAGTATGCGAGAGATCATCAACACCCCCTGTTAGCCGAGATCGAGGCATCCGAAGGCTGACCCACCCTGTCGATGAGGTAGCAGTATGCTCAGCAGAGACCTTGAAGTGACGCTCAATCAAGCCTTCAAAGGCGCGCGCGCAAAGCGTCATGAGTTCATGACGGTCGAACATCTGCTGCTGGCATTGCTCGACAACGACGTCGCGGCGAAGGTGCTGCGCGCTTGCGGCGCCGATATCAGCCGATTGCGTACCGACCTCAGCGACTTTGTCGACTCCACGACACCGTTGATTCCCGAGGGCGACTCGAACCGCGAAACGCAGCCGACGCTGGGCTTCCAGCGCGTGCTGCAGCGCGCCGTGTTCCATGTTCAGTCATCGGGTAAAAAAGAGGTGACCGGTGCCAACGTATTGGTTGCCATCTTCAGCGAACAGGAAAGCCAGGCAGTTTATTTCCTGAAGCAGCAAAGCGTTGCGCGCCTCGATGTCGTCAATTTCATTACCCATGGCATCTCCAAGGTTTCCGATCACAGTGCCGATCACGGTGTCGAACAGAGTCGTGAACAACCCGATGAGGAGTCGGCGTCCGGCTCCGATGGCGAGCGCAGCCCTCTGGAAGCCTACGCGACCAATCTCAATGAAGAGGCTCGCGCGGGACGCATCGATCCACTGATCGGCCGCCTGAACGAAGTCGAACGTGTCGCGCAGATACTGACTCGTCGCCGCAAGAACAATCCGCTGCTGGTTGGCGAATCGGGTGTTGGCAAAACGGCGATTGCAGAGGGCCTGGCGAAACTGATCGTGGATGGCGCCGTTCCGGAGATTTTGCAGGAAAGTGTCGTCTATTCGCTTGACCTCGGCTCACTGCTGGCCGGCACCAAGTATCGCGGCGATTTCGAGAAGCGCTTCAAGGGGCTGCTGGCCGAGCTGAAGAAGCGCCCCAATGCGATCCTGTTTATCGACGAAATTCATACGATCATCGGCGCCGGCGCGGCTTCCGGTGGTGTCATGGATGCGTCCAATCTGCTGAAGCCTCTGCTGACCTCCGGGCAGATGCGCTGTATTGGCTCGACCACGTTCCAGGAGTACCGCGGTATTTTCGAAAAGGATCGCGCGCTGAGCCGTCGTTTCCAGAAAGTCGATGTGCCGGAGCCGAGCGTTGAGGAGACCTATCAAATTCTCAAGGGGCTGAAGAGCCGCTTTGAAGAACATCACGGCTTGAAATATACCGACAAAGCCCTGCAGGCAGCCGCCGAGCTTTCCGCGCGATACATCACCGACCGCTTCCTACCTGACAAGGCCATCGACGTTATCGACGAGGCGGGGGCATTCCAGCAGCTGCAGACGGTCAGCAAACGCAAGAAAACGATCAATGTCACCGAGATCGAAGCGGTGGTTGCGAAGATTGCGCGCATTCCACCAAAAACCGTCTCTACGGACGATCGCCAGCAACTGGCCAAGCTCGAAGAGAATCTGCGCATGGTGGTGTTCGGCCAGGACGAAGCCATCGCTGCGTTGGCAACGTCGATGAAGCTGGCGCGAGCCGGATTGAAGCCGATCGAAAAACCCATCGGTTCATTCCTGTTTGCCGGCCCGACGGGGGTCGGCAAAACCGAGGTGAGCCGTCAGCTGGCGAAGATCCTCGGCCTCGAACTGATTCGTTTTGACATGTCGGAGTACATGGAGCGCCACACCGTATCGCGACTGATCGGTGCACCGCCGGGTTACGTCGGCTTCGACCAGGGCGGCCTGTTGACCGATGCCGTCACCAAGCATCCACACTGCGTACTGCTGCTCGATGAGATCGAGAAAGCGCATCCCGAGGTGTTCAACCTGCTGTTGCAGGTGATGGATCACGGCTCGCTGACCGACAACAACGGCCGCAAGGCAGACTTCCGCAATGTGATCCTGATCATGACCACCAACGCGGGCGCCGAGAGCATCAGCCGGCGCAGCATCGGTTTCTCGCAGCAGGATCACACCACCGATGCTGGTGAGGCCATCAACCGCATGTTCACACCGGAGTTCCGCAACCGGCTCGATGCAGTGATCACCTTCAAGCCGTTGCTTGAGTCGGTGATACTCAATGTTGTCGACAAGTTTCTGGTCGAACTGCAAAGCCAGCTCGACGACAAGCGCGTTCATCTCGTTGTCGACGAGGCGGCGCGAAACTGGCTGGTGGAGAAGGGTTACGACCGCAGCATGGGCGCACGCCCGATGGCACGGATCATTCACGAGCACATCAAGAAGCCGCTGGCGGAGATGGTGTTGTTCGGTGAGTTGTCCGAACACGGTGGTACCGTGCATGTCTCGCTGGAGGGCGACAAGCTGGCGCTGGAGACCGAGGTGGAAGAGCCGGCCTGACCCTGTTGAAGCCTGAAACAAAAACGCCCGCAACCGCGGGCGTTTTTATTGGCGCGACACCGATCAGCGGGCGCGATAGGTAATACGGCCCTTGGTCAGGTCGTAGGGAGTCAGTTCAACCTTGACCTTGTCGCCAGTCAGGATGCGGATGTAGTTCTTGCGCATCTTGCCGGAGATATGAGCGGTGACGACGTGACCGTTGTCCAGGCGAACGCGGAAGGTGGTATTCGGGAGGGTGTCGATCACCTCACCTTCCATTTCGATCTGGTCTTCTTTCGACATGCAAAAACTACCTCGGTGGACGGAATTACGGGCGGGATTAAGGTGCCAGTACGGCGCTGATCCCGCGAAAATAGCGCGCATTCTGCACTAACCGGGAGGTCTAGCCAAGTCGAAAAGCAGGGGGATGCAGGCGGGTCAGTTGACCGTCAGCCACTTGCCGCCGATCAGCAACTCGATCGGACGGTAGCCAACTTTGTAGGACATTTTGCGGCACTCCTTGATCCAGTAGCCGAGATAGACATGCGGCAACTGCTGCGCCCGGGCCTGTTCGATCTGCCATAACACCGCAAAGACGCCGAGGCTGCGCTGCGCCAGATCAGGATCATAGAAGGTGTAGATGGCAGACAGCCCGTTCTGCATCACATCGACAACGGCAACGGCAATCAGCCGCCCAGCCTCATAAAAGCAGAAGTAGCGGGTGATCTCCCACTCGCGGGTCAGGAAGGAGTCGAACTGCTGGCGCGACGGCGGATACATGTCGCCATCGCGATGCCGTCCCTCGATATAGCGCGCATAGAGTTGATAGAACTCGTCGCCATCGATCGATGTGCGATCGACCACCTGCAGATCCTGGTTGCGGGCCCAGATGCGCCGCTGCTGCCGGTTGCGTTGAAAGCTGTCGACGGGGACACGGGCTGGCACACAGGCATTGCAATGGGCGCAATGGGGGCGATAGAGGTGCGGGCCGCTGCGACGAAAGCCCATCTCGGAGAGCTGGCCATAGACCAGCGCGTCAATACGGGCAGCAGGATCGATGAACAGTGTGGTCGCCTGCTGGTCCGGCAAATAGCTGCAGACATGCGGATGGGTGGCGAAAACCCGGAGATTGGAGAGAATCGTCACGGCGACACCCCGTTACCCGTCACCCGGCCAGAACCAGTCAAGTTTCCAGCGCTGTCCACCCACGCCACTCCCAGTTGTCACCCAGGCCGACAGCAGCCGGCGAAACTCAGCCCGATCGATGTCGGTAGCGCCCAGTGCGTAAGTGTGATCGTTACCGACCTGGCAGTCTATCAGCGAAAATTCCCACCGCCGCAACTGGCCACACAAGTGAATCAGAGCCACCTTCGATGCATTGTCACGTCGACTGAACATCGACTCGCCAAAAAATACGCGCCCCAGTGCCACGCCGTAAAGACCACCGACCAGCTCATTGCCCACCCACACTTCGACCGAGTGGGCATGACCAAGCTGGTGCAGTTTGCCAAAGGCGCGACGAATGGCCGGGGTGATCCAGGTTTCCGGGCGCGCCGGGGTAACCTCCGCGCACTCACCGATGACGGCATCAAAGGCGCAGTCCATGGATACCCGATAGGGGGTGCGTCGCAGAAACTTCCGCAGGCTGCGGGAAATGTGCAATGCATCGGGAAACAGTACCGCGCGCGGATCCGGAGCCCACCACAGGATGGGTTGCGGCTCCTGGTACCAGGGGAAGATGCCGAGTCGGTAGGCTGCCAGCAGGCGCTCGGGGCGCAGATCGCCACCGAACGCCAGCAAACCATTGGGATCGTCGAGCGCCGAGTCGGGATCCGGGAACCGGAGTTCGTCGGAATCGAGCTGGGGAAGCCTTACCTGCCGGCGCAACCGCATCTCATTTCAGGTCATCGCGCTGTTTCGAATCGCCAAGTTACTTCAGATCGTCGAGATAACGCTCGGCATCGAGCGCCGCCATGCAGCCGAAGCCAGCCGAGGTGACAGCCTGACGGTAGATATGGTCGGCGACGTCACCGGCGGCGAAAACACCGGCAATCGAGGTCTGGGTGGCATTGCCTTCAAGGCCGCTCTGGATATGGAGATAGCCGTCTTTCATCTCCAGTTGGCCGATGAAGATGTCGGTATTGGGCTTGTGGCCGATGGCGATGAACACCCCGGCGACCGCAATCTCTTCCTTGCCGCCATCCCTGGTATTGACCAGACGCAGACCGTTGACGCCACTGGCATCGCCCAGCACTTCGTCGAGGGTGTGGTTCCAGACGATGCGGATCTTGCCTTCCTTCTCGCGGGCGAACAGCTTGTCCTGCATGATTTTTTCGGCGCGCAGCGCATCGCGGCGGTGCACCAGGGTGACATGCTCGGCGATGTTGGCGAGATAGAGCGCCTCCTCGACAGCCGTGTTGCCGCCGCCGATGACGGCCACTTTCTGACCGCGGTAGAAAAAGCCGTCACAGGTGGCGCAGGCACTGACGCCCTTGCCCATGAAAGCCTCCTCGGAGGGGAGCCCAAGGTATTGGGCCGAGGCGCCGGTCGCGATGATCAGCGCGTCGCAGGTGTACTCGCCGCTCGAACCCTTCAGGCGAAATGGTCGCTGCCGCAGCTCCGCCTCTTCGATGTGATCGAAGATGACCTGCGTATTGAAGCGCTCGGCGTGCTTCAGCATCCGCTCCATCAGCTCGGGACCCTGGACCCCCTGATCATCGCCGGGCCAGTTGTCGACCTCGGTCGTCGTGGTCAGCTGTCCGCCCTGCTGCATGCCGGTGATGATGACCGGTTGCAGGTTGGCGCGGGCGGCGTAGACCGCGGCGGTGTAACCGGCGGGGCCGGAGCCGAGGATGATCAGGCGATGATGCTGCGTCGAGCTCATGGAAGAATCCGGTATCAGTCAACAAACGGGGCGCGCAGTGTAGCGGAGCAGTGCGCTGCGCCACAAAATGCCGTCGCCCCAGGAGCCGAACGTGGAAGCAGACAACATCGTTGCCTGCCGATTCAGCGGGTCCGGTGATAATATGGCCGCGCTTCGAAGTTGAATAATTGAACTATCCAATAAGCTCGAAATAACTTCCTTATATTGTCTTGGCAACCGGTTTCACCGACTCGACCAGCTTTTCACCGACCCAACCAACCTGGAGCGCCGTTTGAACAAACCCAGCCAGTCTGCCTCGGTCTTCAGCAGCGCCAACCGGCGCCTGTTGCGGCTGCGCGAGGGGGCGTTCATCGGTTTCGTCGCGGTCTGCCTCTATCTTTTGATGGCGCTGCTGACCTACCACCAGAACGACCCCGGCTGGTCGCGCACCGGTGAAGGTGGCCGGGTTCACAATGCCGGCGGCCCAGCCGGCGCGTGGATCGGCGATGTCTTCTTTTCGCTGTTCGGCTACATGGCCTATCTGTTTCCGGTGCTGCTCGGCTACCGCGCCTGGGTGCTTTATCGCGAGCGTCAGGAGGAGCAGGCGTTCGACTGGCCCGCATTCGCAGTGCGCGTGATCGGGCTGACGCTGGTGATGATCGCCGCCACGGCGCTGGCCAGCCTCTCCGGCAATGGCGAATCGCTGCCGTTCGGCCCGGGTGGCGTATTGGGTCAGGCGGTCGGCGGCGCGGCCTTCGAGGCCTTCTCCCGCATCGGCAGCCGGCTGGTGCTGCTGGCCATCCTGCTGTTTGGCCTGACGGTTTTTGTCGACATCTCCTGGCTGCGCCTGATGGACCGGCTCGGCGAGCTGATCCTGACCACCGTCAATCGCTTCAACGACTGGCTGCAGCACTACCGGCAGCGTCAGCAGCGCGCCGCCGGCGACCGCGAGCAGATCCGCCAGCGTCAGGAGAGCGTGGCGCGGCAGGTCGAGCGCAACAAGGTCAAGCCTCCGGTGCGGATCGAGCCGCCACCGCCGCCGCCCAAACCGGCACCGGTGCCGCGCGTCGAGAAGGAGCGGCAGAAGACGCTGTTCGACGGCCCGAGCGGCGGCCCGCTGCCGGCGCTGGAGCTGCTGGATGCCGCCGACCGCAGCAACAAGAAGGGTTTCTCGGCCGAGACGCTGACCGCGATGTCGCGGCTGCTGGAGCTGAAACTGGCCGACTTTGGCGTCAGCGCCGAGGTGGTCGCGGTGCTGCCGGGGCCGGTCATCACCCGTTTCGAGA
>CAZWXW010000110.1:0-8610 GCA_964638025.1 uncultured Verrucomicrobiaceae bacterium
CGGCGAGACCGGCTGGCCCAGCGAGGGGCGCCACCGCGAGCGGGCGGTGCCGTCGCGGCTGGTCGAAGCGCAGTTCCTGCGTGGCTTCATCGCGCGCGCCGAGGCGGGCGGCTGGCGCTACAACCTGATCGAGGCGTTCGATCAGCCGTGGAAGCGAAACAACGAGGGGATGGTCGGCGGTTACTGGGGGCTGTTCGACGCCGACCGTCAGGACAAGGGCATGCTGGTCGGTGCGGTGTCGAATCTGCCGGCGTGGCCGCAATGGCTGGCGGTCAGTGTCGTCGTCGCGGTGGCGGTGCTGTTGCTCGCCGGCCTGCCGTGTTCAGGCGGCGCGGCGCTGACGCTGCCACTGCTGGCGGCACTTGGCGCCGGCTGCTGCGCGCGCTGGCTGCAGGTGACGACGCTGGCGGCGCGCAATCACTGGGAGTGGCTGTGGGCACTGGCGCTGGTGGCGCTGAATCTGCTCGTGCTGCTGCAGGCCGGCACACGGCTCGGCGGTCGCGTGACAGGGTTCGGTGGCTGGCTGCAACAGCGCGCGGGGTTGTGGCTGCTGCTGACCGGTTACGCCGGCGCCGTGCTGGCGCTGCAACTCGGGCTTGATGCGCGCTACCGGCTGTTCCCGTCGACGATGCTGTTATTGCCGGCGCTGGTTTACTTACTGCGGCCGGCGCCGCTGCCGGTGCGGGAGGGGTGGCTGTTGCTGCTGCTGATCGCGGTGATGTTGCCGTTGCAGGTGTGGGAGGAGGGCTTCGGCCACATCCGCAATCGCGTCGATCTGCGCCTTGTCGATCAGCTCTATCTGCTGGGGCTGGCGTGGTCGCGCAATCTTCAGGCGGTCGGCTGGGCGCTGGTGTCGCTGCTGCTGGCAACGGCGTTGTGGCGCGGGGTTCGCACCAACCGCAACGCGCACAGCACGACGGTGAACGAAGCCGGCGTCACCGCGTAGAGCACCAGTCCGGCGCCGCCGAGCCACAGTCCGATCCAGGCCGCGAGGCGCCCGGCTCGGCCCGGCAGCAGCCAGCCGGCAAGCGCCGCGATCACGGCCGGCAGCACATGCAGCCGGAAGTGGATCATCGTTCCCATCTGCGCCCGCAAGTCGCACCAGCCGTTGCCTTCACCCTCGCACAGTGCCACCCAGCGGCCGTGCTCCATCAGCTCGAAACGCAGCGCGTAACAGAGCACTATCCACAACGCGAACAGTGCCAGTGCGATGGCGGTGGAGCGTTTCATCAATGCTTTCCCGTTATTCAGAAGACAGCTGCCCGGTGATCGGCCGCGGCGGCGGATCGTAGCATCCGTCCGTGCTGTCCGTGGTCGGTTGTCGGCGCTGTCGCGGGCAGGCGCATCTTCCACCACCGGCCCAATGCGCCGATGATACCCAGCGGCACGAGCAGCCCCGAAACGATCAGTGACGATTGGCAACCCCCCGTAAGCAGCGGGTGCGGCAGGAACAGGAGTTCGAGATCCATGCGCTTACCCCTCCACTTATATGTCGGGTCGATTGTCGCGAGCGCTTCACTGCTGCTGTTCGGTGTCAGAGCCGATGCGCAGGCAGCACCAGCGCCGGCAGCGTCGTCGATGCCGGCGGAAGCACCACACTCGGTTTTCTTCGATCGGCAGGATGGCGAACCCGATCTGTCGGAGTGGCTGCTGGAGAAAAAGGGGTTTCTGCCGGTACCGATCCTGATCACCGAGCCGGCTGTTGGGTACGGCGGGGGATTTGCGCTGGGGTTCTTCAATCAATCGATTGGCGAGGCGGCGGCAAACGCGAAGAAGAGCGGTCATGTCACGCCGCCGGATCTGTATGGCGTAGCGTTCGCCGCCACGGAAAATGGCACCAGGTTCGGCGGCATCGGCGGCATGTTTACTTTTCACGACGATCGCTGGCGTTATCGCGGCGGCATCGGCAGAGCCGACATACATCTCGATTTCTATGGCGTCGGCGACAGTTTCGGACAGGACTATCAGATCGGCTACGCGCTGGATGGCTGGGTTTCGTCGCAACAGTTGCTCTACCGGCTGGGGGAGAGCAGTAATTTTCTCGCCGTGCGCTGGCTGTATCTCGATATCGACGCCCGTTTCGATGGCGATCGCGAGCTTCCCGATCTGCCCGAGCACGCCTTCGCCACCAGGAGTTCAGGCCTGGGCCTCTCCTTCGAACACGACTCGCGCAACAATATCTTCACACCGTCGCGCGGCATGCTGGCGGCACTGGATACGATGTTTTACGCCCCGGACTTCGGCAGCGACAACCGTTTCCAGAGTTATCGCGCACATCTGTTTTCCTACACGCCGCTCAGCAAGTCGGTGGTACTGGGTGGCCGCCTCGACGGCCGGTTGGCACGCGGCGACGTGCCGTTCTACCAGTTGCCATACGTCGACATGCGCGGCGTTCCGGCGATGCGTTATCAGGGCAGCGATGTGGTGCTGGCGGAGATGGAGGCGCGCTGGAGTGTGACCGAGCGCTGGGGGCTGATCGGTTTTGCCGGCGCCGGTCGCGCCTGGGATGAGGATCAGAACTTCGGCGATACCGGCAGCCGGGTCGCCAAGGGCGCGGGTTTCCGCTATCAGATCGCGCGCGTGCTCGGGTTGTGGGTGGGGATGGATTACGCGTGGGGGCCTGACGGCGAAGAGGCTTTTTATATTCAGGTGGGCAATGCCTGGCGATAGCGACCCGGAGGCTGGCCGACATACCGGCTGAACGCGGTGCTGAAGGTGCTCGCCGAACTGTAGCCAATGCGTTCGGCGATCTCGTCGAGTCCCAGCTCGTATCGGCGCAGCAAATCCCTGGCGACGGCCATGCGCCAGGCGAGCAGGTATTCCATCGGGGAGAGGCCGACGGCATGCCGGAAGCGCTCGAAAAATATCGAGCGCGACAGCGCGGCCTTTTTCGCGAGCTGACCGACTGTCCATGAGCGTGCGGGGTCGCCGTGCATTTGCCGCATCGCCAGGGCGATACGCGCATCGGCCAGCCCGCGCAACAGCCCCGGCGGCGCATCGTCGCCCGACGTCGAGCGCAGCGCTTCGATGAGCAGCAGTTCCACCAGCCGCGTCATTACCAGATCGCGGCCCGATCTCCGCTCTTTCGACTCCTCGGCAACGAGCCGCACCAGTACCGAAAGACGCGCGGTGCCGCGCACATGCACCAGTGCCGGCAGCAGCGACACCAGCAGTGCCGCATCGGGCGAGTCGAAAACGAAATAGCCGCCGAGCAGGCGCACGTCGGGGCGTCCACCGCGCGTGCCGTGGCGAACCTCGCCCGTCGGCGCCGGCGCCAGCTTCGGGTCGATCAGCACGGGCGTTACCGCCTCGAAACTCGACAGGGTGAAGCCGGGCGTCGCCGGCAGCAGCACGAAGTCACCCGCTTCAAGCGCAAGCGTCTTCTGGTTGTCGACGGCAAGACGACAGCCCCCTTCAAGCACGGCGCAGAAGCTCGGCTGGCCGAACTCGGAATAGCGAACACCCCAAGAGCCGGCACCGGTGATGCCCTTCGAGAAAATGGTGCGCGGCCGCAGCAGCGTGATGACATCCGACAGTGGGTCACTCATATCCGGACGATGGCAAATGAAAATCGGACTTTGGATTGTAGAGAGTCCAGCCATCGAGGGCCATTGTTACCTCCGTCGAAACCACAACGGATGCCACCTCATGAAAACCGTGCTCATTACTGGCTGCTCCTCCGGCTATGGCCTGGAGACCGCGCGCTACTTCCACGCGCAAGGCTGGAGCGTGATCGCCACCCTGCGAACGCCGCGCGAAGAGCTGCTGCCCACCTCGGAACGCCTGCGCGTGCTGGCGCTCGACGTGACCAAACCCGAGAGTATCGCGGCCGCGCTCGCGGCCAGCGGCGCCATCGACGTGCTGGTCAACAACGCTGGTATCGGACTCTTCGGCGCTTTCGAGGCCACCCCGATGACCACGACGCGCGAGGTGTTCGAAACCAACACCTTCGGGGTGATGGCGATGACACAGGCGGTGCTGCCACAGTTCCGCGCGCGCAGGTCGGGCGTGATCGTCAACGTGACCTCAAGCGCGACGCTGGCGCCGATGCCGCTGGTGGCGGTGTATACCGCCAGCAAGATGGCCATCGAAGGGTTCACCGCATCGCTCGCGCACGAGCTTGGCGCTTTCAACGTGGGCGTGAAACTGGTCGAGCCGGGCTACGGCCCGACCACGCGCTTCACGAGCAACGGCGGGCCGCGCATGCAGGGGCTGATTCCGGAGGCCTACGCGTCTTACGCGCAGGAAGTCTTCGCGTCGCTGACGCAGCCGGCTGCGGTGACGACGGAGTCCGATGTGGCCGAGGGCGTATGGCGTGCCGCGAACGATGCGACCGGACAACTCCGGTTCCCGGCGGGTGCCGACGCGGTAGCGCTGGCTTCCTTTCACTCTTCATCGATGGCCGCGAAGCGCTCGACAAGGTAGTCCACCAGCGTGCGCACGGACGGCAGCAGGCCGCGCCGGCTGGCGAACACCGCGTGAATGATTTCGCGGCGCGGTGTCCACGCTGGCAGCAGCCGCAGCAGCGAACCCGCCGCCAGTTGCTCGTGCAGCATCAATAGCGGCAGCTGCACGACACCGACATCCGCCACCGCCGCGTTGCGCAACGCGATCATGTCGGTGGTGACGAAGCGGGGTGTGTGATGCACGACAGCCTGCGCGCCGTCCGGACCGTACAGCGTCCAGTTGTAGGCATGTTGCGGCTCGCCGAGGCCGAGGCTCGGCCACGCATTCAGCTCGGCGGGTGCCGTGGGCAGACCGAATTGCCGCACGAGCTCGGAACTGGCGACCAGACACTGTCCCCGATCCGCCAGCACACGCATCACCAGGTCGCTGTCGGCGAGCGGCGGCGGGCGCACGCGAATGGCGATGTCCACGGCCTCGCCGACCAGATCGACGCGGCGGTTGGTCGCCTCCAGATGAATGGTCACCTTCGGGTTGCGCGCCATGAAGTCGGCCAGCATCGCGCCGACGTGGGCATGCAGCAGCGCGATCGGGCAGCTGATGCGAATGATGCCGCGCGGTTCGGCGCGCGCCGCGTCGATCACCTCCTGCGCCGCATCGGCCTCCACCAGCATCGCCTTGCAGTGGTCGTAGTAGCTGCGGCCGATCTCGGTCACGGCGAAGTGGCGCGTCGAACGCTGGATCAGGCGAACAGCGAGCCGCTCCTCCAGCAGCGCGATGCGGCGGCTGAGCTTCGATTTCGGCTGGCCAATGGCGCGACCCGCCGGCGCAAAGCCGCCGTGGTCGACGGCCTGGACGAAGTAGTAGAGGTCGTTCAGATCCTGCATGGCGCTTTACCGTTCCATTGCACTTTATCGTTCCACTGGTAGGACGCTGATATCGAATTTAGCAGGCTTTTCTCGCTGTCGTCCTGCTGCAATGCTGCGCGGGCACTATGACTTGGTCAGTTTTCAGGAGGGCAGCATGAAAAAGATTCTCGGTGTCTACAGCGCGCCCCGCCCGCACTGGGTCGGTGACGGCTTTCCGGTGCGTTCACTGTTCTCGTACGACAGCCACGCCAAACAGCTCAGCCCGTTCCTGCTGCTCGATTACGCCGGCCCGGCCGACTTTGCGCCGGCCACGCGGCCGCGCGGCGTCGGCCAGCATCCGCATCGCGGTTTCGAGACAGTGACCATCGTCTACAGGGGTGAAGTCGCACACCGCGACTCGACCGGGCAGGGCGGCGTCATCGGCCCCGGCGACGTGCAGTGGATGACGGCCGGTGGCGGCATCCTGCACGAGGAGTTTCACTCGCTGGCTTTCACTGCCAGTGGCGGCGCGCTGGAGATGGTGCAGCTGTGGGTCAACCTGCCGGCCCGCGACAAGATGACGGCACCCGGCTACCAGGCCATCGTCGATCGCGACATCCCGACGGTTGCGCTGCCCGACGGCGCCGGCACGGTGCGGGTCATCGCCGGCGAGTTCGACGGCAGTGCCGGTCCGGCGCACACGTTCACGCCGATGAACGTGTGGGACATGCGATTGGCGCAGGGCAGGGCCGTCGAGCTGTCGCAGCCCGACGGCTGGACCACCGCGCTGGTCGTGCTGCGTGGCAGCGTGCAGGTAGGCGGCATGCCGGTTGGCGAGGCGCAGATGGTGGTGCTGGATCGCACCGGCCAGCACTTCGCGGTGGAAGCCGGCAGCGATGCCGTCGTCCTGCTGCTCGCGGGCGAACCCATCGACGAGCCGATCGTCGGGCACGGGCCGTTCGTGATGAACAGCCAGCAGGAGATCGCGCAGGCGATTGCCGATTTCAGCAGCGGCCGTTTCGGCCAGATGTCGCGTTAGAGAGCATCTGAAAAACGTATGTCGCCCCCTCTCCCTAACCCTCTCCCTGAAGGGAGAGGGGACTGGATCAGGGCCTCCCTGGTTTCCCTCTGCTGGCCCGAAGGGGCGAGCGGATACCCGGTGCATCCGCACCTTTTGTTACTACCCGGTGCATCCGCACCTCACACCCGCGAAGGAGAACGCCATGAGCAAACCCTACGTCCGTCTCGACAAAAACAACGCCGCCGTGCTGCTGGTCGATCATCAGGCTGGCCTGTTGTCGCTGGTGCGCGACATCGACCCCGACAAGTTCAAGAACAACGTGCTGGCGCTCGGCGACCTGGCCAAATATTTCAAGCTGCCGACGATCCTGACCACCAGTTTCGAGACCGGCCCCAACGGTCCGCTGGTGCCTGAACTGAAAGAGCAGTTTCCGGAGGCGCCGTACATCGCACGCCCCGGCAACATCAACGCATGGGACAACGAGGATTTCGTCAAGGCCGTGAAGGCGACCGGCAAGAAACAGCTGATCATCACCGGCGTCGTCACCGAGGTGTGCGTGGCGTTTCCGGCACTGTCGGCGATCGAGGAGGGATTCGATGTGTTCGTCGTCACCGATGCGTCCGGCACCTTCAACGAAGTGACGCGCCACTCGGCGTGGGACCGCATGTCGCAGGCCGGCGCACAACTGATGACCTGGTTCGGTGTCGCCTGCGAGTTGCACCGCGACTGGCGCAATGACATCGAGGGGCTGGGGACGCTGTTCTCGAACCACATTCCCGACTACCGCAACCTGATCACCAGCCACAACGCGCTGACCGCCAACAAGTAACCCGCCGCGTCGATGTCCGTGCACGCCACGGGCATCGCGCTCTTCCTTAATTGAAGGAGTATTCCGATGAGCGCACCTGCCAATTTCAACAATCAGAGACCGGTGATCGACCCTAACGATGCTGTGATGTTGCTGATCGATCATCAAAGCGGCCTGTTTCAGACCGTCGGCGACATGCCGATGCCGGAACTACGTGCCCGCGCGGCGGCGCTGGCCAGCATGGCGACGCTGTGCAAGCTGCCGGTCATCACCACGGCATCAGTGCCGCAAGGTCCCAATGGTCCGCTGATTCCGGAGATTCACGAGAACGCGCCGCACGCCCGCTATGTGGCCCGCAAGGGCGAAATCAACGCCTGGGACAACCCCGATTTTGTCGCTGCGGTGAAGGAGACCGGGCGCAAGACCCTGATCATCGCCGGCACCATCACCAGTGTCTGCATGGCGTTTCCGTCGATCAGCGCCGTTGCCGAGGGCTACAGGGTATTCGCCGTGATCGACGCCTCTGGCACCTACAGCAAGATGGCGCAGGAAATCACGCTCGCCCGCGTCGTGCAGGCCGGCGTGGTGCCGATGGATACGGCCGCCGTCGCATCGGAGTTGCAAAGAACCTGGAACCGCGACGATGCCCCGCAGTGGGCGGAGATCTACACGAAGATTTTCCCCGCCTACCAGTTGCTGATCGAAAGCTACTCAAAGGCGCAGGATGTGGTGAAAAATAGCGAGGTGCTCGATTCAGCGCGCTGAACAGCCCATGGCCGCCACCCTTTGGGCCGTCACTGGCGTGACGTTAAAAATTTCTCCCGGAAATTTTTTATGCCAGTGGCAGAAGTTGCTTCATGGCTCGGCAATATTCGGGAAACGCTCCGGGTGCTCGATGATCTCATCGGTCAGGTCGACATCGATATCGGGCCAGTAGTAGTGGCCGGGGGAGGGCTCCTCCACATTCAGAATGGCGCTGACAGGTTGGTCACGAAACCACGGGAATATTTCGTACGGCATGAATAGTTCTCGCTGGTGAGCGAGTAACCAGACGCCGTAATTGGAGATATGAGTCACTTCAGGTGCCGAAGTGTTGTCGCCAGGCAGCGATGAGTTCATCACGGTGCTCCTCGACAAGAGATTTGATTGCCCGTAGTTGCTGCTGGTTATACCGGTAAACCTTGGCCACTTCCACTTGGGGTTCGAGCCATAGTTTGGCTTCGCCTTCGGCCGATACCACATGCACATGCTTGCGTTCTTCTTCTCTGGAGAAGAAGAAAAAACGATATCCCTGCTTTGAAAATACGGTGGGTGTCATCTGCGTTCCTTGCAGATTGATAGGTGCCAGATGCAAAAGACCCCTTTCGGGGCCTTATTTTTTGCTGCTAGCGGTTGTCGTTACGCCGCCGACACCACGTCGATCACCTGCGCGGCGATGCGCTTGCCGTCGTCCGCTCCCTTCTGGAACTCCGCAATTTCGTTGAAGTTCATGTAGCGGTAGATCTCCTTGGCCTGTGCATCCAGCTTCG
>CAZWXW010000111.1:0-8344 GCA_964638025.1 uncultured Verrucomicrobiaceae bacterium
CCAGGAAGTTGCGGCCGATGATCATCGGCTCCAGCTCCGGGTGGTTGATGTTGGCGGGAATGATCGCGCGGCCGCAGGCAATTTCACTGCGCACAAATTCTGGCGTCACTTCAGCGGGAATGGCCGCGCCGAAATCGTGACCCGGATGTTGCAGGCCGAGTGCACCCTGCTCGCGAGCTTGGGCCAGCGCCATGTTTTCGCGGATAGCGATGTATTCCATCTCCGGCGTGATGATGCCGCGACGCGCGTAGTGCATCTGCGACACGTTCATACCCGCCTTGGCACGACGCGGCTTGCGCTTCAGTTCGAAACGCAACGCGTCGAGCGCGGCATCCTGCAAACGCTCCAGCGTGTATTGCGAAGTTTCGGTATCGAGCAGCTCGGTATCGTTGCGCTCGATGATCCAGGCATCGCGAACGGCCGGCAGACCCTTGCGAATATCGATGTTCGCTTTCGGGTCGGTGTAGAGGCCGGAGGTGTCGTAGACGCGGATTGGTGCATTCGGCTCCAGCGCAGCTTGACCATCCTTGCCCATCACCGGCGTCGGGGTCAGTTTGATTTCGCGCATCGGCACCTGAATGTCGGCGCGCGAACCCTGCACATAAACCTTGCTGGAGGCGGGCAGCGGCTGAACCGATGCGGTGTCGACCTGCGCGGTATCGCGCAAACGTTGCGGCTGGCTGGGCGGTGTCATGGGTTTTCCCTCGCTCACGGCGTAGTAATTGACCGACATATAAATGACGGCCGGTCACTGCAGACGAAGGAGCGCGGAAAAGGGGCGATGCGATGGAGTGCCCGAGGAGCGCTTGTTCCCTACGCCGGCACTAACCGGATCAGGTTCGACGGGTTCGCAGCCTGCGATCTCAGCCTTCACCGACACGGTGGAGGCACCCCGACAAGACCGCGACAGTGTAGGGACTCACCCCCGCACAGGCAATCGCTTTGCCGCCCCGGAACCGGGGCGGCGACAGGCTCATTTCGCGCTGGTTTCGGCGGCAAAACGCACCAGCAGGATGCCCTCGGCATCGTAGAGTTCGAGCTGATCGCCAATGATGGCGTAGCTGACGACCCCCTTCAGCGCATCGGTAAAGGTCGCCTCCAGCACGGCACCCCCCATGCAAGCCATCCGCGTTGCCGCCAGCTCGCCGAGGGACAGCTCGCTGCCATCGACCTTGTAGCCACCGACCAGACGATTGCAGCCGGTGAAGCCGCTGACGTGCCCCTTCCCGGCATCGAAAAGCAATGAGGGCCGGCGGCCCGCCTCATCGCCCAGCTCCTGGCCGCCAAGCTGCACGGCCACCCACTCGGTCCCGGCCAGCGGCCTGGCGACGAAGGTCGGCCCGCACTCGGGCTCGGGCAGCGGCTTCAGGAAACGGGTCACCTCGATGGCCGGCTGCGGCTCGCCTGCCATCACCACCGCCTCCGTCAGCCGCCCTTCCAGCAAAACCAGCAGCGGCTCGCCCGGGGTACCGCGACCTTTCAGATAGGCCTTTTCGAGGGCGACCGCCGCTTCACCCGGCAGCACGGCGAAGCGCAGACCGGTGCGGCATTCGGTGACGGTGGCGGCATCGGCGCTGTAGAGGTAGCTGCCACGCAGCTTGACGCGAGGCTCCAGCGCTGCCGACGTCTCGTTGCGCCGCAGGCTGTAGTTGAGGTTTTGCGGAGAGACGATCACCGCGCCATTGCGATCGCGCAGCGTGATCTTGTCGCCGCTGTCGATGGCGAAGCGCTCGCCGCCCTGCAGCGCCAGCACCCTCTGGTCGGAGGAGAACAGCCAGCGACCGATGTCGTCGACAGCGCCCCTGTCGCGGTATTCGCGACGCAGGAAATAGTTGCCATCGGCGCGCAGCAGCAGCGTGTAGTCGAGGCCGGGGCAGTCGGCGCACGGCAGCGTGCCGACATAGGTGGCCGGCAATGCTTCGCGCAACTGCTCGGCCGGCGGTTGCGCGGCACAGGCACCGAGCAACAGCGCGAACAGCACGGTGGCGATTCGGATCGACATGGTGATGACTCCCGGTGTTGGCGAAAGCGCAGCAGCATACCGCAGGCGGTTGGCGCCGACTCAGCCCAGCGCCGCGGCCGGCAACAGCAGCCGGAAGCTGGCGCCGCCGAGATCGGAATCGTCGATGACGACACGACCGCCGAGCTCGGCGACCAGGTCGACGACGACGGCCAGACCGATACCCTGGCCATCGTGATGCGGGTCGGCGCGACCGCCGCGCTCGAGAATCCGTTCGCGCAGCGACGGCAGCACGCCGGCGCCATCGTCGTCGACAGCGATGATGAGCCCGGTGCCATCGCGCCGTGCCGCCACCCGCACCTCCTGCAGGCAGAGCCGGAAGGCGTTTTCGAGCAGGTTGCCGAACAGTTCAAGCGCCTGTGCCTCCGACAGCAGCAGCGCGATGTCGCCGAGCTCCAGCTGCCAGCGCACCTCCTTGTCGGGGTAGACCTTGGTCAGCGCGGCGCACAGTTTTTCCAGTACCGGCTGCAGCGGCAACGGTCTCGGCACCAATCCGCCGCTGCCGGGCACGATGCGCTGCAGCTGGTAGCTGACCTGCTGACTGGCGCGCTGCAACTGCGACTGCAGCACCTCGCGCGTCTCGCCCGGCGGCAGCGTCTGCGTCACTTCGTTCATCACCGCCAGCGGCGTCTTCAAACCGTGCGCCAGCTCGGCCAGCGTCGTGCGATAGCGCTGCTGACGCGCGTGCTCGACCGCCAGCAGCCGGTTCAGCGCCCGCACCAGCCCCGCCACCTCGGACGGAAACTCGCCCTCCAGCGTCTCCATTTCGCCGCGCTGCACCTGACCGAGCTGGCGCCGCAACGCGCGCAGCGGGCGCAGTGACCACGCCAGCGCCGCGCCGAGCAGCAGCACCAGCGCGGCGATGCTGCCGCCGAGCCAGACCAGCAGATTGTTGCGATAGGCGGTGACGCTGCGATCGACTTCGTCCGCCGCATCGCCAGTAACGATCGAATACTTCGAAGTGCCGAGCGCCAGGTCGAGATCGAAGATGAAATAGTCGCGGCCACCGCTGTGCAGCCGCAGGAATTCGCTCTGCTCATCGTGATAGACGGGACGGTAGTCGATCTCGACATCCCCCGCCGACGGCGAGCGCCAGATCAGCTCGCCGCGCTCGTCGAAGATCAGCGCGACCAGATCGGACTCGACCTGGTCGAGCCGCGGATTCTCCAGCACGCTCGGCAGTATCAGCCGACCACCGTCCTCGATGGCCAGCGCCATCACCGTGCGCGCATCGGCGGCGAGCCGGCTGCGCACCCCCTCTTCCAGCGTGGTGCGATAGGCGGTGACCAGCGCGAAACCGAGCAACAATGCGAACAGACAGAGAATCGCCGCGGCGCTGATCAGCAAACGATTGCGGATCGACCGCCTCATCGGCATGGCAGGTCGAACAGATAGCCGCGACCGCGCACCGTGGTCACCGGGTTGATGCCGGTGGCCGCCTCCAGCTTGCGGCGCAGACGACCAACCAGCACCTCGATGACGTTGCTGTCGCGCTCGGATTCATCGTCGCCATAGAGCAGCGACAGCAGGCGCTCCTTGCTGACCGCCTGACGGTGGTGAAGCATCAGGTATTCGAGCACCCGGTACTCCGACGCCGTCAGCGGCAGCAGTTCGTCGTTGACGAAGGACTGGCGCCGGTTCAGGTCGAGCAGGATCGGCCCGGCCTGCACGCGCGGCTGCACGAAGCCGGCGGCACGCCGCAGCAACGCATTCAGGCGCGCCTCCAGCTCCTCGAACTGGAACGGTTTGACGACGTAATCGTCGGCCCCGAGCTGCAGCGCCTGCACCTTGTCCTCCCAGTTGCCGCGCGCCGTCAGCACCAGCACCGGCAGCTGCAGGCCGCCCGCGCGCAACTCGCGGATCAGGCCAAAGCCGTCGAGCTCCGGCAGTCCCAGGTCGACGATGACGACATCCGGCGTCAGCTCGCGAGCGAAATGCAGCCCCTCGCGGCCATCGGCCGCCACCCGCACCTGAAAACCGGAGGCGCTGAGCCGCTCGCCGAGATGGTGGCGGAGCAGCGCGTTGTCCTCGACGACCAGTACCTGCATGGGACCTCACCTGTCGCGACGATCAGAACCGGTAGCTGAGACCCAGATAGGGCTGCGAACCGCTGTTCAGGCGCGCATCGCTGTGGCCGGCGGCCAGATCGACCTTGGTGTCAAAGTAGCGGCTGTAACGGTAACCCAACTCCAGCTGCAGGTTGTCGCCCAGATCCTGCAGCACGCCCGCCTGCAGACCGGCGTTGAGGCCCCAGTCGCGATCGCTGCTGTACTGGCCGGGAATCTGGCTCAGGTAGTTCACGCCCACCGTCGCACCGCCGAACAGGCGCGCGGTCGAGGTGATCGGCAACAGGCGGTCATAGCTGGCGTTCAAGGCCTGCAGGCGGAAGTTGGCACCGCCGTGACTGCCGGAGACGTACTCGTAGGTGCCGTAATAACGGCTGTTGTCGCCGCTCAGACCGCCGTGCAGGCTCCAGGTATCGGTCTCGTCGATGACGCGATCGACATCGAGGCCGGTGTTGGCGTAGGCGCTGCTCGACGAGCTGAAGTTGGCCTTGCTCTCGCCCCAGGTGACGCCCGCGAACGGACGATCGGCCGCGTGGACAGAGGCGGTAGCGCCCAGCAGCGATATGGCGATGAAGTGAGTGATCTTGGACATGGTCTGCTCCTGCTACGTGGCTGTGAAATACACGCAGCAGATGCTAGAGGCGGCACACTGAACCCCCCCTGTCAGTCCGCTGAACATCGGCTGACAAAAGTGTCATATCACGACAATTCAGACGCTGCCGGCACCCAGTATCAGCAGTTGCAGCACCACGCAGGCGGCAGCACCGGCCAGCAGATCGTCGACCATGATGCCGAAACCGCCCTGCAGATGGCGGTCGCACCAGCTGATCGGCCACGGCTTGAAGATATCGAACAGCCGGAACAGCAGAAAACCGGCCAGCACCCACAGCGGCTGCAGCGGCACCCACAGCAGCGCGATCCACAGACCGACGAACTCATCCCAGACGATGCCGCCGTGATCGTGCACGCCGAGATCGCGCGCGGTGCGGCCGCAGATCGCAATGCCGGCTGCCGCCGCGATGACAATCGCCGCGATATAACCCGGCAACGGCAATTGCTGCAGGAAATACCACGGCAGCAATGCGGCAACCGTTCCCCAGGTGCCGGGCGCGCGCGGCGCCAGACCGCTGCCAAAACCAAACGCCAGCAGATGCAGCGGATTGCGCAGATTGGGGTGTGCACCTTCCGCCGGAACGCTCATGGCTTCAGCGGTTCCGCCATATAGATCGCCAGCTCGGCGATGTGACCATCGTCGGTCAGCGTGAACAGATCGAGCACGCGCTGCGTACCGCCGCTGTGCAGCGCGATCTCCAGCTGCGCCACCCACGACAAACCGTCACCCAATATACGAACCGGTTCCGGTGACGGCGGCGAGTGTGCAAACAGCTTTTCGAAAAAGCCCTGCAGTGCGTCGCGGCCAACAATCTGCTGGCCGCTGCCGAGCACCAGACGCCCCTGCGGCGCATAGAGCTGCATCAGCGTGGCGATATCGCGACTTTTGACGCTGGCGAAGTAGCGGCGCAGCAGCGCCTCGGCATCGACCTTCGTGACGACGTTCTGCATGAAAAACTCCTCGCTGTTATTCGAAGTGCTGATAGCCGGCCGGAACCATTGCCACCACTGTGCCATCAGCGGCGCGCAGCTGCAGCCCTGGCTCGGCGCGAATCTCGCCAACCGGTGTCAACGCCAAGCCAAGCTGTCGCGAAAGCGACGCGATGTGATCGCGCCGTGCCGGTGGCGCGGTGAAGCAGAGTTCATAGTCGTCGCCACCACCCAATGCAAAATTGAGCGCATCCGCATGACCTTGCAGAGAGGCCGCGATCGGCAACGCGGAGGCATCGATGAGGGCACCGACTTCACTGCGCTCAAGAATGTGCGCGAGATCGGCACCGAAACCGTCGGAGATATCGATCGCCGCCGAGGCAATGCCGCGCAGCGCCAAACCGAGCTCGACACGCGGTGTCGGCAGGTAGTAACGCGACAACCAGTGTCGCTGTGCGAGATTCAACTGTTCGTTCGGCGTATTGAGCACATCGAGCGCAGCGCGCGCGGCACCAAGTTCGCCAGAGACATAAACAATATCGCCGGGCTTGGCGCCGCTGCGGGTCAACGCACTGCCGACCGGCACCGAACCCATCACCTGCAGCGTGAACACCGGCAGCGGACCGCGCGTGGTATCGCCACCGGCCAGCGCCATTCCGAAGGCTTTCGCATCGGTGGCCAGACCTTTCGAGAACTGGTCGAGCCACGCCTCATCGATACGATCCAGCGTCAGCGCCAGTGTGAAGGCGATGGGCGTCGCGCCCATCGCAGCGAGATCGGAGACGGTGACACGAAAGGCGCGTTGCGCGAGCAGGAAGGGATCGGCGTTGCGGGGGAAGTGAACATCGGCGACCAGCGTGTCGACCGAGATCGCCAACTGCTGATCAGCGGGGAGCTGCAGCAACAAACAATCGTCGCCGACTCCGAGCACCACTTCATCGCGCGCCGCGCCAACATTCGAGAAATAGCGCGCGATCAATCCAAACTCGGAGGGCGGCATCGCCGGTCAGCCCCCGGCGGCGTCGACCTCGATGGTGCGCAGTTGCCGCGCCAGCTTGTCGAGCACACCGTTGATGTATTTGTGGCTTTCGGAGGCGCCGAATTTTTTCGCCAGCGACACATATTCGTTGATGACGACCTTGAACGGCACGTCGATGCGATGCGCCAGCTCATACGCACCCAGCCGCAACAGCGACAGCTCGACCGGGTTGATGTCCTTCAGCTCGCGATCGAGAAACGGCGAGAACAGCGCTTCCAGCCCACCGAGATGGGCCGGCACTTCGTGCAGCAGCTCGTGGAAATAGTCGAGATCGGTGTGCTCGAAATCGAACTGGGTGCGGAACTGCGCCTCGATCTCGCCGAGCGGATTGCGGCTGATCTGCCACTGGTACAGCGCCTGCAGCGCGTAGTGGCGCGCCTTGCGGCGCAGCGCGGGATTGAATTCGGATTTCGACACGACGTTGTCCTTACAGACGATCGAGCAGACTGACCATTTCCAATGCGGAAGTCGCCGCTTCAGCACCTTTGTTGCCGGCCTTGGTGCCCGAGCGCTCGATCGCCTGCTCGATGGTGTCGACGGTCAGCACGCCGAAGGCGATCGGCACGCCGAACTCCATCATCACCTGCGCCAGACCCTTGGTGCATTCGCCGGCCACGTACTCGAAATGCGGCGTGCCGCCGCGGATCACCGCGCCGAGCGCGATGATGGCGTCGAACTGCCCCTTCTCCGCCAGCTTCTTGCAGACCAGCGGAATTTCGAAGGCGCCCGGCGCGCGCACGACGGTGATGCGATCGTCGCTGACGCCGTGGCGGCGCAGCGTGTCGAGCGCACCCTGCAACAGGCTCTCGACCACAAAACTGTTCCAGCGGCCGACGACGATGGCGAAGTGGCCGGGGCTGGCAATGAAGTCGCCTTCGATGGTTGTCACTGCGCTCATGTTGTTTCCTTATCGATTGAACGAAATCTGTTAAGCGTCGGGGCCGATGTATTCGACCACTTCGAGTTCGAAGCCGGAGATCGCATTGTATTTGATCGGCGCGCCCATCAGCCGCAGCTTGTGCGCGCCGAGATCGCGCAGGATCTGCGAGCCGACACCGATCGTGAGGTAGGCGGTGTGGCCGCCGACCGGGGTCGGGCTCGGCACCGGTTTGCTGCCGCCGATGATGTCGACGCTGGCGAGCAGATCGTCGGCGCGCTCCTGCGATGCCAGCAGCACCAGCACGCCGCGACCTTCGGCGGCGATATGGGCGAGGCAGCGCTGCAGATCCCAGCCCCGGGCGCCCGGCGCATGCACGCCGAGCATGTCGCGCACCGTCACCGGCAGCTGCACGCGCGCCAGCAGCGGCGCGGCGTCGTGGATGTCGCCGCGCGCCAGCGCGAAGTGGACATCGCCATTGAGGCGATCGCGATAGGTGTGCAGCACGAAACCGCCGTGATTGGTCTCGACCAGTGTCTCGCTCAGCTTCTCGACCGTGCTCTCGTTGACCACGCGGTAGTGGATCAGGTCGGCGATGGTGCCGATCTTCAGGTCGTGCTCGGCGGCGAATTTTTCCAGATCGGGACGACGCGCCATGCTGCCGTCGTCGTTCAGCACTTCGCAGATGACACCGGTGGCATCGAAGCCGGCCAGACGCGCCAGATCGCAGGCCGCTTCGGTGTGACCGGCGCGCACCAGCACGCCGCCATCCTCGGCGATCAGCGGAAAGATGTGGCCCG
>CAZWXW010000112.1:0-8314 GCA_964638025.1 uncultured Verrucomicrobiaceae bacterium
GGCGGATCAGCTTCAGCGCCTTGCGGTCGATGCCCTCGTCGGCGAGCGCGGGAGATTCGGTCTCTGCATGCATGGGCGGAAGTATAGGAGCGAGTTCGGAATCGGCGCGGCCGTTTGTCAGGCCGGCAGCGAGCATCCAGAATGCCGCTCCCCGTTCTGTTGATAACGACTCATGCCGGAGCTTCCTGAAGTCGAAACCACCCGTCGCGGTATCGAACCGCACCTGCGCGGCCGCACCATCGCGGCGGTGACGGTGCGCCAGCCCAGGCTGCGCTGGCCGGTGCCGGCACAGCTGCCACAACTGCTGGCGGGCCAGCGTATCGAGCGCGTCGAACGGCGCGCCAAATACCTGTTGCTGCCCTTCCCGGCCGGCACGCTCGTTCTGCATCTCGGCATGTCCGGCAGCCTGCGCATCATCGACGCCGCCGAGCCGCCGATGGCGCACGACCACCTCGACATCGCACTGGACTCGGGCCGCGCGCTGCGGCTGACCGACCCGCGCCGCTTCGGCGCCGCGCTGTGGATGGAGGGCGATGCCTTCGCCCATCCGCTGCTGGCCGCGCTGGGACCGGAGCCGCTGTCGGACGCCTTCGACGGCGACTACCTGTTCGAGCGCTCGCGCGGCCGCGCCGCACCGGTCAAAACCTTCCTGATGGATGGCCATGTCGTGGTCGGCGTCGGCAACATCTACGCCAACGAGGCGCTGTTCGCCGCCGGCATCCGCCCCGACCGCGCCGCCGGCCGCATTTCGCGCGAGCGCTACGGCCGGCTGGCCGACGAGGTGAAGCGCATACTGGCGCACGCGATCCGGCGCGGTGGCACCACGCTGCGCGATTTCGTCGGCGGCGACGGCAAGCCCGGCTACTTCCAGCAGGAGCTGTTCGCCTACGGCCGCGGCGGCGAACCGTGCAAGGTCTGCCGCGCGGATCTGACCGAAGTGCGGCTCGGCCAACGCAGCACGGTCTACTGCCGGATTTGCCAGCGGTGACGCGGTTCACGGCGCGTGGTTGACGTGAAACGGCCGTTAACTACACTTCCTAACCTGTTCACTACTCAAATGTTTGGTGCCTTGGTTGATCGATCAGGGGCATCATCTGCAACGCTGATCGCCATCCGGGCGATGGCGACCAGGGAGAAAGGGGTTATGCGAGCTATCGCAGGAAAACTGATGGTGGGGGCGTTGACGCTGGCCCTCGTCGCACCGCAGATCGGCATGGCTCAGACGGTGGAAGAAGATCCGTCGGCGCTGGCCATGGTTGGCGATGCCATCATCGCGCGGCCGCTCGGCGCGGTCTTTACCGTGGTCGGCGCCGTTGCCTATGTGGTGACGCTGCCGTTCTCGCTGGCTGGCGGCAACGCCAAAGAGGCCGGTGAAACGCTGGTGGTCGGCCCCGCCATGGCCACCTTCGTGCGCTGCCTCGGCTGCACCAAGTCGGGTTACAAGCGCGACGTCGTAGACAGCAGCGACGCGCAAACCGTCTCCGAGTAATCCCGTCGCAGCACCCTGACCGGCCGGCCTTTGCCGGCCGGTTTTGTCATTCTTGTCAGTCCCCGCACCAAACCCCGTCTTGACTTGATATCAGGGAAAGAGGCCAAACCGTATCAGGTGCGAGACGCAAGGGAGTTTCTGATGCAGGCCGGGGTGAATCCGTGAACGTCATGACCTGTCAGGACTATTCCGCCCGAATCGAGTACAGCGATGAGGATGGATGCTTCATCGGCCGCGTCGATGTGGTGGGCTTTCACGGAGAGTCGGTCGCCGAGCTGAAGGCGGCCTTCGAGGAGGCTGTGGACGACTATCTGGCGACGCGCAAGACACTGAATCGCGCGCCGCAACGCCCCTATTCCGGCAAGGTCATGCTGCGCATCGACCCCGAGGTTCACGCCAGGGCGGCGATGCGGGCCGAGGCCGAGGGCAAGAGCCTGAATGCCTGGGCGCAGGAGGCATTGCAGCGCGCGATAGCCGCGGGGTGAGCGGCCTCGTCACTCCCCGCTGACCCGCCCCTCCCGCCTCGGATCGGCTGCCCCCATCAAACTCTCTTCGCCAATGACGATGCCATTGAGGCCGCTGGTCTGCGGCAGCTCCTGCACCGTGTGCCCCAGTGCTTCCAGTGCGCGCCGCTGATCGGCATCGAACCTCCCCGCCTCCAGTTCCAGACCGGCGCCGACATGGGCGACATGCGGGCTGGCGATCGCCGTGTCGAGCGCCATGCCGCCATCCAGCGTGTAGAGCAGCGTCCTGGCGACGTAATCGATGATGCGTGAGCCGCCGGGCGAACCCAGCAGCAGCACCGGTTCGCCGCCGCGGAAGACGATGGTGGGCGCCATCGACGAGCGCGGCCGCTTGAACGGTTCGATGCGGTTCGCTACCGGTTTGCCGGCGTTGTCCGCCGATGTAAACGAGAAGTCGGTCAGCTGGTTATTCAGCAGAAAGCCGCGCACGAGCAGCCGCGAGCCGAACGCGGTCTCGATGCTGGTGGTCATCACCAGCGCGTTGCCCCGGCTGTCGACCAGGCTCAGGTGGCTGGTCGAGATCAGCTCCGGCGACTTCGCCTGCTTCTTCTCTCCCACGCCCAGCTCGGCCGGCGCACCCGGCGCGACGGTTGGCAATGCCCGCTGGTCATCGATCAAGGCAGCGCGGTGACGCAGATAATCCGGAGCCACCAACTGCGCCGTTGGCACCTCGATATAGGCAGGATCGGCGATATAGGCGTCACGATCGGCAAAGCCCAGCCTTGAGGCTTCGGCGAAACGGTGCAGGAACGGCGTCGAGCCGGGTGGTTGCGTGGCCGGGTCGAAGCGCTGCAGCAGGCCGAGGATTGCCAGCACGGTGGTGGCGCCGGAGGAGGGCGGTGGCGCCCCGCAGATCAGGTAGACGCGGAACGGCGCACACAGCGGCGGTCGCTCCAGCGCGCGATAGCCGGCCAGATCGGTCAGCGCCAGCTCGCCGGGGCGGCTTTCATTATTGCGCACGGTCGCGACGATATCGCGCGCAATACCGCCACGATAGAAGCTGTTTGACCCCTCTTTGGCGATGATTCGCAGCGTCTCGGCATAGGCGGGATTGCGCAACAGGGTGCCGATCGGTTTCGGCGAGCCATCAGGCTGGAAAAAGTAAGCGCGGATGGCGGCATTGACCGCCACCTTCGGCGTGTCGCGCAGCAGCGTATGCAGGCGCGGCGAGATCGGAAAACCGCGCTCGGCCAGCGCGATGGCCGGCCGGAACAGCTCGGCCCACGGCAGCTTGCCGTGGCGCTCATGTACCAGCGCCAGCAGGCTGACAACACCGGGGGTGCCGACCGAGTGGCCGCCGATGACCGCATCGAGGAACGGCTCGGGGCTGCCATCGGCGCGCAGGAAGTAGTCGGGGTCGACAGCGCCCGGCGCCGTCTCGCGGCCGTCGTAGGCGTGCAGCTTGCGAGCTTCGGCATTCCAGAACAGCAGGAAAGCGCCGCCGCCGAGTCCCGACGACTGCGGTTCGACCAGCCCCAGCACCAGCTGCGCCGCGATCGCCGCATCGGCAGCCGAGCCACCGCGAGCGAGGATGTCGCGCGCCGTTTCGGTGGCGAGTGGATTGTTGGTGGCGGCGAGGAAGTGACGGGCGCTGACGCTGCGCTGTTCGGTCAGCGCGCTGGCGGCTTCCGGGGCAACGGGGGTGGAAACGGAGGTGGCGAGTTGCGGTTGGGCGATTGCGGCGCTGTTTGGGAGAGCGAAACTGGGCAGCAGGGCGCCGGCCAGCAGCGCGAGGGTTCTGCGTCGCGCCATCAAGAGCACGTCAGACCTTGCCGGTCAGGCGCCGGTACTTGGTCATCAGCTGCTCTTCGTTCTCCTCGTGTTCGGGATCGAGCGGGATGCAGTCGACCGGACAGACCTGCTGGCACTGCGGTGTGTCGAAGTGGCCGACGCACTCGGTGCATTTACCCGGGTCGATGACGTAGATCTCTTCGCCCGCATAGATGGCATCGTTCGGGCACTCCGGCTCGCAGACATCGCAGTTGATGCACTCGTCGGTGATTTTCAGTGCCACTTCGGTACCTCGGGGATATGTGTGGTGCGCGGCGAAGGATCAGCCAAAGCGCTGCTTTCGTTAGCCAAAACGCTGCTTGAGGGCATCGGCGACGATGGTCGGCACGAACTGCGCATAGTCGCCGCCCATCGCGGCAATTTCGCGCACCAGTGTCGACGAGATGAAGGCGTAGCGCTCGACCGGCGTCAGGAACACCGTCTCCAGCTCGGGGTACATCGCCCGGTTCATGTTGGCCAGCTGCAGCTCGTACTCGAAGTCGGCAATGGCGCGCACGCCGCGCAGCACGAAGCGGGCGTTGTTGGCCTGCGCGAACTGCACGGTCAGGTTGCTGTAGGGCTTCACTTCGATGTTGGACAGGTGCGACAGCGTGCGTTCGCACAGGTCGATGCGTTCATCGAGATTGAACAGCGGCTTCTTCCGTTCGCTGTGCGCCACCGCCAGGATCACCCGGTCGAACAGCAGCGATGCGCGTTCGATCAGGTTGAAATGGCCGAGCGTGATCGGGTCGAAGGTGCCGGGATAAATGACGGTTCTCATCGGCGCGGTCCCGAAGGAAGGTGCAAAAAGGACGGCAGATACTAGCCGATGGGCTCCGGCGCGGACAATTCAGCGTTTTCCGCAGCGCCTTTCGCAACGGCTTCGCGCCGAAACAATCGGTAGGCAACCCGGCCGGCGCGCTTGTCGCGATGCAGTGTCCAGTTGGGAGGCGTCGGCGGCAACACTTCGTCGGCGCCGGCCTCGACATAGATCAGCGCGTTATCGGCCAGCCAGCCGCCGGCTTCCAATTGTTGGCAGCAGGGCGCAAGCAGTTCCTGCCGGAACGGCGGGTCGAGAAAGACGATGTCGAACGAATGCGCGGGCGGTGTCTGCAGCCAGTCGAGGGCGCTGCGGCAGATCGTCACGCCGGCGCTGCACTGCAGCGTCTTCAGATGCTCGCCGATCTGCCGGATCGCCGCCGGCTGGCTGTCGACAAAGCTGCAGTGGGTAGCGCCGCGCGACAGCGCCTCCAGCCCCAGCGCGCCGGAGCCGGCGAACAGGTCGAGGCAGCGGGCACCGGCGATCTCCAGCTGCAGCCAGTTGAACAGCGTTTCGCGCACGCGGTCGGGGCTCGGGCGCAGGCCGGGCAGGGCGGGGAACTGCAGCTTGCGGCCGCGCCAGAGGCCGCCGATCACGCGCAGTTGCAGCGGACCAGCAGGGGGGGCGGCAGAGGGTGATTTTTTTGTCGGCTTCGGCATCGGCGGGGGTGCGGTGGTAGCATACCGGCCGCATTCGGCGGCCCGGTAAAGCAGTCGTAAAAGACGCCGAACTCTACCAGTTTTTCCGAAACTCTTTTTCCGAACCCCCTGACTTCACCGAAGAGCCGATGAGTTTTCTCGACCGTTTCCGCAAAGACAAAAAGCAGCCTGCACCGGTCGAGCCGGCCTTTTCTGAATCCGCCCCGGCGCACCCTGAAGCCGCCGTGCCGGCCGTTGAATCGGCCGCACCTGTGGCCGAACCGGTTGCCGCTCCGATTCCGGTAGCGCCTATGCCATCGCCTGCGGCTCCCGCCGCCGAGTCGAGCAAACGCAACAGCTGGTTCGCACGCCTGAAGGATGGGCTGAAGCGCACCTCGAGCAATGTCGGCGAGGGTCTCGGCAACCTATTCCTCGGTCGCAAGGAGATCGACGACGCGCTGCTGGAGGAGCTGGAGACGCAGCTGTTGCTGGCCGATGTCGGCATCGACGCCACCCAGCTGATCATCGGCAACCTGACCAGGCGGGTGTCGCGCAAGGAGCTGGCCGACGCAGCGGCGCTCTACCGCGCGCTGCAGGAGGAGCTGAAGGCGCTGCTGCTGCCGTGCAATGTGCCGCTTGCGATCAGTCCGGCGCAGAAGCCCTACGTGATCCTGATGGTCGGCGTGAACGGCGTCGGCAAGACCACGACGATCGGCAAACTCGCCAAACGTTTCCAGGATGAGGGCCGCTCGGTGCTGCTGGCCGCCGGCGACACCTTCCGCGCCGCCGCCGTCGAGCAGCTGCAGGTGTGGGGCGAGCGCAACAACGTGCCGGTGATCGCGCAGCACACCGGCGCCGACTCCGCCTCCGTATTGTTCGATGCGCTGCAGGCGGCGCAGTCGCGCGGCACCGACATCCTGATCGCCGACACCGCCGGCCGCCTCCACAACAAGGACCACCTGATGGAGGAGCTGAAGAAGGTGGTGCGGGTGATGAAGAAGCTCGACCCGAGCGCGCCGCACGAGGTGATGCTGGTGCTCGACGCCGGCACCGGCCAGAACGCGCTGGCGCAGGCCAAACACTTCCAGCAGGCGGTCGGCGTCTCCGGCATCGCGCTGACCAAGCTCGACGGCACCGCCAAGGGCGGCATCATCTTCGCCATCTCGCGCCAGTGCCAGCTGCCGATCCGCTTCATCGGCGTCGGCGAGCAGGCCGAAGACCTGCGCCCGTTCGATGCCGACGAGTTCATCCGCGCGCTGTTCCAGCGTGATGAAGCGGGCGCCTAGGCCGCGCGGAGCCATTGCATGACACTGGATCGCGATGCGGGGTACCTGGGCGGACTGGTCAGCGAGCTGTGCAAGTTGCCGGACGAGACGCAGTGGGTCGAATTCAAGAGGAATAATTCCAACCCGGAAGAGATAGGGGAGTACCTCTCTGCGCTGTCCAATGCCGCTGCGTTGGAAGGGAAGGCCAACGCCTATCTGGTCTGGGGTGTCGATGACAAAACCCATGAGATTGTCGGCACCGACTTTCAGCCTGCCAGCGCGCGCAAGGGCGGAGAGGAACTCGAGAGCTGGCTGCTGCGTCAGCTGAATCCACGACTGCATTTTCGTTTCTTCTCGTTCCAGCTCTCTGGAAAGCCGGTGGTGCTGCTGGAGGTGCCACGTGCGACCGGGAAGCCCACCCAGTTCGAAGGCAGGGAGTGGATCCGGATTGGCAGTTACAAGAAGGCGCTGAAAGATCATCCAGAGCAGGAGCGTTCCCTCTGGCGCATCTTCGAACTCACTCCCTTCGAGTCGCTTCTGGCCGCCGAGAATCTGGCGGCGGCGGATGCGCTGTCGCTGCTCGATTACCCCGCGTACTTCGATTTGTTGAAGCTGCCGCTGCCAGTCGATCAGGCCGCGATTCTGGATCGTCTTGCGGACGATGCGATGCTGGTTCGCAATGATGCGGGTTCGTGGGATGTCACCAATCTGGGTGCGATTCTTTTTGCCAGGGATCTGCACCGCTTTCGAAATCTGGCCCGGAAGACAATGCGTGTCATTGTCTATGAGGGCAAGGGGCGGCATGGGACAAACCAGCGGGAGCAGGAGGCGCGCAAGGGATACGCGTGCGGGTTTGAAGGGTTGATCGACTATGTCAACGCGCTGTTGCCGAAAAACGAGGTGATAGGGAAGGCGCTGCGCCGCGAAGTGCCCATGTATCCGAATCTGGCGGTTCGGGAACTGATCGCCAACGCCCTGGTGCATCAGGACTTCTCGGTGACGGGAGCCGGTCCGATGGTCGAGCTGTTCAGCGACAGAATGGAGATCACCAATCCCGGTACACCGCTCGTCAGAACGGAGCGCTTTCTGGACAGTCCGCCGCGTTCGCGGAACGAGTTGCTGGCATCATTCATGCGGCGAATTGGCGTGTGTGAGGAGCGCGGTACCGGCGTGGACAAGGTTGTCTTCGAGGCCGAGACCTATCAGCTGCCCGCACCGGTTTTCGAGGCGCCCGAAGGGTTCACTCGCGCCATTCTCTTTGCCCACAAGAGCTTCAGGGAGATGGACAAGGACGACCGCGTGCGGGCCTGCTATCTCCACGCCTGCCTTCGCTACGTCCAGCGGGATCCGATGACCAACTCCACGCTTCGAGAGCGCTTTGGTATCGAGGCCCATAACAGCGCCAAGGTTTCGAGGATCATTCGTGAGGCTGTCGAAGCCGACGTCATCAAGCCCTACGATCCCGGGCAATCGAAAAAGAACTCCCGCTATCTGCCCTGGTGGGCGTGAATCAGTTGATGGCTATTTGTCGAGAGGGTGGGAGGATTGGCTTCCGGTCGTCTATATGGATTGTTAACACAATGATTTTCATGGAAAAAGAATCGCATTTCCTATTTGACGGGTATTTGATGGTTTGGCTTGGTGGGGGTTGGTCGAGAATGCAGAACGAGCATTGGCCCGTGACTACCGAATCGGCAGTGGATAACGGCACGACAACACAGAATCCGGGTAGAAAATGATCGAATTCGATCGTGTATCCAAGCGCTACGACGGCGGTTTCGAGGCGCTGAAACAGGTCACCTTCGACA
>CAZWXW010000113.1:0-8287 GCA_964638025.1 uncultured Verrucomicrobiaceae bacterium
CCACGCTGCTGCTGTTCTCCAGCAAGGGCAAGGTCTACTGGCTGCGCACCTTCGAAATTCCCGAGGCGTCGCGCACCGCGCGCGGTCGTCCGCTGGTCAACCTGCTGCCGCTGGCTGAGGGCGAGCGCATCACCGCGATGTTGCAGATCGATCTGGAGGCGCTGCAGCAGAGCGCCGGCGCCGACGATGATCTGGAAGAGAACGAAGACGCGATCATTGAGGGTGAGGTGGTAGAGGCCGAGGCGGTCGAAGCTGCCGACGTGGTTGAAACCGACGGCGTCGATGACGGCGATGCCGAAGTCGATAGCGATCAGGATGTGCCGACCGGCGCCTACATTTTCATGTCCACGGCCTTCGGTACCGTGAAGAAGACGCCGCTGGTGCAGTTCAGCAAGCCGCGCTCCAGTGGCCTGATCGCGCTGAAGCTGGAGGAGGGCGACACGCTGATCGCCGCCGCCATCACCGACGGCGCCAAGGAGGTCATGCTGTTCTCCGACGCCGGCAAGGTCATCCGCTTCAAGGAGAAACAGGTCCGCACCATGAGTCGTATCGCCCGTGGCGTGCGCGGCATGCGCCTGGCCGAGGGGCAGCGCCTGATCTCGATGCTGATTCCGGAAGCGGATGCGCAGATCCTGTCCGCGTCCGCGCGCGGCTACGGCAAGCGCACGCCGCTGGCCGACTATCCGCGTCGCGGTCGCGGCGGCCAGGGCGTCATCGCCATGGTCATCAACGAGCGCAACGGCAAGCTGGTGGGCGCCGTGCAGGTGCAGGATGGCGAGGAGATCATGCTGATCTCCGACCAGGGCACGCTGGTGCGCACCCGCGTCGATGAAGTTTCCTCCTCTTCCCGCAACACCCAGGGCGTGACGCTGATCAAGCTGGCCAAGGACGAGACCCTGGTTGGTCTGGAACGGGTACAGGAGCCTTCCGTCGGTGACGACATCGAGCTGGAAGGTGACGCCGCAGAACAGGGCGAAGACGCGGTGGTCGACATCGAAACGGGTGAGGCTGGCGAGTCGGTCGACGGCGAGTAATTCAGCGATTTGTTGTTGCAGGTTCGGTCTCCCCGAGCCTGCCCACGGGGGAGTCCACGATGGCACGCAAGTACAACTTCTGCGCGGGACCCGCCGCGCTGCCGGAACCGGTGCTGGAACAGGCCCGCGCCGAGCTGGCCGACTGGCACGACCGCGGTCTGTCGGTGATGGAGATGAGCCACCGTTCGGCCGAGTTTGTCGCCATCGCGCGCGAGGCCGAACGCGATTTCCGCGCGCTGCTCGATATTCCGGACGATTACGCCGTGCTGTTCCTGCAGGGCGGTGCCAGCCAGCAGTTCGCGGCGATACCGCTGAACCTGCTGCCGGCCGACGGTGTCGCGGACTACGTCAACACCGGGCAGTGGTCTACCAAGGCGATCAAGGAGGCGAAACGCTTCGGCAAGGTCAATGTCGCCGCCAGCAGCGAGTCGACCAACTTCTCGTCGATTCCGCCGTTCGAAAGCTGGAAGCTGTCGACCAACGCCGCCTATCTGCACTACACGCCGAACGAAACGATCGGTGGCGTCGAATATTTCTGGGTGCCGAAAGTGGAGGCGCCACTGGTGGTCGACCTGTCGTCGACGATCCTGTCGCGCCCCATCAATGTGCGCGACTACGGCCTGATCTATGCGGGCGCGCAGAAGAATATCGGCCCGGCCGGCCTGACCATCGTCATCGTGCGTCGCGATCTGCTGGGGCGGGCTTCGGCCGCGTGCCCGGCGATGCTCGACTACAAGGTCGCCGCCGACAACGACTCGATGTACAACACGCCGCCGACGTTTGCCTGGTATCTGGCCGGCCTCGTCTTCAAGTGGCTGCGCCAGCAGGGCGGCCTGAACGCGATCGAGAAGGTCAACCGGCGCAAGGCGCAGAAACTCTACGGCTACATCGACGCCAGCGGTTTCTACCGCAATCCGGTCGAGGTGGTGTCGCGCTCGTTGATGAACGTGCCGTTCGTGCTGGCCGACGACAAGCTCGATCAGCTGTTTCTCGACGGCGCCGACGAGGCGGGCCTGCTCAATCTGGCTGGCCACCGCTCGGTCGGCGGCATGCGCGCCAGCCTCTACAACGCGGTGCCGGAAGCGGCAGTGGATGCGCTGATCGACTACATGAAGGATTTTGCCAAGCAGCATGGCTGAGAAGAGGCACGGTTAACGGCATGAGCAACGAGCAGACGGGTGGCGAGCTGCCGACGCTGGAGCAGTTGCGCGAACAGATCGACAGCGTCGACCGGCAGATTCACGAACTGCTGAACCGGCGCGCGGAGTTCGCGAAGCAGGTGGCCGACGTCAAGCTGCGCGAGTTTCGCGTTGGCAGTGGTGGCGCCGGCGAGCTGGCTCAGGTGATGTTCTACCGTCCCGAGCGCGAGGCGCAGGTGTTGCGCAAGGTGATGGAGCGCAACAGCGGTCCGCTCGAAGACAAAACGGTGGCGCACATCTTTCGCGAGATCATGTCGGCCTGCCTGGCGCTGGAGCGGCCGATGGAGGTCGCCTACCTCGGCCCCGAAGGCACGTTCTCCAACGCCGCCGCGCTGAAGCATTTCGGTCACGCGGTGATTTGTGCGCCGTATCCGGCCATCGGTGAGGTATTCGCGCAGGTCGAAAGCGGCCAGTGCAGTTTCGGTGTGGTCCCGGTCGAGAACTCCACCGAGGGGATGGTCAACCACACGCTGGATAATTTCCTCAATTCGCCGCTGAAGATCTGTGGTGAAGTCGAGCTGCGTATCGAGCTGCATCTGCTCGCCAATGCCGAAACCAATGCGGGCAACGTCAAACGCATTTGTGCGCACCAGCAGGCGCTGGCGCAGGCGCGCCAATGGCTCGATGCCAACTGGCCGCAGGTCGAGCGCGTCGCTGTCAGCAGCAACGGCGAGGCGGCGCGGATGGCGGCGGAAGAGGTCGGCGTCGCGGCGGTGGCCGGTGATATCGCCGCCGAACACTACGGTTTGCTGAAGCTGGCCTCGTCGATCGAGGACTACGCCGACAATACGACGCGCTTTCTGGTCATCGGTCGCGACGAGGTGGCGGCGTCGGGCAGCGACAAGACCACGCTGGTGGTATCGGCGCACAACAAGCCGGGTGCGCTGTTCAAGCTGCTGGAGCCGTTTCAGCGCGACGGCATCAGCCTGACCCGCATCGACACGCGCCCGTCGCGCACACAGACTTGGGCCTATGTCTTCTTCATCGAATTCGAAGGGCATCGGGATGATCCGGCGATTGCGGCGATCCTGAGTGAGCTTGAAGAGAAGTCGATCACGCTGAAAATCCTCGGCTCCTACCCCAAAGCGGTGCTGTGAATCCGCACCTGACCACGACCCCGGGAGAAACAGATTGAGCTGCGATTTCGCCGCGCTGGCCAACGCCGGCATCCGAGGGTTGAGCCCCTACCAGGCCGGCAAGCCGATCGAGGAGCTGCAGCGCGAACTGGGCCTCGACCATATCGTCAAGCTGGCGTCGAACGAGAATCCGCTCGGGCCGTCGCCGCGCGTACTGGAAGCCTGTGCGCAGGCCGCCACCGGTTTGACGCTCTACCCGGACAGCAATGGCTTCGAGCTGAAGCGCGCGCTGTCGGCCAGTTTTGGCATTGCGCCGGAGCAGATCACGCTCGGCAATGGTTCCAACGATCTGCTCGACCTGATCGCGCGCGTCTTTCTGGCGCCCGGCACTTCGTCGGTGTTTTCGCAGTACGGTTTTGTCGTCTATCCGATTGCGACCCAGGCCTGCGGCGCGCGCGCCATCGTCACGCCGGCGCGCGACTGGGGACACGATCTCGATGCAATGGCGGCGGCGATTGCGCCGGATACCCGCGTGGTATTCATCGCCAACCCGAACAACCCGACCGGTACGTGGGCTTCGCGCCCGGCACTGGTTCGTTTCCTTGAGCAGATTCGCAGCGATGTCGTCGTGGTGCTCGATGAGGCCTATACCGAGTATGTCGACAACCCCGAGTTTCCCAATGGGCTCGAACTGATCGACCGCTTCCCCAATCTGGTGGTGACGCGCACCTTTTCGAAGGCGTACGGGTTGGCCGGTCTGCGCGTTGGCTACAGCGTTTCGCATCCGCAGATCGCGGACCTGCTGAATCGGGTGCGCGCACCGTTCAATGTCAACTCGCTGGCACTGGCGGCGGCGCAGGCGGTGCTGGGTGATGCCGATTATTTGCGGCGGGCGGTCGAGATCAATCGCAGCGGGCTGCAGCAGTTGTCCGATGGCTTGCGTCGACTGGGCATTCCGTTCATTGCGTCGGTCGGCAACTTCATCGCCGCCGAGATGCCGGGCGATGCGCTGCCGATTTACCAGAAGCTGCTGCAGGAAGGGGTGATCGTGCGGCCGCTGCTGCCGTACCAGATGCCGCGTCATCTGCGTATCTCGGTCGGCTTGCCGGTCGAGAACGACACCCTGCTGCGCGCCTTGAAGAAGGTGCTGGGTGCATGAGCGAGGTAGCCGTGCGATGACCCAACCGGAGTTTGGCCGCCTCGTCATTCTCGGTCTCGGCCTGATCGGCGGCTCGCTGGCCAAGGCGTTGAAAGCGCGTGGCGCGGTGCGCGAAGTGGTCGGCTGGGGGCATCGCGAGAGCTCGCTGCAGGCCGGCCTGCAGCTCGGCGTCATCGACAGCTATTCGCTCGATCTGGCGGAGGCGGTGCGCGGTGCCGATGTCATTGTCATCGCCACGCCAACGCTGATTGCCGAGCAGATGCTGGCGCAGCTGGCGCCGCTTATCGAGCCGCAGACACTGATCACGGATGTCGCCAGCGTCAAAGGCAATCTGCTGCGCGCGGCGCAGCGGGTATTCGGTGCGGTGCCGGCCAATCTGGTGCTGGGTCATCCCATTGCCGGCTCCGAGCGCAGCGGCGTCAGCGCCGCCAATGGCGACCTGTTTCTGCATCACCGGGTGATTCTGACGCCGACCGTCGAGACCGACAGCGCGGCGCTCGGTCGCATCCGCGCCATGTGGCAGCTGACCGGCGCCGAGGTGCTGGAGATGGCGGTGGAGCAGCACGATCGCGTGCTGGCGGCCACCAGCCACCTGCCGCATGTACTGGCCTATGCGCTGGTCGATGCGCTGGCCGGCGATCCGGCGCAGCGCGACATCTTCCGTTTTGCCGCTGGCGGTTTTCGCGATTTCACCCGCATCGCGGCCAGCGATCCCACCATGTGGCGCGACATCGCCATTGCCAACCGGCCGGCGCTGCTGGCCGCCATCGACCAGTTCAGCGCCCATCTGGAGGGTCTGCGCACCGCTATTGACCGGGCAGACGGCACGTCGATAATGGCGACCTTCGCGCGGGCCAAGGAGGCCCGCGACGAATTTTCCGAGCTGCTGCGACGGCAGCGGCCCACCACTACCAGCCAAGAGTGACCTGAATACGTGGAATTCCTGTTGCAGCCGGGAGGTCGCGTCAGCGGCGTCCTGCGCGTCCCCGGCGACAAGTCGGTGTCGCACCGCTCGATCATGCTCGGCGCCCTTGCCGATGGCGTGACCGAAATCAGTGGCTTCCTCGAAGGAGAGGATGCTCTGTCGACGCTGAACGCCTTCCGCGCCATGGGCGTGAAGATCGAAGGGCCTGACAACGGCAATGTGCGTGTGCACGGTGTCGGCGTGCGCGGGCTCAAAGCCCCTGCCGGTGCGCTCGACATGGGCAACTCCGGTACGTCGATGCGGCTGCTCTCCGGCCTGCTGGCGGGGCAGGGGTTCGATGTCACGCTGATCGGCGACGTGTCGCTGTCGAAGCGGCCGATGGAGCGGGTCGCCAAGCCACTGCGACTGATGGGCGCGGTGGTCGAGACGCAGGAGGGCGGTCGTCCGCCGCTGACGATCCGCGGCCAGCAGAAGCTGCAGGGCATCCACTACGACCTGCCGATGGCCAGTGCGCAGGTGAAATCCTGCCTGCTGCTCGCCGGTCTGTACGCTGAAGGTGAAACCTCGGTGACCGAGCCGGCGCCGACCCGAGATCACACCGAGCGGATGCTGCGCGGCTTCGGCTACACGGTTGAGCAGCGCGGGCCGGCCACGGTTGCCGTGCGCGGCGGCGGCAAGCTGACCGCGACGCCGATCGAGGTGCCGGCCGATATCTCGTCTGCCACCTTCTTTATGGTGGCGGCGGCCATCGCGCCGGGATCGGACGTCACGCTGACCCATGTCGGCATCAACCCGACCCGGATCGGCGTCATCAATATCCTGCGGCTGATGGGTGCCGATCTGACGCTCGGCAATGAGCGTGAGGTGGGTGGCGAGCCGGTGGCCGACATCCGTATCCGTTACGCACCATTGCGGGGTATCGAGATTCCGGAGGAGCAGGTGCCGCTGGCCATCGATGAATTCCCGGCTCTGTTCATCGCGGCGGCCTGCGCGGATGGCACGACCATACTGCGCGGCGCCGAGGAGCTGCGGGTCAAGGAGAGCGACCGCATCCAGGTGATGGCGGATGGGTTGAAGACACTGGGAGTTTCGGCTGAGCCGACACCGGACGGCATTGTCATACAGGGCGGGCCGATGGGCGGCGGCACCATCAACAGCCACCACGATCACCGTATCGCGATGTCGTTCTCGATCGCGGCGCTGCGGGCGTCGGCACCGATTCGTATCGAAGATTGCGACAACGTCGCCACGTCGTTCCCGAACTTCGTCGAGCTGGCTCAGCGGGCGGGCATCCGCCTTGAGGTCGGCCACTGATGGCCGCCGCGAACACGGCGGTCACCGTTCCTGTCGTCACCATCGATGGACCCAGCGGCTCCGGCAAGGGGACGCTGGCGCAGCTGTTGTCGCGCCAGCTCGGCTGGCATCTGCTCGACAGTGGTGCGCTCTACCGCATCGTCGGGCTGGCGGCGGTCGAGGCCGGTGTCGATCTGGATGATGAATCGGCGCTGGCCGATGTCGCCGCCCATCTGCATGTCCAGTTCGCCGCGACCCAGCCAGGTGAACCGGCGGCCGTGATATTGGATGGGCGCGATATCAGCGCGGCCGTCCGCAGCGAGCAATCCGGCTACTACGCCTCCCGCGTCGCCGTCTTTTCCGCCGTGCGTCGGGCGTTGCACCAGCGTCAGCGCGACTTCGCCCGGGCGCCCGGACTGGTCGCCGACGGGCGTGATATGGGCACCGAAGTCTTCGCCGATGCACCCCTCAAGATCTTCCTCACCGCGAGTGCGGAAGAGAGGGCGCGGCGTCGCTATAACCAGTTGATGAATAAAGGGGAAAGTGTTACCCTCGCGGCCCTTTTGGAGGACATCCGGGCGCGCGACCAGCGCGATAGCGAGCGTGCAGTGGCGCCGCTGCGACCCGCATCGGATGCCGTCATCATCGATAGCACCGCGCTCGATATCGATCAGGTATTGCAGCAAGTGTTCGAGTTGATGCGAAAGAAAACACTGATTTGATCTTCACGAGTAACAAGTTCCGTGGCGGCGAAATACCAGTTGCCGACGTCACGGGATTCAACCAGCCCCGCATTAACTGGTAGTGCGGGAGGGGTGGCAATGGCGCTGCCCCGTAGACTTTTAGGTAATTAACCATGAGCGAAAGCTTTGCAGAACTTTTCGAAGAGAGTCTGAAAACCATCGATATGCGCTCCGGTTCGATCGTGACCGGTGTGGTAATCGAGATCGATGACGACTGGGTTACGGTTCACGCCGGCCTGAAGTCGGAAGGCGTCATTCCCCGCAGCCAGTTCGAGAACGAGCGCGGTGAACTGAAGCTGGCGGTTGGCGACGAGGTGCAGGTTGCACTGGAAGCGGTCGAGGATGGCTGGGGTGAAACCCGTCTCTCCCGCGAGAAGGCCAAGCGCGCCGAAGCCTGGAAAGATCTGGAAAAAGCTTTCGAAGCCGAAGCCGTGGTCAAGGGCATCATCAACGGCAAGGTCAAGGGCGGTTTCACCGTCGACATCAACACCATCCGCGCGTTCCTGCCGGGTTCGCTGGTCGATGTGCGTCCGGTGCGCGACACGCTGCACCTGGAAGGCAAAGAGCTCGACTTCAAGGTCATCAAGCTCGACCAGAAACGCAACAACGTCGTCGTTTCGCGTCGTGCCGTGCTCGAGCAGGCCAACAGCGCCGAGCGCGAAGCCCTGCTGGCTGCACTGCAGGAAGGCATGGCCGTCAAAGGTATCGTCAAGAACCTCACCGACTACGGTGCGTTCGTTGACCTCGGCGGTGTCGATGGTCTGCTGCACATCACCGACATGGCCTGGAAGCGCATCAAGCACCCGAGCGAAGTGGTCAACGTCGGCGACGAGATCGACGTCAAGATCCTCAAGTTCG
>CAZWXW010000114.1:0-8267 GCA_964638025.1 uncultured Verrucomicrobiaceae bacterium
AGCATCGGGTTCTCTTCGGCCGGCTCGTACATGGTGCCGCCGATCAGGTGCGCGTATTCATTCGACTTGAAGTCGGACATGCGCACGATGACGCGATTCGGCGAGAAGGCGCCGGCGATGGTGGAGATGCCTTCGACCAGCTTGTCGACGTAGAAATCGACCGGCGAAGCGTAGCCGGCGATGCGGCGCTCGACGCTGGCCTTGACGTCGCGCGGCAGCGTGTCGAAGTTCAGCAGCGCTTTCGGATGCACGCCGATCATGCGGTTGATGATGAATTCGAGCCGCGCCAGACCGACACCGGCATTCGGGTAGCCGGCGAAATCGAAAGCGCGGTCCGGGTTGCCGACGTTCATCATGATCTTCAACGGCAGGTCGGGCATCGACTGCATGTCGCTGGTGGTCACTTCGAATTTCAGCGTGCCGTCGTAGACCAGACCGGTATCGCCCTCGGCACAGCTGACCGTGACCGGCGTGCCGCTGGTCAGCAGCTCGGTGGCATTGCCGCAGCCAACCACGGCGGGAATGCCCAGTTCGCGCGCGATGATGGCGGCGTGACAGGTGCGGCCGCCGCGGTTGGTGACGATTGCCGAAGCCCGCTTCATCACCGGCTCCCAGTCCGGGTCGGTCATGTCGGTGACCAGTACATCGCCGACCTGTACCTGATCCATCTGGCTGATGTCGGAGATCAGGCGCACCGGACCGCTGCCGATGCGCTGACCAATCGAGCGACCCTCGCACAGCACCTTGCCCTGATCGCGCAGCAGGTAGCGTTCGATCTGCGTGGTCGACGCCTGGCTCTTCACCGTCTCCGGACGCGCCTGCACGATGTAGAGCTTGCCGTCGTCGCCATCTTTCGCCCACTCGATATCCATCGGGCGCTGGTAGTGCTTCTCGATGATCAGCGACTGTCTCGCCAGCGACTCGACCTCGGCATCACTGATGCAGAAACGGTTGCGCTCGGCCTCTTCCACGTCGACGGTCAGCACCGAGCGGCCCGGCTTGCTGCTGTCGGCATAGATCATCTTGATCGCCTTGCCGCCGAGGTTGCGGCGCAGCACGGCCGGACGACCCGCCGTCAGCGTCTCCTTGTGCACGTAGAACTCGTCCGGGTTGACCGAACCCTGCACCACGGTTTCACCGAGACCGTAGGAGGCGGTGACGAAGACAACGCGATCGAAGCCCGACTCGGTGTCCATCGTGAACATGACGCCGCTGGCGCCGGTCTCGGAGCGCACCATGCGCTGGATGCCGGCCGACAGTGCCACCACCTTGTGCTCGAAACCCTTGTGTACGCGGTAGGCAATGGCGCGGTCGTTGAACAGCGAGGCGAACACTTCCTTGACCGCGACCAGCACATTGTCGAGGCCGCGAATGTTCAGGAAGGTCTCCTGCTGGCCGGCGAACGAGGCATCCGGCAGATCTTCGGCGGTGGCCGACGAGCGCACGGCAACGGCGATGTCGCGACCTTCCTGCAACTTGGCGAAGGCTTCGGCGATGGCCGCCTGCAGCGGTGCTGGCAGCGGCGTCTCGACGATCTTGCGGCGGATTTTCTCACCGACTTTGGCGAGCTCAACGACATCGTCGACGTCGAGCTTGTCCAGCTCACTGTGAATCCAGTCGTTGAGGCCGCTCTGGCTGAGGAAGTCGCGATAGGCATCGGCCGTGGTGGCGAAGCCGCCGGGAACCGAGACACCGGCACCGGACAGGTGGCTGATCATCTCGCCGAGCGAGGCGTTCTTGCCGCCGACACGCTCGACATCGTGCATGCCCAGTTGATCGAACCAAATCACGTACTCAGCCAAAATTGCGCTCCTCTGTTAGGCGGATTGCGGTTGAACCGGGAGTTCGCAGGCGCGGTATTCGGCCCTGTCGCGACAGCGCTATGGTGGGCGCTACCCGGGGTGATAGAGTGCCGGCGCCTTCGCGCTTTTGGGGCGGGCGCCAACAGACAAACGGCGGCAATGATACCCAAGAAGGCCGCTCAATGGGCGCACCCGCCGAAATGAAATAAAACTACGCAAATTCGCAACTTAGTCCCGTCCGTGTAATTTTTTAACGGCCGGGTTTCGCGATCAGGAGCAGGGGTTCGCCGCCGATGAGCAGACGCTCGGTGTTTTACATCTCCGACAGCACCGGCATCACCGCCGAAACCATGGGCCACAGTCTGCTCGCGCAGTTCGACGGCATCGACTTCGACGAGACCGTGTTGCCGTTCGTCGACACGCCGGAGCGCGCCCAGGCCGCCGTCGACCGCATCAATCAGGCCGCCGTGCGCGATGGCGCGCCGCCGATCGTCTTCGATACGGTCATCGACCAGCAGATCCGCGCCCTGCTCGCCACCAGCAACGGTGTGCTGCTCGACATCTTCTCGGCCTACGTGACGCGGCTGGAGCAGCTGCTCGCCACCAAGTCCAACTTTGCCGTCGGCCGGCCGCACACCGCCAACTCCGAACAGCTCTACCAGCGCCGTATCGAGGCGGTGAACTATGCGCTCGAGAACGACGACGGCGCCCGCATCAACCGCTACGACCAGGCTCAGCTGATCCTGGTCGGCGTGTCGCGCAGCGGCAAGACCCCGACCAGCCTCTATCTCGCCATGCAGCACGGCCTGTTCGTCGCCAACTACCCGCTGACCGATGAGGATCTGGAGACCGGGCAGCTGCCGAAGGCGCTGTTGCCGCAGCGCCACAAACTCTACGGCCTGACCATCGACCCGGTGCGGTTGTCCGCGATCCGCAACGAGCGCCGCGCCAACAGCCGCTACGCCAGCCTGTCGCAGTGCGAGGACGAGGTGCGCATGGCCATCGCGCTGCTCAAGCGCAACCAGATTCGCTACATCGATTCGACCCACACCTCGATCGAGGAGATCGCCGCCAAGGTGCTCTCCGATACCGGGCTGCGCGAACGCCGGGGCTGACTGGAGAGCCCGCCACTCCGGCACTAAACTGCAGCGCAGCCCTCCCCGAGCGAATCCCACCGCATGTCCAACTCCGTCGCCAAACCGACTGCCCTGCTGCTGCCCGGCGGCGGCGCACGCGTCGCCTATCAGGTCGGCGTGCTGCGCGCGCTGGGTGAAATCACCGCCGATAGAGGCCCGAATCCGTTTCCGATCCTGTGCGGCACCTCCGCCGGCGCCATCAATGCCGTGGCGCTGGCTTCGCGCGGTGACAATTTCGCGCGCGCGACCGAGGAGCTGGAGCAGCTGTGGCGCAAGCTGACCGTCGACCGCGTCTACCACTCCGGCCTCTGCGCGGTGGCGTGGAACACGCTGCGGCTGTGGTTCTCGCTGATCAATGCCGGCATCGCCGCCGGCCGGCCGGTGGCGCTGCTGGACAACTCGCCGCTACGCGAAACGCTGCTGAAGGCGATCGACTTCTCGGCCATCGGTCGCCACATCGCCGGCGGTCACCTGCAGGCGGTCTGCGTCACCGCGATGAACTATTCGCAGTCGATGTCGACCAGCTTCTACCAGGGCGGCCCGGCCTACGGCAGCTGGCAGCGCTGGCGGCGCATGGGCGTGGCATCGCCACTCTCCATTCAGCACCTGATGGCTTCGACGGCAATTCCGACCATCTTCCCGCCCGAATCGATCGGCCAGCACTACTACGGCGACGGCGCGCTGCGACAGCTCAACCCGATCAGTCCGGCGCTGCACCTCGGCGCCGAGCGCGTGCTGGTCGTCGCCGCCAGCGGTCACCGCCGCACCTACGAACGCCCGCCGCGCCCGATCCAGAGCCCGGCCTTTGGCCAGATCATCGGCCACCTGCTGAACAGCGCCTTCATCGACAGCCTCGAAAGCGATATCGAACTGCTGGAGCGGATCAACGAGATGGTGCTGTGCCAGCCCCAGGTCGACGGCTGCACGGCGACGGAAGGGTTGAAGTCGGTCGACCTGATGATCCTGTCGCCGAGCCGCGACCTCGACGCCATCGCCGGCGAACATTTCCGCGAACTGCCGGCCAGCATGCGCCTGTTCCTGCGCCTCTCCGGCGGCGGCCACGACACCGGTGGCGTCAACACCGCCAGCTATCTGCTGTTCACGCCGCACTTCATCGCCGAACTGATCGAGCTTGGTTACGCCGACACGCTGGCCGAGCGCGACAGGATCAGGGCGTTCATGGCGGGCAACTACACGGAAAGGCCGGCTTAGCAAATTAGAACAGCAGGGATGCTATATGCACTTAAAAACGAAAAGCCTACAGGCCTTTATTGCACTGTTGATTTTATTTAGCAGTGCAGACGTTACAGCAGAAATCCTGGTCGAACAGCAATCCATCCTGAACACAGATAACACGTCGCTTGAGATACTAGTCTGGCGCCCAGAGTCACTCGACGACTCACCCTCCCTACCAATGATCATTATTTCTCATGGCGCTGGCGGGGCCATGCGATCGCATACCGATACGGCCGAATCGCTTGCCAAGCGCGGGTACGTGGTAGCTGCTGTCGAACATACCGGCGACAACTATCGCGACTCCAGCGGTGTGCAAAATGGCACCAATCTGACTGACCGTCCGCTGCATATCAGCAGAGCACTCGACTATCTGCTGGACCAATGGCCGCATGCCACGCTGATCGATCACAACCGTATCGGCATGTTTGGTTTTTCTGCGGGTGGTTTTACCGCCTTGGTTTTGGCTGGTGGAAAACCTGATACCCGTAAAACAGCTGCATGGTGCGAAACTGATCCGGACGCTTGGGTATGTCGCTATCTGCAAAAAAACGGCGTCGATCCAGCCAGCATTCGCTCAACTCCCGCCGCAGCATGGAGGGCAGATCCCCGCATCAAGGCTGCTGTTATTGCTGCGCCGGCGGTGGGATATATGTTTGATCCTGATGGGCTTGCTGCGGTCAGTATCCCCATACAGCTCTGGCATGCCGAGCAGGATACGATCGTCGAAGAGAGCGCATTGACCATTCGCAAACTGCTGCCGACGAGCGAGTTTCACACGGTGCGAAACGCCGGCCATTTCGCATTCATGACACCCTGTGGCGCTGGCTTCCGCCTACTGATCAGTGTCATGGAGTTTTTCGGTACGGAACCGATCTGCGACGACCCGAAGGACTTTGATCGGGAGAGATTTCACGAGCACTTCAACACGCAGCTGGTCGTATTTTTCGATCGCGAGCTTTAACCAGTATCACGTTCAGGGAATGCACAGCCATATTGACCTGCGACAAGGTAATGCCTTCGTATATACCCTGTCGATCGAGGTCAGCGAAGCCAACGTGAATGTTGCATGGACGCAGAACAGCGGGGATTCAGACCATGTCCGTCAATGTCTTCGCCGCCAGATAAGGCGTGGTCTGTCCGGCAATCACCTTCTCTTCCAGAATCGGCAGTTCGCGGCGCACGCCCGGATTCTGCCGCAGCCGCAGCATCAGCATTTCGTGGATCAGCTTGTGCATCCACTCCTTGGCCTGCTTCGAGCGCTTGCTCTGCAGTGAGCCGTTCTTGCGGGCGTCGATCTCGAAGTCGCTGATCATGCCCCACACGGCATCGATGTTTTTCTTCTCGGCCGCCGAGCAGGTCAGCACGCGCGGCGTCCAGAAACTGGTGTGGCGCAGCAGGTTCATCGCGCTCTGGTAGTGGCTGCGCGTGCGCTGCGCCAGATTCAGGCTTTCTCCGTCGGCCTTGTTGATGACCAGCGCGTCGGCCAATTCCATGATGCCGCGCTTGATACCCTGCAGCTCATCGCCGGCGTTAGGCAGCATCAGCACCATGAAGAAGTCGACCATGCTGGCGACTTCGTATTCGCTCTGACCGACACCGACCGTCTCGACCAGAATCACGTCGTAGCCGGCCGCCTCGCACAGCAGCATCGTTTCGCGCGTGTGCTGGGCGACACCGCCGAGCGTTCCCTCCGACGGCGACGGACGGATGAAGGCTTCATCGCGACGCGACAGCTCCTCCATCCGCGTCTTGTCACCGAGGATCGAACCGCCGGCAATCGGCGAGCTCGGATCGACCGCCAGCACGGCCACCTTCTTGCCCAATCCAATCAGATAAAGACCGAATGTTTCGATGAAGGTCGATTTGCCTACACCGGGAACGCCTGTGATACCGACACGAATGCTGTTGCCGGTATGCGGCAATACCTGTTCGAGCAGTTGCTGTGCCTGTTGGCGGTGCGTGTCGAGCTTGCTCTCGACCAGCGTGATGGCCTTGGCCAGCGCGCGGCGATTGCCCCGCCGCAGCGCGTCGAGATCGATATTCATGAGTAGCGAGGCTCTCCGTGCGGGATTCTTTTCGTCGACTTAAACAACAAGGGCGGACATTAGCCCGCCCTTGATTGCTCTCAGTGCCGATCAGGCTTTGGCGGCAGCATTGATCGCATCGAGCACATCGCGGGCAGCGACCGGAATCTGCGTGCCCGGCCCGAAGATACCCTTCACGCCGGCGGCGTAGAGGTAGTCGTAGTCCTGACGCGGAATGACACCACCGGCGACGACGATGATGTCATCGGCGCCCTGCTTCTTCAGCTCGGCGATCAGTTCCGGCACCAGCGTCTTGTGACCTGCAGCCTGCGACGACACACCGACGACATGCACGTCGTTTTCTACCGCCTGCCGAGCCACCTCTTCCGGCGTCGAGAACATCGGCGACAGGTCGATATCGAAGCCGACATCGGCGAATGCCGTGGCGATGACCTTGGCGCCGCGATCGTGACCATCCTGACCCATCTTGCAGACCAGCATGCGCGGACGGCGACCGTGCCGCTCGACGAACGCATCGATATCTTTCGAGATCATCTGCCAGCCCTCGTCCTCCTGGAACGCACTGCCGTAAACGCCGGAAACAGTTTGCGCCTGTGCATTGAAGCGACCGAAGTGACGCTCCATCGCAAACGAAATCTCGCCGACCGTCGCGCGCGCACGGATCGCCTTGATCGCCAGCGCGAGCAGGTTGCCGGTGCCGTGGACCGCCGCCTGATAGATCTCTTCCAGCACATCCTCGACGGCTTTGTTGTCGCGTTTGGCGCGAATCTCTTCGAGACGCTTGATCTGCGAAAGGCGCACTTTTTCGTTGTCGATCTCGAGAATATCGACAGCATCTTCATTGGCGAGCTTGTATTTGTTGACGCCAACAATGACGTCGTCGCCGCGATCGATACGCGCCTGCTTGCGCGCTGCCGACTCTTCGATCTTCAGTTTTGGCAAACCGGTCTCGATCGCCTTGGCCATGCCGCCGGCCGCTTCGATCTCCTCGATCAGCGCCCACGCCTTGTCGCCCAGCTCCTGCGTCAGCGACTCCATGAAATAGGAGCCGCCCCACGGATCGACCACCTTGGTGATGCCGGTCTCTTCCTGAATGATCAGCTGCGTGTTGCGGGCGATGCGCGCCGAGAATTCGGTCGGCAACGCAATTGCTTCGTCGAGCGCGTTGGTGTGCAGCGACTGCGTACCGCCGAACACCGCAGCCATCGCTTCGATGGTGGTGCGCACGACGTTGTTGTAGGGGTCCTGCTCGGTCAGCGACCAGCCCGAAGTCTGGCTGTGGGTGCGCAGCATCTTCGAACGCTGGCTCTTCGGGTTGAACTCGGTGACGATGCGCGCCCACAGCAGGCGCGCGGCACGCAGCTTGGCCACTTCCATGTAGAAGTTCATGCCGATGCCCCAGAAGAACGACAGGCGGCCGGCGAACTTGTCGATGTCGAGACCGGCGGCGATCGCGGTGCGGATGTACTCCTTGCCGTCGGCCAGCGTGTAGGCCAGCTCCAGCGCGGCGTCGGCGCCCGCTTCCTGAATGTGGTAACCGGAGATCGAGATGGTGTTGAACTTCGGCAGATGGTCGGAGCAGTACGCGATGATGTCGCCGATGATGCGCATCGACGGCAGCGGCGGATAGATATAGGTGTTGCGCACCATGAACTCTTTCAGAATGTCGTTCTGAATGGTGCCCGACAGCTGATCCTGCGAGACGCCCTGCTCTTCGGCGGCGACGATGTAACCGGCCAGAATCGGCAGTACGGCACCGTTCATCGTCATCGACACCGATACCTTGTCGAGCGGAATGCTGTCGAACAGTATCTTCATGTCTTCGATCGAGTCGATCGCCACGCCGGCTTTACCGACGTCACCGGTGACTCGCGGATGGTCGGAGTCGTAACCGCGGTGAGTCGCCAGATCGAAGGCCACCGACACGCCCTGACCGCCGGCCGCCAGCGCCTTGCGATAGAACGCGTTGGACTCTTCCGCCGTCGAGAAGCCCGCGTACTGACGAATCGTCCACGGCTTCGCCGCATACATCGTCGCCTGCGGACCGC
>CAZWXW010000115.1:0-8251 GCA_964638025.1 uncultured Verrucomicrobiaceae bacterium
CCACCCTCTCCCTAACCCTCTCCCTGAAGGGAGAGGGGACTTGATCAGAGACTCCTTCAACAACGCCCGCTTATACGTTCAACAACAGGAACTCGCGCTCCCACGAACTGATGACGCGGAAGAAGGTTTCATACTCCTTCTCCTTGACCGCGACGAAGGCGTGCACGAAACGCTCGCCGAGGATCTCGTGCAGCTCCGGGCAGCGCCGCAGCAGCTTCAGCGACTCTTCGAGCGAACGCGGCAGCTGGTAGGGCTGGTCGTAGGCGTCGCCCTCGATCGGATCGGTCGGCTGCAGTTTCTCCCTGATGCCGAGATAACCGCAGGCCAGCGACAGCGCGATCGCCAGGTAGGGATTGACGTCGGCGCCGGCGAAGCGATTTTCCAGACGCGTATTGGCCACATCGGAGACCGGCACGCGCAGCCCGCAGGTGCGGTTGTCGAAGCCCCACTGCACGTTGATCGGCGCCGAGTTGTAGCGGGCGATGCGGCGATACGAATTGACGTTCGGGGCGAAGAAGGCCATCGCCGCCGGCACATATTTCTGCAATCCGGCGATGTAACTGCGGAACAGCTCGGTGTGGCTGCCGTCGGCATTGGCGAACAGATTGTTGCCGTCGCGATCGACCAGGCTCTGGTGCATGTGCATCGCACTGCCCGGTTCGGTCTCCATCGGCTTGGCCAGGAAGGTCGCGTAGACATCGTGGCGCATCGCCGCCTCGCGCATCGTGCGCTTGAACAGGAACACCTGATCGGCCAGTTCGAGCGGATCGCCGTGCAGGAAGTTGATCTCCATCTGCGCAGCGCCCGATTCGTGAATCAGCGTATCGACATCCAGCTCCATCGCATCGCAAAAGTCGTACATATCCTCGAAGATCGGGTCGAACTCGTTGACCGCGTCGATCGAGTAGGACTGCCGCGCGGTTTCGGGCCGCCCGGAGCGACCGATCGGCGGCTGCAGCGGAAAGTCGGGATCGGTGTTCTTGCTGACCAGGAAAAATTCCAGCTCCGGCGCCACCACCGGCAGCCACCCCTGCGCCTCGTACAGCGCCGCCACCTTGCGCAGCACCGTGCGCGGCGACAGCGAATGCTGCGAGCCGTCGTGGGTGAAGCAGTCGTGGATCACCTGCGCGGTCGGGTCGACCGCCCACGGCACCATCCGCACCGTCTTCGGGTCGGGCTTCAGCACCATGTCGGTTTCGCCCGGGTGCACCATCGTCATGTCTTCCGGCCAGTCGCCGGTGACGGTCTGCAGGAAGATCGACTCCGGCAGCCGCATCCCCTCGTCCTCGATGAACTTGTCGGCCGGGATGATCTTGCCGCGCGCGTTGCCGGTCATGTCCGGGATCAGACACTCCACTTCGGTGATGCGGCGTTCGCGCAGCCATTCGCGAATCGATTGGATACTCATGGGTCAACCTGTCGGCTTGGAAAGGGGAATCAGCGCTTCGTCCCAGCGTAGCGGCGGCAGGCGTCGCCGAACGCCTTCAGGATGGCGAGCGCGAACGGATTCTGCGCCGGCTTCCACTCCGGATGGAACTGCACCGCGAGCGTGAACGCCTTCGCCTCCGGCAGCGACACCGCTTCGATCAACCCGTCCGGCGCCACCGCCTCGGCGCGCAGGCCCGGCGCCAGCCGGTCGATGCCCTGACCGTGCACCGAGTTGACGATGGCGCTGTCGACGCCGCCGATCCGCGCCAGCAGACCGCCCTGCGTCAGCGCGACCGGATGGGCCGGGCCGTACTGCTCGTCGAGCGTCGCCTCCTGATCCTCGCGATGATCCATCTTGCCGGGCGTCTCGTGCACCTTCTGCAACAGCGTGCCGCCGAGCGCGACGTTGAGCTCCTGCAGGCCGCGGCAGATGCCGAGGATCGGCATACCGATCCCGATCGCCAGCCGAATCAGTTCAAGGTTGGAAGCGTCGCGCTCGGGATCGCGCAGGCAGCTTTCTTCCTCCTGCGACGACTGCCCGTACAGGTGCGGCAGGATGTTCGAGTAGCCGCCAGTCAGCAGCAGGCCGTCGAGGTGGCCGAGCAGCTGGCGCGGATCGGTGCGCTCCGGCAGCGCCGGCAGGATCACCGGCAGCGCCGCCATCACGTCGGTGACGGCGAGCAGATACTTCTCGCCGACGGTGTGCAGATGGTGTGGCTCGAACAGGCGCCGGTCGGCCGGCAGGCCGATCAGCGGCTTGATGACGGATTGCCCGGCGGGCGCGACGACGGTGTTCACGATGCGCATCACACAGCTTGGGATGAAGCGCGACACTACTCGCGGTGTTGATTTTTTTCAACGGCCGAAATGGCCCTGCAACCGCGACTCCAACGCTGCCTACACACGGCCAGATCCGCACCAGAAAGTGGCAACGATTGCCCTTCGATGCCTTTTTTATCGACAAAAGTGCCCGCTTGCTTTTGGATAGGGGCCAGCGTAGCGTTAGGCCACGACCCTTTCGGAGAAGGGCTGTTTTCCATAGCACGGCTATCGAAAGCGGCGCCTGTCAAAAATAGTGGCCATCATGAACAGCGCCTTACCCCCGGGAACCGCCCCCGCCTCCCTGCAGGAGGCAACCGACTTCCTCGAAGCCCACCCCGACCTCGAAACCGTCGATCTGCTGATCGCCGATATCAACGGCGTGCTGCGCGGCAAACGGATCAACGCCACCTCGCTGACCAAAGCCTACAAGGACGGCATCTGCCTGCCGCCCTCGGCGCTGGCCGCCGACATCACCGGCGACACCGCCGAGTCGACCGGCCTCGGCTTCGAGATCGGCGACATGGACCTGGTCTGCCGGCCGGTGCCGGGCACGCTGCGACCGGTGCCGTGGCACCCGCACCCCAGCGCCCAGCTGATGCTGACGATGTTCAACGAGGACGGCTCGCCGTTCGCGATCAACCCGCGCGAGATCCTGAAGAAGGTGGTGTCGCGACTGCATGCCAAGGGGCTGTTCCCGGTGGTCGCGGTCGAACTCGAGTTCTACCTGACCGACTTCGAGAAGGATGTCGACGGCCGCCCGCAGCCGCCGATCTGCCCGGCCACCGGCGAGCGCAACACCAACAACCAGATCTACGGCATCGCCGAGCTGGACGGCTACCGCGACTTCATCCACGCCGTCGCCGATGCCGCCTGTGACCAGAACATTCCCGCCGATGCCGCCGTCGCCGAATTCGCGCCGGGGCAGTTCGAGATCAACCTGCACCACCGCGACGACCCGGTCACCGCCTGCGACGACGGCCTGATGCTGAAGCGGCTGATCAAGGGCATCGCCGAACGCCAGGACATGGTCGCCACCTTCATGGCGAAGCCGTACGAGGAGCACGCCGGCAGCGGCACCCATATCCACATCAGCATGCTCGACCGTCGCGGCGTCAACGTCTTCAACGACATCGATGGCAAGGAGTCGCCGTGGCTGCTGCAGGCAGTCGCCGGACTGCAGGCGGCGATGGCCGAGTCGACACTGATCTTCGCGCCGCACGCCAACTCCTACCGCCGCTTCGTGCGCGATGCCTTCGTGCCGCTGGCGCCGCTGTGGGGCTACAACAACCGCACCGTGGCGCTGCGTATTCCAGCCGGGTCGAGCGAGGCAACGCGCATCGAACATCGCGTCGCCGGCGCCGATGCCAACCCCTATCTGGTAACGGCGGCGCTGCTGGCGGCGATCGACTGGGGCCTCGAACACATGCTGCAGCCGACGCCGGAGACCACCGGCAACGCCTACAACCAGGTCAAGCCGTCGCTGCCGCGCTACTGGGTGCATGCGCTCGATGCCTTCAAGGGCGCGAAGATCCTGCCGCACTATCTCGGCGAGCAGTTCTGTCACGTCTTCTCGGCGGTGAAAGAGGCTGAACTGGAGATCTTCCAGCGTCATATCTCTTCGCTGGAGTACGACTGGTACTGGCGCGGGATTTAGCTGGCGTTCAGCTTGACTGCCGATAATCGGACTCATCCGCCGAATAACATCGAGCGAGGAGCCGACCATGAACCTCTGCTACTCCACCCTGCGTTTCCGTCGCGCCACACTGCTGCTGGCACTCGCCTCCGCCGCCACCGCATCGGTGGCTGCTACCGACTGGCAACAACGGCTGGAAAAAAGCGGCTATCGCATCACCGACGAAACCGCCGAGATACTGAATTACCAGCTGAACGGCTGGAACGCGCTCGACGACCGCCACCTGACCATCAACACCAGCCCCGGCAAGCGCTACCTGATCACGCTCCGCAGCCCCTGCCGCGAATTGCGCAACAACGAAGTGATCGCCTTCTCCAACACCGTCAACCGGCTGACCAGGTTCGACAAGGCGATCGTGCGCGGCGCTGGCGGCATCACCGAAAACTGCTTCATTGAATCGATTCACGTGCTGGAAAAAATCACAAAAGAGAGATGATCTCTCGCTATATCTCCCCTCTCCCTTCAGGGAGAGGGGCCGGGGGAGAGGGAGCCCAAGCGAAGTCATCGCAACGCCGCCCTCTCCCTACCCCTCTCCCTGAAGGGAGAGGGGATTAACAGAGCGTCAGAACGCCCGCTCACGCCACATCAATACCGCATCGCCATAACTCGCTGCCGATTGCTGCAGGTGGTCCGGCGCCAGCGTAAAACCAAATCGACGCCAGAAACGCTGCGACGCCTGCACGGCAATCAGCGCGCAGCGCGGCCAGTGGCTGTCGGCCAGCTGCAATGCATCGCCGATCAGGCGCTCGCCGGTGCCAGTGCCGCGCCACGCCGGATCGATCGCCAGATCGTGAATATAAAAACAGTCAGCCGCCTGCGGCAGTTGCTCGATCACCAGATCGAGCGACGGCGGCGCAGCGCTGGTCCACGGATGGGCAAACAGATAACCGGCAATACCGCGCTCGCTGTCGGCCACCCAGCAGGTGGCTGGCGACGCATCCAGCTTGCTCAGCAGCGATTCGGCGGATTCCGGTTCAAGCGCGTTGTAGCAGCGCGACTGGATCTGCAGCACGGCGTCGATATCGTCGCGCTGCATCGGGCGAATGAAATTCATGACAAGCGAAAAGAAAAACGGGCCGCAGATTATGCCAGCGGCCCGATTCGATGACACTGCGTAATTACCGATAGGTGTAGTTACGCGCCACCCACCAACTGCTGCAGGTCGCGATCAAAGGTATCGGTGTAGAGGCATTCGCGCCGCAGATGCTCGTAATGCAGCATCGATTCGCGCAGATCGGCACTGACCACACCAGCCGCGATACCGTTGTCCAGCAATGTCTCGAAATCGCGCCCCAATACCTCGCCCTTGCGCTGCGCGCGACGCAGCTTGTGCAGCGGCTCCTCGATCTCCAGCAGCAGCTTCCACGCCGCCTCGATACGGCCGGCGGCATCGTCTTCGTCCTCGGTGCGATAGCAGCAGAAGCTGATCGCATCGCGCACGCGGGTCTGCTCCATGATCGCTGCACCCAGCTGACGCCGCAGCCGATCGCTTTCATGCGACACCGGCAACCCCAACGGGAACGCCAACCGACGCAGCAGCGCGCCAAGCCAGCGTACCGGGAAGTTGTCGTAGAAGCCGAGCAGCGCGCGCTGCGCTTCGATGAAACAGCGGCGCAATGCATATTCGGCGTGCTGGTCGCTGATTTCGTCGGCCGGCAACGTGGCGTGATACTTCAGCACTGCGCTGGCGATGAAGAGCTGGCTCAACACATCGCCGAGCCGCGCCGACAGCATCTCGCGCACTTTCAGCTTGCCGCCCATCACCAGCAGGCCGACATCGGCGGTGATGGCCAGCACCGCGCTGAAGCGATCGATCATCTGCAGCCACGGTTTGCCGAATGCCGAAGCGTTGGTCGGTGCCTTCGCCAAGGCCGGCACCCAGCCCAGCGCCATCGTGCGCAGGAAGCGGCTGGCGCTGTAGCCGATATGCGAGAACAGCAGCCGATCGAATTTCCTGTCGGCTTCGCTGCCCTGCTCCGCCAGCACCTGAAATTCGTCGAACAGGTACGGGTGGCAGCGCATCGCGCCCTGGCCAAAGATCATCAGCGAGCGGGTCAGGATGTTGGCTCCTTCGACCGTGATCGCCACCGGCACCGCGTGGTAGGCGAGCGCAATCGGGTTGCGCGGACCGAGCTGGATACCGCGACCACCCATGATGTCCATCGCGTTGTCGACCAGCTTGCGCATCATTTCGGTGGAGTGATATTTCGCGATGGCGGTGACCACCGACGGTGAGCCTTCGCCAAGCGAGCGCGTCACCCACTGCCGCATCGCCTCCAGCGTGTAGGCGAAACCGGCGATCTCCGCCGTCGCTTCCTGCACGCCTTCGAAACGCCCCACCGGCATATGGAACTGCTCGCGCACGCGCGCATAACCGCCGACAACGCGATAACAAACTTTCGAACTGGCCGTCGCCATCGCCGGCAGTGAAATACCGCGCCCGGCGCCGAGGCAGTGCATCAACATGCGCCACCCTTTGCCGGCCATCGCCGGGCCGCCGATGATCCAGTCGACCGGGATGAAGACATCGGTGCCGCTAACGGGACCGTTCATGAACGGCGCGCCGGGGTTGTGGCGCGGACCGGTTTCGACGCCGGGATGGTTGGCCGGAATCAGCGCGCAGGTGATGCCATAGTCGCTCTTGGTCGAATCGCCGAGCAGGCCGTCCGGGTCTTCCAGCTTGAACGCGAGACCCACCACGGTCGCAATCGGCGCCAGCGTGATCCAGCGCTTGGCGAAGGTCAGGCGGATGCCGAGCACCTCGCGCCCTTCAAATTCGTCGCGACAGACGATGCCGATATCCGGAATCGAACCGGCGTCGGAACCCGCTTCGGGACCGGTCAGGCCGAAGCACGGAATCTCCTCGCCGCGCGCCAGTCCCGGCAACCAGCGCTGCTTCTGTTCGTCGGTGCCGAAGTGCATCAGCAGTTCGCCCGGGCCAAGCGAATTCGGCACCATCGCCGACACCGCCGCCGTGATCGAGCGCGTCGCGATCTTGGTCATCACACAGCTTTGTGCAAAGGGCGAGAAGCCCTTGCCGCCATAGCTGGTGGGAATGATCAGGCCGAAGAAGCCTTTCTCTTTCAGGAATTGCCACGCCGCTTCTGGCAGGTCTTTCAGCTCGTGGTGAATCTGCCACTCGTCGAGCAGGCCGCAGAGCTGCTCGACCTCTTCATTCAGAAACGCGCGCTCCTCTTCGCTCAGTCGCGGCATATCGGTGCGGCCATACCACTCCCAATCCGGCTTGCCGGAGAAGAGCTCCTTATCCCACCACGCTGTCCCTGCTTCGAGTGCTTCGCGCTCGGTGGTACTCATCGGCGGCAGCAGCTTGGCGAGCTGCTTCTTGGCGCGCGAACTGATCAATGCAATGCGCAGCACCGGCACGTTCAGGATCACCAGCGGCACCGCCAGCACCAGCAGCATCACCGGATGGCGCAGCACCGGGCAGATCAGTGACAGCAGCAGCCAACCCACCACGGCGATGGCGGAACCGATCAACAGCGGCGTTTCGCGGTAGATCAATACCGCGACCAGCAGCAACCACAGTACGAGAGCCAGCAGGAACAACATGAGAGCCTCCGGTTTTTACTTTTGTTGGTTATTCCCTCTCCCCCGGCCCCTCTCCCTGAAGGGAGAGGGGAGCAGATCACGTCTGATCAATGGCAGCGATACCCCCTCTCCCTTCAGGGAGAGGGCGGGGGAGAGGGGAAGCGCGTCAGAGCTGAATCCACGTCGCCTTCAGTTCCGTGTACTTGTCCAGCGCATGCAGTGACTTGTCGCGACCATTGCCAGATTGCTTGAAACCACCGAACGGCACCGTCATGTCGCCGCCGTCCCAGTTGTTGACCCAGACCGAACCGGCGCGCAGTTTGCGCGCCATACGATGCGCCTTGCTGATGTCGCGCGTCCACACCGCCGCCGCCAGACCGAAATTGGAATCGTTGGCCAGCGCCAGCGCCTCTTCGGGCGTATCGAACACGATGGTCGACAGCACCGGCCCGAAGATCTCCTCCTGCGCGATTGACATCCGATTGCTGACACCGTCAAACACTGTCGGTTCGATATAGCAGCCACCAGTGACAACTTCTGCACGACCGCCACCGAGCTTCAGCTGCGCCCCCTCGGCCTTGCCTTTCTCGATGTAGCCGAGCACGCGCTGCAGATGCCCCTCGTCGACCATCGCGCCCATCGTCGAACCCGGATCGAGCGGATGCGACGGCAGCAGCGGCCGACTGGCGGCGATCAGTTTTTCGAGGAATTCATCCTTGATCGAACGCTCGACCAGCAGCCGCGAACCGGCGGTGCAGA
>CAZWXW010000116.1:0-8192 GCA_964638025.1 uncultured Verrucomicrobiaceae bacterium
GGCCGGCCGAGACCGAGTGGGTCTCGATGATCTGGCCGTTCTCGTCCTGCATCAGGTAGGTGCGGTTGCCGTGCAGGATGCCGGGGCGGCCGGCCGCCAGCGGTGCCGCGTGGCGGCCGGTGGCGATACCGTCACCGCCGGCCTCGACGCCGTACATGCGCACGCCGGCGTCGGCGAGGAACGGGTGGAACAGGCCGATCGCATTGGAACCGCCGCCGACGCAGGCGACCAGCGCGTCCGGCAACCGGCCGGTCATCTCCAGACACTGGCGGCGCGCCTCGCGGCCGATGACGGCCTGAAAATCGCGCACCAGCTGCGGGTACGGCGCCGGGCCGGCGACGGTGCCGATGATGTAGAAGGTGTCGTCGATATTGGTGACCCAGTCGCGCATCGCCTCGTTCATCGCATCCTTCAGCGTGCGCGAGCCGGAGGTGACCGGAATCACCTCGGCGCCGAGCAGCTTCATGCGATAGACGTTCAGCGACTGCCGGTGCACGTCCTCCTCGCCCATGTAGACCTGGCACTGCATGCCGAAGCGGGCGGCGATGGTCGCGGTGGCGACGCCGTGCTGGCCGGCGCCGGTTTCGGCGATGACGCGCGGCTTGCCCATGTACTTGGCCAGCAGCCCCTGACCGATGGTGTTGTTCACCTTGTGCGCGCCGGTGTGGTTCAGATCCTCGCGCTTCAGGTAGATCTGCGCGCCACCCAGCTCGCGGGAGAGGCGCTCGGCGTGGTACAGCGGCGACGGACGGCCGACATAGTGGGCGAGATCGCGATCGAACTCGGCCTGGAAAGCGGGATCGGCCGACAGCTTCTTGTACGCGGCATCCAGTTCGTCGAGCGCAGCGATCAGTGTCTCGGAGACGAAACGACCGCCATAGGGACCGAAGTGGCCGCGCGCATCGGGCATCGCGGCGTAATCGACGGGTTGTGTTGCGTTGGTCACGCGTGACTCCTGAATTCCGTCGCCCTGCCGGTCGCGGGGCGAAACATCAGATGGGTTGCAGATCAGCGGCGCGCACTGCCGCGACAAAGGCGGTGATGCGGGCAGAATCCTTGATACCGGGGCTGCTTTCGACACCGCCGCTGGTGTCCACCGCCCACGGTCGCAGCTGTTGTACGGCGCCACCGACATTGTCGGATGTCAGACCGCCGGCGAGCACGATCCGCGGCGCCAGCGCGGGTGGCACGAGCTCCCAGTCAAACGCTGCACCGGTGCCACCGGGCGTGCCGGGACGATAGGTATCGAGCAGCAGCGCACGCGCCGAAGCGTACTGGTCGCGCAGCGCCACGGCGTCGACGCCATCGCGCATCCGAATGGCCTTCAGGTAAGGCGTCCGGAACTGCTCGCAGTAGCCCGGGCTCTCGTCACCGTGGAACTGCAGCAACCCCAGCGGCACCTCGGCCAGCACCTGCTCGACCCATTCCGGCTCGGCATCGACGAACAGTCCGACCGTCATCACGAACGGCGGCAGCGCGCGGCAGATCTGCGCCGCCTGCTCGACGGCCACCGCGCGCGGGCTTTTTGCCCAGAACACCAGACCGACCGCATCGGCCCCGGCCGTAGCCGCCGCAACACCGTCCCCGACACGCGTAATGCCGCAGATCTTGATCCGGGTACGGTGGGGCGTCATCGCATCCTGAGCCGGCTGGAAAAGCTCGCGATGTTAACAGAGCGCTCGCAACGCTGTCTGCCGAAGCGGCGGGATCACACGGCCAATAGCGGCGAAATGAAAGCCGGGCCCGGCGCTTCGCGCGGCAATCCGAACTCGTCGGGGTAGTCGACATCGACCAGATAGAGACCGGCGGCCGGCGCCGTCATTGCCGCCTGCGTGCGATCGCGCGCGGCCATCACCTGCGCGGTCCAGCCCGGCGGCTGGCGACCGCTGCCGACCGCGATCAGGGTGCCGACGATATTGCGCACCATGTGCAGCAGAAACGCGTTGGCCTGGATATCGACCACCACCCAGTCGCCACGTCGCAGCACATTGATGAAATGGATATTGCGCATCGGCGTGCTGGACTGGCAGCCGGCCCCGCGAAACGACGAAAAGTCGCGCTCGCCGAGCAGGCTCTGCGCCTCGCGATGCATCAGCCCGGCGTCGAGCGGCTGGTAGACCAGCGTGGCCAGATGGTGGAAATGGGCCGAGCGCAGCGGACGGTTCAGGATGACGTAGCGGTAGCGGCGCGCACGCGCCGAGAAGCGGGCGTGAAAATCCGCCGCCACCGGTCGCGCCCACTTGATGCTGAGGCTCTTCGGCAGATGGGTGTTGCCACCGAAGACAAACGCTTTTTCGGCGCGGGCGACCGGACTGTCGAAATGGACGATCTGATGCGAGGCGTGCACGCCGGCGTCGGTGCGACCGGCACAAACCGTCACGACCCCGGTATCGGCCACGCGCGAGAGCGCCGCCTCCAGCGTCTCCTGCACCGTGATCACACCGGGATCGCGCTGCGACTGCCAGCCAAAAAAAGCACTGCCCTCGTACTCCAGTGCGAGGGCAACGCGTTGGCCGGCGTCAATTTGCGCCGAAAGTTGGGACATACCGCTTGGAAGGTGCTCAGCCGATGCGGCTGAGCAGTGCACCGGCATCCTGCCGCTGGGCCTCGGTACCCTCTTGCATCACTTCGCCGAGGATGTCGCGGGCGCCATCGGTATCGCCCATGTCGATGTAGGCGCGCGCCAGATCGAGCTTGGTCGCCACTTCATCGGCATCGGCCAGGAAGTCGAACTCGTCGTCGCCACCTTCAAGCACCGGCGCTTCGGCTGCCGCTTCCGCGGCAACGGCATCGGCGGTGAACTCGTTGCTGGTGAAGGCGTCGTCTGCAAACGGTGCTGCTTCAACACCGCTATTGATCGGGGCCGGTTCAAAGACCGGCGCACCATCGCTCTCGCCGGACAGTTCGAGATCGAGATCGTCGAGGGAGCCAAGGTCAGCCGACAGGTCCGCCAACGAATCCTGCCCCGCCTCTTCGGTCGCAGCCGACGACCCGAAATCGGTCGCGAACTGCAGCGAATCGGCCGCCGCCGGCTCATCCAGCGCGGCCAGGTCAAACTCGTCGCTGGCGATCGCACCGGAACTATTCGGCGCGGCTTCCGTGGCGAAATCGAGCGCGAGATCTTCGAGCCCGTCGCCTTCGCCGCCGATGCCATCCAGCGCCAGATCCAGCTCGTCTTCGTTCAGATCGAGCTCGAAGCCCTCGTCCGCGACAGACTCCGCCGGCAGCTCGAAAGAGGCAACGTCGTCAGCGATGGCAGCTGCCGGCGCCGGCTCGTCAAAGGCAGGCGTCGCAAACGATTCAAAACCGGAAAGCTGGTTGAGCGACGGCACCGGCTCATCGGCAGAGGCCAGATCGTCACCGGCAAAATCATCGCCGAGATCGAGATCAAGCTCGCCACCGGCCAGCTCATCGTCCAGAGCCAGCTCTTCATCCAGCGTCAGTTCCTGGTCGAGCTCAACGGCATCGTCGGCAGCCAGCGCCATGCCGGCAGCTGTCGAGGCGGCCGCTGCGACCGGCGCATACGCCGGCGCCAGTGGCGCCGAAGCGGCCGGCAGCTCATCCAGCCAACCGGAGACGCCATCGACACTCGACAGCATCTCCTTGACCTGCACCACGGCATGGTCGTCGCCAAGCTGCTGCAGTTCGGTGAACTGACGGCGGAAGGCATCGCGATCGCGCATCTCGAGGTAGACCTCGAGCAGCTTGACGCGCAGGTCGGCGCGCGCCGGCTCGGCGTCGATGGCGCTCCTCAGCAGATCCACTGCCTGCTGATAGCGACCGTAGGCGATATAGATTTCGGCCTCGGCAATGGCGTCGCCCGTCTCCGAGCGCACACGCTGTACCGGTGCTTCGGCAGCCGGCCTGGCGAAATCATCCGCCGGGGCCACCCGATCGTCGCTGATCAGCGCGCTGTCGAAATCGGCCGCAGCCTCCTCCTCGACGGGAACCGGCTCTTCAAACGTGAAATTGGCATCGAAGATCGTGCGCTGCTGCTCCTCGGCAGCCTTGCGGCGACGCGCCAGGAACACGCCACCCAATATCAGCGCCAGCACGCCAGCGCCGGCAGCGGGCACCAGCGGATTGGCCGTCAGCTGATCGATCAGGCCCGGCTGTGCGACCGGAGCAGGCTTGGCCGGCGCGGCGGGAGCCTTCGCCGGAGCCGGAGCCACCGGTGTGGGAGCAGGTGCGGCAGTTTCGGCGGTTTCCGCATCGCCCGGAGCCGCAGCTTCCGGTGCCGGTGCGGGCAGCGCCTCTGCCGGCGCTGCCGGCTTCTCTTCCGCGGCGGCGGCGATCTGCTGCTGTCCCTGCGCCTGCAGTCCAGCCAGCTGCTCATCTTTGAGCGAAATCAGTTTCTGCAGCGTGGCGACCTGACGCTCCATCGAGTCGAGACGCGACTGCAGCTCGGTGTTGTCGCGGCGGGCACTCTCCAGCCCCTCCTGCGCACCCTGCAATTCATTGCGCAGTGCATCGGTGCCGGCACCACTGCTGGCGGCACCCTCACCCGGCGCCTTGCGGGCGCTGTCGCCCGGGGTTGCGATCGACAGGCGCGCCTTCTCGCTGTAACCACCCTCGGCCGATGTCTCCGTCGAGGCGCGCGCATCAAGCTGCGGTGCGGCGGCATCGCCGCTGCTGCCCGGCGCGTAGGAGTCGCCGCTGCGCCAGGCCCGGGTCTGCGCCGCCACCTCTTGCGAGGCCGCGGCAGCCGACAGGGTTTTCATCTCATCGGCGGTCGGTACGCGAAGGATGTAGCCCGCCTTCACGAGATTGACGTTGTTGCGGATGAACGCGTCGGGGTTGGCGCGCTGTATCGCCAGCATCGTCTGCTCGGCCGAAACATCGCCAGCGGGACGCAACCGCGCCGCGATCCGGCCCATCGTGTCGTTCTGCTGGACCCGATACTCACCGGGACCGGCGGACGGCATCGACCAGTCGCCAGAAGCGGTGGCCGTCGGCGCCGAAGCGGCACTGCGAGCCTGCTGTTGTTGAGACTGCTGCTGGACCGTTGCTAGGCCGGAGCTACCGGCCGGAACGAAAGGGACGCTGGCGCCCTCGCTAAACGTGGGCAGATCGAGCAGCACTGCGTATTCGCGCAGCAGCCGCCCGCTCGGCCAGCGGGTTTCGAGAATGAAATTCAGGTAGGGCTCGACCACCGGCTCGCGCGTGGTGATACGGATCACACCGCCGCCGCGGCCGTCGAGCTCGACGGCAAATTTCAGGTTCGACAGGAAGTAGTCGCGGTCGACACCCGCGCGCCCGAAGTCGGCCGTGGATGCCAGCTCGACCTTGATCTGGCTGGGATCGAGATCGCCGGTATCGAGCAGTCGAATCTCGGCGTTCAGCGGCTGGTTGAGGTTTGAGCGTATTGACACATTGCCCAGCCCCAGGGCGCTGGCAAAATCGGCCTGCAGCGCGCTGAGCGCGAGGACTGCCATCGCAAGCTTCTTCCGAACCATATGAATACCTTTTCTCTAAGTCCGCTGATCAGGCCAACACCGCCACGACAGTTTCGATTTCTGCCGAAGCGACTCCACGCGTAAAACTAGAATGGAAATGCAATAAACGCCGTAAAGCGTAGTCAGGCGTAGCTTTTTAGCAAGTTTTCCGCCACCCGGACACTGTTAACTGCAGCACCTTTCCGGACATTGTCGAGCACGCTCCACAGGGTCCAGCGGCGGCCGTCCTCACTATCCTGACGCACCCGTCCGATCACGACCGTGTCGCCGCTCATACCGCCGCCAACCGGGGCCAGAACTTCGCCCTGCTCCAGCCATTCGACGCCCGCTGCAGCGGCAATCGCATCGCGTACTGCCGACTGGGTCAGCGGCGTCGCGAACTCGACCTGCAGGATCTGGGTCTGCCCGTAAAACACCGGTGCGAAAAGCTGGTTGATGGCGACATCAAGCTCCACTGTTCTTAGTACTTTTCTGAGCTCGGCGGCCAGTTGCAATTCGGTGTGGGTATAGCTCCAATCCGCTGGAGCGTCAAACGAGGCGGCGTCAAACGAAGGCGCGGCGAACGCAGCAGAGTCAGCCAGCGGGACGGTATTGAACGCGATCTGCACCGGAAACAGCACCGTGTCAAAACTCTGCGCATTGAGCAGCCGGGCCGCCTGCCCGGCGAGTTCGCTGACGGCACGCCGGCCCAGCGCCGAGACCGACAGAAAATTGGTCATCGACACGCGGCGGATATCCGCCAGCGCCGCCAGCGGCGCCAGCTGCGTTGCCGCCTGCACCACACTCGCGTCCGGCAGCGCCACCAGGGCCGACGTGACTTCCTCTGTTGGGATATCGCCTACCAGCAACGGCACATCGGCCTGCAACCGGAACGCGGCGCTGACATCGACGACGCGACAACCGGCCGCCACTGCCTTCGGCACCAGCTCGCCGGAGGCCGCCGCCGGCGTGCAGAAGAAGGCCAGCTGACAGCGGGAGAAGTCGAACCGGGAGGCCTCGCCGATCGGGTACGAGCGGTTGGCGAAGGCGCGCGACTCATCCTCGGTGCCATCGCTGGCCAGCAGATGCAAGCGGCCGACCGGGAAGTCGCGCTCTTCCAGCGCGGCCAGCAACGCTTCGCCCACCAGACCGGTGACACCGACCAGCGCGATATCGACAAGACTCCGGGAGTCCGTCATCAATCACACCTCGCCCAGGATGCGCAGCATGCGGCGCAGCGGCTCGGCCGCGCCCCACAGCAGCTGGTCGCCGATGACGAAGGCGCTGACGTACTCCGGCCCCATGTTGAGCTTGCGCACGCGGCCGACACCGATCTGCAGACCGCCGGTGATCGACGCCGGGGTCAGCTCCTTCGCCGTCAGCGCGCGGTCGTTGGCGACGAACTTGACCCACGGATTGCCGGACTGGATCAACGCCTCGATCTCGGACAGCGGCAGATCCCTCTTCAATTTCAACGTCAGCGCCAGGCTGTGGCAGCGCATCGCGCCAATGCGCACGCAGAGACCGTCGACCGGAATGGTCTGGCTGTTGCCGAGGATCTTGTTGACCTCGGCCTGCCCCTTCCACTCCTCCTTGGACTGACCGTTGTCGAGCTGCTTGTCGATCCACGGGATCAGGCCGCCGGCCAGCGGCGCATCGAAGAACTCGTGCGGCACATCCTCGCGAATGGTCTGGGCGACCTTGCGATCGATGTCGATGATCGACGACGACGGCGTCGCCAGCTGATCGGCGACGGCCGAGTGAATCACCCCCATCCCCTTCAGCAGCTCGCGCATATGGTTGGCACCGCCGCCCGAGGCCGCCTGATAGGTCATCGAGCTGACCCACTCCACCAGCCCTTCGCGGAACAGGCCGTTGACCCCCATCAGCAGGATCGAGTTGGTGCAGTTGCCGCCGATGAAATTCTTGACGCCGCGCTTCAGGCCATCGCGGATCAGGCCGCCGTTGACCGGGTCGAGCACGATGATGGCGTCGTCCTCCATCCGCAGCGTCGAGGCGGCATCGATCCAGTAGCCCTGCCAGCCAGCCGCGCGCAGCTTCGGAAACACTTCGGTGGTGTAGTCGCCGCCCTGGCAGGAGACGATGACGTCGAGCTTTTTCAGCTCGTCGACACCGAACGCATCCTTCAGCGCACCGACCGGCTTGCCGATCGCAGGGCCTTCGCCGCCAACATTGGAAGTCGTGAAGAAAATCGGCTCGATGTCGGCGAAATCCTTCTCGGCAATCATGCGCTCCATCAACACGGAGCCCACCATTCCACGCCAACCTACAAAACCAACCGTTTTCATCGTATTCACCCGCTGACTTCAAGAGAGACGGGAGCCGAAGCCCCCAGGGAAAAACTTGCAAAGTTTACAGAATCGCCGCATGCCCAAGGTATCGGCATGCCGGCAGTGCATGCCGTGAGGGGTTCCGGCGCCGGCACAAGTACATCCCTGTAGCCTGCGTCGGAGACGTCCTGTCTCCGACGCCGCCGGAACCCCTCACGGCACACACTGCTCAAGCGTTGTGCCAGGTTCAATCAGGCGGTCGCAACCGCCGCAGCCACGGCATCGCCCATTTCTGACGTGCTGACCAGCCGCGTGCCGGCGGTGTGGATATCCGGCGTGCGCAAACCCTGATCGAGCACCACGCCAATCGCGCGCTCGATCGCATCGGCCGCTGCCGGCGCGCCCAGCGAATAGCGCAGCATCATCGCCGCCGACAGGATCATCGCCAGCGGGTTGGCCTTGCCCT
>CAZWXW010000117.1:0-7847 GCA_964638025.1 uncultured Verrucomicrobiaceae bacterium
GCTGCGTGGTGTAGCGCGAGGTGCCGGGCTTGCGGCGGTCGAGGTCGATCTGGATATCGGCCTCGCTCAGCGCGATGCCGGGCGGGCAGCCGTCGATGATGCAGCCCAGCGCCGGGCCGTGGCTCTCGCCAAAGGTGGTGACGGTGAACAGCGTGCCGAAGGTGTTGCCGGACATGGGCGGGTTCCGAAACGAGGAGTTCGAGAGACGAAGGCGGCGATTATAGCGGCGTCGACCCTTCAGGCGCCGAATGCGTCGGCGTATTCGACGAGCTGCTGGCGGTCGAGTGCGAACACGCCGTGGCCGCCATTTTCAAATTCGATCCAGGTGAACGGCACCTCGGGGAAGGCCTCTTCCAGCGCCACCCAGCTGTTGCCCACCTCGACGATCAGCAGGCCGTCGTCGGCGAGATGATCCGGCGCCTCGCGCAGCATCGTGCGCACCAGGTCGAGGCCATCGTCACCGGCCGCCAGTGCCAGCCGCGGCTCGTGGCGAAACTCCGGCGGCAGCGCGTCCATGTCGCGCGCGTCGACATACGGTGGATTGCTGACGATCAGATCGAAACGCTGCCCCGCCAGCCCGGCGAACAGGTCGGACTGAATCGCCGCGACGCGATCATCGACGGCGTGACGCTCGATGTTGCGCGCCGCCACCGCCAGTGCTTCCGGCGAAATGTCGGAGAGCACGACATCGGCCTCGTCGAAGGCGAGTGCGCAGGCAATGCCGATGCAGCCACTACCGGTACACAGATCCAGGATGCGCTCGGGATAACGGCCGCCGAGCCACGGTTCGAACCCCGCCTCGATCAGTTCGGCAATCGGCGAACGCGGAATCAGCACATTGCGATCGACGACATAGCTTTGACCGGCGAACCATGACTCGCCGAGCAGATATGGCAGCGGCACGCGCTCGACACAGCGCGAGCGGATCGCCGCGATCAACTCCATGCGCTCGCGCTCCACCAGGCGGGCATCGAGCCACACGCCGGCCTGATCGAACGGCAGGCGCAACCACTGCAGCACCAGCGCCATCGCCTCGTCGTAAGCATTGTCGGTGCCGTGACCGTAATGGAGCTGCGCGCGCTCGAACTGCGTGACGGCGAAACGAACGAAGTCGCGCACGCTGACAAGGTCGCGCGAAGCGGTGGCGGCATCGGCGGAAAACTGATCGGCATTCATGGTGGGCCTCACCCGGAGCTACGCGAAGGGGCGCCATTCTACCGGCCCGCACGGCATTGCATGCATGCTCATTGCGCGGCCCGCGCCTGCGGCTGGTTTGTACGATGACAAGGCGGACGGCTAGAATCGCCCAACCTTTCCATGCACGGTCCCGGCTCGTTCAATGGCCGGCACTCATCAGCCGCACTCATCACGCGATCCTGTCATTCACGACACTGTCGTCAGCAGAGGGAAACCCCGATGGAACAATCATTCGCCAAAATCATCGAGAGCATCGGGGAGGATCTGAACCGCGATGGTCTGCGCGACACGCCCAAGCGCGCCGCCAAGGCTTTCGAGTTTCTGACGCAGGGCTATCGCCAGTCGCTCGACGAGATCGTCAACAACGCGCTGTTCGAATCGGCCTGCAATGAAATGGTGGTGGTCAACGACATCGAGCTCTATTCGATGTGCGAACACCACATGCTGCCGTTCATCGGCCGCGCCCATGTCGCCTACATTCCACAGGGCAAGGTGCTCGGCCTGTCGAAGGTGGCGCGTATCGTCGACATGTATGCGCGCCGGTTGCAGATTCAGGAGACGCTGACGACGCAGATCGCCAACACCGTAATGCAGGTGACCGGCGCCATCGGCTGCGGCGTCATCATCGAAGCCAAGCACCTGTGCATGATGATGCGCGGTGTCGAGAAGCAGAACTCGGTGATGCGCACCTCGGCGATGCTCGGCAGCTTCCGCAGCGACGCCTCCACCCGCGCCGAATTCCTCGCCCTGTTGAAATAGGCGTCAGCGCTTTCTCAAGACCAGCTCGATGCGATCGGTACCGCGGCCACCCGGCGCCAGCGGGCCGACGCCCTGAGGCTCGCAGCGACTGGCGGCGATGCCGCGCTGCTGCAGCTGTCCACACAAGGTTTTCGCGTACCCGAGCGAGCGCTCGTTGAGTTGCGCCGTGGTCGCATCCCCGGCGCCGGCCGTGGAATAGGCGTGACCGACGGCGTAGATCGCAATCTGGCTGTCCTTCTGCAGCGCGCGCACCAGTGCCGTCAGCTCGGCCTCATCGAGGCTCTGCCGATCGGCGCCATCCAGCGCCAGCACTACCCGCCCCTGCTCCCGCAGCTGCGCCAGCACCGCGCTCGACGTGATCGACAAGTCGACGGTGCGATCAGCCAGCGTCAGCAGGTCGATCTGCGAAAAGATGCGACGGTTGCCGCGCTGTACCGTGTAGAGCGCCAGCGTGTAACGCTTGCCGTCGCGCTCCAGCTCAAGCGCATCGTAGAACTGCTGGTCGTCGGGTCCGTACAGCTCGGCGACACCGAACAGCTTGTTCGCCCACTGATTGCTCGGGCCGCAGGCGCGACCGCGACAGCTGAACAGCACCTGTGTCGCCAATGGCCGCAGCTGCTCCAGCCACAACTGCTGCACGCTGGCCGGATCACCGCTCTCGGCAATGCGGAAAGTCATCCGCTGCAGATCGCCGGCGAGACGACTGCTCTGCTCCAGACGCCACTCGCCGGCGGCGCGCTGCCAGGCACCCAGCGCCAGCAGATAGTCGTCGGTCGCAATCTGCTGCTCCTGCTGCAGCTCGGCATGACGATGCAGCGGCAGCCAGACCGGCAGCGCATCAGTGGCGGCGGCATCGACAACACCGGCCAGCGCCGCCAGCAGCACACCACAGAACCCTCTGACCCAACGCCTGTACGCCATAACTGAATCACTCACTTGCGGAAAGGGTGTCGATGCGCTGCCAGAACCGCAGCGTGCGCCGCGCGATCTCCGGCGCGGCATCTTCGAGATGGAAATGGTGATCGCCGGGCAGCACAACCCATTCGACCCCGGCCAGTTGCTCGCGTTGCCGGGGGTCGCTGAGCCGCTGCCCCAGCCCGCGCTGCGCCGCGATCAGCTGCGCGCGTCCCCACAACCCCAGCCGGCGCGTCATCTCGACGACCTGCGCCGGATTGAGCCTGACCGCCGACGGCAGTTGCAGCCGTGGGTCGGCGCGCCAGCGCACGCCATCGGGCAGATGCTGAAGGCCGCGTTCGACAATCGGTCGCGCCGCCCGCTCGCTGATGCCGGCAACGCGGCAGCGCACCTGCAGCGCGCGTTCGGCATTCGGGTAGGTGGTGCCGACACGACCCATCGCCGCCAGATGCTCGCGCAGGTGCCTGCCGAGCTGATCGAAATATTGGTCAACCTCCGCCGCCTCCGGATTCAACCCATCCAGCAGCGTGAGGCTGTCGATCCGTTCCGGCAGCGTCGCCGTCAGCAGCGCGGCGATGATGCCGCCGCGCGAATGGCCGAGCAGATGGAAACGCGGCCAGCCGAGAACATCGGCCAGCCGCAGCAGGTCGGGAATGTCGTCCCAGATGTTGTAGGCAGCCTGCGGCGAGCGGTGATAGCTGAAACCGTGACCGGGCAGGTCGAGTGCGACGACATCGGCGCCATCGAGCAGCGGCGCCAGTACATCGAACGAGGCGGCATTGTCGAGCCAGCCATGCAGCGCCAGCACCGGCCTTGTGCCCGTTGTTGTTTCGGCATTGCGCCAGCGCTTGCCGGCGATCTGTACGCCGGCGATGTCGAACGAAAACTCTTCGGCCGCCATCGGACTCAATGCTTGTCGTGCGGCGGCGTGTGCAGGTAGCGCAGCGTGCCGTAACCGACCGCCGTGATCGGCAGCTCGACACCGGCCAGCGCAGCGGTCGGCAGCGCCGCTGCCGCATGGGCATCGCCTTCGGTCAGCAGGCCGAGCAGATCGCCGAGCAGCGGCTGATGCGCCACCAGCAGCACCGCTTCGTCGTGAATCGCCGTCAGGTGTTTCAACGTCGTCAACGGCGGTGTGTCCGGCGTCAGCCAGTCGACCGTTTCGATCCGCAGCCCCGGCAGTGCCTGCAGCGCCGCGACTGCCGTCTGCTGCGCCCGCGCGTAAGGGCTGCAGAGCACGCGCAGCGGCAGCGGTTCGCAAGCAGCCAGTACGGCGCCCGCGGCGGCGGCATCGGCGCGACCGGGTTCGGTCAGCACGCGATCGGGATCGTGGCGGGTTTCGCGCTCGGCCTCGCCATGGCGCAGCATCCAGACGAACAGGCTCATTTCAGCGTGAACTCCACGTCGCGGTTCTGCTCGGCCCACATCAGCGTGCCGACCACCTCGCGAATCGAGCGGCGGTTGAACAGGATTTCATACAGACCGGAGACCAGTGGCATCCGCACCCCGACCTCGTCGGCCTGCTGCTTCAGCAGGCTGATGGTGTTGACGCCCTCGGCCACCTGCCCCAGCTCGGCCATGATCTGGTCGAGCGACTGGCCCTGACCGAGCGCGTAACCAACCTGGTAGTTGCGCGACAGCGGCGACATGCAGGTGACGATCAAATCGCCGACGCCGGACAGCCCGAGGAACGTCAGCGGGTCCGCCCCCTTGTGCACGGCAAAGCGGCTCATCTCCGCCAGCGCGCGCGTGATCAGCATGCTGATCGTGTTCTGGCCGATGCCTAACGCCGCCGCCATGCCGGCCATGATGGCGTAGACATTCTTCAACGCGCCGCCGAGCTCGACACCATACATATCGGAGCTGGCGTAGACGCGGAAATAACCGCAGCGCAGCAACGCCTGCGTGGTCTCGATCAATTCGGCGTCATCGCTGGCGACCACCGTTGCCGTCAGCTGGCGCGCGGCGATCTCCTTGGCCAGATTGGGGCCGCTCATGACACCGAGGCGCGCCTGCGGAATCTCCTCGCGCAGCACCTGGCTCATCAGCCGGAAACCATTGGCCTCGATGCCCTTGGTGGTGCTGATCAGCAGCGTGCCGGGAACGATGTGCGCGGCGGCTTCGCGCGCCACGTCGCGGCAGGACCTGCTCGGCACCGCCATGAAGATCACATCGCTGCCGGACACGGCAGCGGCGAGATCAGTGGCGGCATGCAGCGCCGGATTGAGCGGATAGTCGGGCAGGTACTTGTTGTTGCGATGTTGCGTGTTGATCTCGTCGGCAGCCGCCGGATTGCGCAGCCACAGCACGGCGCGATGGCCATTGTCGGCGACGATGTTGGCAAGCGCGGTGCCGAAACTGCCACCGCCGAGCACGGCGACACGATGGGTCGTAGTCATGGGGGAATCGTGTTGGCCAAAAGTGCGGGGAGTATATCAGCGGTAGCGCTTCCTCCCCGCGACTCTTCCCTCTCCCTAAAGGGAGAGGGGACGGCATCAGCGCGACAGCTCCAGCAGCAGCTTGTTGAGCCGATGTACGTAGGCGGCCGGATCCTTCAGCTGACCACCCTCGGCCAGATGCGACTGGTCGAACAGGATGTCGATCAGATCGGCGAAGCGGCTCTCGTCGCTCTCCTGATCCAGTCGCACCACCAGCGGATGCGCCGGGTTCAGTTCGAAGATCGGCTTGGTGTCCGGCACTTTCTGACCGGCCGCTTCGAGGATGCGGCGCATCTGCGCACCCATGTCGAAATCGCCGACCACCAGGCAGGCTGGCGAATCGGTCAGGCGGTTGGTGACGCGCACCGACTCCACCTTGCCCTCCAGCACCGTCTGCACCCGCTCCAGCAGATCCTTGTGCTGCTCGGTGAGTTTCTCCTTCTCCTGCTTCTCGGCCTCATCTTCGAGCGCGCCGAGATCGAGTTCGCCGCGGCCGACATCCTGGAATTTCTTGCCGTCGAACTCGGAGAGATGCCCCATCAGCCACTCGTCGACGCGGTCGGTCAGCAGCAGCACCTCGATACCTTTCTTGCGGAACACTTCGAGGTGCGGACTGTTGGCGGCGGTCGCAAAGGTCTCGGCGGCGATGTAGTAGATCTTGTCCTGACCGGACTTCATGCGCGCCACGTATTCGTCCAGCGACTGATTCTGCTCATCGCTGTTGGTGTGTGTGGTGGTAAAGCGCAACAGTTTGGCGATTTTCTCGCGGTTGGCGAAATCCTCCGCCGGCCCCTCTTTCAACACCTGACCGAACTCCTTCCAGAAATTCGCGTACTGCTCAGGCTCGCTCCTGGCCAGCTTCTCGATCATGTCGATCGAGCGCTTGGTCAGCGCCGAGCGCATCGCTTCAACCTGCGCGTTCTGCTGCAGGATTTCGCGCGAGACGTTCAGCGGCAGATCGCTGGAGTCGACGATGCCCTTGACGAAGCGCAGGTAGAGCGGCAGGAACTGCTCGGCCTCGTCCATGATGAAGGTGCGCTGCACGTAGAGTTTCAGCCCGCGCGGCTTGTCGCGGTTCCACAGATCGAACGGCGCGCGCTTCGGAATGAACAGCAGGCTGGTGTACTCCTGCTTGCCCTCGACGCGGTTGTGGCTCCAGGTCAGCGGCTCGTCGAAGTCGTGCGAGACATGCTTGTAGAACGCCTTGTACTCGTCGTCGCTGATCTCACTGCGCGAACGCGTCCACAGCGCCGTGGCGGTGTTGATCGCCTCGAATTCGCGCCCGGCCTCCTCGCTCTCTTTGTTTTCCGCCTCCTGCGGAGCGGCTGCCTTGCGCATCAGCACCGGCAGCGAGATATGGTCGGAGTATTTCTTGATGATCGAGCGAATGCGCCAGTCGTCGGCGAAATCGGCATCCTCGCTGCGCAGATGCAGCACGACGGTGGTGCCGCGCTCACTGCGGGTCGCCGGTTCGATACTGAAATCAGCCTCACCCTTCGACTCCCAGTGCACGGCCTGATCCGCCGGTGATCCGGCACGGCGGGTGAACACTTCGACGCGGTCGGCGACGATGAAGGCGGAGTAGAAACCGACACCGAACTGGCCGATCAGCTGTGCATCTTTTTTCTGGTCGCCCGAGAGATTCTTCAGAAACTCGGCGGTACCGGAGCGGGCGATGGTGCCGAGGTTGGCGACGACCTCGTCGCGCGTCATGCCGATGCCGTTGTCACGGATCGTGATGGTTTTCTGATCGGCATCGGACTCGACCCAGATACCCAGCTCGGGGTCGTTCTCATACAGCGAGCCGTCGCCCAGCGCGGCGAAGCGCAGCTTGTCGGCGGCGTCGGAAGCGTTCGAGATCAGTTCACGCAGGAACACCTCCTTGTTGCTGTAGAGCGAGTGGATCATCAGCTGCAGCAGCTGTTTGGCTTCGGTCTGGAAGCCCAGCGTCTCTTTGGCGGCGGTCATCTCTGGCCTCGTCTGTGGTTGCACACAACATGGTTGAACAAAATCGACTTGCCGTTATTGGGGACTGCGGCGTTGATTTCAAGGGCGCGTCGGTGCCGCCGCTGCGCACAGACAATCCCCTCTCCCTTCAGGGAGAGGGTCAGGGAGAGGGCGACTGGGCGATGCGGCTGGGCGTGACCCTCTCCCCCGGCCCCTCTCCCTGAAGGGAGAGGGGAGATGCGAGGGCAATAAAAAACCCGCGCAATGCGCGGGTTTTTTAGGCTTCGGAAAGCGGCGGCTGCAATTACCAGCCGGTCACTTCCTTCAGCGCCTTGCCGATATCGGCCAGCGAACGGACCGTTTTGACGCCGGCATCTTCCAGCGCGGCGAACTTCTCCGCAGCAGTGCCCTTGCCACCGGCGATGATCGCACCGGCGTGGCCCATGCGCTTACCGGCCGGCGCGGTGACGCCGGCGATGTAGGAGACCACCGGCTTGGTGACATGCTGCTTGATGTAAGCGGCAGCTTCATCTTCGGCCGAACCGCCGATCTCGCCGATCATGACGATCGCTTCGGTCTGCGGGTCTTTTT
>CAZWXW010000118.1:0-7727 GCA_964638025.1 uncultured Verrucomicrobiaceae bacterium
CCGGCGCGCTGTACTGGAACATCTCGATGTAGCAGGTGCCGGCGCGCAGCATCGCGCCGCGCGCGGCCGAGCCCGGCACATCGACGATGCGGTCGATGAATTCGTCGTTGCTCCAGCTGAACGGTTCGCCGACCACTTCGAAGCCGAAGGCCTCGTTGTAGAACCTGATCATCCGGTCCATGTCGTGGACGTGGATGGCGACGTGATGGATGCCTCTTATCATCTTTTTTATCTCCTCGGCTGGGAGTTCACGGTCTGAACTTATAAGGGATTCACGGTCGATCCGCCGCAGTGTAACCGAGCGATTTGCTGGGAATAGGGGGGTGGCAGAGGCAGGCAACTCTCGCTGCATCTCTGGTCATTTGCCGTGCGGATGGCGGGCGCATAATGCTGTCCACAACAAGACCGTGATCAGAACTGGGAGGGTTCAGTTCGATGCATAAAACATTGTCGTCAATGAATAACACACTGATTGCTGACGCAAAGATCTTCGATGGCAGCGGCTCGGCACCGTTTGACGGCGAGCTGTTGGTCGAGGGCAACCGCATCAAGGCCGTGGCGAAAGGCGCCGGCAAGCTGCCGCGCGAAGGCTGCCAAGTGGTCGAGGCCGGCGGCAGGTTCCTGATGCCGGGCATGACCGAGGGGCACGCGCACCTGTCGTTCGACAGCGTCACCGCGACCGAGGATCTGATCAGCCCGCCGCCGGAGGAGCACACGCTGCTGACCGCGCGTGTTGCCGAGCGACTGCTCGATCAGGGCTTCACCAGTGCCTGGGGAGCGTCGGAGGCGAAACTGCGACTCGGTGTTGCGGTGCGCAACGAGATCAATGCCGGCCGCTTGAAAGGTCCGCGCATTCGCGCCGGCTCGCTGGAGATCACCGTCACCGGCGGCATGGGCGACGAGAGCAAACTGCACAACCCGCGTAACGGTCCGTCGATCGTCGTCGACGGTGCCGAGGAGATGCGCAAAGCAGTGCGTCTGTGCTGCCGCGAAGGTTGCGACAACATCAAGCTCGATGTGTCGGGCGATCCGTTCTATCCGAACACGCCAGCACACTCGACGCCGATGTCGTTCGACGAAATCAAAATGGCGGTGGATACGGCGCACAGTTTCGGTCGCCGCGTGAATGCGCACACACGTTCGATTCAGGGCACGCAGGATTGTCTGCGCGCCGGTGTCGACATGCTCTACCACTGCGAATTCACCGATGAGAAAACCCTCGATATGTTCGAGGAGCGCAAAGCGAGCATCTTCGTCGCGCCGACGGTGAGTCTGTTTCACACGCTGCTGTTCGAAGCCGAGCCGTACATGCCGGCAGCGGTGGCGAAGATGATGGGCATCGATCGCCTGCTCGAAGCCTCCGCCGAAACACACAGCGCACTGCGCAAGCGCGGCATCCGCCATCTGATCGGCGGCGATTACGGTTTCGCCTGGAGCCACAACGGCACCAACGCGCGCGATGTCGGTTTCTTCGTCAAGTATTTCGGTTACAGCCCGGCCGAAGCGCTGCGCTGCGCCACTGCTTACGGCGGCGCGGCGATGACGATCGACAGCGGCGACAAGCTGGGTGAATTGAAAGAGGGATATCTGGCCGACATGGTGCTGGTCGATGGCGATCCGCTCGCCGACCCGGACCTGCTGGTCGATGCCAGGCGGCTGGTGCTGATCATGAAAGATGGTCAGCTGCACAAGAACACGACCGCGGCTTGATGCGACTCTGCGTCATTCTGCGCGCAGCGAAGCGCAGTCGCTGACAAGCGAAGCGCAGAGCAGCCGGAGGCTGACCCGAAGGGCGAGCACCGCGGGTGCGAGTAATCCATCCTGCTACGTGCATTGATCGTGGATTCCGCGACTGCGCGCGGAATGACGGATGCCAGATTCAGAGCTTTTTAGAGATTGAGCTTGGAGAACACCGATGAACGCTGAACTGAAACTCAAAAAAGGCGAGGCTCGCTGCCCGAACGCACCGAGCACGCAGGAGATCATTGCGAGCGACAAGGTGGCCGCGCCGGGGTGGGTCTGCTCCGAGTCCTACCAGTTCCTCGGCGACGAAGACATTCCGAAGGATCGTTACATCGATCCTGCCTTCTCGCAGCGCGAGTACGAGAAGCTGTGGACGCGCACCTGGCAGTTCGCCTGCCGCGAAGAGCACATCCCCGAAGTCGGCGACTATCACGTCTACGATATTGGTCGTCGCTCCTTCATCATCACCCGCGTTGCCGACAATGACATTCGCGCCTACTACAACGCCTGTCTGCACCGCGGCACCAAGCTGCGTGCGTCGGGCACCGAGGGCAATACCAGCGAGTTCAAGTGCAGCTTCCACGGCTGGAGCTGGAACCTCGACGGCTCGCACCAGTCGACGCCGTGCCACTGGGATTTTCCGCACGTCGATCCGGAAAAGTTTTCGCTGCCGCAGGCGCGCGTCGAAACGCTGGGCGGTTTCGTCTTCATCAACATGGACCCGAATGCGCCGACGCTCGATGAGTATTTCGGCCCCGAGGCGATGGCGCATTTCCGCTCGTGGAAACTGGAAGATCGTTACGTCGCGCTGCATGTCGTCAAGACCATTCCGTCCAACTGGAAGCTGAACGTGGAGGCCTTCATGGAGGCCTATCACGTGCTCGATACCCACCCGCAGGTGTCGGTGTCGAACGCCGACATCAACTCGCAGTACGACGTCTACGGCGAGCACGTGAACCGCTTCATCTCGCCGCTGGGGGTGCTGAGTCCAAACCTGCAGGGGCAATACACCGAACAGGATGTGCTCGATCAGTTCACCATCGGCGACAGCGATGCGCTGGGTGATGCCAAGCGCACGCTGGCCGAAGGCGAGACGGCGCGGCAGGTGATGGCCGATATGTTCCGTGGCATGTTCGAACAGGCCAACAATACCGATCTGAGCGGCGTGTCGGATTCGGAGCTGCTCGACTGCTTCTCCTACACGCTGTTCCCGAACACCTATCTGTTCCCGGGCATCTCGCTGCCGATGGTCTATCGCTTCCGGCCGGACCCGAAAGATCACCGCAAGAGCCTCTACGAGGTGTTCTTCATGCGGCCGGTCGGCAAGGATGGCAAGCGCCCCTATCCGGCCGAGCCGATTCGCCTCGACGATCACCAGTCGTTCACCGAAGCCGAGGGGATGCCGGAAGGTTTCGGCGCGATCCTCGACCAGGACACCGAGAACCTGATCCTGCAGCAGGAGGGGCTGGAGGCCAGCGCCAAGCCGGGGCTGACGCTGGCCAACTACCAGGAGATCCGTATCCGCCACTTCGAGCGTGCGGTCGACAAATACGTGCGCTGATTCGTTGGGTAGTACCGCAGCTTGGCCGGCCTCATGCCGGCCTTGCTGTTTTATAGGCGGCGCGCAGTGACCGCTCGGCTCTCAGGGCTTTATCCCAAGGGGGCGTTGGTGGTTGAATAGCGCGCTTTCCGAGAAATTCGGGCTATTTGCCTCGGTTCTGTGCAAATCCCGATCAACTCTGAAGGTATTTAGCGTTGGCGAGTGAATTTACCCGCTTCTGTCAGCTCTCCGAGCTTCCGCCGGAGACCAAGAAAGCGGCCAAGATCAACGGCACCTGGGTGCTGGTCTGTCATACCGAAGATCGCTTGTTTGCCGTGTCGAACGTCTGTTCGCATCAGGTCAAGCCGCTGGTGATGGGCCGCATGCGGAACTGTTCGATTACCTGCCCCGTCCACGGCGCCAAGTTCAACCTCGAAACCGGTGAGGCCCAGTGCCTGCCGGCCACCAAGCCGATTCCCACCTATGAGGTGCGGGTCGAGGATGGCTGGATCGAGGTCAAGGTGTGAGTTGATCGGGCACTCGCCGGTTCGAGTCATTTCCCATTTTCAGGACTTACCGATGAGCAATCCCGAAGCGCTGCGCGGCAATCCAGAAGCGCTCCGCGCTGAAGTCAGGGCCTGGCTGGCACAGAACAAGCCGGCCGACTGGCGTGCCGACATGACCGGCTGTGACCAGAAGGCCTTCGTCGCCGCACAGCGCGACTGGTTCCAGAAGCTGGTGCAAGCGGGCTATGCCACTCCGCACTGGCCCGAAGCCTACCCCGGCGGCGGTCGTTCGCTGGCCGAACAGAAGATCATCTATGAGGAAGTGGCTCGCGCCGATGCGCCGAAGCTGATCCTCTACTTCGTCTCCCTCTACCACGCCGCCTGCACGCTGATCGAATGCGGCAGCCCGGAGCAGCAGGCGAGATACCTGCCCGGCATCCTGAAGGGCGAGATCTGGTGCCAGGGCTTCTCCGAGCCGAACGCCGGCTCCGATCTGGCGTCGCTGCGCACCCGCGCCGAATTGAAGGGCGATCGTTACGTCGTCAACGGCCAGAAAACCTGGTCGACGATGGCGCAGTACGCCGACTACTGCCTGCTGCTGACCCGCACCGGCGGCAAGGAGGGTCCGCCGCAGGCCGGCATCACCTATCTGTTGCTCGACATGAAAACGAAGGGCGTCACCGTGCGCCCGATCGAGCAGATCACCGGCGACGACGAATTCGCCGAAATCTTCTTCGACGACGTCGAGATTCCGGTCGAAAACCGCGTTGGCGCCGAGGGCGACGGCTGGGCGGTCGCGCAGGCGACGCTCGCTTCCGAACGCGGTCTGACGCTGGTCGAGCTGTCGCAGCGCATGCGCTATTCGCTGGCGCGTATCGCCGAGATCATGAAAGAGCAGGGCCGCTTCGACGATCCGGTGCTGCGCCGCGATCTCGGCAGATTGATCCCGAAAGTGGACGCCGCCTGTGCGCTGGCCGACCGCTATCTGATGAAGCGGATCATGCACGACGAGCAGGCCGGCGACGCCTCCATTGTCAAGCTCTACTACGCGCGCACGCTGCGCGAATTCGTCTCGCTCGGCCTGCGCATCAACGGTCTTGCCGGGCAGTACCACGCGCCGTTCACGCTGGGCGGCAGCCAGGAGACCGGCAACTGGATGGTCGACTTCATGAACTCCTACAACTGGTCGATTGCCGGCGGCAGCGACGAGGTTCAGCGCAATATCATCTCCGAGCGCATGTTGGGCATGCCCCGCGAACCGAAGAACTGGAAGGTGGGGTGATGCCGATGAATACCGAAATCAAGGAACTGCACGAATCCGCGCGTCAGGTGATGGACGGCATCGGCCTCGTCGCCGATGAACAGAGCACTTGGCCGACCATCGCCGAACTAGGCTGGCTGATGGTGTCGGCGCCGGAGGAGTTCGGCGGCCTCGGCATGGGGCTGGCCGGCGTCTGCGCGCTGCAGACCGAACTCGGCCGCGGGCTGGCCACCGTGCCCTACCTGCCGGCGCTGATCGCCATCGAGGCGGTCGTGCGCGGCGAGTTCGCCGGCCGCGAAGGCTGGCTCGAACGGCTGACCACCGGTGAGGATTACATTGCCGCGCCGCTGGCCGACGCCGGGCTGAGCGTCGAGCGCCGCGGCGACGGCTTCGCGCTGAACGGCCTGCTGACCGCCGTCTCGTCGGTCGATCGCGCCGGCCACGTGCTGGTGGCGACCGACGAACTGGTCGCGCTGGTGGCAACCGATGCCGCCGTGGCGACCGCCCGCCCGACCTGGGACGAGACGCGGCGCTTCTCCGACCTGCGCTTCGACGGTGTCGTCGTCGACCCGGCACTGGTGCTGGCGACCGGCGCCGCCGCGCAGGCACTCAGCCGCCGCCTCGCCGCGCTGCGCGACTTCGGTCTCGCCGCCGATGCCGTTGGCGGTGCCGCGGCGATTCTGGCGATGACGGTCGATTACCTGCAGACGCGCCAGCAGTTCGGTCGTCCGCTGGCGCTGTTCCAGGCGCTGAAACACCGCTGCGCCGACCTGAAGGCGTTGTGTGAAGCCGCCGATGCGCTGCTGCACGACAATCTGGCCCGCGTTGGTGACGAGCTGGATAGCGCCGACGCCGAGACCTTGGCGCGTGCGGCAAAACAACTGGCCTGCTCGGCCTATGCCACGGTGGCCGAGGAGTCGATCCAGCTGCACGGCGGCATCGGTGTGACCGAAGAGCATCCCTGCCATCTGTTCCTGAAGCGCGCACTGCTGAACGAGCAGCTCGGTCGCGGCGACTGCTATGAGCAGGCGCTGGCGGACGGCCTGCTGCAGCGGTTTGCCTGAGGCGGTCGGCGGTCCGGCGGCCACGCCGATCGTTGCGCTTCGTCATTCTGCGCGGAGCAAGGCGAAGTCGCAGAATCCATGCGGTGGGTGCAGCGACCATGGATTCCGCGACTACGCGCGGAATGACAAAAGGCTCCGACGTAAGGTCGACCCTTAATTCAAGGTCGACGAACTTTTGCCCTGCCGTCACAATGGCGGCCGCGCAAACTGTCCAATTTCCTTCGCAGATGGCCGAGAGCGACCCATTTTGCGGGGGATAAAATCCATCCAACGAGTGCAGGTATGCCTATGTTTTCCGCAGTGCAGATCTCCAAGAACGAAGCCGGTCAACAATCCGTTGAGCTGACCCAGGTCGACGACTCCCAACTTCCGGAAGGCGACGTCACCGTCAAGGTCGAGTACTCGACCCTGAACTACAAGGACGGCCTCGCCATCACCGGCAAGTCGCCGGTCGTGCGCAAGTTCCCGATGGTGCCGGGCATCGATCTGGCCGGCGTCGTCGAGGAGAGCAGCCACCCGGACTGGAAAGCGGGCGACCGCGTCGTGCTGAACGGCTGGGGCGTCGGTGAGACCCATTGGGGCGGTCTGGCGCAGAAAGCGCGCCTGAAAGGCGACTGGCTGGTGCCGCTGCCGAGCGCGTTCAGCGCCCGTCAGGCGATGGCGATCGGCACCGCCGGTTACACCGCCGCGCTCTGCGTCGAGGCGCTGCTGTCGCACGGCGTCAAGCCGGAGCAGGGCGAGATTCTGGTCACCGGCGCCACCGGTGGTGTCGGCAGCGTTGCCATCGCACTGCTGAAGAAGAACGGTTTCAACGTCGTCGCTTCGTCGGGCAAAGCATCGGAAGAGGCCTACCTGAAAGAGCTGGGCGCAACCTCGATCATCGACCGCAACGAACTCTCCGCTGCCGGCAAGCCGCTGCAGAAAGAGCGTTGGGCCGGTGTCATCGATTCGGTCGGCAGCTTCACGCTGGCCAACGCCTGCGCGCAGACCCGTTACGGCGGCTACGTTGCGGCTTGCGGTCTGGCACAGGGCATGGATTTCCCGGCCTCGGTGGCACCGTTCATCCTGCGCGGCGTCTCGCTGCTCGGTATCGACAGCGTCATGGCACCGAAAGCGCGCCGTATTGCGGCCTGGGAGCGTCTGGCACGCGACCTCGATCCGAAGGCGCTGGAACTGATCGCTACCGACATCGGTCTGGGCGAAGCCATCAAGGCTGCTGCCGGTCTGATGGAAGGCACGGTTCGCGGTCGCTTCGTCGTCGATGTAAACAAATAAGCAGCGACGCTTAGCAGACCACCGATCCGGAATCGCTGCGCAGTAGCGATTCCACAGGCCACGGACACCCACAGCGCTTCGCGGGGTGAACTTTGGCCGAACCACAAAGCCAGGCGCGAGTCCCGACAAGGGAGGATCGCCTGGCTTTGTGTTAGAGGACCTCTGATCAAGTTCCCTCTCCCTTCAGGGAGAGGGTCAGGGAGAGGGTAGTTTTCGCTGCGGTGCCCTCTCCCCCGGCCCCTCTCCCTGAAGAGAGAGGGGAGAAATGCGTTTTCATAGAACTGAGGTGTTCGAATGTCTGCTGAAGCGAACGTGAGCAACGTGCAACTCGACATGAG
>CAZWXW010000119.1:0-7367 GCA_964638025.1 uncultured Verrucomicrobiaceae bacterium
AACATCCTGCTGGCGGTGGGTGGCAGGCCGTGGATACCTGAATTCCCCGGCAGCGACCTGGCGCTCGATTCCGATGACATCTTCGCGCTGCCAGCGCTGCCGAAACGCATCGTCGTGGTCGGTGGCGGCTATATCGCCGTGGAGTTCGCTGGCATCTGCAATGGCCTCGGCAGTGCCACGACGCTGCTCTATCGCGGCGAACTATTCCTGCGCGGCTTCGACGATGAGTTGCGCAAGAAACTGGCGGCAGCAATGACCCACAAGGGTGTCGATCTGCAGTTCAACAGCGATGTCGAAAAGATCGAGCGACATGACGGCGAGCTGCGCGTTGTACTGCGCGACGGCCGCGAACTGCACACCGACGCCGTGCTCTACGCCACCGGACGCCGTCCACTGACGCAGAAGCTCGGTCTGGAACGGGCCGGCGTGGCGGTCGATGACGACGGCCGTATTGCGGTCGACGACGAGTACCGCACCAGCGTTCCGCACATCTTTGCCATTGGCGATGCCATCGATGGGCCGGCGCTGACCCCGGCGGCGCTGGCACAGGGCATGGCCGTGGCCCAGCGGCTGTTCGGTGCGGCGGTGACGATTCCGTCGCTGCACACAGTGCCGACGGCCGTGTTCAGCCAGCCGGCATTGGCCAGCGTTGGACTCAACGAAGAGGCGGCGCGCAAGCAGCTCGGGGATATCGCGGTCTTCACGTCGGAGTTCACGCCGCTGCTGCACACGCTGACGGGTAGTGGCGAGCGCTGCTTCCTGAAGCTGATCGTGGAGAAGGGCAGCGACCGCGTGGTCGGTGCGCAGATGCTCGGCGACGAGTCGGCCGAGATCATTCAGGGCATCGCGGTGGCGATGCAGGCAGGTGCCACCAAGCGTCATTTCGACATGACGCTGGGCATTCACCCGACGGTGGCGGAGGAGTTCGTGACGATGCGCACCGCGTCGCGCTGAAGCTGCATTTACCGCCGTGGCATCACAGATCGGGCCGCTCGGTGCCCGATCTGTATTCAGTCAGCAGCGATCAATAGTCGCGGTAGGCGTAGCTGGGCTTGTTGTAGGCGGGCAGGGCATCGACCAGGATATGGCCGGCCTCGGTCAGCAGCGGATCGGGCGCCTTGTCGGCTTCGGCCTTGGCATCGGCGGCGGCCTTTTCACTCTCGGCCTCGGCCGTGGGATCACCGGCAATCTCTTCATTCTCAAGTGCCGCCAGCGGCTCCTGCCCCTTGGCCACGCGCCGCTGGTTCTCGATCTGCAGACGCCGGGCGCGCGAGTCATCGAGCTCCTTGCGGCGCTTGGCTTCATTCAGCGACAGCAGCTTCTGCTTGCGCGCCACTTCGACCAGCTCCCGCTCTTCATTCAGATAGATGAAATCGGGATCCTTGCGAATGCGGGTCTCATGCGCCTTCTCCAGCTTCGGCAGCGCGGCCGGCAGGTTGAAGTAGACACGGTGGCGCACCGGCGCGATCCGGTCCCACGGCAGCGCGTGCTGGAGTGCGCTCTCGCCGACCGCCGTGGTGTCGTAGATCTCGGGGAAGGCGATATCGGGCACGACGCCACGGTGCTGCGTGCTGTCGCCGGAAATCCGGTAGAACTTCGATTCGGTCAGTTTCAGCTCGCCGTATTGCAATGGCATCAGCGATTGCACGGTGCCCTTGCCGAACGACTGGCTGCCGATCACCAGGCCGCGCTGATAATCCTGAATGGCGCCGGCGAAGATCTCGGAAGCCGATGCGCTGAGACGGTTGATCATCACCGCCAGCGGGCCGTCGTAGTAGGGGCCGCTGCGCGGCTTACCGTCGCGGAAGACACGGGTCGAGGAGTGCTTGATCTGCACGGTCGGGCCGGAGTCGATGAACAAACCGACCAGCGTATTGACCTCATCGAGCGAGCCGCCGCCGTTGTCGCGCAGATCGATGATGATGCCGTCGGCGCCCTCGGCCAGCAGTTCGTCGAGCAGACGCTTGACGTCGCGGGTGGTGCTGCGGAAGTCGGGATCGCCGCGCCGTTTGGCGTCGAAATCGATGTAGAACGTCGGAATATGAATGACGCCCAGTTTGACGGGGCGGCCATCCTGCCTGAGCTCCAGCATCCGCTTCTGCGCGCTCTGCTCCTCAAGCTTGACCTCATTGCGGGTGATGGCGATGACTCGGCGCTCGGCATCATCGCTCTTGGCCTTCGCCGGAATCACCTCCAGCCGCACGACACTACCCTTTTTGCCACGAATCAGATCGACCACATCGTCCAGGCGCCAGCCGATCACATCCTCGAAAGCTCCACCCGCACCCTGCGCAACACCGACGATGCGGTCGGCCGGCTTCAGCTCGCCCTGCTTGTCGGCGGGACCGGCCGGCACCAGACGGGAGACGACGGTGAATTCGTCCTCCATCTGCAGCACCGCGCCGATGCCCTCGAGCTTCAGGCTCATGTTGATGTTGAAGTTCTCGGAGGTGCGCGGCGACAGGTAGTTGGTGTGCGGATCGTAGAGGGCGGTGATCGCGTTCATGTAGATCTGGAATACATCGTCGCCACTGTACTGGCGCACCCGATTGAGCTGGTTGCGGTGACGGCGATCGAGCAGCTTGGTGATCTCCTTTTGCTCCTTGCCGGCCAGATGCAGGCCAAGTGCCGCGCCCTTGATTCGCAGGCGCCACAACTCATCGGCCTCGGCCATCGTCTTCGGCCACGGCGCCTTCTCACGATCGAGCTCCAGGTATTCGTCGCCGTTGAAATCGAACAGCCTGGGGCCGTCCTTCAGCTGCACCAACACCTTGCTCATCCGCTCGGCAACGCGCTGCTGGTAGCGCTCGAACATCGTGAAGGCGGGGTCGAGATCACCGTTGTGCAGGGTGTCGTCGAGCTTCAGGCGATAGCGCTGAAAGCTGTCGATATCGCTCTGCAGCAGAAACAGGCGAGCGGGATCGAGCGCCCGCAGATAGCTGTCGAACAGCTCTGACGACAGCTCGTCATTCAGCGTCTGGCGACGGAAGTGCTGGCTCTCCAGACGGGCGACCACTTCGATGGCGGTCTTGCCCTGAATCTCATTCCAGGCCAGCGCCTGGTCGGTCGGCACACTTTTGGCAGCAGCCAGTGTCGAGAACAGCAGAGCAGCCAGCAGCACGGCGGGAGCGGGAAGGCGCATCAGGAGCATGAGTGGACCTCGGCAAGCACTACGCGGGCGGCACCTGCAGCCGGATTTCGGCCGGACGACCGCGCGGCCATTATACACACGGCCCCGAACCGGGTCGGGCTGCCACTATCGGCCCGGCGATCCGGTCACACGCAGGACAACGATCGGTGCCGGCGTCACACCGACCGATGTGAACAGGTTATCAATTGGATCAATGCCCCCGATTGCCAAAGCTGCTTGGTTCACTGCACCAAATTGGGATATTTTTTGTGGCCAGCCATCCGTGGCGGCCACCCTTCGGGTCGCCGCTGACGCGGCGCCGAAAATCTCTCCGGGAGATTTTTTGGCCAACGCCCGCCGCTGTTCCGCGAGCACATGCCACCGCAACATCTGGTTTGCAAACGTGAATCCGCAAGGAGTCGCCGCATGTCCGAGCCTGTGTTTCTCACTTCGTCGCGCAGCAACCCGTCGATTGACGGCATCGAAACCCAGTTGGCGCAGATCCTTGCCGGCGCCGGCATCCAGATCGACGGCAGTCGACCGTGGGATATGCGCATCAACGACCCGGCGGTGTTTCCCCGCATTGCCCTGAAGCGCTCCCTTGGTCTCGGCGAGTCCTACATGGATGGCTGGTGGGATTGCGATGCGCTCGATGAGTTTTTCTACCGTCTGCTGTCGTTGAAGGAGACCGGCGAGTACAGCGTCTCCTATTCGATGCTGACGTTGCAGCTGTTGCGCAGCGTGGTCAGCAACCGCCAATCGCTGCAGCGCGCCAGCGAAGTGGCGGAAAAGCATTACGACCTCGACAACGAGCTGTTCAGCCTGATGCTCGACGAGACCATGGCCTACAGCTGCGGCTACTGGCACAACGCCACCACGCTGCACGAAGCGCAGATCGGCAAGCTCGACCTGATCTGCCGCAAGATGGGGCTGCAGCCCGGCATGAAGGTGCTCGATATCGGCTGCGGCTGGGGCAGCTTCATGCACTACGCGGCAAGCCGTTACGGCGTCGAGGTGGAGGGGGTCACCGTCTCGAAGGAACAGGCGCACTTTGCCGAGCAGCGCTGCGCCGACCTGCCGGTCAAGGTGATGCTGAAGGATTACCGGCTGGTGGAAGGGCAGTACGACCGCGTCGTTTCCGTCGGCATGTTCGAACACGTCGGCGAGCGGAACTACCGCACCTTCATGGAGATGGTCGACAAGGTGTTGAAGCCGGATGGTTTGGCACTGCTGCACACCATCGGCGACAACTACACGTCGCGCTCCTACGACCCGTGGATCAACAAGTACATCTTCCCGAACGGCAAGCTGCCGTCGATGAAACAGATTGTCGAAGCGTCGGAAAAGCTGTTCATCGTCGAGGATCTGCAGAATTTCGGCCCCGACTATGCACGCACGCTGAAAGCGTGGGACGACAACTTCTGCAAGCATTGGGACAAGCTCGCGCATCGCTACGACCAGCGCTTCTACCGCATGTGGCGCTACTACCTGAACTGCTGCGCGGGTTCGTTCCGCGCCCGCAACATTCAGCTGTGGCAGTTCGTGCTGGCGCGACCGGGCTGGAGCCAGCAGACCTATATCGCGCCGCGCTGAGCGGCGAAAGCAAAAAGGGCGACCACACGGGTCGCCCTTTTTTACTGCCTCGAACGGTTACATGTTCGGGTAGTTGGGGCCGCCACCACCTTCCGGCACCACCCACACAATGTTCTGCGCCGGATCCTTGATATCGCAGGTTTTGCAGTGGACGCAGTTCTGCGCGTTGATCTGGAAGCGCTGGCTGCCGTCGGTATTGGCCACCACCTCGTAAACCCCGGCCGGGCAGTAGCGCTGCGCCGGTTCGTCATACAGCGGCAGGTTCTGGCTGATCGGAATGCTGGCGTCCTTCAGCGTCAGGTGACAGGGCTGATCCTCTTCATGGTTGGTGTTGGAGAGGAACACCGAGGTCAGGCGGTCGAAGCTGATGACGTTGTCCGGCTTCGGGTAGTTGATCTTCGTGCAGCTGGCAGCCGGCTTCATCTGCGCGTAATCCGGCTTCGGATCGCGCATCGTCCACGGCAGCGCGCCGTTGAACAGGTTGATGTCGACAAAGGCGTAGGCCGAGCCGAGCAGGTTGCCGAACTTGTGCTGCGCCGGACCGAAGTTGCGCTGGGCGTGCAGCTCCTGCCAGGCCCAGCTGTTCTGGAACGCTTCGGTATAGGCGGGCAGCTCTTCGCCAACCTTGTTCTCTTCGCTGATCGCCTTGTGCAGCACCTCAGCCGCAACCAGACCGGACTTCATCGCCGTGTGGCTGCCCTTGATCTTGGCAAAGTTCAGCGTGCCGGCATCGCAGCCGATCAGCAGGCCACCCGGGAAAGTCATTTTCGGCAGCGACTGCAGACCGCCCTTGGAGATGGCGCGCGCGCCGTAGGAGACGCGTTTGCCGCCCTCCAGATACTTCTTCACCTCGGGGTGAAGCTTGAAGCGCTGGAACTCCTCGAACGGGCTGACATGCGGGTTGCTGTAGCCGAGGTCGGTGATCAAACCGACCACCACCTGGTTGTTCTCGATGTGGTAAAGGAAAGCACCACCGGCCGAGCCACTTTCGGTCAGCGGCCAGCCGGCGCTGTGGAATACCAGCCCCGGTTTGTGGGCAGCCGGATCGATGTCCCAAAGCTCTTTGACACCGAGGCCGTAGTGCTGCGGATCGCGCCCTTCGTCTAGCTTGAACTTCGAGATCAGCTGCTTGCCGAGATGGCCACGGCAGCCTTCGGCGAAAATCGTGTACTTGGCGTGCAGCTCCATGCCCGGCATGTAGCTGTCCTTGTGTTCGCCGTTGTGGCCGACACCCATGTCGCCGGTGGCGATGCCCTTGACGCGGCCATCGTCGTGGAACAGCACTTCGGCGGCGGCGAAGCCGGGGTAGACCTCGGCGCCGAGCTCCATCGCCTGCTCGGCCAGCCAGCGGCACAGGTTGCCGAGGCTGATGATGTAGTTGCCTTCGTTGTGCATGGTCTTGGGCGCGAAGAAGCCCGGCACCTGCACGCCCGATTTGTCGTTCAGCAGGTAGTAAATGTGGTCTTCGACGACCGGGGTATTCAGCGGGGCACCTTTCTCTTTCCAGTCGGGGAAGAGCTCGTTCAGGGCGGTGGGCTCGAACACGGCGCCGGAGAGAATATGGGCGCCGACCTCGGAGCCTTTCTCAACCACGCAGACGCTGACGTCGCGGCCGGTCTCGGCGCTCAACTGGCGCAGACGGCAGGCCGTGGCCAGGCCGGCGGGGCCGGCGCCAACGATGACGACATCAAACTCCATCGCTTCGCGTTCCACTAGCATTCTCCTCGGGTCGGGGTGAGTCCCACGCTGAAGGGGGACATCTGCCCCAGGGCAAAAAAGGGTGCGCAAGTATAAAAGTAGCGACTTCAAAAGGCTATTCGCGCTGCAATTTCAGTGAGATAACGCGAATGTCACGCATTTGACCGACGCTGGGTCTTTGCGGCAAAAACGATGAACGTTGGAGCGGAATCCGGTCCGGTTGACCTGCCGGGGCGGAAACGTCACCATACGCACCGTTTTTTTGGGCGCCGTTGCCATGCATGACGCCGCCTTTTGTCATATCGCAATCTGCTCCCGCAGGTCACTCTTTACATTCATATCAACTGCGCTCACGGGGAATCCATGAAGATCCTGGTTGCTGTCAAACGAGTCGTTGATTACAACGTCAAGGTCCGTCCGAAGTCCGACGGTTCCGGCGTTGATCTCAACAACGTCAAAATGTCGATCAACCCCTTCTGCGAAATCGCGGTCGAAGAGGCCGTTCGCCTGAAGGAGAAAGGGGTAGCGACCGAGATCGTTGCCGTTTCCGTTGGCGACAAGAGCTGCCAGGAACAGATCCGTACCGCGCTGGCACTGGGCGCCGACCGCGGCATCCTGGTCGAGACCGCCGAAGAACTGCAGCCGCTGGCCATCGCCAAGCTGCTGAAAGCCGTGGTCGACAAAGAGCAGCCGGGGCTGATCATCACCGGCAAGCAGTCGATCGACGGTGACAACAACCAGACCGGCCAGATGCTGGCTGCGCTGGCCGGCCTGTCGCAGGGCACTTTCGCTTCCGCCGTTGTCGTCGAAGGCGACAAAGTGGCCGTCACCCGCGAAGTCGATGGCGGCCTGCAAACCGTCAACCTGAAGCTGCCGGCAATCGTCACCACCGACCTGCGCCTGAACGAGCCGCGCTACGCCTCGCTGCCGAACATCATGAAGGCCA
>CAZWXW010000120.1:0-7242 GCA_964638025.1 uncultured Verrucomicrobiaceae bacterium
AGCCGAAGCGCTCGGCGAACTGGGCGTTGGCGTTGATCAGCATGCCGTCGGCGATGTAGGCGATCGCCTTTTCGGAGGAGTCGAGCAGCAGCGCATTGCGCTGTTCGGCCTCTTCGAACTGCGTGCGCACGGCGTCGTAGCTGCGCTGCAGTTCGACGGTCTCCAGCTCGCGCAGCGCCGCTTGCACCAGGCGCTGGTCGTCGTTTGTGGCGACCACGTCGCGCGCGCCGGCGGCGAACAGCGGCGCCAGTTCGGCGTCGTCGCGCAGCACGATCGCCGGCAGTCGCGGCTGGTGCTTGTGCAGGTAGTCGAGGCACTGCTCGACCTTCAGTTCGGGGTGCTGGTCGTCGGCGATCAGCAGGTCCCACTCGCGTTCGAGTGCCTGCTCCAGATCGTCGGCCGAGGCCACGCGATGGGCGCGGGCGACGCGGCCGGCGGCGCGGAACAGGCTGATCAGCCGCTCGGCATCGTTGTCCGAGGCATTGATCAGCAGCAGGTGGATGGTCGTGGTTCTCTTACGTGCCATGGTTGTCGCTTATACGGTTGCTGCTTGCAGCAGTACGGATTCGAGAGGCATCGCGGTGCGTGCCGGCCATCAAAGTGTGTCCCACAGCTGATCGAACTTGCCGTCGCGCGGCAGGTTCTGATCGGGATCGGGTTTCTTCGCCGGCGGGCTCTCGCCAAGCCGGCGGAACTCGAACTGGCTGTAGGCGGCGGAGCTGGCGATGCGACGGCCGAGGTGAATGCGGGTCTCGCGGTCGCGCGCCTGCAGCATCACCTTCTGGCCCTCGCGAAACGGCAGGTGCGGGGTGATCAGCGTCGCCGGCTGCGAAATCTGCTGAATCTCCGGCAGCACCAGCACGCGCAGGTACTCCTCGCTGCCGCCGCTGGTCTGGATCACGCGCGCACCGTACGGCGCCGCGCTCGGCGACAGCAGCTCGATGCCGAGGTGCGGCTCTTCGCCGCGCATGTGTACCCAGCGCACGACGCCGATGCTCCAGCGTTCGGCGCCGGCTTCGCGCAGGCCGACGATCTCGCCGGTGCGCAGCTGGGTCGGGCTGTTTGGCGGCCAGCGCAGGCAGTAGCCGCCCGGCGACAGGTTGACCGTCTGCACCTGATGGCTGCGGAAGCGCTCGCTGTCGCGCTCGCGCGTGGCGGGCGCGGTGGGGTCGGCGTGGCGCTTGATGTCGTAGTCGATGCTTTCCAGCGACACGCGGGTCAGGCCGCCGGCGTTGCGATAGGGGCTGTCCCAGACATCCCACTGGCGCCCTTTCTCTTTCGTGGCCGGGACGTTCTGGCGCAGGAACGGATTCTCGTCCTTGCCCGTCAGCGGCCGGCTCTTGCTGCTGAGCAGCCGCTGGAAGTCGATGGCGCCGCTCAGGAAGTGGTGGGCGGCGGTCAGGCCGAGCGCGATCTCGACCGGCTCGCTGCGCTCGATGCGCAGGAAGTTGCGGCTGCTGGCGGTGCTCCAGCCGTGGATCAGGTGGGTCAATAGCCCCGTCGGGAAATCGGTCGCTGCCGTCAGCGGCGAACCGCTGGCTGCCGCCAGTGCGCGCTGTTCGGCCAGTTGCTCGGTCAGCTGCTCCGCCAGCGCGCGGGTGTCGAAGCCGAGCCAGTGCGGCGCCGGCTGGCAGTAGCTCAGGAATACCGGGCCGCCGTCGCCGTCGGGATCGATGGCGAACAGCCCCTCGCTGGGGCCGCACAGCGTCACCACGCGACTCCAGTCGGCCAGGCGCTGGAACAGCCGCGCCATCTCCTCCTGTCGCAGCTGATGGGTCTTGGCCGAGCCGAGCAGCAGCGCGCGCAGGTAGGCGTTCTCCAGCGTGCTGTTGCCGTGCTGCGGGTCGTCGACGCGGCGGTGCTCCAGCCCCAGTTTCCAGGCCGTGCTGGCGATCTCGTGCAGCGCATGCCAGCAGCCGGCGACCGGGCGGCGATAGAGCTCGCAGTTGCGCAGCAGGTTGACGGTGTGGGCGGTGATGGCGCGGTGCAGCGCGGTGGTCAGCGCCTGCTCGGGGTTGGCGACCTCGGCCGGCCGATAGCCCTGCAGCAGGGTCTGCGCGCACAGCGCGTAACCGGTGGCGAGCTGGCTGAACAGCTCATGCGCCAACTGCGCCACCTTCTTGGCCTGCTCGGGCAGCGGTATCGGCTGGCCGAGGTAGTGGCGGCGCAGGCCGCTGGCGACGAACTCGATGGCGGGCCGTAACCGCTCCAGCAGTTCGAGGCGCCGGCCCGGCGTCAGCCGCACCCGGTTCAGTTCGTTGATGGCGGTGTAGAGCGCCCGCGTGCTCTGGCCGAGATTGGCCTTCGGCAGGCTTTCCAGCCACGCCGCTGCGGCGTCCGCATTGGGCGCAAAAAGGGTCGGCGCATCCAGCTCCTGAGTCGGCAATTCCAGGTGAAGAGTGGAAGGCTGATTCATGCTCTCGTGTCGGCGGTTGGCGGCGGGTGTGTTGGATCGGGCTGTCCGCAAGGCGATCGGGGAGGCAACCGTCATTCCCCGATCAGCGGTACAGCGCGTTTTTGCAGTCTAGCAGGGGAGTTGCGATCTGCCCGGGGCGCGGAGCCCGGGGCGCGGAGCCCGGGGATTTCCCGTATCGGTGTGTCAGCGCGGCAGCAGCCGGCCGAGCGCACTGCCCATCGTCACGTTGCCGCCGGCGACGGCATCGGCGCGCCACTCCACCGCGCCGCGCGGCAGCAGCAGGATCGCGGTCGAGCCGAGCCGGAAGCGGCCCATTTCGGCGCCGCGCGCCAGCTCGACCGGCGCCGGCGGCGCGCGGAAGTCGGTGTCGATGACGCGGCGACCGAGCGGTGCCACCGGCCCGGCCCAGACCGTGTCGATGCCGGCGACGATCATCGCGCCGACCAGTACCAGCGCCAGCGGGCCGGCCTCGGTGTCGAACAGGCAGACCAGCCGCTCATTGCGCGCGAACAGCTCGGCCACGTTGTCGGCCGTGGTCTGGTTCACCGAGAACAGATCGCCCGGCACGTACAGCGTGCGCGCCAGTTTTCCGGTCAGCGGCATGTGTACGCGGTGGTAGTCGCGCGGCGACAGATAAATGGTGGCGAAGCTGCCGCCGTCGAACTGCGCCGCCAGCTCGCGATCACCGCCGAGCAGCCGCTGCGCCGAATAGTGTTGCCCCTTGGCCTGCAGGATGGTGCCGCCGCTGAGCTGGCCGATCTGGCTGATGGCGCCGTCGGCCGGGCACAGCAGCGCGGCCGGGTCGGCGTCGAGTGGCCGCGCGGTCGGCTTCAGCGCGCGCGTGAAGAAGGCGTTGAAGCAGGGATAGGCGTGCGGATCCTCTTCCAGCGCCTCGCTCATGTCGACATTGAAGCGGCGGCTGAACTGGTCGATGAAGGTGTTCTTGATCCACGGAATTTCGCTGTCGGCGAGGCGCCCGACCAGCCGCGACAGCAGATGGTGCGGCACCAGGTACTGAAACAGGATGAACAGCAGTTTCACGAGATCTCCTTCAATTTTCCCGATGACACGCGAGCGCGTCGCAGCAGCAAAGCGGGCGATTGTAGCGGCTGGGGGTGGGAACGGGGTGCTGCTTGCCGCGCCTCGGCGCCGACAGGGGTCAGTTGCCTTTCAACAGCACTGCCAGCGCCGTGCCGAGCTGCGTGCAGAGCTGGCGGAACTGGTTGCGCTGTTCGGTCGAGAGCTCGGCGCCGCCGGCATCGGCGTAGAGCAGCGCGACCGGCTTGTCGGCGGCGAACACCGCCATCAGCGTGAAGGCATCGCAGCCGGCGGCGTCGTGCAGCGCCGGCGGCAGATGTTTCAGGAAGCGCGCGCGGTTGCCGGCATCCAGCGTCAGGCAGAGCGGCCGTTCCAGCAGTTGTGCCAGCAGCTGGTTGCCGGCGACGGGAAACTGCAGCTGACGCAGTGCGTCGGAGGTTTCACAGCCGGCGCTGGCCAGTGCCTGCAGCTCGCGACCGCCCTGGCGCAACACCATCACCAGCGCACGCCGGAAGCCGGCGCCGCGACACAGCGCGGGCGGCGCCAGCGCCAGTGCCTCGCGCGCCGACGTCAGCTGTTGCGGCTGTTGCAGGCGCTGCATGACGGTGGCGAACAGCGCCGGGTTGCCGCCGCTGTCCTGCGGCTTCGGTGCGGCGGCTGGAGGTGGAGGTACCAGCAGGTCGCGCTGGCGCCAGTGGCACAGCAGCCGGGTTGCCGGCAGCTGCAGGCCGGGGGCGATGTCGTTGTCGAAGGCGGCGCGGCTGAAGGCCGCGGTGGCGCGGTGGCCGTAGTCGAGCAGCGTCGCCAGCGGCCGGCGGCAGGCGCAGGCGGCGATCGCGAACAGCCGCTCGGTGCGGCGCGAATGCCAGTCCCAGTCGCACTCGTCGGCCAGCGCATTGGCGATGGCGACGATCAGCCCCGGGTGGTGGCTGAGATCGTTGACGCGCCCCTCCGGCACCACCGGCGGATCGTCGATGCGGGCGGCGCGGGCCAGCCGCGCCCACTCGCGCGGGGTGCCGGCCTGATCGCGGCTCCAGCTGGCGCGACTCGCCCCCGGCAGCAGCCAGCGCGCGGTCAGGCCGGCGGCGATGGCGGCGATCGAGGCGCCGAGCAGCTGCTTCTGAATCGCCGCGCCACACGGCTGGCGCCGGGCGCGACGCAGCTCCAGCTCGCGCATCGCGTCGCCGGCTTCGAGCCACAGCAGCCAGACCGGCGCGCAGGCCAGCAGCGTCGCCCAGTAGATCTCCTCCGGCTGCCAGCGCCCGCTGCCCTCGGCCCACAGCCGCGCCTGCCACGCCGCGTGCTGGCTGCGCAGCACGGCGCGGCGATAGTCCGGCGTCACCGGATGGTCGGGGTCGATGGCGGGGGCGGCGGCGAGCTGGGCGCGGGCCTTGTCGCTGCCGAGCAGCGCGATCGCGTGTTCGAGGGTGGCGGCGTCGCGGCCGTACTTGGCCAGCGCGCGGTTGGCGGCACGCAGCACCAGCAGCGCCTGTACCGGATCGCGCTCGAGAATCTGCGCCACCTTGGCGGCGCCGCCGAGGCCGCTGTCGAGCTCTTCCAGCGCCAGCGCGCACACGGCGGCATCGACCGGCGGCACGGCGGCGGCGAGGTCGTTGAGCCAGCGTTCGAGTGTGCGCGGCTTGTTGTTATTGGGAGCGGACGCGGACATGAAGTCTCCGGTATCGCGGTCGCGACGAACTGCGCAAAGCCTAGGCGCTGGTGGCCAAGCTGCAACTGGCGGGCCGATCGAGTGGAGCCGCGCGCGAATCAGGCACGCCTGGGCGTCATCCGAAACAGTCGGGACGACTTTTTCAGAGGCTCTCCGCGCCGCCGGCCTCGGCCAGCAGCGTGCGCAGGCTGTTGCTGCGCTGCGGTGTCAGTGCGCCGCTCTCTTCGGCCCCGCGAATCGCGCAACCCGGTTCGGCTTCGTGACGACAGTTGCGGAAGCGGCAGCGACCGAGCAGCGGCTGCAGTTCGCGAAAGCCCGCTTCGATGTCGGCGCGCGACAGGTGGCCGACGCCGAATTCGCGAATGCCCGGCGAATCGATCAGGTCGCCGCCGACCGGCAGATGAAACAGCCGCGCCGTGGTGGTGGTGTGGCGCCCCTTGCTGACTGCCTGCGACAGTTCGCCGATGCGGATCTCCTCGCCCGGCAGCAGGGTCGAGATCAGCGACGACTTGCCGACGCCCGACTGCCCGACGAAAACGCTGATGCGGTCGGCCAGCAGTGCGCTCAGTTCGTTCAGGCCATCGCGGGCGACCGTCGAGGCGCGCAGCACGCGATAGCCGATATCGCGGTAGGTGGCGAGCAGTGTTTCGAGCGCCTCGCGGCCGCGGTCGTCGCCGAGCAGATCGCTCTTGTTCAGCAGCAGGATCGGTTCGATGCCGCACGCTTCGGCGGCCACCAGATAGCGGTCGATCAGGTTGGCGAACGGCTCCGGCTGCGGCGCGATGACGACGAGGATCTGATCGATGTTGGCCGCCACCGGGCGCGGCAGGCCGGAGTGCGAGTCGGGCCGCGACAGCAGCGAGTGGCGTTCGAGGCTGGCGACGACGACGCCGTCATCGCCGTCGAGTCGCGGCTGCCAGACGACGCGGTCGCCGGTCACCAGCGCGTCGAGGTTGGTGCGCAGCCGGCAGCGCACGATGCTGCCGCGACGCTCGCCCTCCAGCGCTTCGACATCGAGCTGTGCGCCGAAGTGGGAGATGACGAGTCCGGACTGCTCCGGGCCGAGATTGCTGTCGCTGGTGATGTCGCCATCGGCCGCGCGCTGCGCGCGTCGATGCTGCTGGTCGCGAATGCGGCGTGTCTGCTGCTCGCTGAGGCGGCGCTTGGCCATCAGTGGTCGAACCGGACGAAATGCATCGATCTGCTCGCGGGCCGTGGAAGGTGGCGGCCATTATCGCGGAACGCTTGCTACAATCCAGCGTCTTTATAAGTAGCTCCCTTCCCTGCGCGCGCGACAATCTCGCGCGCTTTCCTCTCTTTGAGTGCTGTGGTGACCCGATGAAAAGCGACCTCAACCTGATCTGGATCGACCTCGAAATGACCGGCCTCGATCCCGACAACGACAGCATCATCGAGATCGCCACACTGGTTACCGACAGCGAACTGAACACGCTCGCCGAGGGGCCGGTGTTCGCCGTGCACCAGCCCGACAGCGTGCTGGCGCGCATGGATGAGTGGAACACGCGCCAGCACGGCCAGTCCGGCCTGACCGAGCGCGTGCGTCAGAGCACCATCTCGCCCCGCGAAGCGGAGCTGGCGACGATCGAGTTCCTGTCGCGCCATGTGTCGGCCGGCAAATCGCCGATGTGCGGCAACAGCATCTGTCAGGATCGCCGTTTCCTCGCCCGCGAAATGCCGGAGCTGGAGCGCTTCTTCCACTACCGCAATCTCGATGTGTCGACACTGAAGGAGCTGGTCAAGCGCTGGCGCCCCGATCTGACCGGTGGTTTCAGCAAGTCTGCTTCGCATCTGGCGATGGATGATATTCGCGAATCTGTTGCTGAGTTGCGGTACTACCGTGAGCATTTCCTGAAGCTGAATTGAGAGTTTGTGGTGTGTTGTGAAGTGGGTGCGGCGCCCTGTGCCGTGACGCTCTCCGGCACCACTGCGAGTACATCCATGTACGTTGCGTCGGTGACTTCCTGTCACCGGCGCTGCCGGAGAGCGTCACGGCACAGGGCGCTCCAGCGTCAGTGCCAAATTCCAAAATGACCAGGCTTGGGCTGTCGGGAATCTCGCGATGCCCTTGAGGCAGAGCGTGCTGGGAGTCGTTTCAGCA
>CAZWXW010000121.1:0-6819 GCA_964638025.1 uncultured Verrucomicrobiaceae bacterium
CGCCGGAGCAGATTGCGGCGCACAAGAGCTCGCACACCGGACGCTTCCTGAAACCACTGCTGGCGAAGCACGGCTGACCTGTAACGCAAAGGGTGAGTGGTGGACAGCACCCTCCTTCGACCTGTACAGTTATCCGTACATATAGAAAGGGGTATCCCCATGGACGCCATCACCTACACCACCGCCCGCGCCCATCTCGCCGACACCATGGACCGCGTTTGCGAAAACCACGAGGCGATCATCATCACCCGCAACAGCGAGCAAGCTGTCGTGATGATGTCGCTCGACGACTACAAGGCGCTGGAGGAGACGGCCTACCTACTGCGCAGCCCGAAGAACGCTCGCCGCCTGCTCGAAGCCATTTCCGAACTGGAGGAGGGCCGAGGCAAGGAGCGGAGACTGGCTGAATGAAGCTGATTTTTGCCGAGCGGGCATGGGATGACTATTTGTTCTGGCAAAAGACCGACAAAAAATCACTCGAACGCGTTAACACCCTCATCAAGGAAATTACCCGCGCTCCCTTCGAAGGCATCGGCAAACCCGAACCACTCAAGCATGCGCTCACAGGTTACTGGTCTCGCCGTATCAATGATGAGCATCGCATCGTATACAAGATTGCAGATGGCTCTTTATTCATAGCTCAGCTTCGCCATCACTACTAAGGAACGTCTGAATAAGCATCGGCCAACGTATCGCTTGAAGATCTGTAATGAGCCGACCTCCCCCGCGAAGCAAAACACAAGACCTCAAACCTTTTTGACGAACTGCGACTTCAACCCCATCGCGCCGATGCCGTCGATCTTGCAGTCAATGTCGTGATCGCCCTCGACCAGCCGGATACCCTTCACTTTCGTCCCCACCTTGACCACCAGCGACGAGCCCTTGACCTTCAGATCCTTGATGACGGTGACGGTATCGCCATCCTGCAGCACATTGCCGACGGCATCGCGGATTTCGCGCGCCTCATCGACTGCCGCAGCGGACTCGGCCGGCGACCATTCATGTGCGCACTCCGGACAGACCAGCAGGCCGGTGCCATCGTCATAGGTGTATTCGGAGTTGCATTTGGGGCAGGGAGGTAACTGACTCACGCGATGATTCCCATGATGGATAGGACGGGCGCGCATTTTACCTCGCTACCCCCATCGCGGACGCCGCGCCCTCGATGAACCGGCCATCAGCTCGACCACAGCATGCCGGGCACCTTGCACAAGACCGGTTAAATGGACGATTATTCGGTCTCAATTTTGCCCCTTGCAGGTCGCCGTCATGACCCACCAGCTGCTTGCCGAGACCGCCGCCAGCATCTCGGAACTGAAAGCCAACCCGATGAAGGTCGTCGCCAGCGGCGACGGCATGCCCATTGTCGTGCTGAACCGCAACGAACCCGCCTTCTACTGCGTGCCGGCCGAGGCTTATGAAGCACTGATGGAGATGATCGACGACGCGGAGTTGATGAAGCTGGTGAAGAAGCGCCAGAACGAAGCGTCGATCAAGGTCTCGCTCGATGACTTATGAGCTCGCCTTCAAGGCCTCGGCCCTGAAGGAGTGGCAGAAGCTCGGCCATACGCTGCGTGAGCAGTTCAAGAAGAAACTGGCGGAGCGCCTCGAAAATCCGCATGTACCGAGCGCCGCGCTCTCCGGCGCGACCAATCTCTACAAGATCAAACTGCGTCAGGCGGGATATCGGCTGGTCTACGCGGTTGAGGATCAGATCGTCACGGTGACGGTGATTGCTGTCGGCAAGCACAACCGCAATGAAATCTATGATGTTGCGTTGTCACGGATAAAAGAGCCGGGAGCCAAGTAAAAACCGCGACCGCTCTAAAATGAATTCCCAGGCGGCTCTTCTTCAAAGAACGATCCGATGGTGTGACGACCCAGCACATATGAATCCAGCGCCTCGACAAGCCGGCGGGAAGGTTTCGCGGAGTGGTACTGGCCGTGCGACATCCATGAGGGCGTTTTCAGCCAATCGGTAACCCGATCGATGATCGCCACCAACTCATCGTGCTCGACAAGACACCAATATCCAGCGAGCGGGAATACGATGTGCAGACCTTTGCCAAGATACTTCCGATCAATCGTGAGACGCCCTTTCAGCTGGACCTTCAGCGTCTCGACGCCGTCCTTGTGGTAGGCGAGAAAATCCGCACCGAGCCAATCGTCGGCCAACTTGATGCAATTGAAACCGTAGTCGGCCAGCACACCGGAAACCTTCTGGAAATTGTAGATCTCCTGCTGTTTTCCAGAGAGTTTCCTGTAATCCACGCGCTCGAATTTCATCTTTGAATACAATCGCCAGAGATATTCAGCGGGTCAGATTAATCGAATCACTGCGATCAACATTGATCGTCGGCATCCACCAGCTGGTCGGATCGAGCTGCGCTTCGAATTTGTAGTTCAGTGCACCCTTGCCCTGCTGCGACATCAGGTCGCGAATCAGGCCGACGCCGCTGAACAGATTCAGCGACGCGGGAATGGTGTAACGCGCCGTGCCACCAGCGGCAACCACCAGCGGCTCGCGACTGGTGCCTTTGACAAGGTCGTGCCCCTGAAGCTCGATCTTGTAGGTAATGCCATCAAGCGCCAGCTCCTTGCGATTCGGGTTGGTGATGACGACATCGACGAACAGCGGCTGGTAGAGCCCTTCCGCCTGCCCCATGCGTATGCCGGCGATGGCGACCTCGGGTTCGACGAAATCACCGCGCAGCATGGCGCAGCCGGAGAGAAAAGAGAGGGACACGACAAACAGGGTGGCAAGCAGGCGATGCACGACGAAATCCTCCGTCATTGGTGATGCGCCACCTTACTGCAGCGGCGGCCGACCGCAAAGCGACCGGCGTGCTGTGACCTACTGTGCGCGATACATTTTATTGCGCATGGTATTTGGCCGACAGCTCGTGCACCGACTCGATGAAGGCGCGGGCGTGCTCGGGATCGACCTCCGGCGTAATGCCGTGACCGAGGTTGAAGACATGACCACTGCCGTGACCGTAGCTTTCGAGAATCGAAGCGACTTCAGCGCGAATGCGCGATGGGCTGGCGTAAAGCACGGACGGGTCCATGTTGCCCTGCAACGCGACGCGGTCGCCAAAGCGGCGGCGCACGTCGCCGATATCGACAGTCCAGTCGAGACCGATGGCATCGGCACCACTGTCGACAATCTGATCGAACCACGGCGCGCCATTCTTGGTAAACACGATAACCGGCACCTTGCGGCCTTCGCGTTCGCGAATCAGCCCGGCGACGATGCGTTTCATGTAGGCCAGCGAGAATTCGAGATAGGCCGAGTGGCTCAGCGCGCCGCCCCAGGTATCGAATATCTGTACCGCCTGTGCGCCAGCTTCGATCTGGCCATTCAAATAAGTGATGACACTCTGCGCCAACTTATCGAGCAGCGCGTGCATCACTTGCGGTTGATCGAATGCCAGCGCTTTTGCCGAACGAAAATCTTTCGAACCGCCGCCTTCAACCATGTAAGTGGCAAGCGTCCACGGGCTGCCGGAAAAACCGATCAGCGGCACGCGGCCGTTCAGCTCGCGGCGAATCGTGCGCACCGCGTCCATGACATAACCGAGATCGCGCTGTGGATCGGGAATGGGCAGCGCGTCGACATCGGCGGCAGTACGCACCGTTTTGCGAAAGCGCGGACCTTCGCCGGTTTCGAAATAGAGGCCGAGCCCCATCGCATCGGGCACGGTCAGAATGTCGGAGAAGAGAATTGCGGCATCGAGCGGATAGCGCTCCAGCGGCTGCAGCGTCACTTCGCACGCCAACCCCGGGTTCATGCAGAGCGCCATAAAATCCCCGGCGCGTGCGCGCGTGGCGCGATACTCCGGCAAATAACGGCCAGCCTGCCGCATCATCCACACCGGCGTGACATCGACTGGCTGACGAGCCAGTGCGCGCAGAAAACGGTCGTTCTTCAATTCAGTCATTGATAACCCCTAAACAAAAAGGCACGTCACCGTGCCTTTCTGCGCAATCCGTCGCCAGTGGAAGAATGGTCAGACCCCGAGGTAGTCGAGAATCCCCTCGCCTGCCTGACGCCCTTCCCAGATCGCGGTGACGACGAGGTCGGAGCCGCGCACCATGTCGCCGCCGGCAAACACTTTCGGGTTGCTGGTCTGGAACTTGAATTTCTGCTCTTCGGCTGCGACGACGCCACCCCAATCGTTGACCGCCACGTTGGCGCCGGCGAACCACTCCTGCGGATTCGGACGGAAACCGAACGCGATCAGCACGACATCGGCCGGCAACGTCTCTTCCGAACCCGGAATCACTTCCGGACGACGGCGACCGTTGTTGTCCGGCTCACCGAGTTGCGTGGTGACAACTTTCACGCCTTCGACGCGATCGCTGCCGACAATCGCCACCGGCTGACGGTTGAACAGGAACTGCACGCCCTCTTCCTTGGCGTTGGAGACTTCGCGGCGCGAACCGGGCATGTTCTCCTCGTCGCGGCGATAGGCACAGCTGACACTGAGCGCGCCCTGACGAATCGACGTGCGGTTGCAATCCATCGCCGTGTCGCCGCCGCCGAGCACGACCACGCGCTTGCCTTTGACGCTGACGAATTCGGACGGATCTTTTTCCCAACCCTGGTTGTGGTTGACGTTGGAGATCAGGAACGGCAGCGCATCGTAGACGCCATCGAGATCTTCACCGGGAAAACCGCCCTTCATGTAGGTGTAGGTGCCCATGCCCATGAACACCGCGTCGTAGTCGCGCAGCAGCTCTTCCATGGTGACATCGCGACCGATTTCGGTGTTCAGGCGAAACTCGACACCCATCCCCTCGAACACGTCGCGACGTCGCGACATCACCGTCTTTTCGAGCTTGAACTCGGGAATGCCGAAGGTGAGCAGGCCACCGATCTCCGGATACTTGTCGAACACCACCGGCTTGACGCCAGCGCGCACCAGAATATCGGCGCAGCCGAGACCGGCCGGGCCGGCGCCGATGACGGCCACTTTCTTGTCGGTCCAGACCCGCTTCGACAGATCGGGACGCCAGCCCATCGACAGCGCGGTATCGGTGATGTACTTCTCGGCGGAGCCGATCGTCACCGCGCCGAAACCGTCGTTCAGCGTGCAGGCGCCTTCGCACAGACGATCCTGCGGGCAGACGCGGCCGCACACTTCCGGCAGCGTGTTGGTCTGGTGGCTCAGCTCGGCGGCGGCGAACAGGTTGCCGTCGCTGATCAGCTGCAGCCAGTTCGGAATGAAGTTGTGAACCGGGCACTTCCACTCGCAGTACGGGTTGCCGCAGGCGAGACAGCGGTGCGACTGATCCTCGACCTGCTCCTTCTCGAACGGCTCGTAAATTTCGACAAACTGATGACGACGCACTTCCACCGATTTCTTGTCGGGGTCCTCGCGCTCGACGTCGAGAAACTGAAACGAATTGTTCAAACGCTCTGCCATATCTGTCTCTCTGCCGGCGCTGCTTACTGCGGGCTCTGCTTGGTCATCTTCGACAGCGAATCGAGGTTCGCCGCCTTCGGTTTGACCATCCAGAACTTGCCGATGTAATCGGAGAAATTGTCGAGAATCTGCTTGCCCCACGCCGAGCCGGTCTCACTGACGTACTCGCGCAGGATGCTGCGCAGGTGACTGCGGTAGGCCTCGAACGCCTCGGAGTTGATGCGGCAGATTTCGACCAGCTCGTTGTTGAATCGATCGACGAAGAGATTTTCCAGATCGAGCACGTAGGCGAAGCCACCGGTCATGCCGGCACCGAAGTTGTAGCCGGTGGGGCCGAGCACGGTGACGTGACCGCCAGTCATGTATTCGCAGCAGTGATCGCCGGCGCCTTCGACGACGGTGTGAGCACCCGAATTGCGCACACCGAAACGCTCGCCGGCGCGGCCCGCGGCGAACAGCTTGCCGCCGGTGGCACCGTAGAGGCAGGTGTTGCCGATGATCGCGCTCTGCTGCGATTCGAAGCTCGACACACGCGGCGGATAGACCACCAGCTTGCCGCCCGCCATGCCCTTGCCGACGTAGTCGTTGGCATCGCCTTCCAGATACATATGCAGACCGCCAGCGTTCCAGACGCCGAAGCTCTGCCCCGCCGTGCCTTTCAGCTTCAGCGTGATCGGCTTGTCGCTCATGCCGAGGTCGCCGTAACGGCGCGCAATTTCGCCGGACAGGCGCGCACCGATCGAGCGGTCGCAGTTGCAGACGTCAAACGCGAATTCGCCACCGCGCTTCTGCTCGATCGCATCGCGCGTCGCGCCCCACATCTCCTCCGCTTTCAGGCCCGGATCGAACGGCGGGTTGGAGGCGTCGACGCAATATTCGGGCTGACCGGCAGCGCGCGGGTCTTTCCACAGGATCGGCGACAGATCGAGTTTGCCCTGACGCACGGTTTCACCGTCGCGCACACGCAGCAGCTCGGCGCGGCCGATCAGTTCGGCGATCGAACGCACGCCGATGCGCGCCAGCCATTCGCGCGTCTCCATCGCCATGAACCGGAAGAAGTTCATCACCATTTCGACGGTGCCGATGAAGTGTTCGTCGCGCAGGCGCTCGTCCTGCGTGGCGACACCGGTGGCGCAGTTGTTCAGGTGGCAGATGCGCAGGTATTTACAGCCGAGCGCGACCATCGGCGCGGTACCGAAACCGAAACTCTCGGCGCCGAGCACCGCCGCCTTGACCACGTCGAGACCGGTCTTCAGGCCGCCGTCGGTCTGCACCCGCACCTTGCCGCGCAGGCCGTTGCTGCGCAGCGCCTGCTGCGCTTCGGACAGGCCGAGCTCCCACGGCGAACCGGCGTACTTGATCGACGTCAGCGGGCTGGCGGCGGTGCCGC
>CAZWXW010000122.1:0-6672 GCA_964638025.1 uncultured Verrucomicrobiaceae bacterium
CGTTGTGGGTCCAGTGCGAGTCGATCGAGACCGAGATCACCTCGACGCCCAGCTCGTTGAAGCGGTCGACGCGGTTGTCGAGGGCGATCAGCTCGGACGGGCAGACGAAGGTGAAGTCGAGCGGGTAGAAGAAGAGCAGGCCGTATTTGCCCTTGATCGCTTCGCTCAGCGTGAATTTGGCGGCGATTTCGCCATTGCCAAGGACCGCCGAAGCGGTGAAATCGGGAGCGGGTTTGCCGACGAGTACGCCCATTGTTTGCGAGCCTCCAGTTGCTGGTTTGGGGTTGAGGGGCGCGGATGCCCTCGAATCGATGCCAACATGCTGAATGCCGGCCCTTTTTTCCCTCAGAGAGCGCCCCGCGCGGGCGGCGTCATTCTACATGCGTGTTAGCAATCGCTCCTACTGGTTATTCCGGACTGGCGAGGCCGTAAAGCGCGGTTGATAACCGGATGCTGCAAATTCTTGAAATCTCATTCTCAAACAGTATTGACAACGATTCTCATCGATTCGTAGAGTGGCCGCCGTCAGTCAGTCAATGGGTCCACTGTCATGTACGTCTGCCTGTGCCGGGGCATCACCGACTCCCAGATTCGCCGCGCGGTCGCCGCCGGTGTCGACCGCTTCAGCGATCTGCGTCGCGAGCTCGACCTGGCCAGCCAGTGCGGCAAATGCGGGTCGCTGGCGCGCGAGGTGTTCCACCAGGCCCGTGCCGCTTCCGCACCGGCCGGCGCCGTGCTGTTCTATCCGGCGGCAGCTGCCGTCGCCTGACGCGATGGTTTGAAACAGCGGTCGAGAAGCCTTTTCGTTCTCATTTCTTTTCAAGAAAAATCAAATAGTTATCCTTTGACATTGCCTTGGCTGCGCGCCGACAATTGCCATCTCGTTGTCGGCAGGAGAGCGGCCATCATGAAAGGCGATGCGAAAGTCATCGAAATCCTCAACAAAGTGCTGGGCAATGAGCTGGTGGCCATCAACCAGTACTTCCTGCATGCGCGCATGTACCAGAACTGGGGATTGAAAGAGCTCGGCGAGCACGAGTACCACGAGTCGATCGACGAGATGAAACACGCCGACAACCTGGTCAAGCGTGTCCTGTTCCTGGAGGGGCTGCCCAACCTGCAGCATCTGGGCAAGCTGCTGATCGGCGAGAACGTCGAGGAGATGCTGAAGTGCGACCTGCAGCTGGAACTGCAGGCGCTGCCCGATCTGAAGGATGGGATCGCCTATTGCGAAAGCGTCGGCGACTACATCAGCCGCGAGCTGCTCGAAGATATCCTCGAATCGGAGGAGGAGCACATCGACTGGCTGGAGACGCAGCTCAGCCTGGTCGGTCAGCTCGGTCTGCCGAACTACCTGCAGAGCAAACTCTCCTGACCCGCCATCGGTTCGGCCAAGCCTGACGGGTTTGGCGTGAGCGCTGACAAAACCCCCGGCACTGACCGGGGGTTTTTGTGTTTTCGTGTTGTACGACGGGTTACGGCGGGTCCAGTGCAGCGGCCATCAGCTCCGGATCGGTCACCCGTTTTACCGCCTCGAACAACGCTGCTGCCTCGGCGTAGTGGCGGCGCAGGTAGCCGAGCCACTGCTTCACCGGCCCCAGCAGCTGTTTCGCCGGCAGCGTGTCGCGACAGGCCTGCAGCTGCAGGCGCAGCAGTTCGGTGATGTCGCGCCACGGCAGCGCGGTGTAGTCGCGGTTCTGATCGCCGGCGCGGATGGCAGCGGCCAGGTCGGGGCGGGCGAGCACGCCGCGACCGAGCATCAGGTCGACGCAGCCACTGTCGGCGCGTGCCTGTCCGGCATCCGGCGGCGACCAGATTTCACCATTGGCGAAGATCGGGATCGACAGCTGCCGGCGCACCGGTGCGATCAGGTGCCAGTGCGCCGGTGGCTTGTAGCCGTCGTCGCGGGTGCGGGCGTGGATGGTCAGCTCGCTGGCGCCGGCCTGTTCGACGCTGCCGGCGATGTCGGCGAGCAGTGCGCTGTCGTGGTAGCCGAGACGGATCTTGGCGGTGACCGGAATGACGGCCGGCACCGCATCGCGCACGGCGCGGACGATATCGAATACGCGCTGTGGCTCGCGCAGCAGGATCGAGCCGCCATCGTTGCGGTTGACGATCTTGGCCGGGCAGCCAAAGTTGATGTCGATGCCGGGAGCGCCGAGCGCGGCGGCACGCGCGGCATTGGCGGCCATGAACGGCGGCTTGCCGCCGAGCAGTTGCACGTAGACCGGTACGCCGCTTGGGGTGATGCCGCCCTGCCGCAGTTCGGGGCAGAGGCGGTGGAACACCTTGGGTGGCAGCAACTGGTCGGTGACGCGCACGAACTCGGTGACGCAGCGGTCGATGCCGCCGAGCCGGGTCAGCAGGTCGCGCAGCGTGTGGTTGATGACGCCTTCCATCGGCGCTAGCAGCAGTCGCATGACTTTCTCGGTAGTTGCCGGCCGCGGGGCGCGCGAGTATAGCGGCCTGTCATCGACTGTTAACAGGCGACCGCTAGCCTGCGCGCCTTGTTCGCAAACCCGCAACGGTCGCCATTATTCATAGGCCGTTTGATAGAGCTGTTCACTAAGAACGATTTGGCATTGCCATCTCCTGCGAGGGTTGAATTGCTCTCTATAATGCTGCGGATTGCCAACCTTCCGGAGTTGCCCTTGTCCCGTTTCGCTCTGCCTGCCGGCTCGTCGCTGTATCCGCTGCAGCGGCGTCTGCAACTGCTCGGCAACCGGCTGGCGGCGGTCGGCATGCGGCGCTGGCAGCAATTGGTGGTGGTGCTGGCGGCGCTGTGGCTGTTGTGGAGCCTGGCGCGCATCGTCTGGCTGCTGATGCCGTGGCCGGCACCGACAGCGGCGGCGGAACGGGCGCCAGTGAATGTCGCCACCACCGGTGCCGGCGCGGGCAGCGCGGACCGTAGCGGTGTCGATGTCGAGGCGATGATTGGCTGGAAGCTGTTCGGCGATGCCGGTGCCAGTGCGGCGCAGCCGGTGGCGGTGGCGGCTGTCGACGAGGCGGCGCAGGAGAGCGCGCTGAGCCTGCAGCTGCAGGGCGTCATGAGTGCCGAAGACCCGGCGCTGGCGCGAGCCCTGATTCTGGCGGACGGTCGCCAGCAGCAGTTCTCCATCGGCGAGCAGTTGCCGGCCAGCGGCCGCGTGACACTGAGTCGCGTGCTGCCCGATCGCATCATCATCAGCAACAACGGTCGCGCCGAAACCATCTGGCTCTATGATCCGGCGGCGGTGCGCGCGTCGCAGTCGTCGTCGGCGCCGCTGCAGCCGGTGTCGACAGCAACAGCCGTCGATCTGCGCGGCGATGCCGCCGTGACCGCGGCCGCGGCCGGTTACCGCGAGCGCCTGTTCAGCAATCCGGGCAGCCTCAGCGATGTACTGCAGGTGTCGGTCGAGCGCGATGGCGGCCGCATGATCGGTTACCGTGTGCGCCCCGGTCGCGACGCCGAGCAGTTCGAGCGCTTCGGCTTCAAGCCCGGCGATGTGGTCACCGCCATCAATGGCGTTGGCCTCGAAGATCCGCAGCGTGCGCTCGAACTCTATAACCAGATGCGCAGCGCCACCGATGCCACCTTCACCGTGCGGCGCGGCAGCGAAGAGTTGACGCTGCTGGTCTCACTCGAATCGGCACCGCAATAACCCGATAACGGCCGGATGCGCCGGCTTCCGCCGAGCAGGTGTCGCTCGGCCCAGATGAATGATTCAAAGGAACGATGACTGTGCGTTTTGCCTCTCTCCGGGATTCCCTTCTTGCCGCCGCGCTGCTGACGGCCGCGCTACCCGTGGTGGCGCAACCGCCGGAGGGCGCCGCGGCTTCCGCCGAGCAGAGCTGGACCTTCAACTTCAAGAAGGGCACCGAGCTGGAGGAGGTGGTGCGCTTCGTCGCGCAGGCCACCGGCAAGACCATCATCATCGACCCCAAGACCAAGGGGCAGATCGAGGTGATCTCGTCGCAGCCGCTGAACCGGCAGCAGCTGTACGAACTGTTCCTGTCGGTGCTCGACGTCAACGGTTTCACCGCGATCGAGAGCGGCAACATGGTCAGGATCATCCCGTCGCGCGATGCCCGTTCGGCCGGCGCGCCGGTCACCAGTGGCGGGCGCGAGAGCAGCGAGATCGTCACCGAGGTGATCCAGCTGCAGAACGTGTCGGCGGCGACGCTGATTCCGGTACTGCGGCCGCTGGCGCCGCAGCAGGCGCACATGGCGGCCTACAGCCCGAGCAATGCCATCATCGTCTCCGACACGGCCATGAATATTTCGCGCATTCGCGAGGTGATTGCGCGCATCGACAAGGCGGCGGTGGCCAACGCCGATGTCGTGCGACTGCAGCACGCTTCCGCCGAAGAGATGGTGCGGATGCTGGAGCAGCTGGAGAAGAGCGGCACGCCGCAGGGGCAGCCGGAGGGCAAGCTGCTGACGCTGGTGGCGGACAAGCGCACCAACAGCGTGCTGGTCAGCGGCGACGACATGCAGCGCGCGCGCATGCGCGCGCTGATCCGCAACCTCGATGCGCCGTTGGTGCAGAGCGGCAACGCGCGCGTCGTCTATCTGCAATACGCCAAGGCCAAGGATATGTCCGAGGTGCTGAACAAGGTGCTGCAGAACGTCGAGAAGGCGACACCGGGTGCCCAGGCCGCGTCCGGCAGTGCGCAGGGCAGGGCGGCGGTCGAAGCCGACGAGGGCACCAACTCGCTGATCATCACCGCGCCGGCCGATGTCATGTCGTCGCTGGAGGGGATCGTGGCGCGGCTCGACATTCGCCGCGCGCAGGTACTGGTCGAGGCGATCATCGTCGAGATGAACGCCACCAATGGCCGCGACCTCGGCGTGCAGTGGCTGTTCCTGAACGACAGCGGCGTCTACGGCTCCAGCTCGATCGACAACGGGTTGAGCACGGCCACCGCGGCGGCGGCGCTGGGCAAGGGTGTCAATGAGGACGGCGAGGTCATCGATGTCGACCCGACCGCGGCGCTGGCCGCCGTGCTCGGCGGCACCCCGGGTCAGGTGCTCGGCATCGGTCGCACCGGCAGCGATTTCAACTTCAACGTCGTGCTGAATGCGCTGCAGCAGGACCGGAACGCCAACATCCTGTCGACACCGAGCCTGCTGACGCTCGACAACGAAGAGGCGTCGATCGTGGTCGGCCAGAACGTGCCGTTCCTGACCGGCTCCTACACCTCGACCGGCACTGGCGGCACGTCGACGCCGGGCAACCCGTTCCAGACCATCGAACGCGAGAACGTCGGCATCACGCTGAAGGTGACGCCGCACATCAACGACGGCGACTCGCTGGTGCTGGAGATCGTGCAGGAGGTGTCGAGCCTGACCGGCGCCGCCAGCACGGTGAACGCCGCCGATGTCATCACCAACGAGCGCAAGATCGAGACCAAGGTGCTGGCCGACAACGGCCAGACCATCGTGCTCGGCGGCCTGATCCAGGACGATGTGCAGGAAACGGAGACCAAGGTGCCTTTCCTCGGCGACATTCCCGGCATCGGCCGTCTGTTCCGCAGCAACTCGACATCGAAAACCAAGCAGCATCTGATGGTGTTCCTGCGGCCGATGATCGTGCGCGACGGCCGTGAACTGAACGGCGCGACCGGCGAGAAGTATCGCTACATGCGCGACCTGCAGTTGCGGGAACGCCAGCAGGGCGTCGAATTCCTGCGCGAGGATCAGCTGCCGCTGCTGCCGGAGTGGCAGCAGCAGCTCGATCGGATTCGCGAGCTGCAGAACGGTGGTTCCGGTCCGCAAGGGATGATCAACATGAGCGAAACGGAGCTGGCGCCGCAGGCCGCATCGCCGGCACCGGGCGCGGTGCCGCAGCCGTGAACGAGGCGCTCGACAGCGTGCTGGCGTCGGAGCCCGGCGAAACGCGCCGCCGCCTGCCGTTCACCTTCGCGCAGAGCCACGGCGTGCTGCTCGATGCCGATGCGCGGCCGCCGTGCATCTGGTACCGCCCGGGACTCACCGTCGAGGTGATGACCGAACTGCGGCGTGCGCTCGACCAGCCGCTGCAGTTCTGCGCCATTGCCGTCGACGAATTCCAGCGCCGCCTGACGGCGGCCTATCAGCGCGACAACAACGAAGCGGCGCTGGCGGCCGAGGATATCGGCGCCGATTTCGATCTGAGCCGGCTCGCCGACGAAATTCCGGAAGCCGCCGACCTGATGGACACCGAGGACGACGCGCCGGTGATCCGCCTGATCAACGCGGTGCTGTCGCAGGCGGTGCGCGAGAAGGCCTCCGACATTCACGTCGAAACCTTCGAGGAGCGGCTGACGGTGCGCTACCGCATCGACGGCGTGCTGACCGAAGTGCTGTCGCCGAAAAGAATGCTGGCGCCGCTGCTGGTGTCGCGTCTGAAGGTGATGGCGAAACTCGATATCGCCGAGAAGCGGGTGCCGCAGGACGGTCGCATCTCGATCCGTCTGGCCGGCCACGCCGTCGACATCCGCGTGTCGACGATTCCGTCGGCGCACGGCGAGCGCGTGGTGCTGCGTCTGCTCGACAAGCAGGCCGGCCAGCTGCAGCTCGAACAGCTGCACATGAATACGCAGGTGCTCGACGGCTATCGCCGCGCGCTGAGCACCGCGCACGGCATCGTGCTGGTGACCGGCCCCACCGGCTCCGGCAAGACCACGACGCTGTATGCCGGGCTGACCCAT
>CAZWXW010000123.1:0-6617 GCA_964638025.1 uncultured Verrucomicrobiaceae bacterium
ATCGGCCTGACACCGCAGACGCTGGCGCGCTTTCGCCGCCGGCTGGCGACGCCGGTGGCGGTGCTGCACTCCGGTCTCACCGACAACGAGCGGCTCGACGCCTGGCGCATGGCGCGCAGCGGTGCCGCCGGTGTCGTGCTCGGCACCCGTTCGGCGGTGTTCGCCGAACTGGCGCGGCCGGGGCTGATCATCATCGACGAGGAGCACGACGCCTCTTATAAACAGCAGGACGGTTTCCGGTACCACGCCCGCGATCTCGCCATCAAACGCGCCGCCGACGCCGGCATTCCGATCCTGCTCGGTTCGGCGACGCCGGGGCTGGAGAGCCTGCACAACGCGCTGTCCGGCCGTTACCGGCACCACCATCTGCGCGCCCGTCCCGGCAGCGCCGCGCTGCCGCCGATCGAGGTGGTCGATATCCGCCGCGCGCCGATGGCCGAAGGGTTGTCCCCGGTCGCCTTCGACGCCATCGCCGCGACGCTGGCGCGCGGCGAACAGGTGCTGGTGTTCCTGAACCGGCGCGGTTTCGCACCGACGCTGCTGTGCCACGACTGCGGCTGGATCGCCGGTTGCAACCACTGCGATGCGCGGCTGACGGTGCACTACGGCGCGCGCCGGCTGATCTGCCACCACTGCGGTCACAGCGAAGCGCTGGAGACGCGCTGCCCGGCCTGTCGCGGCGGCCATCTGGAGTTTCGCGGCCCCGGCACCGAACGGCTGGAGCAGGTATTGGCTGCGCACTTCCCCCAATTCCCGGTGCATCGCATCGACCGCGACACCACTGGCCGCAAGCACGCGATGGCGACGCTGGTCGACGCGATCGGTCGCGGCGAGGCCTGTGTGCTGGTCGGCACGCAGATGCTGGCGAAGGGGCACCACTTTCCCGGCGTGACGCTGGTGGTGATGGTCGATGCCGATGGCGGTCTGTTCAGCGCCGATTTTCGCGGGCCGGAAAAGCTCGGCCAGTTGCTGACCCAGGTGGCCGGTCGCGCCGGCCGGGCTGATGCCGGTAACGCGAGCAAAGAGAGCCGGGTACTGCTGCAGACCCACTATCCGGATCACCCGCTGCTGCAGCGGATGGTGCAGGCCGGTTATGGCGACTTCGCCCGCGCGCTGCTCGACGAGCGCCGCCTGTTGTCGCTGCCGCCGTTCGGCTTCCTCGCGCTGGTGCGGGCCGACGCCGCGCACGCCAGCGACGCCGACCGCCTGCTGATGGCGCTGCGCGAACAGGTGCCGGCCGGCGTCATGGCGCTCGGTCCGCTGCCGGCGCCGCTGTCGCGTCGCGCCGGTCTGCATCGGGCGCAGCTGCTATTGCAGTCGGAGCGGCGGGCGCCACTGCATCGCGTGCTGCATCTGCTGGAGCAGATCGCCGAGCAGCATCCGCTGGGGCGGCGGGTGCGCTGGTCGATCGATGTCGATCCGGTCGACATGGGCTGAGACTGTTTATTTATTGGTATTAACGCCAGGGTTGCTCCGTATTTGTCGCGATTTGCCGGTTTTACGACCCTGTGCCAAGCTGTTGTCCGTGCGATCGGCAGGGTGTGCCCGCCTCTATATTTACAGGGCGGCGTTCCGAGGTTGGGATAGATCGCGCTAGCTCCCGGAGACTTCCATGTTCGACGCCTTCCGCTTTCTGGCCACTCGCTCCCTGTTTCGGCCGGCTGCGCTGTTCTGCCTTGCCGCGCTGTTCAGCACCTCGCTGTTCGCCGCACCGCCGGTCGATCCGTTCAAGGGCGTCGCGCGCGCCTATCTGGTTCGCTCCGGTGGCGAAGATATGTGGCAGCTCAACGCCAGCCAGCCGATGCCGCCCGCCAGCCTGACCAAGGTGATGACGGCGCTGCTGGTGCTCGACGACTACCGCCCCGAAGAGATCGTCACCGTCAGCCAGGCGGCGGCCGCCGAGACCGGTTCGCGCATCGGCCTGCGCGCCGGCGACCGGCTGACCGTCGGCGACCTGCTGGCGGCAACCCTGATCCGCTCCGCCAACGACGCCTGCCACGCGCTGGCCGACTGGCACTCCGGCAGCGAGGCCGCCTTCGCCATCAAGATGAACGAGCGCGCCCAACTGCTCGGCATGCACGACACCCATTTCGTCAACGCCTGCGGCCTCGACAAGCCGGGCCATCTGAGCACTGCCCACGATCTCGCCACGCTGGCGGAAACGGCGCTGCAGAACCCCACCTTCAACCGCATCACCAACAAGGGCCGGATGGTGATCCGCAGCGTCGACAGTCGCCGCACCTTCGATCTGCGCTCCACCAATCACCTGATCGGCAAGTACGACGGCGTGATGGGGATGAAGACCGGCTTCACCAACCGCGCCGGCCCCTGCCTGATCGCGGTCGCCGAGCGCAACGGCAATCAGGTGCTGCTGGTGCTGCTGAACTCGGCCTACCGCTGGCAGCGCGCGCCCTTGATCTTCGATCAGGCCTTTGCCCGTCTCGACACCGACCAGGGGCCGGCCATGGTGGCACGGCGCGACGACAAGGTATCCACTGCCACCGCCGTGGCGAACGCACCGGGATTGTAGCGGCGCTGCTTGCCTCCTCCCCGCAACCCCCGCGCTGGCGACCGCCAGACCAAATGGGGATAATGGCGCCCTCCGTTTTCCGGCACATTCTCCCCGCATGAAGAACCATATCGCCGAGCTGATCGCTCAGGCCCTGACGCGTTTGCAGGCCGACGGCACGTTGCCGGCAGAGCTGCAGCCGCAAATTCAGATCGACCACACCAAGGACAAGAGCCACGGCGACTTCGCCAGCAATATCGCCATGACCGTGGCGAAGGCGGCGAAGATGGCGCCGCGCCAGCTGGCGCAGCTGATCGTCGAGGCGCTGCCGCAATCTGGCCAGCTTGCCCGCACCGAGATCGCCGGTCCCGGTTTCATCAACTTCTTCCTGTCCGGTTCGGCGCAGACCGCCGTGGTCAGTGACATCCTCGCGGCCGGCGATATGTTTGGCCGCAACAACAGCGGTGCCGGCCGCAAGGTGCAGGTCGAATTCGTCTCGGCCAACCCGACCGGCCCGCTGCATGTCGGCCACGGTCGCGGCGCTGCAGTCGGCGACTGCCTGTGCCGGCTGCTCGATGCCACCGGTTGGGATGTCACCCGCGAGTTCTACTACAACGACGCCGGCGCGCAGATCAACAACCTGACACTGTCGACGCAGGCGCGCTGCAAAGGTGTTGCACCGGGCGATGAAGGCTGGCCGGAAGATGGCTATCGCGGCGACTACATCGCCGATGTCGCCAACGCCTACATGGCCGGCGAAACCATCGTCGCCGACGATCAGCAGGTCACCGGCGCCAAAGATGCCGACGATGCCGATGCGATCCGCCGCTTCGCCGTCGCCTACCTGCGCCGCGAGCAGGATCTCGATCTGCGCGCGTTCGGTGTCGCCTTCGATATCTATTTTCTGGAGTCGTCGCTCTACACCGAAGGCAAGGTGGAGGAGACCGTGCAGGCGCTGATCGCCAGCGGCCACACCTATGAAGACGGCGGCGCGCTGTGGCTGCGCACGACATCGTTTGGTGACGACAAGGATCGCGTCATGCGCAAGAGCGAAGGGGGTTACACCTACTTCGTGCCCGATGTCGCCTACCACAGGAACAAATGGGAGCGCGGTTTCCAGCGCGTCATCAACGAGCAGGGCGCTGACCACCACAGCACCATCACCCGCGTGCGCGCCGGCCTGCAGGCGCTCGGCGTCGGCATCCCGCAGGGGTGGCCCGACTATGTGCTGCACCAGATGGTCACTGTCATGCGCGGTGGCGAAGAGGTGAAGATCTCCAAGCGCGCCGGCAGCTACGTCACGCTACGCGACCTGATCGACGAAGTTGGCCGCGATGCGACGCGCTATTTCCTCGCCGCGCGCCGCTCCGATTCGCAGCTGGTGTTCGATATCGATCTGGCGCGCGCGCAGACCAACGACAACCCGGTCTACTACATCCAGTACGCCCACGCCCGCGTCTGTTCCGTGTTGCGTCAGGCCGACGAAAAGTCGCTGTCGTGGGATCGCGCGCGCGGCGAAGCGGCACTCGGCCGTCTCGACAGCGAGCACGAAGTGGCGCTGCTGAACCTGCTGGCGCGCTACCCGGAACTGGTCGCCACCGCCGCCGACAATCTGGAGCCGCATCAGGTGGCGCAGTACCTGCGCGATGTCGCTGCCGCGCTGCACACCTGGTACCACGCGCACCAGTTCCTGGTCGACGACGAGGAGCTGCGCAACGCGCGGCTGACGCTCGCCGTCGCCACCCGGCAGGTGCTGCGCAATGGTCTCGATCTGCTCGGCGTCTCGGCGCCGGAGGCGATGTAACCGATGCTCATCCCGCGTTGCAGCCAGCGTCTGCCCGACAGCCATCCGCGCAACCGCGAGCGCGACAGCAGCCGTGAGCGCGACAAGAACCGCGAGCGCGAGCGCCGTGGCGGTCGCGGTGCCACGCCGACGCGGCGAACGGGCAGCAGCCGTCAGATACCGGGCTGGCTCTGGCTGGTGGCCGGTATCGGCGGCGGCATGCTGATCACGTCGCTGATGAAAATATCGAGCGCGCCGGACGCCACGGGCGCCGCCGGGCCAACTGTCAGCACCGCCTCGAAAGAGGTGACGAAAGGCGTGTCGAAAGTGGCGCCCGTCGCCGTTAAAAAACCGGCCGAGACCCGCCCCGTTGTCGTTGCGGCCGAGACCAGGGCAGACCGGGAGCCGGTGGCGAAGGGCGGCGAGGTCGCTGTCGAGCCGGCCACCCGGTTCGATTTCTACACACTGCTGCCCGAGCGCGAGGTGATCGTGCCGGAGCGCGAAGCGGCAGCGCCGGCCAAGCCGTCCATGCCAGCGCCCGCTGCATCGTCGACGGCTGCCACGCCGGCGGCGGTCGCGGCAGTGCCGGTTGTGGCGGGCGGCGAATCCTACCTGCTGCAGGCCGGCTCGTTCCGCGGCAACGCCGATGCCGAGCGCCGGCGTGCGCAGATCGCCGCGCTCGGTCTGCAGGCGCGTATCGAGATGGTGCGCGCCGGCACCGACACCTGGTATCGCGTCCACGCCGGCCCCTTCAATTCCCGCGACCAACTCGCGACCGCCCGCGACCGCCTCAGCGCGGAAGGCATTGAAACCCTGCAAATTCGCCAAAAATAGGGCGCAAAAGTAGCGCTGGCAGCGGGGCGAAAGTGCCGGTTGAAAAGCGTTGCCGGCGCCCCCACATCCCGTAATTCCGCTCGCGGTACTGGTATCTGGCGACACTGGCATTCCGCGTTTGCGCCCCCAATCCGCTATCGACGAGGAGCCTCCCTTGGAGCAGTACCACGGCACCACCATTCTCTCCGTGCGCCGCAACGGCAAGGTCGTCATCGGCGGCGACGGCCAGGTCACGATGGGCAACACCGTCATGAAGGGCAACGCGCGCAAGGTGCGCCGCCTGCACCACGGCAAGGTGCTGGCCGGTTTCGCCGGTGGCACCGCCGATGCCTTCACGCTGTTCGAACTGTTCGAACAGCAGCTCGACAAGCACCAGGGCCACCTGACCCGCGCCGCCGTCGAACTGGCCAAGGCGTGGCGCACCGAGCGCGCGCTGCGCCGGCTCGAAGCGCTGCTGGCTGTCGCGGATAAAACCACTTCGCTGATCATCACCGGCAATGGCGATGTGGTCGAACCGGAGGACAACCTGATCGCCATCGGCTCCGGCGGTCCGTTCGCACAGGCGGCGGCGCGTGCGCTGCTCGACCACAGCGAGCTCTCCGCGCGCGACATCGTCGAGAACAGCCTCGCCATCGCCGGCGACATCTGCATCTACACCAACCACAACCGCACGATCGAAGAGCTCGACTGCCAGTGAGCGTCGATCCGCACGCAATGTCATCCGCACGTTAGAAAAAAGAGCTGTCTGAATATGTCGAACATGACCCCGCGCGAAATCGTCTCCGAGCTCGACAAGCACATCGTCGGCCAGCAAAGCGCCAAGCGCGCCGTCGCGGTGGCGCTGCGCAACCGCTGGCGCCGCATGCAGCTCGACGAGAGCCTGCGTGACGAAATCACACCGAAAAATATCCTGATGATCGGCCCCACCGGTGTCGGCAAGACCGAGATCGCGCGGCGTCTGGCGAAACTCGCCGGCGCACCGTTCATCAAGGTCGAGGCGACCAAGTTCACCGAGGTCGGCTATGTCGGCCGCGACGTCGAGACCATCGTCCGCGATCTGGTCGAAGCGTCGATCAAGATGGAGCGCGAACGCGAGATCGAGCGCGTGCGCCCGCGCGCGCAGGACGCCGCCGAGGAGCGCATCCTCGACGCGCTGCTGCCGCCGGCGCGCACCGGCGCCAGTGACAACGCGCCGAGCGGCGAGTCGAGCACGCGCCAGCTGTTCCGCAAGAAATTGCGCGAGGGCGATCTCGACGACAAGGAGATCGAGATCGAAGTGGCGCTGGCACCGATGGGTGTCGAGATCATGGCGCCGCCCGGCATGGAGGAGATGACCAGCCAGCTGCAGGGGCTGTTCAGCAGCATGGGCGGCGACCGTCGCAAGAAACGCAAGCTGACGGTGAAGCAGGCGCTGAAAAAAGTGCAGGACGAGGAGGCGGCCAAGCTGCTCAACGACGAGGAGCTGAAGGCGCGCGCGATCCAGTCCGCCGA
>CAZWXW010000124.1:0-6607 GCA_964638025.1 uncultured Verrucomicrobiaceae bacterium
GAACAAGGATGACGTCAAGACCGGCATCATCACCTACAAAATCGCCGCACACGCCGCCGATCTGGCGAAGGGACATCCCGGTGCGCAGCTGCGCGACAACGCCTTGTCGAAAGCGCGTTTCGAGTTCCGCTGGGAGGATCAGTTCAACCTCGGTCTCGACCCCGACACCGCGCGCTCATTCCACGACGAGACGCTGCCGAAGGAGTCGGCCAAGATCGCCCACTTCTGTTCGATGTGCGGTCCGAAGTTCTGCTCGATGAAGATCACGCAGGATGTGCGCGACTATGCGGCTTCTCTGGGTCAGGACGTCGAAGGTGCGGAGGCGATCCGCATGATCGATGTCGAGGCGGAGATGAAGCACAAGTCAGAGCAGTTCAAGTCGCAAGGCTCGCAGATCTATCACAAGGTTTGATTTTGTGGGCTTCCGGCGGTGGCAGGGGTGACCTGCTGTTGCCGGCTTGCAAGCAGGGTTGCCTCGGCGCTTTGTAAGAAACGGTCCAAAGGGCACGCCATCACTGCTTCGATGATAAGGGTGGGCTGGCAACAGCAGGTCACCCCTGCCCTCACGGTCAGTGGTGGAATCTGAAAGAAACTCCAAAAGAATTTGGCGAAAACATTTGGGAGAGGGGGCGGATTGATGTTGTGGGTCGCGCCGGTCATTAGAAACATGGTCGCTTGCCCTTTGGGCCGTTTCTGACGAAGTAAAGACCAAGTCCTGCTTGCCAGACCCACAACAACAGTCTGCCCCCTCTCTGGCACGACGACGCAGTACCAAGAGACAACCACTCATGAACATCGCCATCGCAGGCGCAGGATTGATCGGCAGGCTGCTCGCCTGGCGATTGCTGCGCGCCGGTCATCGCGTGACCTTGTGCGATCGCGACAATCGCGATGCGCGGCAGTCGGCGGCGCGCGTGGCGGCGGCGATGATCGCGCCCTACAGCGAGGTAGTTGCCGGTGAGCGCGAAGTGTTCGAGTGGGGGTTGGAGTCGCTGGCGCGCTGGCCGCAGCTGCTCGCTGAGCTGAAAGAAGACAGTGGCCGCGACGTCTATTTCCAGCGGCGTGGCAGTGTTGTCGTCGCGCACGCACCGGATCGCAGCAACCTGCAGCACTTCCAGCAATTGCTGAATCACTATGTGCCGCAGCATCTCGGCGCGGTGCATCGACTCGATCGCGAACGACTGCGCGAGCTGGAGCCGGATCTGGCCGAACATTTCGACAGCGGTCTCTATCTCGAAGATGAAGGCACGCTCGACAATCGCGAATTGCTGGCGGCGCTCGAAGTGGCGATCGAGAAACTGGGCGGCGATTGGCGGGCACCGGTTGCGGTTAATTCGGTCGAGAGCGGTGCGTTGGTGTTGCAGGGTGGTGAGCGCATTGCCTGTGACCTTGCCATCGATGCACGTGGATTTGGCGCCAAGGTTCAAATGCAGGAGCTGCGGGGTGTGCGCGGCGAAGTGTTGTGGGTGCATGCACCGGAAGTGAATTTCACACGGCCGGTTCGGCTGATGCATCCGCGCTACCAGCTCTACATTGCGCCGAAGCGCGACCACGTGTTCGTCATCGGCGCGACGCAGATCGAAAGCGAATCGCTGGCACCGATCACGGTGCGTTCAAGCCTGGAGTTGCAGTCGGCGCTCTACAGTGTGCATACCGGCTTCGCTGAAGCGGAAGTACTCGATGCCTTCGCCAATTGTCGGCCGGCGTTCCCTGACAACCTGCCGCGCATTGAGGTAGAGCTTGGTTTGATGCGCGTGAACGGTCTTTACCGGCATGGCTATCTGCTGAGTCCGGTCGTCATCGATGCTGCGCTGGCAGCATTGGCGGGTGGCGATCAACATCCAATCGTTAAACGGTTTGCAGCATGATCGATATTTTCGTCAACGGTGAATGCCGGCAGGTTGATAAGGCGCTGAGTGTCGCCGCAGCGCTCGAGCAGTGGGGTTTCGAGCGCGCTCGCGTGGCGGTAGCCATCAACAGCGAGTTCGTGTCGCGTGCCGATTATGGCGATCGACATTTTGCAGCGGATGATTGCGTCGATATCGTCGCCCCCGTTGCTGGCGGCTGAGCGTCGCAGGAGGATTCCATGCAGCAGATAACGACGTCCGACTGGCAGTTGTACGGCAAGAAATTCCAGAGCCGTTTCCTGATTGGCACGGCTCTCTATTCATCGCCGCAGGTGATGAGCGATGCGATTCGCGCCAGCGGTGCGCAGATCGTCACCGTGTCGCTGCGTCGACAGAGTCCGACGCAGGGCGGGGGCAACGCGCTGTGGGATTACATCAAGCAGCTCGGTTGCGACTTGCTGCCGAACACGGCCGGCTGCCGTACGGCGAAAGAGGCGGTGACGCTGGCGCAGATGGCGCGCGAAATTTTCGCCACCGACTGGATCAAGCTCGAAGTGATCGGCGACGACTACAACCTGCAGCCCGATCCGTTCGGCACGCTGGAGGCGGCGCAGCAGCTGATCAAGCTCGGCTTCAAGGTATTCCCTTACTGCACTGATGATCTCGTGCTTTGCCAAAAGCTGCGAGATGCCGGTTGCGAAGTGCTGATGCCATGGGGTGCGCCGATCGGTACCGGTCGCGGCTTGATGAACCCTTACGCACTGCAGACCATTCGCGAACGCATTCCCGAGGTGCCGCTGATCGTCGATGCCGGTATCGGCAAGCCGTCACATGCGGCGCAGGCGCTGGAGCTCGGTTACGACGGTGTGCTGCTGAACACGGCGGTGGCGCAAGCGGCCGATCCGGTGTTGATGGCGCAGGCATTTCGCGGCGCGATCGAAGCCGGGCGCAACAGCTACCTCGCCGGCGCGATGCCGGAACGGCAGACGGCGCAGCCGTCGACGCCAACGCTTGGAACACCGTTTTGGCATCAGCAATGACAATCAAACCCGCAATCGCCTGGACCATCGCCGGTTCTGATTCTGGCGGTGGCGCCGGCATTCAGGCTGACCTGCACACCTTCCGCGATTTCGGTGTGCATGGCTGCAGTGTCATCACCGCGCTGACAGCACAAAATTCAAAGACGGTCACCGATGTTGCGGTAACACCGATCGGCAATCTGCGCGCGCAACTGGCGGCGCTGACCGACGACTTGCCGGCGCCGGCCTTGAAACTCGGCATGCTCGGCGATGCCGATGTCGTCGCTGCGGTCTGCGATTTTCTCGACAGCTACGACGGTCACGTCGTCTGCGATCCAGTGATGGTGTCGACCACTGGCGCCTCGTTGCTCGACGGTGCCGGTGGCAAGCTGCTGCTCGAAAAATTGCTGCCACGCGCGACGGTGATTACACCGAATCTGGCTGAAGCATCGGCGCTGCTCGGTCGCCCGGTCGAAACGGCTGAACAGATGGAGCAGGCGGCGCGCGATCTGGTCGCGCTCGGTGCGCGCTCGGTGCTGGTGAAGGGCGGTCATCTCGCCGGCCAATCTAACGGTGATGCAGTCAGCGGCGATTATTGGTGTGATGGCAGCAACAGCTTTTGGCTCACCGGCGAACGCATCGACACCGTGCATACGCATGGCACTGGCTGCACGCTGTCTGCGGCCATTGCAGCTTGCCTTGCGAGCGGTTTCGAGCTGGTCGATGCACTGGTGCTGGCCAAGATGTATGTCACCGCCGGCTTGCGCGCTGCCGTGCAGCTCGGTGCCGGTCCCGGTCCGGTGGCGCATGCCGGTTATCCGCGTCATCTCGCCGACTTGCCGATGTTGCGGCGTGGCAATGGTGCGGTTGCCGATGCATTTCCGGATTGCGATGGTGAGCTGGGGCTTTACCCGGTGCTGCCGACGGCCGAGTGGATCGAGCGTGTGCTGCCGCTCGGTGTGAAGACCGTGCAACTGCGCAGCAAGAATCTAAGTTTGGAAGAGACGGAGGCAGAGGTGGTACGCGCGATTGCGGCCAGCCGTCGTCATGGCGCGCGTCTGTTCATCAACGACCACTGGCAGCTGGCGATCAAGCACGGCGCCTACGGTGTGCATCTCGGGCAGGAAGATCTCGACACGGCCGATGTCGATGCGATTCGCCGCGCCGGTCTGCGGCTCGGTGTCAGTACCCACGCCTGGTACGAGATTGCGCGCGCGCATGCGTTGCGACCGAGTTACATCGCGATCGGGCCGATTTACCCGACCACGACCAAGGTGATGCGCTTCTCGCAGCGCGGACTCGATCGGTTGCAGGAGTGGGTGCAGCTGCTGCGCCCGCACTACACGATGACGGCCATCGGCGGCATCAGCCGCGAGCGGCTGCCGCAGGTACTGGCCACCGGTGTCGGCAGCGTTGCGCTGGTGACGGCGATCACAGAGGCACCCGATTGGCAGGCAGCCACGCACGAGTTGTTGCGACTGCATGCGCAGTTCGTCGGTTGACGCTGGCGCGTGACGCTGACTTCGGCTATCAGTTAGGACCCCATTTCTTCGCTGTGTGTGCCATGGATTGCCGCTTTCCCATCGTTGTCCGCCGTCTGGCGATGCTCTGCTGTCTGTTCGCGAGTCCCGCTTGGGCCGAAGTGCGGGTCGAGGTACAGGCGCTGATGCGCGATGTCGCCGTGCTGCGCATCGGCGGTGTCCAGAAGACCTTGCGCGCCGGTCAGCGCAGCGACGAAGGGGTGTTGCTGGTCAGTTCGACACCGAAGCAGGCGGTCATCGAGATCGATGGCCGCCGCCATACGATGACGCTGAGCCAGCGTATCTCCTCCAGTTTCGAGGCGGCCGCGCACGGTGAGGTGCGGATCAACCGCAACGCCTACAACCGCTACCTGACCAATGGCGAGATCAACGGCCGCCGGCTGCTGATGCTGGTCGACACCGGCGCCACCATGGTGGCGCTCAACGAGCAGCACGCCACCCTGATCGGCATCGACTACAAGCGCACCGGCACGCCGGGGCAGGCTGGCACGGCGGGCGGTGTGGTGCCGGCGTGGCAGGTGACGCTGGAGAAGGTCACGGTCGGTTCGATCACGCTGCACCATGTGCCGGCGATGGTGCTGTCGGGCCTGTTCCCCGAAGAGGTGCTGCTCGGCATGACCTACCTGAAACACGTCAACCTGCGCGACGAGGGTGGCGTGATGGTGCTGCAGCAGAAGTTCTGATCCTGAGTCCGGGCTGCCGGCTGGCGCCGTCCAACCGGCCGCGGCCAACCTGATAGAATGCCCGCCCCGTTTTCCGAAGTGCTGGAGTTCCCCTTGTCCCTCCGTTACGTCGCCACCTCCCGCCTGCCGACACCGTGGGCGGTGTTCGACATGCATGGCTTCGAAGAGGTCGGCAGTGGCAAGGAGCATGTAGTGCTGACACTTGGCGTCGTCAATGACGGTCAGCCGGTGCTGGCGCGCCTGCATTCGGAGTGCCTGACCGGCGATGCACTGTTCAGCCTGCGCTGCGACTGTGGTTTCCAGTTGCAGGCGGCGCTGGAGCGGATCGCGGCCGAGGGGCGCGGCGCGCTGCTCTATCTGCGTCAGGAGGGGCGCGGCATCGGCCTGATGAACAAGATCCGCGCCTATCAATTGCAGGATGCCGGCGCCGATACCGTCGAAGCCAACGAGCAATTGGGTTTTGGCGCGGATCTGCGCGAGTACCACATCTGCCGCGAGATGCTCGATCACCTCGGCATCAGGGCGGTGCGGCTGATGACCAACAATCCGCGCAAGGTCGATGCTCTGAAGAAGGAGGGGATCGATGTCGCCGAGCGCCTGCCGTTGCAGATTGACAGCAACCCGCACAACGCCCGCTACCTCGCCACCAAGGCCGGCAAGCTCGGTCACATGATCGATCATCAGCACGAAAACGGCGGCGTTTGAGGCGGACTTCTCTTCTGCCGTGCGAGTGAGGGGCTGCCCTCTCCCCGGCCCCTCTCCCTGAAGGGAGAGGGGAGCGAGCCACATCAAATGGCAGTGATCCTTCCGACGGCAGCGATACCTCCCTCTCCCTTCAGGGAGAGGGTTGGGGAGAGGGGATTGATTTGTCCTACGGTGCCCGCAACGGCTGCAGTGTCAGCAGCCCGAGCTGCGTCATGCGGCGGCGGATTGAGGCTTCGACACTGGCGGCATCGAGCCCGCAGGCCGACAACAGTTCGCCATGCTTGCCGTGGTCGATGAAGCGATCCGGCAGGCCGAGCTGCAGCAGCGGCAGCGAGCGGCCCTGCTGATTCAGGTACTCCACCACCGCGCTGCCGGCGCCGCCGGCGATGGCGTTCTCTTCCAGTGTCACCAGCAGTTCATGGCGGTCGGCCATCTCGTCGACCAGTGCCGTATCCAGCGGTTTGACGAAACGCATGTCGACGACGGTGGCATTCAACCGCTCGGCGGCGGCCAGCGCGGCCGGCAGCAGCGTGCCGAAGTTCAAAATTGCCGCCTTCACGCCGTCGCGACGCACCACGCCCTTGCCGATCGGCAGCGGCGTCAGCGCCGGGTCGATGGCGGCGTTGGGGCCGGTGCCGCGCGGGTAGCGCACGGCGGCTGGGCCGTTGTGCAGGAAGCCGGTGGTCAGCAGCCGGCGCGTTTCGTTCTCGTCCGATGGCGCCATCACCACCATGTTCGGAATGCAGCGCAGGAAGCTGAGGTCGAAGGCACCGGCGTGGGTCGGGCCGTCTTCGCCGACCAGGCCGGCGCGG
>CAZWXW010000125.1:0-6498 GCA_964638025.1 uncultured Verrucomicrobiaceae bacterium
TCGGCGTGGCCGGTGCAGGTCAGGAGATTTCCACACGCCCGTTCCAGCTGGTCACCGGTCGCAAGTGGATGGGCACCGCCTTCGGTGGCGTCAAAGGCCGCACGCAACTGCCCGGCATGGTTGAGCAGGCGATGAGCGGCGAGATCGATCTCGACCCCTTCGTCACGCACACGCTGCCGCTCGATCGCATCAATGAAGCGTTCGATCTGATGCATGAAGGCAAATCGATTCGCACGGTTATCCATTACTGAAGGTGCTAGCAATCGCAACCCAGTCCCCTCTCCCTTCAGGGAGAGGGTTAGGGAGAGGGGAGGAGGCACGCGCAACAAACCCTCTCCCCTGCCCCTCTCCCTGAAGGGAGAGGGAAAAACTGCCCACCGGTCTGGAGCAATCATCAAATGGAACGACTCGAACACCGCGCCTGCTTCGGCGGCTCGCAGCAGGTCTATCGACACCATTCGCGCACACTGCATTGCGACATGAATGTCGCCATCTACCTGCCGCCGCAAGCCTCGCAGAAAAAGCTGCCGGTGCTCTACTGGCTGTCGGGACTGACCTGCAATGAGCAGAACTTCATCACCAAGGCCGGCGCACAGCGCTACGCCGCCGAGCATGGCGTCATTCTCGTCGCGCCGGATACCAGCCCGCGCGGCGATATTGTCCCTGACGCCGATGGCTACGACATCGGCAAGGGCGCCGGCTTCTATGTCAACGCCACGCAAGAGCCGTGGTCGACGCACTACCGCATGTACGACTACATCGTCGACGAGCTGCCCGATCTGATCGAAGACCATTTCCCTGTCTCTCAGAAACGCTCGATCTTCGGTCACTCGATGGGAGGGCATGGCGCACTGGTGATCGCATTGCGCAATCCTGATCGCTACAGCAGTGTCTCGGCGTTTTCACCCATCGTTGCGCCGACGCAGGTGCCGTGGGGGCAAAAAATATTCAGCGCCTATCTGGGCGACGATCGAAACGCGTGGAAAAACTACGACACCGTCGAGCTGGTCAAATCGATGTCGGGCACGCGCCTCCCGCTATTGATCGATCAGGGCAGCGCCGATGAATTCCTCGACAAGCAGCTGCGACCACAGCTGTTGGAAGAAGCCTGCGATGCCACCGGCCATCCGCTGACATTGCGCCTGCAGCCGGGCTATGACCACAGCTACTACTTCATCGCCAGCTTCATCGGCGAGCACATTGCTCACCATGTGGCTGCGCTGAACACTTAATCGCTATCGATAACCAGAAGGAGAACTCACCATGCAACTCACTCCCTGTGCAAATGGCGTCGCGATCGTAACCGGCGCCGCCGGTGGCATCGGCGCCGGCGTCGCCCGCCAGCTGTCAGCAGCGGGCTGGTCGCTATTGCTGACCGATCTCGACGCCAGTAAAACCGAAGCCGTTGCCGCCACGCTGCGCAACGGTAAAAACAGCGTCGAAGTATTCGCCGGCAACCTCGCCGATGCCGACTTCCCGACCAAACTGCTCGCCGCCCTCGGCGATCGCCCGCTCGGCGCCGTCGTCAATGTCGCCGGCCTGACTCCGACTGCCCGCGATCCGGAGCTGATCGTGAGGGTCAACCTCGAAGCAACGATCAATCTGGTCGAGGCTGTCAAACCGCGTATCGCCGAGAATGGCGCCGTCGTGTTGATCGCCTCGATGTCGGCCTACATGGTGCCGATGTCAGCGGAAATCGCTGCTGCGTTCAACGCGCCGTCAGCGAGCGAAGTGACCGCGGCGCTGAAGCAGTTCACGCCCAGTCCCGAAGCGGCCTACCCGATCTCCAAGCGCGGCGTCATCGCCGTGGTCAAACGCGAAGTGAAAGCGTTCGGCGCACGCAAGGCACGCATCGTCTCGATCTCGCCCGGCCTGATCGACACCGCCATGTCTCGCGCCGAACTGAGCGGTGCCTCGGCGACGCAGCGCATGCTCGACGCCTCGCCGCTGTCGCGCCTCGGCCAGCCGGATGAGATCGGCACCGCCGCCGCCTTCCTCTGCTCGCCGGCAGCCAGCTTTATCTCAGGCATCGACATCCCGGTCGATGGCGGCCTGATTGCGGCGATGGGGCTGTAGAGAAAAAGGCGCTGCCCCACCCGCAGCGCCTGTTTTCAGGACGAAAGCAATGATCACCTGCTGCAACATCGACACACCGCTCGGCCCGATGCTGGCGACCGCTGATGGCAGCAACATCACCGGCCTCTATTTTCACGGTCAGCAATACTTCCCCGCTGGCGACTTCGATGCAGCGACGCCCAGCGGCGTCCTGGCCGACCTGCGCGATCAGTTGCGGGAATATTTCGACGGCGCATTGCGCCAGTTCGATCTGCCGCTGGCGCCGCAGGGCACGCCGTTTCAACAATCGGTGTGGCAACAGCTATTGAAGATTCCGTACGGCGAAACGCGCAGCTACGGCGATCTCGCCAGAGCACTGGACAACCTCGGCGCCATTCGTGCCGTCGGCGCCGCCAACGGTCGCAATCCGATCGGTATCGTTATTCCCTGCCACCGCGTCATCGGTAGCGATGGCACGCTGACCGGGTACGCCGGCGGCATCGAGCGCAAGCAGCGCCTGCTGGCCATCGAGGGGCATCCCTTCCCGGAATCCGCGCAAGGAGAACTCCCGCTGACGCTTTAGGACCGCCAATGGGCAAGGCTGGAAACGGCCGCCATCGCTTCGCGCAGGCCAGCACTCAGGGTTGACAAAGATATTTTAAGATATATCTTAAAGCATCTTAATCAACCGAGAGTCACCAGCCCATGCGCCATCACCCCCACCACCCGGCACGCCGGAACCACTCCCACCACCCTCATCACCAACACTTCTCGCCGCGTCGGCACGGCCACCGTCCGCTCGGCTGGAGCGAGGAGCACGACGACACCCGTCGCGGTCGCAAGCGACTGTTCGACTCGGCCGATCTGCGACTGCTGCTGCTGAAACTGATCGCCGACCAGCCGCGCCACGGCTACGACCTGATCCGCGCCATCGACGAGCTGACCGCCGGCAACTACGTGCCCAGTGCCGGCGTGGTCTACCCGGCGCTATCGATCCTGCAGGACCTGAATCAGATCGAGAGCGTCGGCCCGGAGGGAAATCGCAAGGCCTTTGCCGCCACCGATCAGGGCAACGCGGAGCTGGCCGCCAACGCCGACAAGGTTGCCGCGCTGTTCGCACGTCTGGCCGCGCTGGCTGCCCCACGCGAGACGAGCGAGAGCGCACCGATGCGCCGCGCCATGGAAAACCTGCGCACGGTGCTGCGACTGCAACTCGAACAGCGCGATACCTCGCGCGAACGATGGCACGAGATCGCCGCCATCCTCGACGAGGCGGCGCAGCGCATCGAGCGCCTCTGACACCCAGCTACCCGCACACATCTCATTGACAAGGAATTTGTAATGGACACGACAATTCAGTCCGTACTCGACACCTACCATCAACGTATTGCCGAGGAGAGCGCCGCGATGCGCGGCGGCAAGCCCGGCGAACGCAACGAGGCGCAGATCAACCAGCGGCTGCTCGCGGTCGGCCCCGAAACCGGCCGGCTGATCAACATCCTGGCGAAGAGCCTGAAAGCGCCGAACATCGTCGAGATCGGCACCTCTTACGGCTATTCCGGCATCTGGCTGGCGGAGGCGGCGCGCGCCAGTGGCGGACGCCTGACGACGATGGAACTGCACGACTTCAAATCGCAGTACGCGCAGGAGATGTCGAAGAAGGCGGGGCTGGCCGACCACGTCGACTTCCAGATCGGCGATGCCGTGCAGCTGATCCGGGAGCTGCCGTTCAAGATCGACTTCGTGCTGCTCGACCTGTGGAAGGATCTCTACGTGCCCTGCCTCGAAGCGTTCTATCCCAAGCTGAACCCCGGCGCGATCATCGTCGCCGACAACATCACGCGCCCCGGCGGCGAGGATGTGCAGCGCTACGTCCGCGAGGTCAGAAAGCTGCCGAAGATCGACAGTGTGTTGTTGCCGGTCGGCTCCGGTCTCGAAGTCAGCCGCTATGACGCCGGCTCGGCCTGAGCGCACGCCGGCGATACCGCGGCGACATTGACCGGAACGCCGGAAAAGCGCGGCATGAAGTTGATCGGCTCCAGATAATCGAGCAGTGAGGTCAGGCGACCGGTGTAACTGCCACCCTGCTCGGCCGGACTTTTCGACAGATCGAGCCCACCGAACATATGCGACATCGAGATGACACCGCGACGCAATTTCTCCTCGCCCTTCACCAGCGCGACGATACGGCCCGCCTCCGATTCGATCTGAATCTCCGCGCCCTCTTCGATGCCTTCGGCGGCCATGTCGTCCGGATTCATGTGCGCCCAGTTGACCGGGTACTTGCGACGCGTGCGGGTCGCGTCGATGTAGGCGCTGTTCATCGCCTCCAGAATGCGGCGGCAGGTCAACTGGTAACGAAAGCGATGGTCAGGCTGTTCGTGCAGAACGATGTCGAGTTCCGCCGCAACATCGGGCGGGCAGAGTTCGAGTCTTGCACCATTGTCCTCCTTCGCCGGCATCACGTATTGCGGTTCGATCTGCGGCCGCACGCCGCTCGGGTTGGCCAGTAACTCGTCGAACGAGACGATGCTGCGCTTACACAGAAAGCGAAACATCTGCTCCGGTGTCGGCTTCTCGCTCATATCGAGCGGCAGCCCGTCGGCGATCGCATCGAAGTCGAGACCGTAGGTCCAGTACTTCAGCGTCAGCGGTCGCTGCATGCGCGCCGCGATGCCCCAGAAGAACTCCCAGTCATCGATGACACCAACAGGCTTCGGCACCACCGGCGGCGCGTACTGCGCAAAGGCTTCGGGATAGAGCGAATCGCCCGGCATGGTGATGTCGTGGCGTTCGAATGGCTGCGACGCGGCGATGACGTAGTGCGACAACTGCGCGGTTTCGTTCAGGCGCGCGTCGAGCGATACCAGCAGCTCAAGATCCTGAAATGCCGGAATCGCGCGATCGGGATCGCCGAGCCCCATGATCGGGTTGCCACCGAACGAGATCAGCGCGCGAATCTTGTCCGGCCCCGGCGTCAGGATCTCCTGCGGCAACAACGCCGTCGGAAATTCGCCGAACAGCTTGCCGATATCGGCCGTGCGGCATTTGACACCGCGCTCCCAGCTGCGTGTCGGCGCCACTGCCGTTTCAACCACCTTGCGCGGATTCAGCGTGCCCGGATTGCGCAGACGATCACCCGCGCGCTTGTAGCCGCCGACCAGTGCGTTGACCGCCTCGATCATGAAATCATTCAGATTCGAATGCGCCGACATCGACGGCCCCGAGCCGCTGCCGACAAACGGGCGTTTTGCCTCACCGATCCATTTCGCCGCCAGCTCGATCTGCTCGGCCGGTACATCGGCGCGCTGTGCCGCCAGTGCCGGCGTGAATGGCGCGACGGCCGCGCGCAGTTCATCGATCTGCGACACGAAGCGGTCGCAGAAGGTTCTGTTGTAGGTACCGTCGCGCAGCAGGATATGGGCAATGGCGGCGAACAGCGCGGCGTCGTTGCCCGGCAGCGGTTGAATCACCAGATCGGCGAAGCGCGCTGTTTCGTTGTGGCGCGGATCGATGACGATGATGCGGCAACCGCGCTTCTTCGCTTCGAAAAATGCCTTGGCCGGCGAACCACTTTCGCCCGGTCCGAACGGATAGGTCTGGTGCGTCACCACCGGATTGTTGCCGACGATGACGGCGAGATCGACATCGGCGAAGGCGGGCTTGCCGCTCGCCATGATGCCCATGCGCCCCGATGTCACCCACTTGGCCGACTGGTCGATGGTCATCGTCGAGAACAGATTGGGCGAACCGATCGCCGACAGGAATGACTTTTCGAGTTGCGCGCCGAGCACGCTGCGATAGGCGCCGGTGCCGTGATAGACCGCCACCGAGCGCGGTCCGTGTTCGGCGATCAAGGCAGATAACTTGTCGGCGATTTCATCGAGGGCACGCTCGGCGTCGATCTCGGAAAACGTGCCGTCCGCGTTGCGTTTGAGACTGTTCAGCAGCCGGTTTTCGGCACCGTTGTGGAAGTCGACCGCCGACTGTCCCTTGATGCACATATAGGCGCCGTAGGGCGACGCCTTGCCATCGGCGACGACGCTGATCAGCTTGCCGTCGTCGACGGTGATTTCCATCGAACAGAGCGCGCCACAGTTACGGCAGAAGGTGTTGGCTTTGTGTGGCATGAGACTGCCCTCTGGTTATATAGAGCCTCTCGTCATTCTGCGCGGAGCGAAGCGCAGTCGCAGAATCCATGTTCACCGCTCGTAGCCAGCTGGATTCTGCGACTTCGCGCAGAATGACAGGTACCATCCCCTCACCTCTTCAACATCATCGACGCTGCTTTTCCGGCGATCATCATCGTCGGCGAGTTGGTGTTGCCCGAGGTGATATACGGCATTACCGACGCATCGGCAATGCGCAGGCCGTCGATACCGAATACGCGCAGCTGGTGATCGACAACAGCGGCTGGGTCAGACTCGACACCCATCTTCGCCG
>CAZWXW010000126.1:0-6141 GCA_964638025.1 uncultured Verrucomicrobiaceae bacterium
TGCGCGGCATCGACGCCAACCTGCTGGCGCAGATCGGCTTCGTCGTGCTGATCGGTCTCGCCTCGAAGAATGCGGTGCTGATCGTGCAGTTCGCCTCCGAACTGGAGCGCAAAGGCGTGCCGATGCTGGAAGCGGTGCAGCGCGCCGCCGGCCTGCGACTGCGCCCGATCATCATGACCTCGCTGGCCTTCTCCTTCGGCGTGCTGCCGATGGTGCTCGCCAGCGGCGCCGGCTCCGAGCTGCGCTCCGCACTCGGCACCTCGGTCTTCTCCGGCATGATCGGCGTGACGCTGTTCGGCCTGCTGTTTACGCCGGTGTTTTATGTGTTGTGTCGGCGGCTGGGGAATTGGATCGAGCGACGCAAGAAGGCGCCTGCGGAGCAGGTCACCGAGGGTTGATGGTGAGCCGCGCCTCACAAGGCGCGGCTTAAATTCAGACCAAACTCCACCCTGAAATCCGTGGCATTAACCTTCGGTATCAACCGCTGATCCACCTTTTTGAGCGAAACGATTCCATAACCCTCCAGCATCTTTAGGGTTCTGGAAAGGTTGCTCTTGTTCCTGCCAGATATCTCTTCCAGCTCGGAAATCGATTGTGGTTTTCTTTCGACGATCAGGCGAAGCAGGTTCTGATTGTCATTGCTCAACGCCTCTGCCATCGAACGCAATGAATCAAACCAGATCTTGGGCTCGCCCCTTTTCGGTCTGTATTCACCTTTCGCGATGGCAATAGTCCGTTTGACATACTCGTCTCGTGGAATGATTCCAACGTTAATTACAGGAGTCGTCATATCACCACCTATTTCTCTTCGAGAATTTTGTTTACACCGTTCCAGAAGTCTTCCAGCAATTTCCCGGGAAATCGAAATCGAGATCCATTTCATCGCCAACCGAAAAGTGACGGTACCGCAATTGAGGTCAGTCTGGCCAGAAGCCACTCTACCGATGAAATTCGACGTAGAACCGCACCTTGCCGAGCGGCTTCACTTCGTGCAGAACAGTGGGCTCGACAACGCCAAAGCTGCTTTCATCGAGAATGATGACCTCTTTCTCGGGCTCGTTGATGGTGTACTGCAACCGCCCCTCAAGAACCACTATTTTTCCCCACACTGATTCTTTGGTCTGATGCGCGTGCAACAGCCCGTTCGGTACACTTTCTTCAGTAAATTCTGGCGTCCTTTTGTAAGGAGCCACATTGCTCGGCAGCTTCTTCATTCTGCTTTCTTCCTGATGTGTTGTCCTACCGGCTTCAAACTCCCGCACTCGTCAATTGCAGCCTGAATGTTTGATGGCTTGTCGTAACTCTACTTAAGTGGGAATCGTAGGTTTAGTCGAGAAGCTTTCGACAGCGTTTTAAGTTGGTTTCACAGGTGCGGTGCGCGACACTGGGTGCTCCTGTCTGCGTGTCGGGAGCCCATCATGAATGCAACCGTCCTTCAGCCCACCCTGTTCATTCCACACGGCGCCGGCCCCTGCTTCTTCATGGAGTGGAACCCGCCGCATACCTGGGATCGCACCGCTGCCTTTCTGCGCGGTATCGAAGCGACCCTGCCGCACCGACCGCGCGCCATCCTGATGATATCGGCGCACTGGCTGCAACCGGTCTTCACCGTCACCAGCGGCCTGCAGCCCGATCTGATCTTCGACTACCACGGCTTCCCGCCACACACCTATGAGCTGCGCTACAGCGCACCCGGCAGTCCGGCGCTGGCACAACGCGTTGCCGAGCTGCTCGACGCCGCCGGCATCGACAGCGCGCAGGATGCCCATCGCGGCTTCGACCACGGCATGTTCATTCCGCTGTTGCTGATGTTTCCCGCTGCGGATATTCCGGTGGTGCAGCTGTCGCTGCGCGACAACCTCGACCCACGCACGCATATCGATGTCGGTCGCGCGCTGGCGCCGCTGCGCGCCGAAGAGATGCTGATCGTCGGCAGCGGTATGAGCTTTCACAACATGCGCGGCTATGGCGACCCGCGCTTCGGGCCGATTTCGGATCAGTTCGACGACTGGCTGACGGAAACGGTAGCGGCGAATCCCGTGCAGCGCGAACAGCGATTGCTGCAGTGGGACAACGCACCGGCGGCACGGCTGTCGCATCCGCCGCGCGCCGAGGAGCATCTGTTGCCGTTGCTGGTGGCGGCCGGCGCCGCGCTGGATGAGACCGGGCGAAAGCTGTTTTCCGATCGCGTGCTGGAGACGACGGTGTCGGCGTTTCGCTTCGGCTGACACTGTTCTGGCAATTACTTTGACAGAAGAGCGTGGCGACCTTTAGTCTTACCGCTGTCTTACGAGGTGGAAAAATGGAAAGCACCAAGCTGTCCAGCAAGGGGCAGGTCATCATTCCCAAACATATTCGGGACTCCCGTCATTGGGATGCCGGTCTTGAGCTGCAGGTCATCGAAGTCGAAAACGGCATCCTGCTGATGCCCAAGGCTCCGTTTATGCAAACCGGCATCGATGACGTGGCGGGCTGCCTGCCATACAAGGGCGAACGGAAGAGCGAAGCCGCCATACAGGCGGCGATGAAGAACGCGGCAAGGAAGGCTTGGCGTGATAGCGATTGACACCAACATCATCGTCCGGCTTCTGACCCGGGATGATGTCAAACAGTACAACGTGAGCCGCAAGCTGTTTGAAGCCGAGGAAATTTACATACCCGACACCGTTATTCTGGAAACGGAGTGGGTACTGCGTTTTGCCTACGACTTCGAACCCGAGACGATCTGTAACGCGCTTCGAAAGCTGTTCGGGTTACCGAATGTCAGGTTGTCCAATGGATTCGCCATTGCCCAGGCGATCGACTGGCACGAGCAGGGCCTCGATTTCGCCGACGCGTTTCATCTCTCCCTGAGCCAACATCTGCCGTCGCTCAAAACCTTCGACGAGCAGTTCATCAAGAAGTCAAAACAGCTTTCATCCTGCGTTGTGAAGAAGCCTTGATCACAGGCACCTCCGACCTGCAATCAAGGCGCCTCAAAAGTCACTTGCGCGACACCGCCAGCGGCCCCCACGCCTGCGCCACCGGCATCACCTGCAGCGTGTTGATATTGACCCGCGCCGGTCGCGATGCCACCCAATGGATCGTGTCGGCGATATCTTCGGGGGTCAGGTATTCGACGTTTTCGTAGACTTTGCCGGCGCGTGTGTCATCGCCGTGGAAACGCACATTGCTGAACTCGGTGCCGCCGCACAGCCCCGGCTGAATGTCGGTGACACGCACGGCGGTGCCGTGCAGATCGGCGCGCAGGTTCAGCGAAAACTGGTGCACGAACGCCTTGCTGCCGCCGTAGGCATTGCCGCCCGGATAGGGCCACTCCGCCGCCACCGAGCCGAGGTTGACGATGTGGCCGCGATTGCGCGCCACCATGCCCGGCAGCAGCGCGTGCGTCATGTACAGCAGCCCCTTGATGTTGGTGTCGACCATCTGCTCCCAGTCGTCGAGGCTGGCGCGCTGCGCCGGTTCGAGGCCGAGCGCGAGGCCGGCGTTGTTGACCAGCAGATCGACCTCGCGCCATTCGGCCGGCAGCTGCGCCACCGCCTGTTCGACCGCCACGCGTGAACTGACATCGAATTCCAGCGTCAACACGCGCTCGCCGAGTTCGCTCGCCAATTGCGCGAGGCGATCGGCGCGACGGCCGCTGGCGATGATCGAATGCCCTTCGGCGTGAAAGCGGCGCGCGATGGCGAGGCCAAAGCCGGCGGTGGCGCCGGTGACGAAGACGATCATGGGGTCAACTCCTCCTGCTGCTTTTTCGATTCCGGTGCGACCGGCGGCGGTATCGCGACCGTGCTTTCGACGGCACTTTCAACAACGACCGGCTGATCCCACGCCAGCCATTCCGATTTCAGCCACGCATAGAAAACCGGCGCCGCCACCACGCCGACCGGCCCGAACAGTCGCTCCATCACCACCATCGCCAGCAACAGCTCGGCGGCGCGCGCGTCGATTTGTTCGCCGATGATGCGGGCGTTGATGAAGTATTCAAGCTTGTGGATGACGATCAGAAAGCCGAGCGACGCGCCCGACACCAGCAACGAATGGCTCAGGCTGATGATGGTGATGACGGTATTGCTGATCAGGTTGCCGACCACCGGCAGCAGGCCGGCGATGAAGGTGACGGCGATCAGCGTCTTGGTGAACGGCAGCTGCACGCCGAATGCCGGCAGCACAACGGCAAGATAGATACCGGTCAGCAGCGTGTTGATCGACGAAATCTTCACCTGCGCCGAGGCGACACGCCAGAACGACTCGCGCAGCGCGATCACCTGCGTTATCAGCCGCTGTGCCACCGGTCCGTTGAAGCGACGCTCGTTGCTGCCGGCATGCGCCACCGAAAACATCGCGCCGATCAAGATGCCAATCAGCGCCAAGCCGATGGCCTTGATGGTATCGAGACCGAAGCTGCCGATCTGTCCGGCGTGCTCGCGCAGCCAGCCGCCGGCGGCCACCAGCAGCGCCGTTCCCTCCGGTACCGAGGCGCGCAGCGCTTCCGGCAGCCAGCTGCGGGCGGAATCGAGAATATCGCTCATGCCGAGCATCAGCTCGTGCACATCGCGCCCCTGATTCAGCAGCAGGTGCGTGCCGAAGCCGAGCCCGACCAGCAGCGCCACCACCACCGCCGTCACCAGCAGGATCGCGATCCAGATGGCGTGGCCGGCCAGCTCGCCCTTGCGCACCAGCACCCACGACAGCCGCATCACCAGCACATAGACCAGCAGGCCGGTGAAGATCGGCACCAGCAGGCCGAGGCGGACGGCGAGCAGAAACAGCAGCGCGACGGCAACGAACGCGGCAAAGCGCTGATGGCGGGGTGAACCGGAGCGGAACAGATCGAACATGGACGGCTACCGAGACGGGTCGGCGAGAGGCTGACGGTGCGCTAGTGTAGCCATGCCGCGCGGCCGCCGCTCGCGCTGAATCGGGCTCGCGGATAGGGTCAATTTCGCGTCCGCCGATAGGCGGCGGGGCCAATGCCCATGATCGCCCTGAACGCCTTGGCGAACGCCGCCTGGCTGGTGTAACCGACATCGGCGGCAACAATGCCGATCGGTTTGTTGGTGTTGTCGAGATAATCGATGGCGATATACATACGCAGCCGCAACCGGTACTCCTCCCAACTCAATCCCATCGCTTTCTGGAAATGGCGGCGCAGCGTGCGTGGCGACATGGCGACGGCATCGCAGACCTGCTCCAGTGTCGCCGTGGCGAGATGGGCGCGGGTGAAGTCGGCGATGGCGGTGATGCGTGGGTCGTCGCTCGACGGCAGGACCAGCGTCACCTCGCGCTGCAACCAGTCGCGACAGAGCATGGCGAAGCAGCCGAAGTAGCTGCGGCGCGACTCGTCGTCCTCGCCATCCATCGGCCACTGCATCGCGTGCATGATCATCTCGCGCATCAGGTTCGACACCGGGATGACGCGCACGCCAGCGACCGGCGATTCGATCATCGACGGCGCCAGGAACACCGAGCCGGAGCGCACCTTGTGGATCGCCGTGCGATGCACGAAGCCGGCCGGAATCCAGGCGGCGAACTGGTGCGGCACCTTGTAGCGGGCGTGCTCGCTGATCACCTCGACCGAATCCTCGAAGGCATAGAGCACCTGGTGCAGGTCGTGGTAGTGCCACGGCGTCTCCATGTCGAGGCCGGCGCTGCTGTAGGCGCCGGCCTGGACGGTACTGCCCCCTGCCCGCATCGGGCTCAGATCGACCTGCATGCTGCCACCCTTTTACTTCCACTTTGGCCGTTAAAGTATCAAAGTTGGCCTTTGGAAGCGCGCAGGCCGCGCGCCACTGAACTAAATTGATCCACATCAAATCTCATATTGACCGTGATCCCCATTAGCCCCTTTCAACCATTGGAGAACGCAGATGTCCTCACAAGATAAGTCGGAGATGGCCAGCTCGGCCCGCAAATACTGGTCGGCAGAGGGCTACACCCCGGGCGGTGTGCTGCGTGAAGTCGACTACGCCTCCCAATCCGGTGGTCTGGACCCAAGCCTGGCCGGCATCAAGATCGTCGACTGCGATACCCACCTGACCGAAGCCCCCGACCTGTTCACCAAGCGCGCGCCGCTGACGATGAAGGACAAGGTGCCGGTGATCCGCCGCGTCAATGGCACCGACCGCTGGTTCGTCGGCG
>CAZWXW010000127.1:0-6135 GCA_964638025.1 uncultured Verrucomicrobiaceae bacterium
TGTCATCACCGGTCTGATCAAGGCCAATATTCCGACCCGCATCGCGTTCCAGGTATCGTCGCGGATCGACTCGCGCACCATCCTCGACCAGGGCGGCGCCGAGCAGCTGCTCGGCCACGGCGACATGCTCTACATGCCACCCGGCAGCGGCCTGCCGATGCGGGTACACGGCGCCTTCGTCTCCGACGACGAGGTGCATCGCACCGTCGCCGACTGGAAACGGCGCGGCCAGCCCGACTACATCGACGGCCTGCTGGAGGAGGGCAGTGGCTACGACGGCGTGCCTGGCCTCGGTGGCAGCGAAGGGGGTGAAGGCGGCGAGGGCAGCGAAGAGGACAACCTCTATGACGAAGCCGTGCGCTTCGTCTGCGAAACCCGTCGCGCGTCGATCTCCGCCGTGCAGCGCAAGTTGCGCATCGGCTACAACCGCGCCGCGCGCCTGATCGAATCGATGGAAGCGGCCGGTGTAGTCACCTCCATGAGTAGCAACGGCAGCCGCGAAGTGCTGGCACCGCCCCCACCGCGAGACTGAGTCGATGCCTTTGTTTTCCCGCCTTCTGGTTCTGATCCTGCTGATCGGAGCGCCGTTGCAGTGGCTGCATGCGGCGGAGCCCGATGCATTGACGCGTCTCGGCGAACGCCTCGGCCCGCTGCGTTCGATGCAGGCCAGGTTCGCCCAGACCGTCTACGACGACAGCAACGAGCCGCTGCAAAGCTCCGAGGGCACGATGGTGGTGCAGCGCAGCGACCGGCTGCGCTGGGAGACCACCTCGCCGTTCAGCTACCTGATCGTCACCGACGGCGTGACGCTGTGGCGCTACGACGCCGATCTGGAGCAGGCGACCAGGCAGCCGTTCAATGGTGAGCTGGCCAACACGCCGGCGCTGATTCTCGGCGGCGACATGGCGAAGATCGCCAGGCACTACGAGGTCAGCTGGGAACAGTCCAGCGACGGCGAACTGTTCACGCTGCTACCGCGCAGCAAGGAGGCGCTGTTCCGCCAATTGCAGCTGAAGTTCAGCAAGGGCGGCGTCAGCGAACTGCTGCTGCGCGACAACCTCGATCAGCGCACCGAGATTCGCTTCTTCTCGCTGGTGGTCAACCCGACGCTGACCGCGAAGACATTCCAGTTCACGCCGCCCACCGGCGTGGATGTCATCACGGAAGCTCGATGAGCCAGCCATGAGCGGACTGTTCGACGCCGACGCCACCGCCTATCAACCGCTTGCCGCCCGCATGCGGCCGCAGCGGCTGGAGCAGTACAGCGGCCAGCAGCATCTGCTGGCGCCGGGCAAGCCGCTGCGCGAGGCGATCGACGCCGGCGTGCTGCACTCGATGATCCTGTGGGGACCGCCCGGTGTCGGCAAGACCTCGCTGGCGAAGCTGATCGCGCAGCTGTGCGATGCGCACTTCATCGCCGTATCGGCGGTGCTCGCCGGCGTGAAGGAGATTCGCGCCGCCATCGACGAGGCCAAGCAGCAGGCGCAGTTCGGCCGCCGCACGATTCTGTTCGTCGATGAAGTACACCGTTTCAACAAGGCACAGCAGGACGCGTTCCTGCCCTTCGTTGAAGACGGCACCGTGATCTTCATCGGCGCCACCACCGAAAATCCGTCGTTCGAACTGAACAGCGCGCTGCTGTCGCGCACCCGTGTCTACCGGCTGCAGTCACTCGATGACGAGGCACTGCTGGCGGTGCTGCAGCGCGGGCTCGACGGCATCGATGCGGCGCCGGCCATCGACGACACGCAGCTGCAACGATTGGTGCAGGCGGCCGACGGCGATGCCCGTCGCGCCCTGAATCTGCTTGAGCTGGCCGTCGACATGGCCAACATGCAGGGCAAGCGCAGCGTTGACGACGACATCCTGAAAGAGCTGTTGAGCGGCGGCGTGCGTCGCTTCGACAAGGGCGGCGATCTGTTCTACGACCAGATCTCGGCGCTGCACAAGGCGGTGCGCGGCAGCTCGCCCGACGGCGCGCTCTACTGGTATGCGCGCATGCTCGACGGCGGCTGCGATCCGCTCTACATCGCGCGCCGCGTGGTGCGCATGGCGACCGAAGATATCGGCAATGCCGATCCGCGCGCGCTACAGCTGGCGTTGAATGCCTGGGACGTGCAGGAAAGGCTCGGCAGCCCCGAAGGCGAGCTGGCGATTGCGCAGGCGGTGATCTACATGGCCAGCGCGGCGAAGAGCAATGCGGTCTACAGCGCCTACAAGGCGGCGCGCGCTGATGTCGAGGCGCTGCCCAGTTACGAGGTGCCGCTGCATCTGCGCAATGCGCCGACCAAGCTGATGAAAGAGAGCGGCTTCGGCGCGGAGTATCGCTATGCGCACGACGAGCCCAACGGCTACTCCGCGGGTGAAAACTACTTTCCATCCGAGATTCGCGACCGACACTATTACGCACCGGTCGATCGCGGCCTCGAAAAGAAAATCGCCGAGAAGCTGGCGTGGTTGCGCGGTCTCGATGCCGCTTCCAGCAAGCAGCGCTACGACTGAATCTGAACACTCTTATCTGACAAGGTTTGCCACATGCTCGATATCAAACTGTTGCGACAGGATGCCGAGGCGGTTGCCCGCCAGCTGCGCAAGAAGGGTTTTGAATTCGATATCGCCCGGTTTCAGGCGCTTGATGCCGCGCGTCGCAGCGCCGAAACCGACAGCCAGAACCTGCTCGCCGAACGCAATCAGACCTCGAAAAAGGTCGGCGAGCTGATCAAGGGCGGCATGGCGGTCGACGCGGCCAAAGCCCAGGTCAACGAGATACTGGCGCGTATCGAAGCGCAGTTGGCCGAGCTGACCGAACAGGCCAAGACCTCACAGCAGGCGATCGAAGCGTTCCTGCTGAGCGTGCCAAACACGCCGGATGATGGCGTGCCGGACGGGCGCGACGAAAACGACAATCGCGAACTGTCGCGCTGGGGCGAACCGCCGGTGTTCGATTTCGAGATTCGCGACCATGTCGACGTCGGCGAGGGACTCGGTCTGCTCGATTTCGAGTCGGCGGCCAAGATCACCGGCGCGCGCTTCTCGGTGCTGCGCGGCCCGCTGGCGCGACTGCAGCGGGCGCTGACCCAGTTCATGCTCGACCTGCACACGCTGCATCACGGCTACCAGGAGGTCTACGTCCCGTACATGGTCAACGCCGACAGCCTGCGCGGCACCGGCCAGCTGCCCAAGTTCGAGGAGGACCTGTTCAAGCTCGGCGGCGAACAGAACTACTACCTGATCCCCACCGCCGAGGTGCCGGTCACCAACCTGGCGCGCGACGTCATCTTCGAAGCCGATGCGTTCGGCGATGGCCTCCGCTTCGTCTGTCACACCCCGTGCTTCCGCAGCGAGGCGGGCAGCTACGGTCGCGATACGCGCGGCATGATCCGCCAGCATCAGTTCGAGAAGGTCGAACTGGTGCAGCTGGTGCGACCGCAGGATTCGGACGCTGCTCTCGAAACATTGACCGGTCACGCCGAAAAAGTGCTGCAGCTGCTCGGCCTGCCGTATCGCAAGATTCTGCTGTGCGGCGGCGACATGGGTTTCGCGGCACGTCGCACCTATGACCTCGAAGTGTGGCTGCCGGCGCAGGGCAAATACCGCGAAATCTCCTCCTGCTCCAACTTCGGCGATTTCCAGGCACGTCGCATGCAAGCGCGTTATCGCAACGAGAGCGGCAAGCCGGAGCTGCTGCACACGCTGAACGGTTCCGGCCTGGCGGTGGGGCGTACACTCGTGGCGATTCTGGAGAACTACCAGCAGGCCGACGGCAGCGTCACCGTGCCGGACGCGCTGGTCGACTATCTCGGCGGCCTGCGCCAGATCGCATTGCCGCGAGCGGTGTGAGAGAGGGGTATGGACTATCTGCCGCTATTCACCAATCTGCACGGCCGCCGCTGCGTCGTGGTCGGCGGCGGCGCCATCGCGCTGCGCAAGGCGCGGCTGCTGCAGCAGGCCGGTGCACGTGTCTTTGTCGTCGCACCGCAGATCAATGCGCAGCTCGCACGGATGGCGCGCGACAGTGGCGGCAGTGTCATCGAGCGCGGCTATCAGCCCGACGATCTCGACGACACCGCGCTGGTGATCGCCGCCACCAATGTCGAGGCGGTCAACGCCGCCGTCTCGCGCGATGCGCAGCAGCGCCATATCCCGGTCAATGTGGTCGACAACCCCCAACTCTGTTCGGTCATCCTGCCGTCGATCGTCGATCGCTCGCCGCTGGTGATCGCCATCTCCTCCGGCGGCGCGTCGCCGGTACTGGCGCGGCGGCTGCGCTCGCTGCTGGAGTCGACCGTGCCGGCCGCCTACGGTCGTCTGGCCGCGCTGCTCGGTCGCTTTCGTGAAACCGTGGCGCAACGTATCGGCGATACCGAGCAGCGTCGCCGCTTCTGGGAGGAGGTGGTCGACGGCCCGATCGCCGAGCTGGTGCTCTCCGGGCGCGAAAATGAAGCCGTTGTCGCCCTGCAAAAACAGATCGACAGCGACAGCGGTGCCCGTGGCGGCGAGGTCTATCTGGTCGGCGCCGGCCCCGGCGATCCCGACCTGCTGACCTTCAAGGCGCTGCGGTTGATGCAGAAGGCCGATGTCGTGCTGTACGACCGGCTGGTGGCACCGGAGATCGTCGAGCTGTGCCGGCGCGACGCCGAGCGCATCTACGTCGGCAAGGCGCGCGCCGACCACGCCGTGCCGCAGCAGCAGATCAACCAGCGGCTGCTCGATCTGGCGCTGCAGGGGCGGCGCGTGCTGCGGCTGAAGGGCGGCGACCCGTTCATCTTTGGTCGCGGCGGCGAGGAGATCGCGCTGTTGGCGCAGCACAAGGTGCCGTTCCAGGTGGTGCCGGGCATCACCGCCGCCTCCGGCTGCGCCAGCTACGCCGGCATTCCGCTGACCCATCGCGACTACGCGCAGTCGGTCCGTTTCGTCACCGCGCACCTGAAAGATGGCAGCGCCGATCTGCCGTGGCCGGAGCTGGTGCACAAGAACCAGACGCTGGTCTTCTACATGGGGCTGACCGGGCTGGCGCTGATATGCCGCGAACTGATCGCCCACGGACGCGCTGCCGACACGCCGATTGCGCTGGTACAGCAGGGCACCACCCGCCACCAGCGCGTCATTACCGGCACGCTGGCCGATCTGCCGGCCAAGGTAGCCAATGCCGGGGTCAGGGCACCGACGCTGCTGATTGTCGGCGAAGTGGTCTCGCTGCACGGCCAGCTCGGCTGGTTTCATCCGGAGTCGTCGCCAATCTGACCCGAATGGGTCATCTCTCCGAATCTGGCGCTGCCTCTCAGAATAAGGTCACCGACTGGCTAAAGATTCGCCGGTGGCGGCCGAAACCGGGGGCAGGAGGGGAGAAACCATGGTTGAAATTCGCAGAATTCCGCCGCCGTTGACGCAGATCGATCCGGCACCGAAAACCACGCCGCGCAACAATCCGGGCGATGTCGCCATCGACAAGACGCGCGACCCCGTCGCACCGCAGGTCGAGCGCCGCCAGAATCCGGATCGCCGTCGCGGGCGTGGCGGTTCCGCTTTCGATCGCCGCATCAGCAACGACCGCCGCCGTCGCAACGTCGACATCAGCGTCTGACCACTGCGCCACCGCTCAACTCATCTGTCATGACGTAAGCTTGCGGCTCCCGCTGTTCAGGAGCTGCTACATGCCACAACCCCCCTCACACGCTGACCGCACGCGCTACGACTACGACCTGTTCGTGATCGGTGCCGGCTCTGGCGGTGTGCGCGCCAGCCGCTTCGCGGCACAAACGGGCGCGCGCGTTGCCGTGGCCGAGCACGGCCGCCTCGGTGGCACCTGCGTCAACGTCGGCTGTATTCCGAAGAAGCTGCTGGTCAACGCCGCGCACTATGGCGACAGTTTTCGCGATGCCGTCGGCTACGGCTGGCAGACCGCCGAGCCGAGCTTCGACTGGGCACGGCTGATCAGCGCCAAGGATCGCGAGATCGAACGCCTCAACGGTGTTTATGGGCGATTGCTGGAAGGCTCGAAGGTTGTCATCCATCGCGGCCACGCCGAACTGGTCGATAACCACACGGTCGCCGTCGATGGTCGCCGCTTCACCGCCGCCAACATCCTGCTGGCGGTGGGTGGCAGGCCGTGGATACCTGAATTCCCCGGCAGCG
>CAZWXW010000128.1:0-6074 GCA_964638025.1 uncultured Verrucomicrobiaceae bacterium
GGGTCTTCAGGCTGACGTCCTTGGCCGTGACCTCGGAATAGGCCGGCACCAGCAGAACATCATCGAAGGTCAGTGCTTCCTGGATCACACGGAGCATTGGCGGGTCTCCTCGGCGGGAGCGAGAAAACGGCGCATTGTAATGAAATGGCGGGGTCGGGTAAACGACTACAAACCACTCAACCCAAGCCAATGACATACCCAACCGGCCTCAGAACATCCGGGCAATGCGGCTACAATGCGCCGCCATGAAATCCCCTGCCCCCGCCTCCACCGGTGCCACCCCCACCGACGTGCTTTCGGTCAGCCAGCTGAACCGGCTGGCGCGCTCGCTGCTGGAGGAGTGTTTCGTCGGCGTCTGGGTCGAGGGAGAGATCTCGAACCTGTCCCGCCCCTCCTCCGGCCACTGGTACTTCACGCTGAAAGATGGCGGCGCACAGGTGCGCTGCGCCATGTTCCGCAACCGCAACATCCATGTCCGCTTCCAGCCGACTGAAGGCCAGAAGGTGCTGGTGCGTGGCGGCATCAGCCTCTATGAGGCGCGCGGTGACTACCAGCTGATCGCCGAGCAGATGCAGCCGGCCGGCGCCGGGCTGCTGGCACTGCAGTTCGAGCAGCTGAAGCAGAAGCTGCAGGCCGAGGGGCTGTTCGATGCCGCGCGCAAGCGGCCGCTGCCGCGCCAGCCGCACCATATCGCGGTCATCACCTCGCCCACTGGCGCTGCCATCCGCGACATTTTGACGGTGCTGAAGCGGCGGGCGCCGGCCATTCGCGTCACCCTCATTCCTGTGGTCGTGCAGGGCGAACAGGCAGCGCCGGCCATCGCTCGTGCGATTGTGGTCGCCAACCAGCTGGCCGAACGCGGCAGCGCCGATTTCGACGTGATCCTGACCGGCCGCGGCGGCGGTTCACTGGAAGACCTATGGGCCTTCAACGACGAACGTGTCGCCCGCGCCATCGCTACCAGCCGCCTGCCGGTGGTATCGGCGGTCGGCCACGAGACCGACACGACGATTGCCGACTTCGTTGCCGACGTACGCGCACCGACGCCATCCGCTGCGGCGGAGCTGTTGAGCCCGGACCATCGCGCGCAACTGCGCACGCTGCAGCAGTGGCAACAGCGGCTGCTGCAGCGCTGGCGCCATCAGCAGCAGCAATCGCAGCAGCGGCTGGAGAGCCTGACGCGACGGCTGCATGCACAGCATCCGGGACGACAACTGCAACAGCGCGCACTGCGACTCGACGAACTGGAGCAGCGGCTGCGCAAGGCGATTGCGCGCAACCAGCGCGATCAGCAGCGACGGCTGCAACTGCTGCACTCGCGCTTGATGGCACGTCATCCCGGCCGCGCCGTCGAAGCACTGCGCGGTCGCCTGCTGCTGTGCGAACGCCAGCTGCCGCAACTGATCCGGCGCAAGCTGCAACGCGAACAGCAGCGATTGCAGGGAACGGCGGCACTGCTGCAGAGTGTCAGCCCGCTAAATACGCTGGCGCGCGGCTACGCCATCGTCAGCGATGACAGTGACCGCGTTGTGCGCGATGCGGCGCAGGTCGTTGTCGGCAGCGCACTGCGTGCGCGACTGCAACATGGACAACTCGAAATGACCGTGACCGCTACGCACGTGGCGGTTAAAAAAAACATCAATACCGATAAGGAATAACCATGTACATGGGCCTGAAACACCTGCACATGCTGTGCGCCGTGCTATCGATCCTCGGCTTCATCATTCGCGGTGGCATGCGACTGGCCGACTCGCCGATGCTGCAGAAAAAATGGCTCAAGATCGCGCCGCACATCATCGACACCGTGCTGTTGCTCAGCGCCATCGGGTTGATCTCGACGCTGCATCTCAACCCGTTCACGCAGGGCTGGCTGATCGCCAAGATCATCGGGCTGCTGCTTTACATCGGCCTCGGTCTCGTCGTCATGCGCTTCGCCTCGACACGCGCGATTCGCGCCACGGCCTACATCGCGGCCATCGTGGTGTTCGGCTACATCCTCACCGTCGCCCGCACCAAGACGCCAATCCCGTTCATCGGTTAATTTCGACACAGCTCTCGCCGCGCGATCCCGCATCGCGTGGCGGGATTTCTTTACTGTTTTATTGCGAGTCGTAACGTTTCATGTGGTTCAAGAATCTCTGTATCTACAAGCTGCGCGCTCCTCTCTCCTGGTCTGACGAACAACTCGAACAGGCATTGTCGCAATCGCCGTTTCAACCCTGCGGCAGCCAGGACATCGCGCGTATCGGCTGGGTGCCGGCACTGCCCGAGGGCGAAACGCTGGCGCACCACGCCAATGGCTGCACGCTGCTGAGCCTGCGCAAGCAGCAGAAAATCCTGCCCGGCGCGGCCGTGGCCGAAGCGCTCGACGAGAAAGTAAAAACGATCGAACGCGAACAGGCGCGGCAGGTGTTTCGCAAGGAGCGCAAACAGCTGAAAGAGGAGATCGTGGTGGACCTGATGCCACGCGCCTTCACCCGTTCCAGCCGCAGCAGTGCCTATATCGATCGTCCGAACGGCTGGCTGCTGGTCAACACGTCGAGCCGCAATCGCGCCGAGGAGCTGCTGACCAAACTGCGCGAGGATGTCGAGTCGCTGCCGATCGTACCGCTGGCCTGCACCGCCAACCCGGCCGTGGTGATGACCGACTGGCTGCAGAACGGCACGCTGCCGCCGCCGTTCACGCTCGGCCAGCAGTGCGAACTGCGCGATGTGCAGGAGAGCAGCAACGTGGTGCGCGTGCGCGGACAGGAGTTGCGCAGCGACGAAGTGTTGCAGCACATCGAGGCCGGCAAGCAGGTGACGAAGCTGGAGCTGTGCTGGGGTGAGACGCTGGACTGCGTGCTCGACGAGGAGCTGATCGTGCGGCGCCTGCGTTTCTCCGATGCCTTCCACGAGCGCGTCGAATCGCTCGACGATGCCCGTGCGCAGTTCGATCAGGAGTTTTCGGTGATGACGCTGGAGCTGGGGCGCTTCATCGACGAGCTGGTGGCCCTGTTCGGCGGCGTGGTGGAGTGATCGACGGCGCGGCGGCGCGAGCTACTCCGCCTTGCGCCCCTTCTCGAAATTGACCGCCGTGACATTGGCGGTCGGCGCTGGCGGCACCGTCTGGCCGGCGGCCTGATCGCGCTGGCGCTTCTGCAGCGCCTCGACCGCCGCCGTCGGCACGATGATCAGCAGCTCGAACAGGTGATGCACCAGCCGCCCCAGCTCCAGCCAGAGGCGCGCACCGAGCCGCAGCAACACCGCGCTCAGACCCAGCAGCTGCGAGGTGAAGGCCGCCAGTACCGGCCGCGAGGTGGCCAGCAGCGACTCCAGCGCCGGCGACAGCAGTGCCAGCATCAGCGGCAGCAGGAAGCCGAGGCCGGTCAGGCTCCAGCTGGCCGCCGACGCCGACAGCGCCTCGGCCTCGGTCAGCAGCAGCGATTCGCCGATCGCCAGCATCAGCAGCAGCGTCGCCGCCATGCCGGTCAGCAGCACGCGGGTATTGCGCGGCAGCCCGCCGATCAGCGGCAGCTGCCGCGTCACCTGCGTCGCCTCGCTGAGCAGCAGGGCCACCGCCACCAGCGCCAGCGTGTAGGCGGCAGCCACCCAGCCCGGCAGCGTCGCGGCGGTGTTGCCGAGCACCCGCTCCAGCGGCGCGCTCAGCAGCGCCGTGTTGACGATTGCCAGCCCGACCGCGGCACCGGTCAGCAGCAGCGCCACCAGCCAGCGCGCCAGGAACGACTCGATGCGGGCGTCGGCGCGGTTGGCACATAACTCGCGGAACGCCGCCATCAGTGTGTCGATGCGGTGGGCGCGGCCCAGCAGGTCGCGGCTGTCGCGGCCGACCGAGCCGACCAGGTTGGCGACGCGGCGCCACAGCGGGCGCAGGTCGGCGAGGATCTTGTGGCGCGCGTTGACCGCCCAGCGGTACTCGCGCATCGTCTCGCGCTGCTGGTCCTGCACCGAGGTGTGGATGTCGGAGAGCACCCGCGCCACGGCTTCGGGATTGTTCTCGGCCTGCAGCTTGGCGATGGCGTCGACCGCGCCAATCCAGCCCGGCGCTGCCGGCGGCACCTGGGTCGAGCGCTCAAAGTCCTCGGAAATCAAGGTGATGTGTTCGGTTATGGCGCGTTCCAGGTGCTGAAACTTGGTCATGTCCTGCTCGACGGCGGCGGCGACGCGGTGGAACTCGCGCTCCAGCTGGCGGCGGGTGATCTCCATCTGCAGCGCCAGCATCACCTCGCGGTTGCGGACCTCGATGCGCTCCGACAGCCCGGCACAGCTGCGCCCGGCCAGCCGCAGCCAGCGGTGGCCGCCGCGCGCGGCGCGCTCGATCAGCTGGTGCATCTGGACCCGTGCCACATAGCCCAGCACCACCAGCAGGACGCCCGCCAGCGCCCACCACAGCGCCGGGTGCACCGTCCACTCCGAAAGCCAATTCATCAAACTGTCTGTCCTGTACTCGGGCAAGCTGAGGCCAAGTCTAACCGCCCCGCCGCGCAATCCCACCACCCCGGCGTGATCCAGCCCGCGCTTTCACGCCGTCGAGTCGACCGTTCGTCAGCCCACCCAGTCACCGATAGAACAACGTGGTCGAGGGAAGTAGCCGCCGCCGAATGCGGCTATCATCAAGCCCGCCGCGGCGCCCATCAGCCCGCGACAGAGCCCGCACCGGGCGCAATACGTTGGGGACGGGGGAAACACCCCACCGACAGGAGCGGTAGACGCGGTGAACGCTGACAGGGGAAGCGGGCGCAGTACGGCCTCCGACACGAGCGAAGTGCCTGACAGACAGCTGCTGAACGACCAGTTGCTCGACGAGGTGATCCGGCCGACGCTGGCCTACATGGATGTGGGGTTGCCGGGAGCGGCGCCGTTGCTGCTGGCGATCATCGACCTGAACGAGCGCTTTCCGCCGCCGGGCGACGGCCTCGGCGCGTTTCGCATCACGCCGGCACAACACCGGCGCGTATGGGATGACTACCTGGCCTTCAACCCCGATCTGGCGAGCACCGTGCGCGGACTGGCGAGCCAGCGCTGCTTCCTGCAGTACCCCGACCGCGAGCTGGTCACCAATCTGGCCTATGCCTGTGCGATCGCCTGGATTCTGATTGCAACCAGCGGCTACAACCTGCCAGCCGCCGGTGACAGCGCGGCGCAGGCGGTGCTGTGGCAACGATTATTCGGCGGTACGGCAACTCCGGAGGCCGTGGCCGGCCGGGCCAGCGTGTAACGGCGACCCGCGATATTCCTTGCGCCGCGACCTGCGACAGCGACATCAACAACGTGTCCATCTACGACCTCAACGGCTCCGACCCCTCCGCTCCCTCTGTTTCCCATCGCAGCCATCCGCGCTGCTGAGGCACCTCTGAAAAAGTCATCCTGACTTTTTCATCCGGCACAAAGTCAGGTACAGGCCCTGACTTTGCTCACGCCGAATCAAGCACTTGTGTGCTTGATTCGCGGGCGGCACATCCCTGTGCCGCATCACAGACCGACGGCGTGACGACCGAGATCGACACCCTCCTCACGCATCCGCGCCAGCTTGTAGCGCAGCGTGCGCGGACTGATGCCGAGCCGCTCCGCCGCGCTCTTCTTGCTGTCGGTGGCGCGCAGCGTGTCGAGGATGATTTCGTATTCGCGCCGCTGCAGGTCGCCGCTCAGGGCACCGGCTTCGACTTCGGCGTTGAACGGCAGCACCACGGCGACCGGCGCAAGCACTGGCGCCAACGCACCGGCCGCCGCATAGGGATCGAGGCAGAGGTCGGCGGCGCCGATGAGATTGCCGGCCTGCAGGATCAGCGCCCGCTGCGCCACGTTGTCGAGCTCGCGCACGTTGCCGGGCCAGCTGTAGTCGCACAGCGCCTGCGTCGCCTCGGCATCGAGCCGCACCGGCGAGCGCCCCATGCGGGTGGCGTGATGGCTGAGCAGCCGCAGCGCCAGCGCGGGAATGTCGGCACGGCGCGTGCGCAGCGGCTGCCACTGCAGCGGGAACACGCTCAGCCGGTAGTAGAGATCCTCGCGGAAACGGCCCGCCGCCACCTCGGCGCGCAGGTCGCGGTTGGTGGTGGCGAGGATGCGCAGGTCGA
>CAZWXW010000129.1:0-5731 GCA_964638025.1 uncultured Verrucomicrobiaceae bacterium
CGTTGTCGGGCCAGGAGTTGAGCGGCGCGAAACGCTGCTGGCCGCGACCGGCGCCACCACGGCCATCGCCCTGGCGGTAGGTGCCGGCGCTGTGCCAGGCCATGCGAATCATCAGGCCGGCGTAGCTGCCGAAGTCGGCCGGCCACCACTCCTGCGAGTCGGTCATCAGCGCCTTCAGGTCGGCCTTCAGCGCGGCGTAGTCGAGTTTCTTGAACTCCGTGGCGTAGTCGAACTTCTCGCCGAGCGGATTGGATTTGTTCGAGTGCTGGTTCAGCAGGTCGAGGCGCAGTTGGTTGGGCCACCAGTGGCTGTTGCTGGTGCCGCCACCGGCGGCATTGTGGAACGGGCACTTTGATTGGCTGTTGTCGTTGCTCATGGTGCTCTCCTTATCGGGCCAGTGGCCCTGCGGTGTCACGGTCCGCCGCGGCAAGCGCGATGGGTGTTCGATCTGTGTCGGTCGCCGCCATCTTCTTCGATCAACTTGGGCTTCGATCAACCCCGGTGCTGGATGATGCACGGGCCATTCTGGTTCGCGTTATTCAATAGGCCAAATTTTGATTTCTGATAACGCTGATAGCGAATGGCAAACATTCGGCTATAGCTGCGACAAAAATAGCCGCGACAGAAATGTATGCCCAGCGTTAGCCGGTGTCGATGACAGGCCGATGACGGCGGGCCGTGACTCGTATTCCGACTGTCAGGCGAAGTGACAGGCTGCGCGATGATTCTGCTCGCCAGGATTGTCGCTGGCGATGATCTGCATCAGTGGAGCCTGTTCGCGACAGATTTGTTGTGCCTGTGGGCAGCGGGTGCGAAAGCGGCAGCCGCTCGGTGGATTCAGCGGGCTCGGCACTTCGCCATTGAGCGGTGCGGGGCGCTCGAAGCCGGGCCGCGGCTGCGGAATCGATGCGATCAGGTAGCGCGTGTAGGGGTGGCGCGCGTTGCGGTAGAGGGTCGCGGCCGGTGCGATCTCGACGATCTCGCCGAGATACATGACGGCGACGCGGTCGCTGATGTGTCTCACCACGGATAGATCGTGCGAGATGAATAACAGCGACAGGTTCAGCGAGCGGCGCAGCTCCAGCAGCAGATTGATGATCTGCGCCTGAATGGAGACGTCGAGCGCCGAGATCGCTTCGTCGCAGACGACGAATTCGGGTTGCAGTGCCATGGCGCGGGCAATGCCGACGCGCTGGCGCTGGCCGCCGGAGAGTTCGTGCGGGTAGCGCTCGCCGCTGTCGGGGGCGAGCCCGACCTGTTGCAGCAGCGCGGCGACTTTCTGTTTGCGCGCGGTGGCATCGCCGACACCGTGCACGATCAGCGGCTCCTCGATGATGTCGCCGATGGTGTGGCGCGGATTCAGCGAATCATAGGGGTCCTGGAAGATCATCTGCATGCGGCGGCGCATCGCGCGCATGTCGCGATGGGACAGTTCGCGGATATCGGTGCCATCGAAAACAATTTCGCCGGCATCCGGTTCATGCAGCCGCAGCAGCGTGCGACCGAGCGTCGATTTGCCGCAGCCCGATTCGCCGACCAGCCCGAGTGTCTCGCCGCGTTTCAGTTCGAAGCTGACGTCGTCGACGGCATGCAGGTGGTGCTTGTGCTGTTTGAACACGCCGCTGCGCTGCAGGAAATATTTGCGCAGGTTGCGCACGGTCAGCAGCGCGTCGCTGTTGTTTTCGATGTTGCTCTTTTCGATCGGGTCGCTCACGCCATCACTCCCGCGCGCACGTCCTGCCAGCGAATGCAGGCGCTGGCGTGGCCGTCATTGATTGCCACCAGCGGCGGTCGCCGGTCGCAGGCATCGATGCGCCAGTCGCAGCGATTGGCGAACGGACAGCCGGCCGGTCGCTGATCGACAGCCGGTACCTGGCCTGCAATGGCGGGCAGCGGCATCTGTGGTGTGGGAGCCAGTGCCGGCAGCGACGCCAGCAACGCGCGGGTATAAGGGTGGCTCGGCTGGGCGAACAGTTCGCGCACGCTGGCCTGCTCGGCGATGCGGCCGGCGTACATGATGGCGACACGCTCGCAGGTCTCGGCGATGACGCCGAGATCATGGGTGATGAACAGCACCGCCATGCCGTATTCGCGCTGCAGCGATTTGATCAGCGCCAGTACCTGCGCCTGTACCGTGACATCGAGCGCCGTGGTCGGCTCGTCGGCGATCAGCAGCGCCGGTTCGCAGGCCAGCGCCATCGCGATCGTCACGCGCTGGCGCATGCCGCCGGAGAGCTGGTGCGGATAAGCAGAAAGCCGTTCGGCCGGTGCCGGCATGCCGACGCGTTGCAGCAGTTCGATGCAGCGTTCGCGCCGCTGCGCGGGTTTCATCTGCGGGCGGTGCAGCAGCAGCGTTTCCTCGATCTGGCGGCCGATGGTCTGCACCGGATTCAGCGCCGTCATCGGATCCTGAAAGATCATTGCGATGCGGTTGCCGCGCAGCGCCTGCATGTCGCGCACCGGCAGCGACAGCAGTTCGGTGCCATTGAAACGAAGGGAGCCGGATTCGATGCGTACCACTGGCTGTGGCAGCAGTCGAAGAATGGAGAGGGCGGTCAGGCTTTTGCCGCAGCCCGATTCGCCGACCAGCCCGAGGGTTTCGCCAGCGTCGATCGACAGCGACAGGCCGTCGATGACCGGCCAGCGTTTGCCACTGCTGGCGACGGAGACGACGAGGTCGTCGATCTGCAGCAGGCTCACGGTTTGGTCTCGGCAGGTTCTTGCGCAGCGGGTTTGACGCGCCAGGTTTCGTCGAGGATTTCGATTGGTTTGAATGGCGTATTCAAAAGGCGCGCAGCCTGCACTTCATCTTTAATTTTTTCATCAATCCAGAACAAGCCCCCATCTGTTGTGCCAAATGGCTCGACCACCTCTTTTGACGTGCGTGTTGCGTATCCCTCTGGCAATTGAATCCAGCGCCAGAACGCTTCGCGCGTGTACGGAATCTTGAAAGTCGGCACGAACACGGCGCGCTCATGAATCATTTTCTCAAGCTCGTGTGCCAGTGCGATGCGCTGCTCGCGTGTGGTCGCTTTCTGATAAGCGTCAATACGTTCGTCCAGTACGGGATCGGCAGTGTTGGTGACGTTATTGGTGGCAGGCTTGTTGGCATTGATCGAGTGGAAGAACTCCCAGTAGCGCGGTGCGATGCCGCCACCATTCCAGGCCATCAACGCGATCTGGTGTTTCTTTTCCATGATCTGTTTGTAGGCGGCTGATGGATCGAGATATTGCAGCGTTAGTTCGATGCCCGCCTTTAGCGCCTCCTGCTTGAAGAGCACAAGGCGCTGGGTGCTCTCGGGGTTGTAGTAGGTGACCCGCAGCGACAGTCGCTCACCATTGCGCACACGCACGCCGTCATTGCCGCGCTGCTGCCAACCTGCAGCATCGAGATGGGCATCGGCCTGTTTCAGATCGAACGGGCGGGCGCGAATCTCACGATTGCTGTAGTCGCCGTAGCCCTCGTTCATTGTCTGCAACCGCTCATAGTCGCTGCGAAGCAGAGTGTGGATTGCTTTGTCGACATTCATCGCATAGGCGAAGCCGAGGCGGGTGTTTCGGTCGGAGAGGATGGGATCGGCTTCGTTAAGAAAGAAACCTTGAGGTGATTGGGTGGTGTCGTTGTAGAACTTGATGCGACCGATGTAGCCGAGCTCGTAGGGGCGCCCTTGTGCCTTCTTGTGCCAGAGGCGGGGCATCAGTAGTGCAAAGCTGTCCAGTTCGCCTTTGGCGAAGTAGTTGTAGGCGGCGTTCATGTCGCGAATGATCTTGACGCGTACGTGGTCGACATTGAATCGGTGCTGAAAGTAGCGCTTGTCGCTGCCCCACCAGTTTTCCACGCGGGAAAACTCCACGTATTTTCCTTTTCGCACCTCGCTGATCTGGTAGGGGCCGGTATTCGGCTCGATGCGCCAGTTGTAGGTACCTACCCAGTTTTCATCGAGCTTATGGAAGTGACGCGGTATCGGCGCAATTGCCACTTGAAACAGCTGTTCGTAGTTTGGTTTTACATCGGCTGCCGTGATGGCGATGGTGTGATCGTCGTATTTGACGAGATCGGTAATCACCTCGGTGTAGTAGTTGTTCGACCATGGATCGACGATATGCGGCGAGCGCATGAACTCGATCGTGAACAGATAGTCGTCGGCGGTGACCGGCTCGCCATCCGACCAGCGTGCATCGGGGTCGAGTTTGAAATAGACGGTCTTGCCGTCAGGGTCGAACGCCCAATGCGTTGCCAGTTCGGGAATCGGGTTCAGTGTGTCCGGATGATTTGTGACCAGTCCCAGCGCATTGGCGCGCAGATAATTCGCAAACGTGCCGTTGGAATCGGGGCCGAATAGTCTCAGTGTCAGCGGAAAGCCGGTGGTGAAGGTACGGAAGCGGCCGCCGCGTTTGGCATTCGGGTCGGCGAAGGTGGAATCGGTGTCGTTGGTCTGCCACTGCAGATTTGTGGGCAGCTCTTTCGGCGCGGCCTGCACCACACCGACAGACAGTAGCGCGAGCAGCGACCACAGCAGGAGGGCGGGGACTTTACTCATAAAACCGCCAACTATTCATAGAAACGCCAACTATTCATAGAAGCGAAAGTCCCTCGGATCGAACGCTTCACGAATCGCCTCGCCGACGAAGGTGGCGAGCATCAGCACGATCGTGATGGCGGTGACGACGCTGCCGACGATCCACAGCGATTCGAGATTGTCGGTGCCCTGTTTCAGCAGTTCGCCCCAGCTCGGTGTCGGTGCCGGCAGGCCGAAGCCGAGGTAGTCGAGCGCGGTCAGCGCGGTGATGCCGGCGGTCAGCGTGAACGGGATGAAGGTGACGATGGTCGACACCGTGTTCGGCAGGATGTGGCGGAAGATGATGCGGCCGCTGCCGGCGCCGATCGCGCGCGCCGCCAGCACGTAGTCGCGCGCGTTCTCCTTGTAGGTGGCGGTGCGCATGTACCAGGTCATGCCGGTCCAGCTGAAGGCGACGGTGATCAGCAGCAGTGTCCAGAAGCCCGGTGTCACCACCGAGGCGACGATCATGATCACGTACAGGAACGGGATGTTCGACCAGATCTCGATCAAACGCTGGAAGAACAGATCGAAGGCGCCGCCGCGAAAACCCATCACGCAGCCGATGGTCACGCCGATCAGGTATTCGCACAGCAGCAGCAACAGCGAGAAGGCGATGGCGATGCGAAAACCGTAGAACAGGCGCGCCAGTACGTCGCGGCCGGTGATGTCGGTGCCGAGCAGGTGGCCGGAGCTGAATGACGGCGCGAACGGCGGAAAGTCGTTGGCGATCAGATCCGTTTCGTAGGGATTGAACGGCACCGGCGGCATCACTACCCAGGTGCCGCTGTCGTTGTCGCTGGCGAACTGCTTCTTCAACTCGCGGTAATCGGTTTCGTAGTTGTAGTCGAGGCCGAACGTGTTGCCGGTCAGGATCGCGCCGTAGGTCGGGAAGTACCATTCGCCGCCGTGGCTGACGATCAGCGCGCGGCTGTTGACCAGCAGCTCGGCGATCAGCGTCAGGCCGATCAACGTGATCAATGCGATGGCCGACCAGTAGCCGCGACGAATCTGCCGGAAGCGCTGCCAGCGACGACGGGTGACGGGGTTCAGGCGAAACGGGCTCATGCGAAAAAGAGGCATCGCTCAGCGCGCCTCGCCGAAACGGATGCGCGGATCGACCCAGGCCACGCACAGGTCGGAGAGGATGTTGCCGATCAGGTAGAGCAGCG
>CAZWXW010000130.1:0-5627 GCA_964638025.1 uncultured Verrucomicrobiaceae bacterium
ACTTGTTCAGGTTGCGCTGGGCATTCAGCGAGGCCAGGTTGCTGTTGATGATCTGCGCCACTTTTTCTCTCCACTCCCGGTTGGGCGCTGGCCCGGGGAGGTGTTTTTTGTTGGTAGTGCGCAGCTGAAGAGCGCTTCAGGAGAGGCTATCGGCGTTCTTTTTGGAATCTTTAGTGGGGCTGGTTGCGGTGGCGGGCGGTTCTCACCGGCTTTTGCTGGATGGTTATATATGCCCGTAACGGGTATATTTTGAGGCGGAATTGAATGGAGATCGGCATGGAAGCGTTCAAGCGCAGGGAGTTCGCGTGGTGGCAGGCGGGTGAGAAGCTGCCGGATGCCGCCTTGTGCAAGGCGGTGAGGGAGATGGAAAACGGCCTGATCGATGCGGACTTGGGCGGTGCCCTTTACAAGAAGCGGGTTGCTCGTCCAGGAGGTGGCAAGAGCGGTGGTTATCGCACGCTGTTGTCGGCCCGGATTGGCAACCGTTATGTGTTCCTGCATGGGTTCCCGAAAAGTGACAAGGCGAACATCACGGAGGATGAGAAGAGGGCGCTGCAATACACAGGGAAAGTGTTTCTGGAGCTATCGACCGAGAATTTGGTGGAGGCTTTGCGAGTGGGTGTATTACTGGAGGTGTGTTGTGACGAGCAAGATCATTGAGTCCCTGCGCGGCGACCTGGCCGCGCTGCACGAGGCTGGCGCGATCGGCAAGGTGACGATGCGCGAGTTCGATGCGATCTGCCCGCCACCGGTGCGGGAGTTCAGTGCCGCCGACATCAAATGCTTGCGCGAGGAGCTGAAATTCAGCCAGCCAGTGTTCGCGCATCACCTGCACACCACGGCCTCGACCGTGCGCAAGTGGGAACAGGGCGATACCCGCCCGTCAGGCCCGGCGCTCAAGCTGCTCAATGTCATCGCGGATAAGGGATTGCAGGCGATTCTTTGAATTGCTGGAGCGATTACCAGCGGAGGACGCCATGAACAGATCGCGCAGTCATGACGAAGTGGTCATCGAAATGATCCGCAACGACCCGGCATTTGCCGAGGAGTATCTGCGGGCAGCATTCGAGCAACTGGATGAAGAAGGTGGCGAGGCCGGCTTTCTGATGGCGCTGCGCCATCTGGGCTTGGGGATTGCCTGAGGGGGAGGCTGAGATTAACCTACTTGCCAAATTGAATATCCTTGGTCGGAACCGTTCATGGAAGAGCGCTCATGGAAAAGAGAACCCCGCATTGCCGGCTGGCCGTGGTCAAGGCGCTGGTCGAGGCTGGAAAGGTGCGTGCGACGCGGGTGGCGAAAAAGGGAGCCAGCGAGTTGGGGGCCGGTTATGCCGACATGCTGGCTGTGGTGATGGCGCTGACGCCGACGGATTTCTACAAAAGCATGACCACGCACGCCGATCACACGGTCTGGCAGGACGTCTATCACCCGCGCACGGTGGTGGGCGATGTGTATCTGAAGCTGACAGTTGTCGATGACGTGCTGATCGTCTCTTTCAAGGAGCTGTGACCATGAAATGTCCAGTCTGCGGCGCGGCGGAGTTGATCCACGATACGCGCGACGAGCTCTACACCTACAAGGGCGAGACCGCCGTCATCGCCGCGGTGACGGGCGACTATTGCCCGGCTTGCGGCGAGTGCCTTACCGGCCCGGAGGAGACGGATCGAGTGATGCGTGAAATGCGCGCCTTCGCGCAGCAGGTCAATGCCGCAATCGTCGACCCTTCGTTCATCGCCGGCGTGCGCAAGAAGCTCGCCCTCGACCAGCGCGAGGCGGCCGAGATCTTCGGCGGTGGCGTCAACGCCTTCTCGCGCTACGAGAACGGCAAGACGAAGCCGCCGCTGGCGCTGGTGAAGCTGCTGCGCGTGCTCGACCGGCACCCGGAGCTGCTGGAGGAGGTCAGGGCGTCTTAAGAGGGTCAGGATTTTTCACTCCGGACCCTAAAGAATCCCCCCCGTGCGCCGCTACCCATTGCAGTCCCGGCTGCTCACCGCGAGCAGCGCCCCAACCTGGCGGAGAGTCCCATGGTCAACCAGCGCGCCCTTTCCCAGTACCAAACCGTCAATGTCGCCGCCGCCGTCGATTCGGCCTCGCCGCACCGGCTGGTGCAGATGCTGATGCAGGGCTGCCTGCAGCGGCTGGCCGAAGCCAAGGGGGCCATGGTGCGCGGCGATGTCGCGGCCAAGGGCGAGGCGCTGGGCAAGGCGATCAATATCGTCGGCGGCCTGCAGTCCTCCCTTAATAAAGAAGTGCAGAGCCCGCTGCCGCAACAGCTCGACGAGCTGTACACCTACATGCAGCGCCGGCTGGTCGAGGCCAATCTGCACAGCGATGCGGTGATGGTCGATGAGGTCTCCAGCCTGATGCGCACCGTCAAGGAAGGCTGGGACGGCATTGCCACCACCGGCGCTGCTCCCGCTCCGTAAGTCCGTTCGTCCCGATGTCGGCGCCGCGTTCGCGGCGCTGTGGTTTAATCCCGGCTCTACATTTACACCCGGCATGCTGCTCCGGGTGCTGCCACGAGCGGGTGGGCTATGGATAGAGAGATCACGCCGGCGCGGATCCTGGTGGTCGAAGACAACCCGGTCGAGCGCACGCTGGTTGAACGCATGTTGCAACAGGCCGGTTTTGGCGTGGTCGCGGTCGAGCGCGGTCGCGACGCCATCGAACAGGCACTGGCACAGCCTCCCGACCTGATCCTGCTGGACGCCTTGCTGCCCGATATCGATGGGTTCGACGTCTGTACCCAGTTGCGCGGCGATCGCCGCACCCGCTTTACCCCGATCGTCATCCTGACCGGCCTCGACGATATGTCGTCGATCGAGCGCGCCTATCGCGTCGGCGCCACCGATTTCCTCTCCAAACCGATCAAGCACGCGCTGCTGGTGCACCGGCTGCATTACCTGTTGCGGGCGGCGCGTACGGCGGCCGAACTGCGGCGCTCGCGCGAATCGCTGGCGGCGGCGCAGCAGGTGGCCCAGCTCGGCCACTGGGAGTACGAGCCGGCCAGCGGCCGGGCCAGCTTCTCCGCCGAATTCGTCGAGCTGTACCGGCTGGAGCCGGGTCTCGGCAACGGCTTCGAGCCGCTGCTGCGCGCCTGTCATGCCGAGGATCGCGCGCTGCTGCTGAAACACCTGCGCGCCGCCATCGACGATGGCGAGCGGGTGCGGGTCGAGCACCGGCTGCAGGATGGTGGCAATGGCGAGCGGGTCATGGAGATGCATCTGGCGCCGGTCGAGGATGGCGCCGGTGTGCGTTTGCTCGGCCTGGCGATGGATATCACCGCGCGCAAGCAGAGCGAGCGCGAGATCCTGCGGCTCGCCTATTTCGACCGCCTGACCGGGCTGCCGAGCCGCTCGCTGCTGGAGCTGGCGCTGGACCAGCAGATTCCGCTGAGCCACCGCAATGGTCGGCAGGTGGCGCTGCTGCTGCTCGATCTCGATCGCTTCAGCCGCGTCAACAATGCGCTGGGCCACGGCGCCGGCGATGCCGTGCTGCGGCAGATCGCGGCGCGGCTGGCGCGACAGGTGGCGGCACCGTCGGCGCAGCGTCTGCTGGAGCGGCTGTCGCTGGCGGCCGAGCAGGTCTGCGAAGAGGCGGATTGCCTGCTGGCGCGACTCGGCAGCGACAATTTCGTGGTGTTGCGGCAGGTGGCCGATGCCGACGCCGCCCGGGTCGAGGCGGCGGCGATCCGCGAGCTGCTGGCCCAGCCGTTCCTGTTCCGCGGCCAGGAGATCTATGTCACCGCCAGCATCGGGCTGGCGCTCTCCGATTCGGCCGGGCTCGCCGCCGATGTGCTGCTGCAGCGCGCCGACATGGCATTGCGCGAGGCCAAGGGGCGCGGCCGCGACGAGATTTGCGAATACCAGGGGCGGCTGGTGGCGCAGGTGTCGACACAGCTGACGCTGCAGAACGAGCTGCGCCGGGCACTGCGGCGCGGCGAGTTCCAGCTCCATTTCCAGCCCAAGGTGACGGTGCGCGGCGGTATCGTCAGCGGTTTCGAGGCGCTGATCCGCTGGCCGCGCCCCGGCGATGGCGTGACGCCGACGCAGATCATCGCCGCCGCCGAGGAGAGCGGGCAGATCGTCGAGCTGGGGCGCTGGGCACTGTTCGCCGCCTGCCACCAGTTCCGGCAGTGGCTCGATGCCGGCGCCGTGCAGGGGCATATCGCCGTCAACGTCTCGGCGCGACAGTTCCGCCAGCCCAACCTGGCGGCGACGGTGATGGAGGCGCTGCAGCAGTCCGGGCTGTCGCCGCACCATCTCGAACTGGAGATCACCGAGGGGGTGCTGATGTCGGAGCCGCGCGCCGAGTCGATCATCGCCGGCCTGCGTGAGGCGGGTGTCTCGATCGCGCTCGACGACTTCGGCACCGGTTTCTCGTCGCTCAGTTACCTGACGCGCTTCCCGATCGATACGCTGAAGATCGACCGCTGCTTCATCAGCGGCATCACCCATCTGTCGCAGAAGGCCGCCATCGTCTCGGCGGTCACCTCGCTGTCGCACCAGCTCGACCTCAATGTCGTCGCCGAGGGGGTGGAGACCGAGCAGGAGCTGCAGGTGGTCGGCGAGCTGCAGTGCGATGAGGTGCAGGGGTTCCTGATGAGTCGGCCACTACCCTCGGAGGCAGTGGCCGGCTGGCTCGATTCGCGGCGACAGCCCAGCCGGTTCACCAGCGCGAACCCCGCCAACCTGCGTCATTAATTTGACCTTGCCCAAATATCGACTAAAACTTTAGCGCCGTTAGTCAAGCTGCCGGCACCGGTGGCGGTGGGGATTTCCTGTTCGCTGCCCCCGATTGAGAACAACAAACCTCTCCTTCATTGCTGTCTCCGAGAGCGCAGACAAAGGCCTTCATTTTATGTGGCAAGAGCATCGCGTCGTCCTGGTCGATGACATGGCCCAGCGCCGGCACGATTTCGGCGTCGTCCTCGACTTCCTCGGCGAGGCACCGGCCCGTCTCGATTGTGCCGAATGGGGGCGCCGCAGCGGCAATGGCGAAGGCCGCACCGGCACGCGTGCCATCACGGCGGTGATCCTTGGCGAGTGCGCCGAGTCGCGATCGCTGGCGAAGCGGCTGAAGGAGGTGCACGAGTGGGACCTGGCGGCGCCGGTGATCCTGGTTGGCGACCACGATGTCGACGCTGTCGACGACACCGACCTCAGGCGCAAGGTGATCGCCCACCTCGATTACCCGCCCAGCTACAACAAGCTGCTCGATACGCTGCACCGCGCACAGGTCTATCGCGAGCAGTACGACACTCGCAGCGGCCGCCCGCAGCAGCGCGACCTGCAGCTGTTCCGCAGCCTGGTCGGCACCAGCCGCATGATCCAGAAAGTGCGCGAGATGATGGCGCAGGTGGCGGATAAAGACGTCACCGTGCTGATCACCGGCGAGTCCGGCACCGGCAAGGAGGTGGTCGCGCGCAACCTGCACTACAACAGCCACCGCCGCCACAAGCCGTTCGTGCCGGTCAACTGCGGCGCGATTCCGCGCGAGCTGCTGGAGAGCGAGCTGTTCGGCCACGAGAAGGGCGCTTTCACCGGCGCCATCACCGCGCGCGCCGGCCGTTTCGAGCTGGCGCAGGGCGGCACGCTGTTCCTCGACGAGATCGGCGACATGCCGC
>CAZWXW010000131.1:0-5234 GCA_964638025.1 uncultured Verrucomicrobiaceae bacterium
CGATGGCACCGCCGCCGCGATGGGCGTGGTCGCGCAGGATCTCCATGACGTGCAGCTGGTGGTAGGGGTCGAGCGCGGCGACCGGTTCGTCGGCCAGAATCAGCTCCGGCTCGGCGGCGAAGACGCGCGCCAGCAACACCCGCAGCCGTTCGCCGCCCGACAGCGTGGTGACAATGCGGTCGCGCAGATGACCGACTTCGGCCAGCGCCAGCGCGCGCTCGATGGCGGCGCGGTCGGCAGCGGCCGGCGACCGGTACCAGTCCAGATGTGGCAACCGCCCCAGCGCCACCACCTTCTCCACCTGCAGTGGCCAGTGTGCCGGCGCGCCCTGTGCCAGATAGCCGATGCGCCGCGCCAGTTGTCGCGGCGACAGCTGCTGCAGCGCGGCGCCGTCGAACTGCACCGACCCGCCGCTCGGCCGCAACAGCCCCGCCAGCACCTTCACCAGCGTGCTCTTGCCGGCGCCGTTCGGACCGATCAGACCGACCAGCTCGCCGCGCGCCACCGACACGCTGGCATCGCGCAGAATCGCGCTGCCATCGATCACCACGTCGACCGCGTCGGCCTGCAGCAGGCTCATGTCAACGAGCTCCGCATCTTGTAGATCAGATGCAGGAAGAACGGCCCGCCGATCAGCGCGGTGATGGCGCCGACCTTCAGCTCGCGCGTCGGCGACAGCGTCTGCACGGCGATGTCGGCAATCAGCAGCAGCAGCGCACCGCCGAGCGCACTGCTCGCCAGCAGGCGGCGCGGCTCGAAACCGACCCACGGCCGCAGCAGGTGCGGCACCACCAGCCCGATGAAGCCGATGTTGCCGCTGACCGACACCGCCGCGCCGACACAGAGCGCGACGCCGACCACCACGCGCCAGCGCAGCGCGACGACGTTGAAGCCGAGCGACTGTGCTGTCTCCTCACCGAGCGACAACGCATCGAGAAAGCGGCCGCAGCTGAGCAGCACGATCCAGCCGGCCAGCATGAACGGCAGCGCCGCCAGCAGGTCGTTGGCGCTGCGGTTGGCCAGCGAGCCGAGCAGCCAGTAGATGATCTCGCTCAGCGCGAACGGGTTTTCGGAGAGGTTCAGCGCCAGCGCGATCAGCGCCGAGACGATGGCGTTGATCGCCATGCCGGCGAGGATCAGCGTCAACACGCCGGCGGCGCGACCGGAGAGCAGGAAGACAATCGCCACTGCCACCGCCGCACCGACCATGCCACCGAGCGGCAGCGCGAACCAGGCCAGCCCGGCGAGTCCGAAGTAGAGCGTCAGCACCGCGCCGAGCGCGGCGCAGTTGGTGACACCGACCAGATCGGGGCCGGCCAGCGGATTGCGCAGCAACCCCTGCAGCGCGGCGCCGGCGATACCGAGCGTGGCGCCGACGCAGATCGCCAGCAGTTCGCGCGGCAGCCGCACCTGCCACAGGATCACGCCGTCGACGCTGGCATTGGCGCGCGTCAGCGCTGCCGTCCAGTCGAGGGCCACCGGCCCGATCTGCAGCGCGGCGAGAAATGCCACCAGTACCGCGATGGCGAGCAGAGGCAATAAGAGACGATCGGACAACGTGCGAATCCTCATCGCGCCGCCACCAGTTTTTCGATCGCATCGACCGTCATCGGCCCGACGCAGACCGACAGCGGCGGCGGCAGGATCAGCCGCTGCGCGCGCTGTGGCAGCGATGTCAGCGCCGGGTGATCGAGGTAGGCGTGGGCGAGCGAGGCGCCGCCGGTCGGTTCGGCGGTGGTGTCGAGTACCAGCAGGTCGGGCTGCGCGCGAATCAGCTGCTCCAGCGGCAGCTGGCCGTATCCCTGCAGCCCCATCTCGGAACCGAGATTGCGCCAGCCGGCGCGCGCCAGAATCTCCTCCATGACAGTGCCGCGCCCTGCGCTCATGCCATTGGGTGAATAGACCGCAGCGAGTCCGGCCGGGGTATTGCCGACCTGTTCGGCGATGCGCGCCAGCCGCCGCTGCATGTCGGCAACCAGCGCCTCGGCCTCCACCTGCGCACCGACCAGCTCACCGAACTCCAGAATGACTTGCTGGGCCTCGGCCAGATTGCGCGGCACCCGCACGATTTCGACGCGATAACCGAGCTGGCGCATCATCGCCACCATCGTGTGATCGTTGTATTCGCCGGCGAGGATCAGGTCGGGCTGCTGCGGCAGCACGCGCTCGGCCAGCCCGTAGTTGACTGGCAACCCTTGCGCAGCTTTTGCCATGTAGGAACTTTCCGGTTTCTGCGCCCACTCGGTGACCGACGCGATGCGCTCGCGCGGCAGTAATAAAAGAAGCAGTTGATCAGCGCAGAGGTTCAGCGAGGCGATCCGCTGTGGCGAGGCCGTGGTGGAAACAACAGAAGCAGCGGAAGCGGCAATGGCGAACAGCGTGCCGGCAAGCAGCGTCAGCAGCGATCGCATCCGTTTGACCCTCTCAAAGCCGGCCCCGAAAAAGGCCGGCGATCATAGCACGCACCCTCCATGCCCCATGCGCTTCAGACGGCCGCAACACGCGCCGGAGTAGCGTGCGCTCCGTATAATGCGCGCTGTTTGTCGCACGCTCGATGCGACCCGCCCGTTCGACAGGTATTCGCAATGGCCCGAAAACCCGGAACAGAGTCTCCTGCAGCAAAAACCAAAAAGCCGCTCAACTTCGAGCAGGCACTCGGCGAACTGGAAACGCTGGTGACCGCGATGGAGAGCGGCGAGATGTCGCTGGAAGATTCGCTGCGCGCGTTCGAGCAGGGCGTGCGGCTGACGCGCGACTGCCAGCAGGCGCTGACCGAAGCGGAGCAGAAGGTGCAGCTGCTGCTTTCCGAGGAAGGCGATACCACCGATTTCGACAACCCGGCAGACGGCGGTGACGACGCGTGAGTTTCACCACCTATCTCGACAGCTGTCGCGAACGCATCAACGGCGCACTGGCGGCTCAGATCGGCACGCAAGGCTCCGAGTACAGCGAGACCGACGCCGCCGCGCTGCTGAGCCGGCTGTTCGAAGCGCTGCGCTACAGCCTGCTGATCGGCGGCAAGCGCGTGCGACCGCTATTGGTTTACGCCAGCGCCGAAGCGATCGGCGGTGATGACAACAGCGACGCACTCGACCACATCGCCTGCGCGCTCGAATTCCTGCACACCTATTCGCTGGTGCACGACGATCTGCCGGCGATGGATGACGACGCACTGCGGCGCGGCTCGCCGACCTGTCACATCCAGTTCGACGAAGCGACCGCGATTCTGGTCGGCGACGCGCTGCAGGCGCGCGCGTTCGAACTGCTGGCGACGCTGCCGCAGACACCAGCCGAGGTGCGCATACAACTGGTCGCGGCGCTGGCCGCGGCTGCCGGCCCGCGCGGCATGGTCGGCGGACAGGCGATCGACCTCGGCGCCGTGCAGCAGCAGATCGATCTGAATCATCTGGAGGCGATGCACCGGCTGAAAACCGGCGCGCTGATCCGAGCCGCCGTGCGCATGGGCGCGCTGTGGGCCGGCGCGACGGCAGAGCAACTGGCTGCGCTTGACCGCTACGCGGCGGCGATCGGGCTGTCGTTCCAGGTGCAGGACGACATCCTCGACATCACCGCCGATACCGCGACGCTCGGCAAGACTCAGGGCGCCGACCTCGCCCGCGACAAGCCGACCTACCCGGCGCTGCTCGGCCTCGATGGCGCTCGCGCCAAGGCGCAGGCGCTGCATGGGGAGGCACTGGCAGCGCTGGAAAGTTTTGGCCCCTCGGCACTGCGGCTGCGCGAGCTTTCTGCATACATCATCGAACGCCGCAGTTAAGGTGCTGGCGAAAAGGCTTGATGCCCGGTGGGCGGCACTGCTACCGGAACCGCCGGCGACATGCATGGATGTCGCCGACGAGCCTCCAGGGATGGATTCACGGCGAGTTCCGGTAGCAGTGCCGCCCACCGGGCCTCTCACCGAAAACTAGCGCCAAGCCCATAACGATTCGATGGTTTACAATGCCCGACCCTCTGCCCCGGCCATCCAGCGCAACGCATGTTCAACGAGATTCCCAGCCAGCCTCCGGTCACCCCGCTGCTCGACGCAGCCACGGCGCCGGCCGACCTGCGCCGGCTCGACGAGTCACAGCTGCCGGCACTGGCCGAGGAGCTGCGCGCCGAGCTGCTCTGGTGCGTCGGCCAGACCGGCGGCCACTTCGGTGCCGGCCTCGGTGTGGTCGAGCTGACGGTGGCGCTGCACTACATCTACAACACGCCCGATGACCGGCTGGTGTGGGATGTCGGCCACCAGACCTACCCGCACAAGATCCTGACCGGCCGCCGCAGCCGCATGGGCACGATGCGCCAGCTCAACGGGCTGGCCGGCTTCCCGAAACGCGCCGAGAGCGAGTACGACACCTTCGGCGTCGGCCATTCCAGCACCTCGATCTCGGCCGCACTCGGCATGGCGCTGGCGGCGCGCTACGAAGATAAAGGTCGCAAGGCCGTCGCCGTGATCGGTGACGGCGCGATGACCGGCGGCATGGCGTTCGAAGCGCTGACCCACGCCGCCCACACCGGCACCGACATGCTGGTGGTTCTGAATGACAACCAGATGTCGATCTCGCGCAACACCGGCGGGCTCAACACCTACTTCTCGAAGATCTGGGCGTCGAAGGTCTACAACAACCTGCGCACCGGCTCGAAGAAAGTGCTCTCCAAGATTCCGCCGGCGTGGGATTTCGCCAAGCGCGTCGAAGAGCACATGAAAGGGATGGTGTCGCCGGGCACGCTGTTCGAGGAGCTCGGCTTCAACTACGTCGGCCCGATCGACGGCCACGACCTGCAGACGCTGGTGCCGACGCTGCGCAACATGCGCGATCTGCCCGGCCCAAAACTGCTGCACATCATCACGACCAAGGGCAAAGGCTTCGCGCCGGCCGAGCGCGATCCGGTCGGCTATCACGCGCTGTCGAAACTGGAACCGGTAACGACCACCGCGCCAAAGGCGAAAGGTCCGAAATACCAGGATGTGTTCGGCAGCTGGCTGTGCGACATGGCGGCGCAGGACGCCGCGCTGGTCGGCATCACGCCGGCGATGTGCGAAGGCTCCGGCATGGTCGAATTCGCCGAGCGCTTCAAGGAGCGCTACTTCGATGTCGCCATCGCCGAGCAGCACGCGGTGACGCTGGCCGCCGGCCTCGCCTGCGACGGCATGAAGCCAGTCGTCGCCATCTACTCCACCTTCCTGCAGCGCGGCTACGACCAGCTGATCCACGACGTCGCGCTGCAGGAGC
>CAZWXW010000132.1:0-5073 GCA_964638025.1 uncultured Verrucomicrobiaceae bacterium
ATGCCGCCGATCATGATCAGCAGGTTGCGCAGCGCCAGCGACACCGACGAGCCGACCACGGTCTGCAGCAGCGTGGTGTCGGTGGTGATGCGCGACTGGATCTCGCCGCTGAGATTGGCCTCGAAGTAGCCGGGGTGCAGGTCGACCAGATGGTCGAAGACGGCGCGGCGCAGGTCGGCGCTGACGCGCTCGCCGATCCACGACACCAGAAAGAAGCGCACATAAGTGCCGATAGCCAGCAGCAGCACCATCGCGCCGACCACCAGCAGCGACTGGTTCAGCGCGGCGATGCCGTCGCCGCCGAAGCCGCGGTCGACCAGCAGCTTCAGCCCCTGGCCGATCGACAGCGTCGCCGTGGCGGTGACCACCAGCGCCACCGTGGCCGCCGCCATCTGCGCGCGGTAGGGGCGCACGAAACGCCACATCGAGACCAGGATCCCGAGCCGGGCCTTCTCCTTATCGGCGGCCTGGATGTCGGTCTGGACCGCGGTGGTTTGGCCGGCGCTCTGCCCGCTGTTCTGCAAGGGTTTTGCCTCCTCAAAAGCGGCGCCTATTATCCATGCGCCCCGACGGGGGCGGAAGCGCGCAATTACGCCGGAACGACCGCCGCGAATTCTTGTGCTATAGATAGCGCCGGCGCGCCGGAGGCGCCTGCAGACACCCTGAAACAACGATCAACAGAACGAGTGGCGGGACCCACCGCCCGATCTTCCCCGCGAGGTTTTGCCACCGTGCCAAGTGAAGCGGTCAGCGCACTGGTCAAATTCTGCCCGGTCGACACCGGCATCAAGATTCTCAACAGCCAGTCGCTCTACTGGAGCGCGCCGCACCTGTTCGGCGATCCGTTCGAGCTGCACCACGGCTCCGACCCGCAGCTGACCGCGCCGGCACTGCTGGATACGCTGCTGCGCGAGGCGCTGATCATCCTGTTCGGCCCCAATGCGCCGACCGGCCGCCAGAACCGGCTGGTCAACACGCTGGCGCGCTGGCGCGACGAGAACCGCTTCTGTGACGAGGACGAAGCCGGCAGCGTGCTGCGCGACCTGCTCGGCCAGATCGCCGAGCTGCACGCACGCAAGATCGACGAATACCTGGCGCGCTGGCGGCTCTATGCGCGCCAGGTGCGCATCGCCAGCTTCTGCGATCGCCCCGGCAACCTGCACGGCTGGCAGAACTACGCCGACGGCCACCGCGGCATGGCGCTGCGCTTCGAGTGCGGCCCCGACACCGGCCTGCCCGATCCCCATCCGGTGCAGTACCAGGCACAGGCACCGGTGCTGACCACGCTGGCAACGGAGATCGACGTCATTTTCGGCCGCCGCCAGGCGCCCGAGGATGGCGATTTCATCGGCAAGCTGCTGACCAAGGGACGCCATCAGCACGGCGAGGAGGAGTGGCGCTGCGTCTTCACCGACGGCAGCGACGCCGACAAGGACGAAAGCCTCTGGTTCACGCCGCGCAAATTCCCGGCGCACGAACTGCGCGCGGTCTACCTCGGCGCCAGCATGGGGCGCGGCGAACGCGAGCATGTCGCGCAGCTGCTGCGCACCAGCTACCCGACCGCCAAACTGTTCCAGGCGGTGGCGCAGCCGGGGCGTTACGAGCTCGAATTCGAGCCGATCGCGCGGCGTTAGGCAAAGCCAATCTCACCGACTCCCCTCTCCCTAACCCTCTCCCTGAAGGGAGAGGGAAATATCGCTGCCATGTGCTCAGTGAGGGAGCCTCCCCTCTCCCTTCAGGGAGAGGGGCTGGGAGAGAGGGATGGGGTCACGGCACGCGCGGCCCGGCGGCGCCGGCCACCGTCAACAACTCGTCGCCATAGTCACGTAGCTGCCGCAGCAGCGCCTGCCGTTTCTCGTCGCCGCCTTCCATCTCGCGCTCATCCAGCAGCCTGCGGTAATCGTCGATGACGATGCCCGCGCCAAACGACGGATCGGTCAGCCGCGCACGGCAGAAATCCCGCCACTGCGCCTGCTCGCCCGCGCTCAACAGCTCGGGAAAATTGCGCGTGCGATAGCGGAACAGCAGCTCCGGCAGACGCGCATCGCGAAAGCGGTCGGCAAACTCCGGCAGCCGTTCGGGCGCTGCCGCTCGCAGCTTCGTCATCAACGCGCGATCGGCATCGCCGAGAAAGCCGCCGCTGTAGAGCGCCTGTTCCGGATCGATGATCGGCGTGCGCTGCGGTTCGGCCAGTACGTCGCGCAGTTTCGTCGCCAGCGCGCTGGCCGCCAGCAATTGCTGGCGATGTTGTTCGCAGCGCGCCAGATCGATCTGCATCAGCGCGGCGACGCGCTCGTCGACCATCTTCGCCGTCACCACCACCGGGCAGCGGTTGGTGTGGATCGTTTTCAGCGCCACGCGCGGCACATCGAGTTCAGCACTTGGCGTGAACAGGCGGCGGCGAATCTCGGCGGCGTCGAGCGTCAGCAGCGGTTCGGGATCGACCGACAGGTCGTAACAGACGATGCCGTTGTTGTTGGTCGGATGCTGCAGCAGCGGCATCACCAGCGCACCGCAGCCGCGCTCGGACGGAAACATGCCGGAGATGTGCAGCACCGGTTTGCGCTCGCCGAGATCGAGCAGCTTCGCCACCTCGCGCTTGTTGCGCAGATTGAACAGGTAGTCGAACAGCTTGGGCTGCTTCGTACGAATCAGCTTCGCAACGGCGATAGTCGCGTAGACGTCTGACAACGCATCGTGCGCCCGTTCATGCGAGAGGCCATTCGCCGCCGTCAGCTGTTCAAGCTTGAACGACGGCGAACCATCTTCACGATTCGGCCACTCGATGCCGTCAGGCCGCAGTGCGCGACACGCTCGCACCATGTCGATGATGTCCCAGCGCGAGTTGCCGCTCTGCCACTCGCGCGCGTAGGGATCGTAGAAATTGCGATAGAGCGTGTAGCGCGTCACCTCGTCGTCGAAGCGCAGGCTGTTGTAGCCGACGCCGCAGGTGCCGGGCTGCGACAACTCGTCGTGAATCGCCGAGATGAAATCGCGCTCGCTGAGACCGTGCTCACGCGCATGCTGCGGCGTGATGCCAGTGATCAGGCAGGCATCGGGCTGCGGCAGCAGATCGGCCGGCGGCCGGCAGTAGATCACCAGCGGATCGCCGACGATGTTGAAGTCGAGATCAGTGCGAATACCGGCAAATTGCGACGGCCGGTCGATGGCGGGATTGGTGCCCCAGGTTTCGTAGTCGTGCCAGTAGAAGGTCTGCACGCGGGAGTCCTTTCGTATCGATTGGAGCGAGAGTAATCCCCTCTCCCTGAAGGGAGAGGAGGGGGGCGCTCACACCACCTCGAGTTTTTCCTCTTTGATCTTGGCCTGCCAGAACTGCGGGCCGGTCCTGTGCACCGACTCGCCAGCCATATCGACAGCGACCGTCACCGGCATGTCCTTAACGTCGAACTCGTAGATCGCTTCCATTCCGAGTTCGGGGAAGGCCAGCACCCTGGACGACTTGATCGCCTGCGCCACGAGGTAAGCCGCACCGCCGGTCGCCATCAGGTAGACCGACTCGAACTCCTTGATCGCGTCGATGGCGGTCTGGCCGCGTTCGGATTTGCCGATCATGCCGAGCAGACCGGTCTCCTTCAGCACCTGACGGGTGAACTTGTCCATGCGGGTCGCCGTGGTCGGACCGGCCGGGCCAACCACCTCGTCGCGCACCGGATCGACCGGGCCGACGTAATAGATGAAGCGACCGGTCAGATCGACCGGCAGCTTCTCGCCAGCGTTCAGCATGTCGGTCATCTTCTTGTGGGCGGCATCGCGGCCGGTCAGCATCTTGCCCGACAGCAGCAGCGTCTCGCCCGGCTTCCAGTTCTTCACCTCATCGCGAGTGACGGTGTCGAGGTTGACGCGGCGCACGCTGTCGCCGACCTCCCAGGTGATGTCCGGCCACTGCTCCAGCGCCGGTGGCTCCAGCCGCGCCGGGCCGGAACCGTCGAGCACGAAATGGGTGTGACGGGTGGCGGCACAGTTCGGGATGATCGCGACAGCCTTGTTGGCGGCGTGGGTCGGGAAATCCTTGATCTTGATGTCGAGCACCGTGGTCAGGCCGCCCAGACCCTGCGCGCCGATGCCGAGCTGGTTGACCTTCTCGTGCAGCTCCAGGCGCAGTTGCTCATAGCGATTCGACGCACCGCGCTCGCGCAGCTCGTCGATGTCGATCGGATCGAGCAGCGCCTCCTTGGCCAGCAGCATCGCCTTCTCGGCGGTGCCGCCAATGCCGATGCCGAGCATGCCGGGCGGGCACCAGCCGGCGCCCATCTGCGGCACGACGCTCAGCACCCAGTCGACCACCGAATCGGACGGGTTCAGCATCGCGAACTTGGACTTCGCTTCCGAGCCGCCGCCTTTCGCTGCGACATGAACTTCCACTTCATCGCCCGGCACGATCTCGTAGTGGATCACCGCCGGCGTGTTGTCCTTGGTGTTCCTGCGCTCGCCATCGGGGTCGCTGAGGATCGACGCGCGCAGCACGTTGTCCGGCAGCGCATAGGCGCGGCGCACCCCCTCGTTGATCATGTCGGTGACGCCCATCGTGGCGCCGTCCCATTGCACGTTCATGCCGACCTTGACGAAGACAGTGACGATGCCGGTGTCCTGGCAGATCGGGCGGTGGCCCATCGCGCACATGCGCGAGTTGATCAGGATCTGCGCCATCGCATCCTTGGCGGCCGGGTTCGCCTCCTTCTCGTAGGCGCGATGCATCGCCTGAATGAAGTCGACGGGGTGGTAGTAGGAGATGAATTGCAGGGCGTCGGCGACACTTTGAATGAGGTCGTCCTGGCGAATCACGGTCATTTTTGGGTGCTCCTCGGTACAGGCAGGCACGGGAAAAACGGGGCGCGGCATTGTACACCAGCCGGCTCCAGCCACCGGCTGCCGATAAACGTGACGGAATGAAGAAGGGGGCTGACCGCCCCCTTGAGAACTGCCTGCTACAGCGCGAGAACTACTGCAACGGCTGCGGCGTACCACCAGATGGCGCCGGCGACACCAGCGACTTCAGGTTGACCAGCTCGCGGTTGGTCTGCTTGCGGAAGTTGTTGATCGACTGCACCCACT
>CAZWXW010000133.1:0-4707 GCA_964638025.1 uncultured Verrucomicrobiaceae bacterium
GCTGGTGGGCGTACTACGAGCTGGGCTGGGGCGGCTGGTGGTTCTGGGACCCGGTCGAGAACGCCTCGTTCATGCCGTGGCTGGTCGGCACCGCGCTGATCCACTCGCTGGCCGTCACCGACAAACGTGGCGTGTTCAAGAGCTGGACCGTGCTGCTGGCGATCTTCGCCTTTTCGCTGTCGCTGCTCGGCACCTTCCTGGTTCGCTCCGGCGTGCTGACCTCGGTGCACTCGTTCGCCGCCGACCCGACCCGCGGCCTGTTCATCCTCGCTTTCCTTGGCGTCGTCGTCGGCGCGTCGCTGACGCTGTATGCGCTGCGTGCGCCGACGGTCGGTTCGATCGCCGACTACGGTGGCCTGTCGCGCGAAGTGATGCTGCTGGTCAACAACGTGCTGCTGCTGGTGGCGATGCTGTCGGTGCTGTGCGGCACGCTGTTTCCGCTGGTGATGGATGCGCTCGAACTCGGCAAGTATTCGGTGGGCGCGCCGTACTTTAACGCCATCTTCGTGCCGCTGATGGCACTGCTGCTGGCGGTGATGGGCGTCGGTCCGGCCGGCAACTGGAAGCGCAGTCGCGGCAACGAATTGTGGAAGCGGTTGCTGCCCGCCGTCGTTGCCAGCCTGATCGTCGGCTTCGTATTTCCATTTGCTTACGGTGGGAAGTTTCACGCCGGTGTCGTGCTGACGATTTCGCTGGCCGGCTGGATCGCGGCGTCGATGGTGGTCGAGCTGCGCCACAAATTGCGCAACGCGCCGTCGCTCAAGGCAGGTCTGGCCCGGTTGCCGCTGGCGTGGTGGGGCATGGTCGTCGCCCACCTCGGCATGGCGGTAACGACGGTCGGCATCGGCCTGACTACCGTTTACAGCGAAGAGCATGACGTACGGATGGTGCCGGGCAGCAGCGAGGTCGTCGCCGGTTACGAATTCCGTTTCGACGGCACGGCGCCGGTGCAGGGACCGAACTACCTTGGCCAGCGCGGCACCGTTGTCGTCAGTCGCGATGGCGACGTCGTTGCCACGCTGCACCCGGAGAAACGTCGCTATCTGGCGCGCGGCGATCAGATGATGACCGAGGCGGCAATCGACGTGACGCTGTTCCGCGATCTCTATGTGGCGATGGGCGAGCCGCTTGATGGCGCTGAGCAAAACACGGGCGCATGGGCGGTGCGGCTGCACGTCAAACCGTTCGTGCGCTGGATCTGGCTTGGCGCCATCTTCATGGCGATCGGCGGCGGACTGGCGGCGGCCGACAAGCGCTACCGCGCGGCCAAACGCATTGCCGCTGCTGAAACCGATAACCGGGTGGCTGTCTGATGCAGCGCCTGAAACTGTTCATTCCGCTGATCGTCTTCGTGGTATTGGCGCTGCTGTTCTTCGTCGTGCAGAAGCGCATTGGCGATGGCAGTTACGACCCGCAGGCGCTGCCATCGGCGCTGCTCGACAAGCCGCTGCCAGCGTTCGATCTGCCCGATCTGCTGTCGGGGCAGCGCGTCACCGCCGACGTGATTCACGGCGAAGTGGCGCTGGTCAACGTGTGGGCGACCTGGTGCCCGACCTGTCACTACGAACATCCGTTCCTGAATCAGCTCGCCGCGCAGGGCGTTGTCATTGTCGGTGTCGACTACAAGGACGAACCCGAGAAGGCGAAGCAGTGGCTGGCGGAGAAGGGCAATCCCTACCGCGCCGTTCTCGATGATCGCGACGGGCGTTTTGGTCTGGATCTCGGCGTCACTGGAGCCCCTGAAACTTACGTCGTCGACCATCGCGGCATCGTCCGCTTCCGCTATCAGGGGGCGCTCGACGAGCGTATCTGGCGGGAGAAGGTTGGGCCGGTGTTCGATCAGCTGAAGCGCGAGGCGGGTTCATGACAGCTGGTGCCGTGGAAGTCCTGCGTGGCGGCGTGCGTGCGGCAGCGCATGCCGTGACTGCTTCCGGCACCGCTGCAAGTACATCCATGTACGCTTCCTCGGAGACGTCCTGTCTCCGAGGATGCCGGAAGCAGTCACGGCACACGCTGCTCCAGCGTTGTGCCAAATCATGGGTTAACTGCTTTTTCTTTTTGCTCTTGTTGAGTGTGGGTGCTGCCCACGCTGCCATCGACCCCTACCAGTTCAAGGACGAAGAGCAGCGCGAACGCTACCAGCACTTCGTCGCCGAACTGCGCTGCCCGAAATGCCAGAACCAGAATCTCGCCGGCAGCGATGCGCCGGTCGCCACCGACCTGCGCCGTGAGTTGCATCGGTTGATCGTCGAGGGCAAAAGCGATCGTGAGGTCGTCGACTACATGGTCGACCGTTACGGCGAATTCATCCTCTACCGCCCGCCGCTCGACAGGCGTACCGCCGCGTTGTGGGCGCTGCCAGCGGTGCTGCTGCTGATCGGGGCGGTTGTCATCGCGCTGATCGTGCGTCGCCACCGCCGCGCGCCGGCCAGCGCCCCGCTCGATGCCGCCGAGCGCGCGCGCGTCGAAGCGCTGCTGAACGAGTCGCGCGAGTCTGAACAGGGAACGCGTCGTCCATGAGTTTCATCTCCGGCCCCCTGATGTTCATCGCAGGCGTTGTCGTGCTTTGTCTGGTGGCGGTGTTGTCGCTGCTGCTGCCGTTGTGGCTGAAGCGCCGCACGCATGCGCGCGATGAGCAGCATGCCGTTGCCGCATTGATCCGCGAGCGGCTGGTGGAGCTCGAACAGGAGCACGCCGCTGGTCTGCTTGATGACGCCGCCTACGAACAGCTGAAGCTGGAGCAGCAGCGCCGATTGCTCGACGAAAGCATTGCGACTGGCAGCGGCAACCAGCGCCGGGGCGCCGGTCTGCTGCTCGTGGTTGTCGCGGTGGCGGTGCCGCTGGCCGCGGTTCTGCTCTACAGCCAGCTCGGCGCCAGTGGCGACTGGCGCATCCAGCAGCTGATCGAACAGACCCAGAACGCGACCTCGATCGAGGCGCACCGCAGCGCGCTGAACGAGATGGCGCCGCTGCTGCTGCAACAGATCGAGCGGCGCGGCGATGACGAGGGGCGCCGCCGCTTCCTGCTGGCGAAGGTCGATATGGAGTTGGGCAAGCTCGCCGATGCCGCCGAGCAGTACGGCAAGCTCGCCGAACAGTTCCCGCAGGATGCCTCGATTGCCGGCCAGCACGCGCAAGCCAGCTACCTCGCCAATGGCCGTCAGCTGACACCGGCTATTCGCGCCGAGGCGGAGCGGGCGCTGCAGCTCGACCCGAACCAGTCCACTGCGCTCGGCTTGCTGGGTATTGCCGCCTTCGAGCGCGGCAATTACACGGAGGCGCTGCAGCACTGGCGCCGGCTGGTGGCGCAGCTGCCGCCGGGGTCGCCCAACGCGGAGGTGATCGCCGATGGCATTCGCCGCGCCGAGGCGGCGGCCCAGGCGGCCGGTACCGATATCGCAGTGGAAGCCGGGCCGAGAGTGGCGGTGACGGTATCGATTGCCCCCGAGTTGAAGGCGCAGGTACCGGCCGGCGCCACGCTGTTCGTTTTCGTTCGCCACCAGCAGGGGCCGCCGATGCCGCTGGCCGTGGTCAAGCAGCCAGTCGGCAGCTGGCCGGTGGCGGTCGAACTCTCCGATGCGCAGGCGATGGCGCCGGGTATGAACCTGTCGTCGCTGCTCGCCGCCGGTGGCAGTGGCGAGCTGGTGGCACGCATCACCGCGTCGGGTCAGGTACGGTCGCAGGCCGGCGATTTCGAGGGCAGCGTCGCGCTCCAGCTGAACGACTCGCCGCAGCGGATCGCGGTCGCGATCGATCGTCGGCTATAGCCGAGCAGCTGTTGATCTCCAGTAGTGACCGGAAATATATTCTCAGTTGTTACTTGTGAATAATCGGAGGGTGTATGGCCACGACCAGCCTGAGCCTTGGCGAGCATTGGGAAGTTTTCATCAAGGGTGAAGTTGCCAGCGGGCGTTACGGCTCCGCGAGCGAAGTCGTGCGCGATGCCCTGCGAACACTGGAAGAGCGGAAAGCCAGGCTGGATGCCTTGCGCGCTCATCTCGCCGAGGGCGCACAGCAGGCGCAACGGGGCGAGTTCATCGACCAGTCTCAGGAAGAGATGATCAATGAGTTCAGAACAGGAAAGTCGGCCTGAACCGTATCGCCTGACACCGCGAGCCAAGGAAGATCTTCGCGGGATCTGGAACTACACCGTCGAAGTCTGGGGTGAATCCCAGGCAGAGCGCTATCTCACGTTGATTCATCAGCGTTGTGCATGGCTAGCGGTGAACCCTCGTGCCGGCAGGCATCGGTCTGACATTCGCGAGGGCTACTACGGCCTTCCGGTTGGGTCGCATCTGATTTTCTACCTGATGCGCGAGGGCGGTATCGATGTCATCGGCATACCTCACCAGGAAATGGATATCCCCGATCATTTCCAATAGCCCGATGGCAGAGGGAGATATGCTCCCCAGCCCCTCAGGCCAATACGGCTTCGGGCGTGGTCTCGCCAGAGCAAACCCGATACACTACGCGGCCATGTCGCGGCACGCCGCTAAAGCTTAAAAATATAAAAATAGAATCAAACACTTGCATCGGATTCTTAAAGCGTTATGCGATTGAAATGCATCAAGCTCGCGGGCTTCAAATCGTTCGTCGACCCGACCACGGTCAACTTCCCGAGCAACATGTCGGCGGTGGTTGGCCCCAACGGTTGCGGCAAGTCCAACATCATCGACGCGGTGCGCTGGGTCATGGGCGAAAGCTCGG
>CAZWXW010000134.1:0-4573 GCA_964638025.1 uncultured Verrucomicrobiaceae bacterium
GGGTCAAAAGCCTGATCGAGGGTTCGAATCCCTCCCTCTCCGCCATAAATAAAAAACCCGGCCATGCGCCGGGTTTTTTATTTATCCCGAAGAGGTCGGGTGAGAACCCTCCGGTTCGACAAAACTGCACAGCAGTTTTGGATGCCGGAGCGTAGCGACGGCGCCCCGAAGGGGTGAGCAGGCGTAGAGCTTGCGAATCCATCCCTCCCGATGAGCGGCACAACACTGATTCGGGCTTCTTTTTCTCTCTGCCCATTTTTTCAACAACCCGATAAATAAAGTAATTCCCCGGGGTTGACTGACAAAACCGGTTTCCCTATAGTGCGCGGCCTAACGCGCTCGTAGCTCAGTTGGATAGAGTACCTGGCTACGAACTAGGGGGTCGCAGGTTCGAATCCTGCCGAGCGCGCCAAACAAACAAAGCCCGGTCATCGACCGGGCTTTTTTGTTTGTGTGTGCGGCGCAGGTGAGAACCTGCCGGTTCGACAAAATTGCGCAGCAATTTTGGACGTCCGGAGCGAAGCGACGGCGCCCCGAAGGGGTGAGCAGGCAGAGCCTGCGAATCACAAATCCGCGAAGTGCAGTTGCAGCGACAGCGCCCCGAAGGGGGCGGAACAGCGCGAGCTGTTCCGATCAATCCTGCCCTCGGCCACCGCACCGCCATTCACGCCACAAACAAAAAACCCCAACCATTTCTGATCGGGGGTTCTCGCACTTCTACAACCGCTCTCGCGGCCTGTTACTCGTTACATCAAACAATCTTCTTCATCGCCGTCATGTACGAACGCAGCGTCTTGCCGATCCGCTCAACCGGGTGGTTGCGAATCTGCTCGTTGATCTCGATCAGCTCGCGATTGTCGACGCCGGTGTCCTTCACGTTGATGCCCTTGCCAATGATGTCGGTGTGCACCTTGCTCATGAAATCCTTCAGCAGCGGACGGCAGGCCTGATCGAACAGGTAGCAGCCGTACTCGGCGGTGTCGGAGATGACGACGTTCATTTCGTACAGCTTCTTGCGCGCGATGGTGTTGGCGATCAGCGGCGTTTCGTGCAGCGATTCGTAGTAGGCGCTCTCCGGTTTCATGCCGGCGCTGACCATGGTCTCGAACGCCAGTTCGACACCGGCCTTGACCATCGCCACCATCAGGATGCCTTTGTCGAAGTAATCCTGCTCGCTGATCGCGGCCTTCATGTCGGTCGGCTGCTTTTCAAAGGCCGTTTCGCCGGTCTGTGCACGCCAGGTCAGCAGGTTGTCGTCGTTGTTGGCCCAGTCGGCCATCATCGTGCGCGAGAAGTGGCCCGACAGGATGTCGTCCTGATGCTTCTCGTACAGCGTGCGCATGATGCCCTTCAGCTCTTCGGCCAGCTCGAACGCCTTGACCTTCGCCGGGTTGCCGAGGCGATCCATCATGTTGGTGATGCCGCCGTGTTTCAGCGCTTCGGTGACGGTTTCCCAGCCGTACTGGATCAGCTTGGCCGCGTAGCCAGGCTCGATGCCTTCATCGACCATTTTCTCGAAGCAGAGGATGGAGCCGGTCTGCAGCATGCCGCACAGGATGGTCTGTTCGCCCATCAGGTCCGACTTCACTTCGGCGACAAACGACGATTGCAGAACGCCGGCGCGATGGCCGCCCGTGGCTGCGGCGTAGGCCTTGGCGATTTCGAGGCCGTCGCCATTCGGATCGTTTTCACCGTGAACAGCGATCAACGTCGGTACACCGAAACCGCGCACGTATTCGGCGCGCACCTCAGAGCCCGGGCACTTCGGCGCCACCATGACGACGGTGATGTCGGGGCGAATCTGCATCCCTTCTTCGACGATGTTGAAACCGTGCGAGTAGGCCAGTGCAGCGCCTTGCTTCATCAGCGGCATGATCTGGTTGATGACGGAGGTGTGCTGCTTGTCCGGCGTCAGGTTCAGCACGAGGTCGGCCTGCGGGATCAGCTCCTCATAGGTGCCGACCGCGAAGCCGTTGTCGGTGGCGTTCTTCCACGACTGACGCTTGGCGGCGATCGCCTCCTTGCGCAGGGTGTAGGCGATGTCGAGGCCGGAGTCGCGCATGTTCAGACCCTGGTTCAGGCCCTGTGCGCCGCAGCCGACGATGACCACCTTCTTGCCTTTCAGGTAGTCGCAGCCGTTGGCGAACTCTTCGCGGCCCATGAAGCGGCACTGGGCCAGTTCCTCGATCTGCCGGCGGAATGGCAGGCTGTTGAAATAGTTCTGACCCATGGTGATGACTCCTGTGGGTGGGTTGGGAAAGGTGGACAAAAATACGCCAATCCAGTTGTTGCGTAAAATGACATATTTTCCATACAGTGTTGCGCATATCGCAACATAGAGCCGCAACAAGGGGTGAGACGGTAGATGGATACCCGGGAGCTGGAGCTGTTTGCCTATCTGGCCGAAACGCTGCATTTCGGTCAGGCCGGCGAGCGAATGCATCTGAGCGCATCGGCGGTTAGTCGCAGCGTGCAGCGCATGGAGCAGGAGTTGGGGCAAAGGCTGCTGGAGCGCGATAACCGCAGTGTGCGGCTGACATCGGCCGGCGAAGCGCTCTATCGCTATGCACGTCAGACTCTGGGGCAGTGGCGGGGGTTCGTGGAAAGCGTGCGTCCGGATTTCCAGCAATTGCGCGGCGAGATCAGTCTTTATTGTTCGGTGACAGCGGTTTACAGCCTGTTGTCGGGACTGCTCGGCAACTTTCGCAATCGCCACCCGGCCATCGAGCTGAAGCTGCATACCGGGGATCAGGCGGATGGCCTCGACCGGCTCGCCCACGGGCACGAGGATCTGGCCGTCGCCGCCTTGCCGGACAAACTGCCAAAGCGCTTGCTGGCGCTGGAGCTGGCCGAGTCACCGCTTCTATTTATAGCGCCGGCGGTACCGTGCGCCGTCGACGAGCTGCTGCGGCAGTCGCCGATTCCGTGGGGGCAGGTGCCGTTGATTCTCTCCGAGCGAGGGCTGGCGCGGCAGCAGGTCGACCGCTGGTGTCGCGATCTCGGTATCAAGCCCAACATCTATGCCCAGGTCAGCGGTCATGAGGCAATCGTGTCGATGGTTGGTCTGGGGCTCGGCGTGGGGGTGGTGCCGGAGCTGGTGCTGCTGAACAGCCCACAGCGCGACATGATCCGCCGGCTCGATATCGAGCCACCGCTACCGCTGTTCAGGATCGGCTTGTGCGTGTCGGAGCAGCGTCTGGACAACCCGCTGGTGCGGGCCTTTTGGGACAGCGCTCGTCAGCCCTGATCTGCTTTCCTTAATTCTCCACACTGTTTCTCGTATGATGGGCGCCCTCGCATGACGGATAACTGGAATGAGTACCGAGCAGAATCAACAGCCTGGTGATGGCGATACCGGCAAGCCCGGGATTGAGTCGTTGCTGCCGGTCGACGATTACATCGAAGAGGTCTCTGTCGACGGCCGCAAGGAGCGTCATCGTGGCATCTACCTGCTGCCGAACCTGTTCACGACCGGGGCGCTGTTCGCAGGTTTCTACGCGGTGGTCGCCGGCATGCACAACCGCTTCGAGACGGCGGCGGTCGCCATCTTCATTGCGATGGTGTTCGACGGTCTCGACGGCCGCGTTGCCCGCTTGACCAATACGCAGAGCAAGTTCGGCGCCGAATACGACTCTCTCTCCGACATGGTGTCGTTCGGTGTCGCGCCGGCGCTGGTGATGTTCAGCTGGGCGTTGGGCGAGCTGGGCAAATTTGGCTGGATCGTCGCCTTCATTTATGTGGCTTGTGCCGCGCTGCGATTGGCGCGCTTCAACACGCAGATCGATACCGCAGACAAGAATTTCTTCTCGGGGCTCGCCAGCCCCGCCGCTGCCGCGGTAGTGGCGGGGATGGTATGGGTCTGTGCCGAGGCCGGCTGGGTTGGAGAGGAGCTGCCACAACTGATGGCGTTGCTGGCAGGCTGCCTGACGGCGCTGGTCGGTTTCCTGATGATATCGAGCCTGAAGTATCACAGCTTCAAAGGGGTCGATCTGCGTGGTCGTGTGCCCTTCGTGGTGTTGCTGCTGATCGTGATTGGCTATGGCGTCATCATGCTCGATCCGCCCAGTGTGTTGCTGACGGGCTTCCTGGTGTACGCCCTGTCGGGGCCGGCGCGCGCGGTGTATGTGAAGCTGCGCGGTCGCACGTAATTTCCGCGGGGCCGCGCATCTAACGCACTCGTCTATTGTGTCGAGGTGAGTGTGTCGAGTTGAGGTGCCCCATGTTGATACGCCATCCCCCTGATATTCCTTCCTCCGAAATCACACCTGAATCAGTCTATCTGCGGCGCTGCCAGAGCGCGACGTCACTCACTACAACAGCTTCTACGAATTCGGCCTCGACAAGGGTGATTCTGCTATTGATGTTGCCGGGATGGCGTATCAATGACATCGGGCGTCGTGTGGTGCGCTCGCTTTCTGAGCGAATTGATCGCCTGTTGAACGTATTGTTTGGAAAAGAATCAATTCGGAAAAAGATTTAAAAAATAGTGAGAAAGCAGCATTGACGGCGCGCGCGCCATCCCTATAATTCGCGCCTCGCCCAGCGGTGAGGCGTCCGGAGACGGAAGCCCCGC
>CAZWXW010000135.1:0-4526 GCA_964638025.1 uncultured Verrucomicrobiaceae bacterium
TGGCGTCGGGGCGCGAGGTGCACGTCAACGACCTGCCGCCGGAGATGCTGACGCACAGCCGCGAAGCGGTGGCGGCCGCCGGCGGCGAGTGGCAGGAGAACCTGCGGCGCTGGGCCGACCAGGAGCTGGGGCTCGGCAAGCAGGGGCTGCTCGATGTGGCGGTGCCGGCGTTCGAGCGGATCATGATCGAGGTGGCGCTGAAGCACACCAACGGCCGCCGCCGCGATGCCGCGATTCTGCTCGGCTGGGGCCGCAACACGCTGACGCGCAAGATCAAGGAGCTCGGCATGGGGGATGACGGCGATGAGGGTGATGGCGACGAGTAGGGGCGCCCGCGCCCATTAATCTTGCTGCGTCCAGTCCTCTCCGATTCACATTCCCTCTCCCTGAAGGGAGAGGGTTAGGGAGAGGGCCGCGCAGCTATCGTCGAACAGCTTTCTGCATTGCAGCTCCCTCTCCCCCGGCCCCTCTCCCTGAAGGGAGAGGGGAGATATGAGGCCGGGTCGTTCAGCGGCGTTGATGGTGGCGGTGAAAAATATCCGGTTGCCCACTACCGGGTCACAGTGGCGATAATCGACCTGCCTTTCTCTGTCAGGTCTTCTTGATGTCCTCTCCCAATCCTGTTTTGCATCAGCCGCTGCGCGGTCTGCCCGGCTGGCTGATCGTGCTCGGCGCGCTGACCGCCATCGGTCCGCTCTCCATCGACATGTACCTGCCGGCGCTGCCGACCATCGGCGACGAGCTCGTCGCCGACGGCGGCCAGGTGCAGCTGACGCTGGCGATCTTCCTCGTGGGTCTGTGTGCCGGCCAGATGTTCTATGGCTCGCTCAGCGACCGCTTCGGCCGCAAGCCGCCGCTCTACGTCGGGCTGGTGCTGTTCGTGGTGGCCTCGTTCGGCGCCACCTTCTCCACCGATATCCATCAGATGCAGGCGTGGCGGCTGCTGCAGGGGCTGGGCGGTTGCGCCGGTGTCGTCATCGCGCGCGCCGCCGTGCGCGACCGCTGCGATGCCGCCGCCACCGCGCGCGCCTTTTCGCTGTTGACGCTGGTGATGGGGGTGGCGCCGATTCTGGCGCCGATGCTCGGCAGCCTGCTGCTCGGCGTCGCCGGCTGGCGCGCGATCTTCTTCACGCTGGCGCTGATCGGCGTCGCGCTGCTGGTGGCGGTGCGCTTCGGCATGGTGGAGACGGTCGACCGCCGTCACACGCCGCCGCTGCAGTTCGGCAGCGTGCTGCGGGTTTACGGCGAGCTGCTGTGCGATCGGCAGTTCCTGCTGTTCACGCTGAGCGCCGGCTTCGGTGCCGCCGGCATGTTCGCCTACATCTCCGGTTCGCCGTTCGTGCTGATCGGGCTGCACGGCATTTCGCCGAGTCAGTTCAGCTGGGTGTTCGGCGCCAACGCCATCGGCCTGATCGCGGCTTCGCAACTCAACGGCTGGCTGGTCAGCCGCGTGCCGATGGGGCGGCTGCTCGGCTGCGGCCTGTGGGTGGCGGCACTGGCGACGGTGGCGGGTATGGTTGGCGCCGCGCTGGGCTATACCGGGCTGGCGCTGCTGCTGCCGCTGTTCTTCCTGTTCCTGAGCGGGCTCGGTTTCGTGATGCCGAACGCGGCGGCGATTGCACTGGCGCGGCAGGGGCGGCGCGCCGGCAGCGCGGCGGCGCTGATGGGCGTGCTGCAGTACGGCATGGGAACGCTGGCGGGGACGGCGATCAGTCTGTGGCACGACGGCAGCGCGCTGCCGCTGCTGGTGGTGATGGCGGTGTGTGGCGTCGGCGCGTGGTCCTGCTACTTCGTGTTCGCCCGCCACCACCTGCTGCCGTTGCCGGTCGGCGCGGCGGGTCATTCGGTGGAAAAGTCAGCCTGATGCCGCACAGGTCCGATCGTGAGGTTAGGGAGCTTCTGGATAAGCGATGATTCCGGTTTCCGTCATTCCGCGCGCAGTCGCGGAATCCATGGTCACTGCGCGCAACCGGATGGATTCTGCGACTGCGCTTCGCTCCGCGCAGAATGACGAAGAGCCTCTTAATTCAGGTGTTCCTTAACTCTTCTGCTGTTTCAGCAGATCGCGGATCTCGGTCAGCAGCAGCTCCTCCTTGCTGGGTTCCGGCGGTGCCACCGGCGCCGCTTCCTGCTGCCGCTTCAGTTTGTTGATGCCCTTGATCGCCAGGAAGATCACGAACGCGATGATGGTGAAGTCGAGCACCGTCTGAATGAACTTGCCGTAGGCGATGACGACGGCTGGTCCAGCCTCGCTGGCCGCGCGCACGGTGATGGCGAGATCCGAGAAGTCGACGCCGCCGAGCAGTACGCCGATCGGCGGCATCACCACATCGGCCACCATCGACGAGACGATCTTGCCGAAGGCGGCGCCGACGATGATACCGACGGCCATATCGACGACATTGCCTTTGACGGCGAACTCTTTGAACTCTTTGATCAGACTCATCTGGCGATTCCTTGCAGGTGTTGGATGGACAGACGCTGGAAGATGTTGCGACGGGTGATGGTACGACAGCTGCGCCGAGGCTGGCAGCCGTCAGCAGGTGTGATCAGGGTGACGAAGACGCCGCCATCTCCGGGGTGCTGAGGTTGAAGTTGTAGAGATGGTATTGGTCCGCTTCCACCAGCAGCATGGCGCTGAGCTGGGCGCTGCCGTGCTCGAAGCGAACGGTGCCGCTGTAGCCGAGCAGGGTCTGGCCGCTGAAGCGCGACAGCGCCGCCGTCAGCCGCGCGAATTTCAGATCGTCGACGCGCTGGTAGGGGCCGAGCGCCTTGTAGCGATCGACCAGTGCATTCAGCTGCGCATCGCTGACGGCCTGTTGCGTCGCCGGTGCCAGATGGCGGCGCAGCGACTGCGGTTGCCAGTTGCTGACCTCGGCCAGCGTACGCTGCAGATAGGCGCGCGCGGCGTCGTCGTAGCGCCGCTCCAGTTGCACCGTGTAGAGATAGAGCGCGCCGACGCAGGCCAGCACCACCAGCACGACGAGGTGCAGCGGTTTGCGCCGCAGTTCATTCAACAGAGTCATGGGGCGTTTCAGAGCAGGCCGAGGCTGTGGGCGAAGACGGCGAGGATACAGATCGGCGACAGGAAGCGCAGCGTCACGTACCAGAGCAGCCGCAGCGCGTTGGAGCGGATGCCGAACTCGCTGAACGCGATGCTGCGTTTCATCTGCCAGCCGACGAACAGGGCGATGGCGAGTCCACCGAGTGGCAGCATGTAGCGCGCTGTCAGCGCATCGAGCAGATCGAACACGGCGCTGGAGCGGATGCAGAACAGGCCGCCGAGCCAGGTGACCGCGACGATGGCGAAGGTCACCGGCGGGCGCCGGAAACCGTGTTTTTCCGCCCAGGCGACGCCCGGTTCGATCAGCGAGATCGACGAGGTCAGCGCGGCGATGCTGACCAGCACGAAGAAGATGGTGCCGACCAGGGCGCCGCCGCTCATCTCCGAGAAGGCGATCGGCAGCGTCACGAACATCAGGCCCGGCCCCGAGCCCGGTTCGAGGTTGTGCGAGAAGACCAGCGGGAAGATGGCCAGGCCGGCGGTGATCGAGACCAGCGTGTCGATCGCCGCAATCGCCAGCACCGATTTTGCCACCGAGGCGTGGCCCGGCATGTAGGCGCCGTAGGCCATGATCGCGCCCATGCCGAGACTCAGCGTGAAGAAGGCGTGGCCGAGCGCGACCAGCACCGCCTTCGGGCTCAACTTGCTGAAATCGGGCGCCAGCAGAAATTGTGCACCGCGCGCGAAATCGCCTTCGACCACGGCGTAGCCGACCATCACCAGCAGCAACAGAAACAGCAGCGGCATCATCACTTCGACAGACTTGCCGATGCCGCGCGCGACGCCGGCGGCGACGACCGCAGCGGTCAGCAGCGAAAACAGCCCGTGCCAGAGCATCTGCGTGGTGAAGTTGGCGGTCAGCGCGCTGAAATGGCCGCTGACCTCGGCGGCGGGACGGCCGATGTAGCTGCCGGTGAGGCTCTGCCAGGTGTATTCGAGCGCCCAGCCGGCCACCACGCTGTAGAACATCATGATCAGCAGGCCGGCCGCGACACCGCCGATGCCGAGCAGGCTCCACCACGGCGAGCGGCCCGACTCCACGGCGACCGCGCGCATGCTGTCGATCGGGTTGGCGCCGCCGCGGCGGCCGATCATCACCTCGGCGATCATCACTGGCACGCCGATGCTGGCGATGCAGAACAGGTAGACCAGCACGAACGCGCCACCGCCGTATTCGCCGGTGATGTAAGGGAATTTCCAGATGTTGCCGAGGCCGACGGCGGAGCCGGCGGCGGCCAGGATGAAGGTCCAGCGGTGTTTCCAGCCTGTCATGGTGATTCCCTGTCTGCCGTGATTGACCCCATTGCCGTCCTGAGAGCCAGCAAATATGCGGCCAACCACGGTGGTTGCGGCTGGGCGCGAAGTGTACAATCCGCGCCCCTGACAAACACCCCGGAAGTACCTCCAGTGATCGAGAAGTTGCGCAACATCGCCATCATCGCCCACGTCGACCATGGCAAAA
>CAZWXW010000136.1:0-4347 GCA_964638025.1 uncultured Verrucomicrobiaceae bacterium
CCGAGGTTGCCTTCGGAGTTCTCGAAGTCGATCGGGTTGACCTTGTGCGGCATCGTCGACGAACCGACTTCGCCGGCGACCACGCGCTGCTTGAAGTAGCCGAGCGAGATGTAGCCCCAGATATCGCGGTTGAGGTCGATCAGGATGGTATTGAAGCGGGCGATGGCGTCGAACAGCTCGGCGATGTAGTCGTGCGGCTCGATCTGCGTGGTGTAGGGGTTCCAGGCCAGGCCGAGGCTCTCGACGAACTGTTGGGCGAAGGCGGCCCAGTCGACCTGCGGGTAGGCCGACAGGTGGGCGTTGTAGTTGCCGACCGCGCCGTTGATCTTGCCGAGCAGCTCGACCGCGGCGACCTGCGCGCGGCAGCGGCGCAGGCGGGCGACGACATTGGCCAGCTCCTTGCCCATCGTGGTCGGGCTGGCGGTCTGGCCGTGGGTACGCGACAGCATCGGCGCCGCGGCATGGGTGTGGGCCAGCTCCGTCAGCTTGGCGATGATGCGATCCATCTGCGCCAGCAGCAGCTCGCGACCGTCGCGCAACATCAGCGCATGGGACAGGTTGTTGATGTCTTCCGATGTGCAGGCGAAGTGAATAAATTCAGATATATCAGACAGTTCTTTCGATGAATTGATCTTTTCCTTGAGGAGATATTCGACCGCTTTGACATCGTGGTTGGTGGTCGCCTCGATCGCCTTGACCTGCGCCGCATCGGCCTCCGAGAAGCCACTGACGATGCTTTCCAGCAGCGCATTGGCTTCGGCACTGAACGGCTTCACTTCGGCAATGCCGGTGTGGCGAGCCAGCTGCTGCAGCCAGCGCACTTCGACGATGACGCGCTGCCGGATCAGGCCGAACTCGCTGAAGATCGGTCGCAACGATTGGGTCTTGCTGCCATAACGGCCGTCGATCGGGGAGACGGCGCTGAGGGCGGAGAGTTCCATGGGATTACCTGTCATTTTTCAATGGAAATAATAGGTTGTAAGTAATTCTTCAAGTATTTAGTAACTGCTGCGCCGCCTGTGCCAACGCACCGCGCTGCAGCAGCAGTTGCCAGCGGCGGCCGCCGATCTGGCGCCACAACACCGCCGAGCGAATCGCCGCCAGCAGCAGTGCGCGAATCCGGTTGGCATTGTTCGAATCCTGCAATTGTTGTTGGCTGCCAGAGACTTGGATGCGGTACTTGAAGTGGCTGACCGTATCTTGATAGATACCAGCAACACTTGCCGATATCTCATTGATATCTTGCGTAAAGTGCTCAAGCTTGCGCTCGACGTGCTGCAGCCGGGTGCGAATCAGCGCCTGCATCTCCGGCTCCTTCGCCAGCTTTCGCTGCAGGTGCAACACCCCCATCGCGTAGCGCACCGCCTGCTGTTGATCGGGGCGGCGCGCACCGCGCAACAGGTCGAGCAGCAACTGCAACCCCGGCCGCAAACCTACGGTGCTGCCGTAAACCGCCTCCGGCGATTCGGGATCGAAGCTGAACAGGCTGTGGATGATGGCATTGAACGCTGCGCTGTCCATCTGTCCGCTGCGAGCCACCTGATCGACCAACTGTGTCGCCTGCAGGATGCCGGCCAGCGCCAGGGCGCGCTGCTGTATGGGAGTCATTGCCGTCATGCCGCCTGATCCAGTGCCAGTGCCTGTTCGATGACACCGCCGCCGAGGCAGACCTCACCGTCGTAGAAGACCACCGATTGACCCGGCGTGATCGCGCGTTGCGGCTGGTCGAAGTCGACGCGATAGCCACCGGTGGGCAGTGCACGCAATGTGCAGGGCTGATCGGCCTGACGGTAGCGGGTCTTGGCGTGCAGGCGGACGGGCAGGGCGGGCGCTTCACCGGCCACCCAATCGGCGCGGCTCAGCGTCAGGCTCTGCCGATAGAGGCTCGGGTGGTCGGTGCCCTGCGCCACCAGCAGCACATTGCGCTGCAGATCCTTGCCGACCACGTACCAGGGCTCTTCACCACCGCCACGCACGCCGCCGATGCCCAACCCCTGGCGCTGGCCAATCGTGTGGTACATCAGGCCGTGGTGCTCGCCGAGCGGGTGGCCGTCGACGGTTTCGATCAGCCCCGGCTGTGCCGGCAGGTAGCGCTGCAGGAAATCCTTGAAGCGGCGTTCGCCAATGAAGCAGATGCCGGTCGAATCCTTCTTGTCGTGCGTGACCAGACCATGACGGCGGGCGATCTCGCGCACCTGCGGTTTCGGCAGTTCGCCGATCGGAAACAGCGTGCGCGCCAGCTTGTCGCCACCGACCGCGTGCAGGAAGTAGCTCTGATCCTTGTTCGCGTCGAGCCCCTTCAGCAGCTGCGCGCGCTCGCCGGCATCGTCGTTGCGCACGCGCGCATAGTGGCCGGTGGCGATGCAGTCGGCGCCGAGCACGATGGCGTAATCGAGGAAGGCCCGGAACTTGACCTCCTTGTTGCAGAGGATGTCCGGGTTGGGCGTGCGGCCGGCCGAGTATTCGGCGAGGAAGTGTTCGAACACGCGGTCCCAGTATTCGGCCGCGAAGTTGGCGGTGTGCAGCTTGATGCCGATGCGGTCGCAAACAGCCTGCGCGTCGGCGAGGTCGGCTTTGGCGGTGCAGTATTCGGTGCCGTCGTCCTCGTCCCAGTTCTTCATGAACAGGCCTTCGACGGCGTAGCCCTGCTCCAGCAGCAGCAGCGCCGCGACCGAGGAGTCGACGCCGCCGGACATGCCGACGATGACACGGGTATTCGGGTTCATTGCATTCAACCGGAGATGATCGACAGCGGGTGGCGCTGGCCACGCTGGTACAGGCGAATGACCTCAGCCACCATCGGGCTGCGCAGTTTGTCGCCAGCGGCGGTGATCTCGTCGGCGCCGAGCCAGACCGCGCGTTCGATTCCTTCGTCCAGCGGCCGCTCCGGCTCGTGTCGCAGCGCGCGGCCGAAGAAGGTGGTGCGGTGATAGGTGACACCGTTGCTGGGGGCGGTGTAGAGGGCAATGTTGACCAGCCCTTCGATTTCGACGTGCCAGCCGGTCTCTTCCAGCGCTTCGCGCACGGCGGCTTCGATCAGGCTCTCGCCCTGCTCGAGATGGCCAGCCGGCTGGTTGTAGACGAGGCGGCTGTCGTCGCTGCGCTCTTCGACCAGCAGGAAGCGGCCGTCGCGCTCGATCACGGTGGCAACCGTGACATGCGGATACCACGCAACCCATTCACCCGCCTGCTGATTCACCGAACCGTTGCCTCCGCGCCCGACCTGTACGTTTGGAAAGCCGCGCATTATACGCGCTGCGATCGGCGCGGCGCAGAGCGGGGAGGCCGACCCGATGATCCGGATCGCGACGGGGCGGGTGTCGAAGGCAATTCGATCCGCCGCCACGCTCCCGGCTGCAGCCCATCGAGCGACCAGTCGCCAATCGCCGCCCTCACCAGGCGCAGTGTCGGCAGGCCGACCGCCGCTGTCATCCGCCGCACCTGGCGGTTGCGCCCCTCGCTGATGACGATCTCGAGCCAGCCGGTCGGAATCGACTGGCGGAAGCGAATCGGTGGATTGCGCGGCCACAGCGCCGGCTCCCCGATCGCTCGCACCCGGGCGGGCAGGGTGGGGCCATCGTTCAGCACGACACCGCGCCGCAGCCGCTCGATCTGCTCGTCGGTGGCGCGGCCTTCGATCTGCACCCAGTAGGTTTTCGGCTGCTTGTGGCGGGGGTGGGCAATACGGTGCTGCAGCGCGCCGTCGTCGGTCAGCAGCAGCAACCCTTCGGAGTCGTAGTCGAGACGACCCGCCGGATAGACACCGGGGATGTCGATGAAATCGGCCAGCGTCTGCTTGTCGTCGCTCGGCGAGAACTGCGACATCACCCGGAACGGCTTGTTGAACAGGATCAGCTGGCTCATCGGCAGGCGCCCGGCTCGGAAATGAAAAGCCCCGGCGAACCGGGGCCTTTGTTGTTGCGATGCCTTCTTACAGCGCAGCGAGAGCCGCGTTGAAGGTGGCGCTCGGACGCATCGCCTTCGACGTCAGCTCACGGCTGGGGTGGTAGTAGCCGCCAATATCGACCGGCTTGCCCTGCGCACCATTCAGTTCATCAATGATCGTGGCTTCGCGCGCTGCCAGCGCGCTCGCCAGTTTGGCAAAACGTGCCTTCAGCTCAGCATCCTCGTTCTGCGCCGCCAGTGCCTGCGCCCAGTAGAGGGCGAGGTAGAAGTGGCTGCCGCGGTTGTCGAGCTTGCCGACCTTGCGCGACGGCGACTTGTCGCTGTCGAGGAACTGGCCATTGGCCTGGTCGAGCGTCTTGGCGAACAGATTGGCCTTGGTATTGCCGGTGACATTGCCGTAGTGGTCGAGCGATTCGGCCAGCGCCAGGAATTCGCCGAGCG
>CAZWXW010000137.1:0-4288 GCA_964638025.1 uncultured Verrucomicrobiaceae bacterium
GATGCTGCTGGCCCGCGCGGCCTATTTCGCGCTGGATACCGATCAGGCGCTGGCCATCCTGGCCGAGGTGCACGCGGCGATATTGAACTGGCGACAACTGGCAACCAGTGCGGAGGTCGGACTGCGAACGGCGGAGCTGGGCGACTTCGCGCCCGCATTCGAGCATGAGCAAATGGAGACGGTCGCCGCGTTGCTCAGGTAACCGATGGCGCGTCTCGACACGGACCCAGGCTGCTAGGCCGTCTGCACATCCGCCGGCTCTTCCTCCAGCAGAAAACCATCCACCTGCCGATTCCACAGCCGCGCGTAGGCGCCATTGCGTGCCAGCAGGTCGGCGTGGTTGCCGTCCTCGACAATGCGACCGCGATCGAAAACGAGGATGCGGTCGAGGTGGGCGATGGTGGAGAGGCGGTGCGCCACCACGATCACCGTCTTGTCCTGCATCAGCGAGTCGAGGCTGTTCTGGATCGCCTGCTCGGTGATCGAGTCGAGGCTCGACGTGGCTTCGTCCATGATCAGGATCGGCGCGTTCTTGATGATGACGCGCGCGATCGAGATGCGTTGACGCTGGCCGCCGGAAAGCTTGACGCCGCGCTCGCCGACCAGCGATTCGTAGTGGTTCGGCATCTGCTCGATGAAATCGTGCGCGTCGGCGCGGCGCGCGGCGTGTTCGATCTCGGCGCGATCGGCCTCCGGTCGGCCGTAGCGAATGTTTTCCAGCAGTGAGCGGTGAAACAGTCCGGGGTCCTGCGGAATCAGGCTGATCTGCGCGTGCAACGACTGTTGCGTGACATCGCGAATATCCTGGCCGTCGATGAGGATGCTGCCCTGCTGCGGATCGTAGAGCCGCAGGATCAGGTTCAGCAGCGTCGATTTGCCGGAGCCGGAGAAGCCGACCAGACCGACGCGCTGGCCGCCCTCGATGCGCAGGTTCAGTCCGTCGAAGACACGCCCCTGGCTGTTGTAGCCGAAGCCGACATCGCGCAGCTCGATGCAGCCGCGCGTGATCTGCAGCGGTTGCGCTTCGGCGCTGTCGCGAATCTCGTGTTCGCGCACGATGGTGTGGACGCCGTTGGCGATATTGCCGACATATTCGAACACATCGATGAAGCGGCGGCTGATGTTGCGTACCTCGCCGATGATCGCCAGCGCCAGGCTGATGCTCATGACGAAGTCGGCTACGCCGATCTTGCCATCGCGCCATAGCAGCAGTGCGAACAGCAGGATGCCGACCTTCAACACCAGCGCCGACAGGTACTGGAACCAGAGAATTTTCTCGTTCGACCAGAACCAGCGCCGTGACGCGGCCACTTCATTGCGCAGATAGTTGTCGAGGTAGCCGCGCTCGAAACCGAGACGGGCGAACAGCCGCACGCTGGCGAGGTTGGTCACCGCGTCGACCACCTTGCCGGTGGTGATGCTGCGCGCTTCGGCCGATTTCTGCGCCAGTGGTCGGCAGCGTCGCGCCAGCCCGAACGAGGTGCCGAGAAACAGCAGCGCCCACACCAGCGTGAACAGCGACAGCAGCAGGCTGGCCTGCCACAGCAGCACAACCGAAACGATCAGCGTCACCGCGATCGGCAGGAAGTCGAAGATCAGCGCCCACATCGTCATGTTGACGCCCATCGACGTCTCGGAGATGCGGCTGGCCAGCGCGCCGGCGAAGTTGTTGCTGAGAAATCGATGCGAGTGATGTTGCAGATAGGCGAACAGTTCGCGCGTCACCTGCGCGCGCAGACGCGGCGCGACGGTGATGCGACAGGCGGAGCCGGCGCGGCTGAACAGTACCTCGCCGAGATTGAACAGGATGTAGAGCAGCAGCGGCGCGGCCACGGCGGTGAACACCAGCGACTGGTTGATGACGACATCGGTGACGGTGCCGACGATCTGCCCGACCGCGTACGGAATCATGATGGCGCTGGTGGACGATCCGATCTCCAGCACCACGATCAGCGCATACCACCAGCGGAAGCGGCGGAAAAAGTGCAGGACGAACGGCAGCGGCTCGCCCGGCAGTGCGGGCGCGTTCGCGGTGTTGGTGTCGGCATCGGTGTCGGCGGCGATGCTCATCGCTTGGTGAACAGCAGTGCAGCGGTGTATTCGGTGACGCGGGAGGGTGACGATGACATGAGGCTTTCTCCGTTGAGCTTGAACTATTGAGTATCGGCCTGCCGGTTCGGTTCCAGCAGGCGGGTGGCGAAATCGGCGGCGATGCGCGACGCCAATGCGATGTTCTGTTCGCTTTGTTGCGACGCCTCGAAGCCGTGATCGCCGCCGATGACGGCAACAGCGGCGCCGGTGCCAGCGGCGGCAATGAAGCGATAGAGCGTGGCGGTGGGGCAGGCGGGATCGGCCTCGCCGAGCAGCCAGAGCAATGGCCGCTTCTCGTCGGCGACCGCGGGGTAATTGGCAGCGGCGGCCTCCGGCTCTTCCGGGCGGCTGCAGACCGGCGTCAGCAATAGTGCACCGCGCAGTTCGGGATCGGCGCGCAGCACGCGCCAGGCGATGATCGAACCCAGCGACTTGCCGGCGACGGCGATGCGGCTGCGGTCGATATCCGGATCGTTGCGCACCAGCGCCAGCGCGGTGTTCAGATCCTCGATCTCGGCGAGTCGATCTTTTGGTTGTTTGAAGAAGTCGCCACCGGCAACGCGATAGGCCCAGTCGAAGCGATAGACGGCGATGCCCTGTGCCAGCAGTGCGGCAGCGGTCTCCGCCAGCACCGGCTGGCGCATGTGGTAGCCGGAACCGGAGGCGAGCACGACGGCGGGGAAGGGGCCTTTTCCGGCCGGTTTTTCGGCGATAACAGCGATCGGTGCGCCGCGCGGTGTGCTGATGCGAATCGGTTCGGCGGCGCTGGCGACGCCAGCGAAGAATACGAGAGAGGCAAGCAGCAGTCGGGTGATGTTCATGGTGATATCTCGACCTGATTGGGCGTGGGTATTCAGTGGTGAATCAAGGGAAGCTCTGAAAAAGTCATGATCCCGGTGTCTGTCATTCTGCGCGGAGTCGCAGAATCCATGCGGTTGGGTGCAGTGATGATGGATTCCGCGACTACGCGCGGAATGACGAAGAGTCTCAATCGGCAGAGACAAGGCTTATTCAGATGTTCCCAAAGTGAAAAAAGGCGAGCGACAGCGCCGGCCGAAGCCGGCGCTGCCTGCGGCATCGCTGCAGCTTACTCGCGCGGCAGCAGACCCAGTTCGCGTGCCTGTTCGGTCAGGCCGCTCATCTTGAACTGCTGCGCCAGCACGCCGGGGCCGTAGTCGCGCGAACCGCCGAGCGCTTCGGCCTCGCGCTGAATCTTGGCGCCCTCTTCCAGCAGCAGAATGAACTCCGCCGTGTCGCGCAGACCCTTGGTGCCCCACACGGTGGAGCCGCCGTTGGCTTCGAGAATGGCGGTGTGGTGCGGGTTTTCGCGCAGCCGGTCGATGATGAAGTCGACCTCGGCCTGACGGCGATCGATGTAGACCGGCAGCTCGCGAATCAGCTTGAAGCGCTGCACCGGTACATAGCGGATCGGCAGCGTGCGATGGGTCTGTGCCCAGGCGCCGAGTGCCGGCGAATGCACATGCGAGATCGTCGTCACGTCCGGGAACTGCTGGAACAGTTTCGTGTAGCGGCCCTTGCCTTCCGGATGGCCCTTGCCGATGTAGCCGGTACCGTCGAAGCCGGTCACGGTGGCGGTCAGTTCGCGGCCGCGATTGAACGGCCCCGGGTAGTTGACCGACACCAGTTTCTCTTCGCCTGGCACGCGCTCGATGAAACCGACGGTGCCGTTGGCGGTGATGGTGTTGGTGTCGCGGAATACGTCGAAAGCCAGCGCGGCTTCCTTCTTGACCTGCTCGACGAAATCGAGCACGGCGGAATTTAGGGGTGATTGTGCAACGGTCATGTCAGCTTCTCCGGCGCGCCGAAGCGCGCATTCATGGCAGGTGAAATATCAGCGGCCCTGCTTGCGGCGTTCTTCGCGCAGCTTCAGTGCGGCTTCCAGCGGTCGCGAATCGACCCATTCGCCGATATCGAAATCGTGCTCCTGGAATCCGAACAACCAAGAGAAATTCTTCTCCCGCTCCAGCAGCTGCAGGCGCTCGGCCGACAGGCTCGGGTGCAGGCTTTTGTGGAAGCTGTCGCGATAGGCGACGCTGACCGCATCGATGCTGCCGCGTGTCTCCTGTTGCAGGATTTCATGCACGCCGTCGAGGTGATCGGCGGCCCAGTCGGCGGCGCTCAGCGTGCGTTCGAGGAAGCGCACCAGCACGTCGAAGTGATCGTCGATCAGGCTCTG
>CAZWXW010000138.1:0-4276 GCA_964638025.1 uncultured Verrucomicrobiaceae bacterium
ACGCGCACCTGATCGGCGGCACCATGTACGAGCCGGCCGAAGAGAACCCGATGCTTGGTTTCCGCGGCGCATCGCGCTACATCGCCGAGTCGTTCCGCGAGTGCTTCGCGCTCGAGTGTCGCGCGCTGAAGCGCGTGCGCAACGAAATGGGTTTCACCAACGTCGAGATCATGGTGCCGTTCGTGCGCACGCCGGGCGAGGCCAAGCAGGTCAGCGAACTGCTGGCCGAGCACGGCCTGACGCGCGGCGAGAACGGCCTGAAGATCGTCATGATGTGCGAACTGCCGGCCAACGCACTGCTGGCTGACCAGTTCCTCGAATACTTCGATGGCTTCTCGATCGGCTCCAACGACCTGACCCAGCTGACGCTCGGCCTCGACCGCGACTCCGGTCTGGTCGCGCACCTGTTCGACGAGCGCAATGACGCCGTGCGCGCGCTGCTGAAGCTGGCGATCGACGCCTGCAAGCGGCAGGGCAAGTATGTCGGCATCTGCGGCCAGGGTCCGTCGGACCATCCGGATTTCGCGCGCTGGCTGATGGAGCAGGGCATCGACAGCCTGTCACTGAACCCGGACTCGGTATTGGAGACCTGGACGTTCCTGGCCAACAAACCGGTCTGAGCGAAGGCGAGGGTGGTGGAGCTTCAGCGGGGTTTTGATAGAGAGCTTTCATGCGCTTCTACGCCCTCGAGAAGTACATCAACCTTCACGACGGCTACCGCCGCCGATTCCAGATCGACCATCACCAGTTGCTGCTGGTGCAGCAGGCGGGGGAGTGTGTACTGCTGGAGGCGTTCTGCCCGCATCGTGGCCACCCGCTGGAGGTGGCCGATATCGATGGCGGCTTCGATGGCAATGGCAGCGTGCGCTGCCCGCTGCACGGTTACCGCTTCCGCCTCAGTGATGGTGCGCTGATCGCCGCGACTGAAGAGCCGTGTCGCGGCCTGCGCCGCTATCCCATCGTCGAGCGCGATACCGATCTTGGCGTGATGTTGTAGGCGGGGCGCTTTGCGTCACCGCGCCGAGTCGAGCCTTTCCACTTTCAGATAGAGCTGCGCACGCTGACCGGCCTGCGCGCTGCTGTAAACCTTGCTGCCTTTCTTTGCTGCCGGCTGATCGACGCGCGGCAGCAGTGCCAGCCAGTCTCCCGCCTTGCCGCGCACGCGGTTGCCATAGACGCGCCGCTCGCCATTTTCGTAGCGCACGAAGCTGTAGGAGACCAGCAGCCCACCGCGACCGTCCGCATCGACACGCAGCATCAGGCTCTCGACCTCCACCGGAACCTGTTCGACTTCAACCACCCAGCCGGCCGTCGTGGCACGTTCACCGAAGCGGCTCTTTTCGATGACGACACTGGCCTCTTCGGTGGTGTCGATGGTCTGCATCCGCGCGGTGGTGTGCACGGTGAAGCCGGTCACCTCATCGACCGGTGGCGTTTCGCTCAGCGTCAATCGCAGCGCTGCCGGCACCCGGTCGAGCTGTGCGATGAGCTGACGCACTTCATCAATCTGCTTGGCACTGCCAACCACGACCAGGCGCTGCTGGATCACGTCGGCGCGCAGCTGATCGCCGTAGAGGTCGCGAACAGTGGTCAGCACTTCGTCCGGGTTGGCGCCGTGCAGTTCGAACACCTGGCTGTCGGCGTGCGTCGATGTCGCGCCGCACAGCGACAGCATCACGACGACAACCAGCGACGGGAGGAGCGGTTTGAGGAGATGGGCAATCACAGATGCAAGGCTCGCAATTCGGGTGACTCGTCCGCACGCTCCCACAACTGATCGAAGCGGTCGCGGAACGACTCGGCCAGGGGTTGATTGTTGTAGTCGGCCCAGCCGCTCTCCGGTTCGCGATTGTCGAAGCAGAGCACGCCGCGCAGGTCGGCAACCAGATAACTCTCGCTGGCGTCGTCGGCGCGCTCGTCGACAAGGCGGATGCGCACCGACGAACTGAGTTTGCGCGCCAGTTCGAGCAGCCGGTGGCCGCGCTCGACCAGCGGGCGGCTGTCGCGGATCAGCAGTCGCACTTCACTCTGGCGGTGGCTGCGCGCCAGTTCAGACAGCGCCGCAGCGAATGATTCGCTGTCGAACAGCGCGTGGTCGAGATCGGGGGAATAGAGCCGCAGCTGGCGCGAGCACTGGCGCGCGAGATCGAGCGCCACGGCGGCGCGATCGTGGGCGGCAAAGCGGCCGCCATCCTCGCCGAGCCGGCGCGGGCGCAGCGCACGACGCATGGTGCGGTGTGGAATGCCGGCCTCGATGAACTCGGGACCGGCGGCGGCGAAGCCGAATTGCTCGTAGAACGGAAGGGCGTGAGTCTGTGCGTGCAGGAACAGTTCGCGGCGGCCGCTGCTCTCGGCGGCCGCGAGGACCGCAAGCAGCAGCGCGGAGCCGATGCCGCGACCGCGCTGATCGCGCAGCACCGCCATGCGGCCGATCTGGCCATTGCGCAACAGCCGTGCAGTGCCGACCGGTTGGCCACCCGCCAGCGCCAGCCAGTGGCGGCAGTCGTCGTCGAACTCGTCCCACTCCAGTTCGACCGGCACCTGCTGTTCGTCGATGAAGACCGCGCTGCGAATGGCACGCAGCGCCAACTGATCGCGCGACCAGTCGGCCTCTCTAATCTCGACCGGAATCTTCTCCGTGGCCAAGTTGCAACACTCCCTCGTTTACAAGTTCACACAGCCACTCGGCACCGCCGTCCTGCAGCTGCTCCGGCGTCGGTGCCAGGCGGCGATCGCGGCAGAGCGGCTCGATGGCGCCCTGCAATGATGGCGGCACTGCGCGCTGCTCGCCGTCGGCAAAAAGTAGCACAGTGGCGTCGCGGTGGATGAAGGCCAAACGGATGCTCGGCGCGGTCAGCAGCAGCTCGCCCTGTTGCAGCTTGCACAACAGGTGCGCGAGCTTGATCGGACGCTCCGGTGCCACGTCGGCATCGGGGTATTTGCGCTCGGTGATCCAGCTGCCGAACCAGCGCGCGAAGGCGTCGCGCTCGCCCAGCCTGTCCAGCACCATCTGCTGCAGGCGGGAGAGCGCCGCGGCATCGATCTCGCCGGGGTTGGCGGTGGGGTCGAGCGCGCCATCCCGGTAACGATCATCATCGTCGAGCGTGGAGAGCACTTGATCGCACCAGTGGCCGATCAGGTCGGCCTGCGACGGCGCGCGGAAGCCGACCGAGTAGGTCATGCAGTCGCTGCCCTCGGCGATGCCGCAGTGCGCCAGCCGCGCCGGCACGTAGAGGATGTCGCCCGGCTCCAGCAACCACTCCTGCGTCGGCTCGAAATCGGGGATCAGCCGCAGTTGCGCATGCTCGACCAGCTGCGTGCTGCGATCGCAGACCGGGCCGATGCGCCAGCGGCGCTGGCCCAACCCCTGGATCAGGAAGACGTCGTACTGATCGAAGTGGGGGCCGACGCCACCCTGATCGGCGGCGTAGCTGACCATGACATCGTCGATGCGCCAGTCGGGAATGAAGCGGAACGGCTCGATCAGCGCCGCCACCTCCGGCACCCACAGGTCGACCGCCTGCACCAGCAGCGTCCAGTGGCTTTTCGTCAGCTTGCCGAAGCGGCTCTCCGGGAACGGGCCTTTCTCCAGTTTGAAGTTGCCGCTTTTGGGCTGCTGGACGATCAGCCGCGACTCGACCTCATCCTCGCAGGCCAGCCCGGCCAGTTCGTCCGGCGCCAGCGGGTTTTCCCACGCGACAAACGCCTGCTGGATCAGCAGCGGCTGCTGTTGCCAGTAATCGCGCAGGAAGAGAGCGGGATCGAAGTCGCGCCAACTCAGCGAAGCGGTCATCGCATCAGATGGCGCGGGCTTGGTCGATGGCATTGCCGATGTAGCTGGCCGGTGTCAGCGCCAGCAGTTCGGCTTTCGCCTCGGCCGGAATCTCCAGCGCCTCGATGAACACTCGCAGTGTTTCGGCGGTCATCGCCTGACCGCGGGTCAGCGCTTTCAGCTTCTCGTAGGGCTCCGGCACGCCGTAGCGGCGCATCACGGTCTGGATCGGTTCGGCCAATACCTCCCAGGCGTTGTCGAGATCGTCGGCCAGCCGCTGCGGGTTCAGCTCCAGCTTGCCGAGACCTTTCAGCGCGGCCTCGTAGGCGATCTGCGAGTAGGCGAAACCGACGCCCATGTTGCGCAGCACGGTGGAGTCGGTCAGGTCGCGCTGCCAGCGCGACACTGGCAGCTTGCGCGCCATGTGTTCGAGCACGGCATTGGCCAGCCCGAGGTTGCCTTCGGAGTTCTCGAAGTCGATCGGGTTGACCTTGTGCGGCATCG
>CAZWXW010000139.1:0-4173 GCA_964638025.1 uncultured Verrucomicrobiaceae bacterium
ACGTGCTCGGTCAGGATTTCGGCAACATGGCGGCCGTGCAACAGGGAATGAAGTCGATGGGTTTCAGCGGCCCGAAACCGAACCCCTACATGGAGCGCAGCACCGCCAACCTGCACTTCAATCTGGCGAAGTACATGGGCACGGGTGCGGTGCATAAATTGAAGTGATCGGCGCCAGGCGCTGCGGCCGCGCATAGCAGCCACAACGCCAGCAGTTTCAGGGCTGCCCGAATTTGTTGAAGGCACATCGCTGCGGTCGGGCAGCAATTCCACCAGGATTTCGGCAGGCCGGTGCGAGTTCGGGGCGCCGGCCTTGTATCAGTGCGGCTTGTCGGCCAGTGCAATTTCGGAGTGATTTTCAGGTGAACAGATCAGGTCCGCTGTCGGGCATTCGCGTCGTCGATCTGACAGCGATGGTGATGGGTCCCTATTCCACGCAGATCATGGCCGACCTGGGGGCCGACGTGATCAAGGTCGAGCCGCCGGCCGGCGACAACACCCGCTTCATTTCGGTCGGTCCGGTGCCGGGCATGAGCGGTGTCTTCGTCAACGTCAATCGCGGCAAGCGCAGCATCGTGCTCGATCTGCAGGTCGAGGAGGACAAGGCCACGCTGCGCGAGCTGATCGCCACGGCGGATGTTTTCATCCACTCGATGCGCGGCAAGGCGATCGACAGGCTCGGTTTCAGCTACGCGAATGTCGCGGCGATCAATCCGTCGATCATCTACACCAACTGCTATGGCTACAGCCGCCGCGGTCCGGACGGCGACCTGCCGGCCTACGACGACACCATTCAGGCCGAGTGCGGTCTGCCGGCGGTGCAGCAGATGCTGACAGGTGAAGCCAATTTCGTCGGCACCATCATGGCCGACAAGGTGGCGGGGCTGACCGTGCTGTACGCCACGCTGGCGGCGCTGTTCCATCGCCAGCGCAGCGGCGAGGGTCAGGAGGTCGAGGTCGGCATGTTCGAGACGATGGCGTCGTTCATGCTCGTCGAACACGCCAACGGCGCGCTGTTCGATCCGCCGCTGGGGCCGGCCAACTATCACCGCGCGGTGGCGCCGAACCGCCGTCCCTACAAGACCAAGGACAGCTACATCGCCGCGCTGGTCTACAACGACAAGCACTGGAACGCCTTCGTCGATGCGGTGAAACCGGCCTGGGCCAGCGACGAGTTCTCGACGCTGGAGAAGCGCGCGAAACAGATCAATGCGGTGTACGGCCATCTCGGCGAGACCTTCCTCGAACGCACGACGCAGGAGTGGCTCGATCTGCTGCGCGAGCTGAGCATCCCGGCGGCGCCGCTGCGCACCCCCGACGAACTGTTCGACAACCCGCACCTGAATGCCGTCGGCTTCTTCGAAGAGGTCGAGGCACCGTACGGCAAGATGCGTTTCCCCGGTGTGCCGACCTGGTTCTCGAAGACCCCGGGCAAAGTGGCCGGACCGACCCCGACCCTCGGCGCCGACACCCAACAAATACTTGACGAGCTGGGCCAGGCCCAGGGCCAGAAGGAGTAATCAGCGTGGACTTTCTGCTCACTGACGATCAGCAAAACATCCGGGACGCGGTCCTGAAAATCTGTTCGCAGTTTTCCGATGAATATTGGCTTGATGTCGATCACAAAGCCGAGTGGCCGTTCGAATTCCACAAGACCATGGCCGAAGCGGGCTGGCTCGGTATCGCGATGCCGGAGCTGGTCGGCGGTGCCGGTCTCGGCATCACCGAAGCGGCGATCATGATGCAGGCCGTATCGGAGTCGGGCGGCGGTATGACGGCGGCTTCTGCAATTCACGGCCCCGTGTTCAGCCTCGAACCGATCGCGCTGTTCGGCACCGAAGAGCAGCAGCTGCGGATGATCCCGAAGATTCTGTCGGGTGAGCAGAAGATGTGTTTCGCGGTGACCGAACCGAATGTCGGCCTCGACACCACCAAGCTGAAAACGCGCGCGGAAAAAGTTGACGGTGGTTATCGGGTCAACGGCGAGAAGATCTGGATCACCAACGCCCACGTCGCCGACAAGATGATGCTGCTGGCGCGCACCACGCCGCTGGAGGAGTGCAAGCGCAAGACCGACGGCCTGTCGCTGTTCTTCACCGACCTCGATCGCGAGCACATCGAGCACCAGCTGATCAAGAAAATGGGCCGCCACGCGGTCGGCTCCAACATGCTGTTCATCGAGGATCTGTTCATTCCCGAGGCCGATCGCATCGGTGCGGAAGGCGACGGTTTCAAGATCATTCTGAAAGGGTTGAATCCGGAGCGCATCCTGCTCGGTGCCGAGGCGATCGGCCTCGGCCGCGTCGCGATTCAGAAAGCGGCGCGCTATGCGCGCGAGCGTGTCGTGTTCGATCGCCCGATCGGCATGAATCAGGGCATCCAGCACCCGCTGGCGAAATGCTGGGCGCAGGTCGAGGCGGCCAACCTGATGGTGATGAAGGCGGCGACGCTGTTCGACAAGGGCATGGAGTGCGGCACCGAGGCCAACACCGGCAAATACCTCGCCGCCGAGGCCGGTTTCGAGGCGTGCCACACCGCGATGCTGACCCTCGGTGGCATGGGTTACGCGCAGGAGTACCACGTCGAGCGCTACCTGCGCGAAGTGCTGATTCCGCGCACCGCACCGGTCAGTCCGCACATGATCCTGAATTTCATCGCGGAAAGAGTGTTGGAGCTGCCGAAGTCGTATTGATGCGACGGAGCTTGTGCGGGGCGGCCCTCTCCCCCGGCCCCTCTCCCTGAAGGGAGAGGGGAGCAACCCGCACGCTGAATCAATGGTAGTGATCTTCTCCCTCTCCCTTCAGGGAGAGGGTTGGGGAGAGGGAACCCAGCCCACCGCCCGCACAACGCCTGAATCCGCGAACTCAACGGAGAACAAACAGAAATGGCAAACGAAGCTTTCAACGCACGTTCGTGGCTGTTCGCGCCGGGCGACAGCGAAAAGAAAATGGCGAAGGCGACCGGCAGCACGGCCGACATCGTCATCTTCGATCTGGAAGACGCGGTGGCGCCGGAGAACAAACCGGTTGCGCGCAAGCTGGTTCTCGATTTCCTGAAAACTCAGTCGAGTGGTTTCGACCGGCTGTGGGTGCGGGTCAATCCGCTCGACGGCCCGCACACGCTGGTCGATCTCGCCGCCGTCATGCCGGGCAAGCCGGGCGGCATCATGCTGCCGAAATCGCGCGGTCGCGCCGATGTCGAACTGCTCGATCATTACCTCTGTGCGTTTGAGGCCGCCAACGACATCGAAATCGGCTCGACCAAGGTGCTGGTGCTGGTCACCGAAACCGCCGAAGGGATGCTCAATACCGGCGTTTATAAAGATGCACCGCGCGTTGTCGCGTTGAGCTGGGGCGCGGAAGATCTGGCCGACGATCTCGGCGCCAGCGAGAACCGCAACCCGGACGGCAGCTACGGCTACACCTACGAACTGGCGCGCACGCTGTGCCTGCTCGGCGCTGCCACCGCGCGCGTGCTGGCGATCGAAACCATTCAGGGCGATTTCAAGGATCTCGACGGTCTGCGCAAACGCGCCGAAATGGTTCGCCGCGCGGGTTATCGCGGCATGCTCGCCATTCACCCGGCGCAGGTCGATGTGATCAATGCCGCGTTCACGCCGACAGCGGAAGAGGTGGCTGCGGCGCAGGAGATCGTCGATCTGTTCGCCGCCAACCCGGGTGTCGGCACCATCGGTTACAAGGGCGCGATGCTCGATCGCCCGCACCTGGCGCGCGCGCAGGCGCTGCTGACACTGGTTAAGCAGAGCGCGGGGGTGGCGCAGCAATGACCATCACGACCGACGCTGCCGGACTCGATCTCGCCAAATACCTGCGCCGTGGCGATCGCATCGTCATCGGTCAGGCCTGTGGTGAGCCGACCACGCTGATCGAAGCGCTGATCGCACAGGGCAAAAACATTGGCGGTCTCTCTGCGTTTGTCGCCACCAGTTTTTCAGGCATCTTCACGCCGGAATCGTCGGAGAGTTTCGCGCTCAACAGCATGGGTGCGATCGGTGCGCTGCGTTCGATGACCAAGGCCGGCAAGCTCGGCGTCATTCCGTGTCACGTCAGCCAGATCGGTCGCATGATCGACAGCGGTGTCATCGGTTGCGATGTCGCGTTCATTCAGGTCAGCCCGGCCGACGAGCACGGCAACCACAGCTTCGGTCTGATCA
>CAZWXW010000140.1:0-3961 GCA_964638025.1 uncultured Verrucomicrobiaceae bacterium
GCAGAACACCGACAAGATCGTCATCTTCATCGAAGAGTGCCGGGCGATGAAGCTGCGGCTGAATCTGCCCGACGTGAACAGCGGTGACTATATGTTCACCGTCAACGAGGCCGGCGAGATCGTCTACGGCCTCGGTGCCATCAAGGGGCTCGGCGAAGGCCCGATCGAAAGCATCATCGCCGCGCGCGAGCAGGACGGTCCGTTCAGGAACCTGTTCGACTTCTGTGCCCGCGTCGATCTGCGCAAGGTCAACAAGCGCGCGTTGGAGGCGCTGATCCGCGCCGGCGCCTTCGATTCGCTCGATGTCGACCGCGCGGTGTTGATGGCGAGTTTGCCGGCGGCGGTGCAGTCGGCTGAACAGTCGGCCAGCAGCCGCGACGCCGGCATGCTCGACCTGTTCGGCGATGTCGTCACCAGCGCGCAGGAGGGCGATGTCTATGCCGAGTACCGCCAGGCGCGGCCGTGGAGCACGAAACAGCGGCTGGACGGCGAGAAGGAGACGCTCGGTCTCTACGTCACCGGCCACCCGATCGACGATTACGCCGAGGAGCTGCGTCGCTTCGTGCCGAACCGGATCGTCGACCTGAAGGCGGACAACGGCAGCCAGACCATCTCGGGCCTGGTGGTCAACCTGCGGCTGATGAAGAACAAGCGCGGCGACAACATGGCCTTCGTCACCCTCGACGATCGCAGCGCCCGCATCGAGGTGGCGCTGTTCGCCGACAGCTATGCCGAGTTTCGGGACAAGCTGATCAAGGACGCGATCCTGGTCATCGACGGCGTGGTCAGCTTCGACGACTTCTCCGGTGCCCTGAAAATGCGCGCGAAAGGGGTGAGGACACTGCTGGAGGCGCGCGCCCAGCAGGCGCGTGCACTGCAACTCAATCTTGGCGAGCGCGATTTTGGTGCCGATTTTGCTGTTGAATTCCGGCGGCTGCTCGAAGGCAGTCTGCAGGGAAGCTGTCCGCTGGTGGTTGACTACCGGCGCCGCGACGCGCGCGTTCGCCTGCAGCTCGGCGAGGCGTGGCGGGTGCTGCCCTCGGATGAGCTGCTGGGGCGGCTGAAAGAGCGTTACGGCGCCGACAGGGTCCATTTAACGTACTGAAACTGCAGTGAAAACGTGGGTGGTACGCGGTCGTTGCAAGCCGCCGCGCGCCTCGACGGCAGGGCGACAATCGCGTATCGTTCGCGCCAGTTTTGCCCCGCCATGAAGGGCGTTGTGCACCCGTTCGGCGCACTGTGCAGCGAGGCTGCCGGGCGGCCGTCAGGGCGAATGACAACAATGAAGAGAGATTCATGAATCCCAACTACCTGGATTTCGAACAGCCGATCGCCGAACTGGAAGCCAAGATTGAAGAGCTCCAGTTGGTCAGCAAGGACAACAACATCAATATTGGCGACGAGATCGCCAAGCTGCGCGAGAAGAGCAAAAAACTCACCGAGAAGATCTTCACCAATCTGACGCCGTGGCAGGTGGTCAGGATTGCCCGCCATCCGCTGCGGCCCTATTCGCTGGATTACATTTCACGCATCTTCACCGAGTTCGACGAGCTGCACGGCGATCGGCACTTTGCCGATGACAGGGCGATCGTCGGCGGCCTCGCCCGCCTCGACGGCGTGCCGGTGATGGTGATCGCGCAGGAGAAGGGGCGCGGTGTAACCGAGAAGGTCAAGCGCAACTTCGGCATGCCGAAGCCGGAGGGCTATCGCAAGGCGCTGCGTCTGATGCAACTGGCGGAGCGCTTCCAGGTGCCGGTCATCACGCTGATCGACACGCCCGGTGCCTATCCCGGCATCGACAGCGAGGAGCGCGGCATCTCGGAGGCAATCGCACAGAACCTGGCGGTGATGTCGCGATTGAATACGCCGGTCATCTGCGTCGTCATCGGCGAGGGCAGTTCCGGCGGCGCCATCGGCATCGGCGTCGGCGACCACCTGGCGATGCTGCAGTACGCCACCTACTTCGTCATCTCGCCGGAGGGGTGCGCCAACATCATCTGGAAAACCACCGAGAAGGCGCCGGAAGCCGCCGAGGCGATGGGGGTCACCTCGAAGGTGCTGCAGGATCTCGGCATCGTCGATCACACCATTCCCGAACCGCTCGGCGGTGCCCACCGCAATATCGAGCTGATGGCCGAGCGCATTCGCGAGCATCTGGTTGCCGAGCTGGCGAAGCTGCAGGCGGTTCCGCTGCCGGAGCTGCTGGAGCGGCGCTACCAGCGGCTGATGTCGTACGGAAACTGATGTCCCGCGGCGATTGAGGATTCATTCGAGATCGCCGTTCCACCGAGTTCCCCTCTCCCTTAGCGAGGTTGCGGTATGGCGATTACGGCTGCCGTCCTCGCCGAGCTGCTCGCACCGCACCGCGCGGCACCGCGCTGGTGGCTCGCCCTCAGTGGCGGCGTCGATTCGGTCGCGCTGCTGCATCTGCTGCATGAACTGCGTCGCGATCAGCCCGGCCTCTGGCCGGCGCTGACGGCATTGCATGTCCACCACGGCCTGCACTCCGCCGCCGACAGCTGGAGCGACCACTGCCGCGAGCTGTGCATCCAGCTCGATATCGGTTTTGTCGAGGAGCGGGTGGCCGTCACCGCCGCCGGCGCCGGGCTTGAGGCGGCGGCGCGCAGCGCCCGCTATGCCGTGTTCGAGCGCCATCTCGGCAGCGGCGAGCTGCTGTTGACCGCCCACCACCGCGACGACCAGGCCGAGACGCTGCTGCTGCGGCTGTTGCGCGGCACCGGTATCCGGGGTGCCGGCGCCATGCCGCCGCAGCGGGCGCTGGGGCAGGGTCTGCTGTTGCGGCCGCTGCTGGCCTGCAGCCGCGCCGAGCTGGAGGCCTATGCGCGGCAGCAGCAGCTGCTCTGGATCGAGGACCCCAGCAACTGCTGCGTCGATCACGATCGCAATTTCCTGCGCCTGGAGATCCTGCCGCGCCTCGCCGAGCGCTGGCCGGCCGGCGCTGCGCAACTGGCCCGCTTCGCTGCCCACGCGCGCGAGTCCGACGAGCTGTTGCAGCAGCTGGCGGCGCGGGATCTGCAGGACGCGTCATTGCAGGAGCCGGTGGGGGCGCTGTCGATTGCCGCGCTGCTGGCGCTGAGCCCGGCGCGCCGTCGGCTGTTGTTGCGCCACTGGCTGCAGCAGCAACCGTTGCCGCTGCCGAGCGAGGTGCAGCTGGCGCAGCTGCTGGCGCTGCTCGATGCGGCGGACGACCGCCAGCCCTGCGTGCGCTGGCCCGGTGTCGAGCTGCACCGCTATCGCGATGCCCTGCTGCCGCTGGTGTTGCCGGCGCCGCCGCTGCCCGGGGCGGTGGCACCGTTCGCGCCGCCGGGGCCGCAGCCGCTGGCAGGCGCCGGCCAGCTGCTGGCTCAGGCGACCGTTGGCAGCGGTTTACGCGCGGATTGTCGCTACGAGCTGCGCCCCCGCCGTGGCGGCGAGCGCTGCCGGCCGCTCGGTCGCAGCCACTCGCAGAGCCTGAAGAAATTGTTGCAGGAGGCCGGCCTGCCGCCGTGGTGGCGCGAGCGGCTGCCGCTGCTCTGGTGCGGTGGCGAGCTGGCGGCGGTGGCCGATCTGTGGGTCTGCGAGGGCTATGCGGCGGCGGCGGGCGAGCCGGGCTGGCAACTGCAGTGGCAGCGCCCGCTGGTCGGCGCCGACGACTGAGTGCGCGCTTCCATTGTTGATTGCGCGGTGGCATCGCGTTGAGGGGGGAGGGGGGTTTTGGTAAGCTGCGCGCCCATCCTGCGGGCTTGCCAGCGCTCCCATCCGGCGACCCCAATCCTCCATCTCCATACGTAAGGCTTCACATGGCGACTCGGTTCATATTCGTCACCGGCGGCGTTGTTTCTTCATTGGGCAAAGGAATCGCCTCCGCTTCTCTCGGCGCCATTCTCGAGGCGCGCGGGTTGAAGCTGACGATGCTGAAGCTCGACCCCTACATCAACGTCGATCCGGGCACGATGAGCCC
>CAZWXW010000141.1:0-3932 GCA_964638025.1 uncultured Verrucomicrobiaceae bacterium
AGGCGTACTTGATCTTGATCTCTTCGGCGTACTGCGTCGGCGTGCGCAGCGCCATGGCGATGTCGTTAGTGACCTGGTCGCCGGCGATCGGAATGACACCGGTGTGGCGGATCGCCCCCTCGGTGAAGATGGCGATATCGGTAGTGCCGCCGCCGATATCGACCAGGCAGACGCCGAGTTCGCGCTCGTCGTCGGTCAGCACCGAGTAGCTCGACGCCAGCTGTTCGAGAATGATGTCCTCGACTTCGAGGCCGCAGCGGCGGATGCACTTCTCGATGTTCTGCGCCGCGTTGACCGCGCAGGTGACCAGATGCACTTTTGCTTCGAGGCGCACGCCGGACATGCCGAGCGGCTCCTTGATGCCCTCCTGGCTGTCGAGGATGTATTCCTGCGGCAGCACGTGCAGCACCTTCTGGTCGGCCGGAATCGCCACCGCCTGCGCCGCGTCGATGACGCGCTCCAGATCGAGCGGATAGACCTCGCGATCGCGCACCGCGACGATGCCGTGGCTGTTCAGGCTGCGGATATGGCTGCCGGCGATGCCGGCGTAGACCGAGTGGATCTGGCAGCCGGCCATCAGCTCGGCCTCTTCGATGGCGCGCTGAATCGACTGCACCGTCGACTCGATGTTGACCACCACGCCCTTCTTCATCCCGCGCGAGGGATGCGAGCCGATACCGACGATCTCCAGCTCGCCGTCGTCGGTCATCGAGCCGACGATGGCGACCACCTTCGAGGTGCCGATATCGAGGCCGACGATCATGCGCCCGTCGTGTCCGCTAGCCATTCCGTGTTTCCCCCAGTGATCTCTCTGTGTTGTCGAGCGCCACTTGCGTACTTGTTGCTGTACTCATCGTTGTCGTTGCGCCCGCTGTTTTGTTCGTATTCACGCCACCCACGGCACGCCAGCCCACCGCCAGGCCATTGCTGTAGCGCAGATCGACATAGGCCACCTCGGCGAAGCGCGGCTGCAGTTCGGCGCGATAGACACGCGCGAAGCGCCGCAGCTTGTCCAGCAATTCACCAGTGCCGAGCCGCAGCTCGACACCACCATCGAGCTCCGCGCGCCAGCTGCCGCGCTTGTCGGTACCCAGACTCATCAGTCGCAGCCCCTCGCCGGCCAGCAGCGACGACAGCTCGGCGTAGCGGGCGACGACATCGGCCGCCGCCGCATCCGGCCCGAACAGCGCCGGCAGCGCGCCGACATTGCCCAGCGGCTGCGGCCGGAACACCTGGCCGCGACGATTGAGCAAACCGTCGCTGCCCCAGCGCGCGATCGGCTCCTGCTCGGTCACCGCCACCACCAGCTGGCTCGGCCACTGCCGCCGCACCGATACCTCCGCGACCCACGGCAACTGCAACAGCTCGCTGCGAATCGCTTCGAGATCGGCGGTCATGAAACCCTCGCCGATCAGCAGCGGCTGCGTGCGCGCCACCAGCTCCTCGCGATCGACATGCTTCAGCGCACCGGTGAACAGCACACGCGACACCGGCTCCGAACCGACCACGTGCAGCATCCACCAGCCGCCGAGCACCAGTGCGCCGACCAGGCTCAGCGCCAGCACCGGCATCGCGCGACCGGCCCACTGGTTCCACGCGATCGGCTGCCGCTCGCCGCGCGGCGCTTTCGCGGTTTTCGCCGCTTTGGCGGGCTTGGCCGCTTTCACCGCCTTGACCGCTTTGCGCGCGCGCGCCGCCTTGTCGCTGCGCTGTGCCGCCCGCTCCTGCTCGCGCTGCTGCCGCTCGAATTCGCGGCGGCGATCGGCGCGCTGTTTCTGCGCTTCGCGCTGCTGGCGGTCGAGCTCGCGCGACGCATCGCGCGCGGGGCGTTTCGGGCTGGCGCCGCGCCGCCCCTTGCTCCCACCACCGCCAAACCAGCCCATCAGCCGCGACCCAGGCTGAGATGCAGAATTTCGACAACCAGCGCATCGAAATCGAGTCCCGCCGCGCGCGCCGCCATCGGCACCAGGCTGTGGTCGGTCATGCCCGGCACTGTGTTCACCTCCAGCAGGAAGAAACGGCCATCGCTCTGCTGCATCACGTCGACGCGCCCCCAGCCGTCGCAGCCGACGCTGTCGAACGCCGCCAGCGCCAGTTGCTCCAGCGCTTTCACCTTGTCGTCCGGCAGACCGCACGGGCAGATGTAGCGGGTGTCGTTGCGAACGTATTTCGCGTCGTAGTCGTAGAACGTGTTGTCGGTTTCGAGCCGGATCGGCGGCAGCGCGCGGCCGCCGAGCACGGCGACGGTGAACTCGGCGCCGACGACGAGACGCTCGGCCAGCACCACCGCGTCGTAGCGATTGGCCGTGGCAAACGCCGTGCGCAGTTCGGCGCCGCTATTGGCGCGCGACATGCCGATGCTCGACCCCTCGTGCGCCGGCTTCACCATCACCGCGCCGAAGCGCGCGGCGATGGCGTCGAAATCGCTGTGCGCGGTCAGCACCTCGAACTCCGGCGTCGACAGACCGATGCCGCGCCACAGCTGTTTCGTGCGCAGCTTGTCCATCGCCAGCGCCGAAGCGCGCACGCCGGAGCCGGTGTAGCTGATCCCCATGCTCTGCAGCAGCCCCTGCACGGTGCCGTCTTCACCGCCCGGCCCATGCAGCACGATGAAGGCATGCGCGAACTGGCCGTCGACGCGGCGCCACCACTGCGCATCGCGGGTGTCGATCAGCTCGGCGTCGATGCCGACACGCGTCAGCGCGTCGAACACCGCCTTGCCGCTGACCAGCGATACATCGCGCTCAGCCGCGGTGCCGCCGTACAGCACCGCAACGCGGCTGCGCAGCTGTTGTCGGACTGTTCCGATGTTTGTCATCGTCGTCATCGCAAATCCTGTGTTGCCAACTCGGCCGCCAGCGCGCCGATGTTGCCGGCGCCTTGCGTCAGCACCACATCGCCGGCGCGCACGACACTTTTCAATGCCTCCGCCACCTGCTCGGGCCGCTCGACGAAGATCGGATCGATCTGGCCACGGCCGCGAATGGTGCGGCACAGGTTGCGACTGTCGGCGCCCGGAATCGGATCTTCACCGGCGCTGTAGACCTCCAGCAGCAGCAGCGTGTCGACACCGGACAGCACGGCGGCGAAATCCTCGTAGAGATCGCGCGTGCGCGTGTAGCGATGCGGCTGATAGACCATCACCAACCGCCGGTCGGGCCACGCCTGCCGCACCGCGCTGATCGTCGCCGCCACTTCGGTCGGGTGGTGGCCGTAGTCGTCGACCAGCGTCGCGCTGCCGCCGTCGACCGGAATGTCGCCGTAGATCTGGAAGCGGCGACCGACACCCTGGTAGCGCGACAGGCCGGCGACCATCGCGTCGGCGTCGACGCCCTCGTCGGTCGCCACCGCGATCGCCGCCGTCGCGTTCAGCACGTTGTGGCGGCCGGGAATGTTCAGCTCGACGGCGAGCGTCGAACCGTCCGGGCGCGCCACCCGGAAGCGGCTGCGCATGCCGTCCTTTTCCCAGTCGCTGATGCGGAAATCGGCGTCGTCGCCAAAGCCGTAGGTCAGCACCTGGCGCGACAGCTGCGGCACCAGTTCGCGCACCACCGGATCGTCGGTGCAGAGCACCGATACGCCGTAGAACGGCAGGTTGTGCAGGAATTCGACGAAGGTGCGCTTCAGGTTGGCGAAGTCGCCGCCGTAGGTGTCCATGTGGTCGGCTTCGATATTGGTCACCACCGACACCAGCGGCTGCAGGTGCAGGAACGAGGCATCGCTCTCGTCGGCTTCCGCGATCAGGTAACGACTCTCGCCGAGCCGCGCGTTGGAGCCGGCGCTGTTGACCAGACCGCCGATGACGAAGGTCGGATCGAGGCCGGCCTCGGCGAAGATCGTCGCGATCATCGTCGTGGTGGTGGTCTTGCCGTGCGTGCCGGCCACCGCGATGCCGTGGCGATAGCGCATCAGCTCGGCCAGCATCTCGGCGC
>CAZWXW010000142.1:0-3887 GCA_964638025.1 uncultured Verrucomicrobiaceae bacterium
CTTCCTCGACACCGCCGCGCTCGACGCCGGCGAGCACGAGGCGGCCGAGTTCGAGGACAGCGTGCAGCTGATGACGCTGCATAGCGCGAAGGGGCTGGAGTTCCCGCTGGTGTTCATGGTCGGCATGGAGGAGGGGCTGTTCCCGCACCAGATGTCGCTGGAGGAGCCGGGCCGGCTCGAAGAGGAGCGCCGTCTTTGTTACGTCGGCATCACCCGCGCCCGCCGCCAGCTGTTCCTGACCTACGCCGAGTCGCGCCGTCTGTACGGCAAGGAAAGCTACAATCGCGTGTCGCGTTTCGTGCGCGAAATCCCCGCCGAACTGGTGCAGGAGGTGCGGCTGCAGAGCAGCGTGACGCGACCGCTGTCGGCCGGCCGCTTCGCTGGTGTCGCCGTGCCGCAGACCGATATTCATCTCGGCCAGCGCGTGCAGCACGAGCTGTTCGGCGAGGGGGTCGTGCTCAACTTCGAGGGGCAGGGGCCGAGCGCGCGCGTGCAGGTCAACTTCGGCGACGAGGGCAGCAAGTGGCTGGTGTTGCAGTACGCCAAACTTCAGGCGTTGGCGTGAAGCCTCTGAAACAGTTCCCTCTCCCTTCAGGGAGAGGGGAGACATGCGTTTTTCAGAGGCTCCCAAGGTACAACCAATAAGAATCTGGACGGACACTTGAGCAACGCCATCCACAAGAACCGCTACCCACTGATCATCCTCGCGCTGGTCGCCGCTCTGGTGACAGTCGGCTGGCTGCTGGTGATCGAGCGCGGTCGCCACTACAGCGCCGGCGAAGCGGCCGCCGCCGGCAGTCAGCGCGTCTACCACTGGAAGCTGGTCACCACCTGGCCGAAGGGCCTGCCCGGTCTCGGCCGCGCGCCGGAGTTCTTCGCCGAGAAAGTGGCGGCGATGAGCGGCGGCCGGCTGCTGATCAAGGTGTTTGGCGCCGGCGAACTGGTGCCGGCATTCGGCGTGTTCGACGCGGTCAGCCAGGGCGCGGTCGAGATGGGTCACGGCGCCGCCTATTACTGGAAGGGCAAGATGCCGGCGGCGCCGTTCTTCGCGGCGGTGCCGTTCGGCATGACGGCGCAGCAGCAGAACGCGTGGTTATACTTCGGCGGCGGCATGGAGCTGTGGCGCGAACTGTACGAGCCCTACGGCGTGGTGCCGCTCGCGGCGGGCAATACCGGCGTGCAGATGGCCGGCTGGTTCAACCGCGAAATCCGTTCGGCCGCCGACCTCAAAGGCCTTAAGATGCGCATCCCCGGCATCGGCGGCGAAGTCTTTGCCCGCGCCGGTGGTACCCCGGTGACGATCCCGGGCGGCGAGCTCTACACCTCGCTGCAGACCGGCGTGGTCGACGCCGCCGAGTGGGTGGCGCCCTACAACGACATCGCGCTGGGGCTGCATCAGGTCACCCGGTACTACTACTACCCCGGTTGGCACGAACCCGGCCCGACGCTGGAGCTGATCGTCAACGCGCGCGCGCTGGCTTCGCTGCCGGCCGATTTGCGCGCCATCGTCGAGGTGGCCGCCCGCGCCGCCAATCAGGAGATGCTCGACGAGTACACCGCGCGCAACAATGCGGCGCTGCAGGATCTGCTCGCGCGCGGCGTCGATGTGCGACCGCTGCCGCTCGATGTACTGCGGGCATTGAAGCGCGCCTCCGACGCGGTGCTGGCCGACCTGACCGCGAGCGATCCGATGGCGCACAAGGTCTACGCCTCGTGGAAACCGTTCGCCGACAGCGTGCGCGCCTACCACAAGATTTCGGAACAGGCCTATGTCGAGGTGCGCGACGCCGTCGACGTGACCTCGACAACGGTGGCCCCGGCCGCGAACAGCCCGACCACGAACAAAGAGCAATGAGGTTGCAACAGCAGTGAATTTGCACAGAAGAGTGAGCCTGATCTCTCGCGTGGCCGTGCTGGCGCTGAGCGCCGCCGTCGCCGCCTGCCAGTCCACCCCGGCCGAAGTCGCCGCCCCGGCACCGGTCAACTGCCCGCCAATACCGGCACCGGTGGTCTGCCCGCCGCCGGCGCCGCCGCCCTCCTGCCCGGTGCTGCCGCCACCGGCGCCGGCACCGGTCTGTCCGCCGCCGCCGGTCTGCCCGACACCGACACCGACCAGCGGCGAGATCGACGGCAAGCTGCTGATCGGCGAAGTCGAGTTCTTCACCGTGCAGCCCGGCAACCTGCGCCTCGAAGCGCGCATCGACACCGGCGCCACCACCTCGTCGATCCATGCGGTCGATGCCGAGAACTTCGAGCGCGACGGCAAGCCGTGGGTGCGCTTCAAGTCCGGTACGCCCGGCAAGCCACTGGAGACGCTGGAGCTGCCGTGGACCCGCCACGTCCGCATCAAGGGCGAGGATGACGATTTCCAGCGCCGCCAGGTGGTCATGATCGAAGTGACCGTCGACGGCCACCGCCGCCGCATCGAGGCGACGCTGAACAACCGCAGCAACTACGCCTACCCGCTGCTGATCGGCCGCAACTTCCTGCGCGACAACTGCATCGTCGACGTCAGCCGCAAGCATGTGCTCGGCAAGAAATAGATAACGCAGCGGCGCCCTCGGGCGCCGCACTGATATCGGTAGCACTCTGTTCAATCGGGATTCACATCGGCCGGCGCTGACGCCGGTCCGCTCGCCGGGAAACGCTGCACATGTCGGTCAAAGCGCAGGTCTACGCCATCGCCCTCTTCCTGTTCCTGCTCGGCTGCGGGCTCACCGCCTACAAGTCGCTGGAGCTCGGCTTTCCGCTGATGCCGGGGGAGTACCGCACGGTCTGGACCATCGAGGCCAAGGTCGAGTTCGATGCCGAGCCGGGGGTGCCGGTCAAGGCCTCGCTGGCACTGCCGCGCGTGCAGCGCCACATGCGCGTGCTGGAGGAGACCTTCTCGTCGTCGGGCTACGGCTTCGGCATTGAATCGGTCGGCGGCCAGGATCGCGCCACCTGGGAGCGGCGCGATGTCGCCGGCCCGCAGCACCTGTTCTACAAGCTGTCGGTCTACCGCCGCGACGGCGAGCTGATCGGCGACCTGCCCGGCGATGTCAGTGGCGATGTCGATCGTTCGCGTTTCGAAGCGCTGCTGCAGCTGCCGGTCAAGGTGGCGATGGACAGTCTGGTGGCGCAGGCGCACGAGCTGTCGGCCGACGATCGCGGCTTCGCCGTACAGCTGCTGAAGCAGCTCAACGACCCCAACAACCGCGATGCCGCGCTGATCTTCGGCTACTACCGCGGCGCCTCGCGCGCGGCGGTAGCGCTCGACCTGTTCACGGCGGCGCAGCTGCCGGTGCATCTGGTGCGCGGCATTTATCTGGAAGATGACCGCCAGGCGCTGGAGCCGCAGGAGCTGGTCGAGGTGCTGGTCGACAGTCGCTGGCTGGTGCTGAACCCGCTCACCGCCGAGACCGGCGTGCCGGAGAACTTCTTCATGTGGCAGCGCGGCGGTCCGTCGCTGTTCGAAGTGACCGGCGGCAGCAACTCCAAGGTCAGCTTCGCCATCATCAGCAACCGCGTCTCGTCGCGCACCGTCGCGATGCAGCAGAGCTCGAAGGAGACCATCGCGCTGGTCGACTTCTCGATCTACTCGCTGCCGATCGAACAGCAGTCGGTGTTCAAGCTGATCCTGCTGGTGCCGGTCGGCGCGCTCGCCGTCATCTTCCTGCGCGTGCTGGTCGGGCTGCGCACGTCGGGCACCTTCATGCCGGTGCTGCTGGCGCTCGCGTTCATCCAGACCACGCTGGTCACCGGCCTCACCATCTTCCTGCTGGTGTTGGCGGTCGGCCTCGGCGTGCGTTCGTACCTGAGTCGACTGAACCTGCTGCTGGTGTCGCGGATCGCGGCGGTGGTGGTGGTGGTGGTGCTGATCATGGCGGCGATCTCGGTCATCTCCT
>CAZWXW010000143.1:0-3882 GCA_964638025.1 uncultured Verrucomicrobiaceae bacterium
CGCCAGCGGGCCATGCTTCAGTTCGCCGGCCGGGTAGGATTCGGCGTGAATGTAGGAGATCTCTTTCAGCTTCAGTGCGCCCTCCATTGCCACCGGCCACTGGATGCCGCGACCGAGGAACAGCGCGTGGTGCTTCTCGACGAAGGCCAGCGCCATCTCCTGAATCGCTGCATCGAGTTCGAGCGTCTGCTGCATCTTCTCCGGCAACTGGTGCAAGGCCGCGACGATCGCCTCCTCTTCGGCGCCGCTCAAACCGTGGCGGCGACCGAGTGCAATGGTCAGGATCAACAGCGCGGCCAGCTGCGTGGTGAACGCCTTGGTCGAGGCGACACCGATCTCGGGGCCGGCCTGCGTCATCAGCGCCAGATCCGACTCGCGCACCAGCGACGATTGCGCGACGTTGCAGATGGCCAGTGTCGACGTGTAACCCAGCGTCTTCGCCAGTCGCAGCGCTGCCAGCGTGTCCGCGGTTTCACCCGACTGCGAAATCGTCACCAGCAGCGTGTCTTCCTGCACGACGAATTTGCGATAGCGGAACTCGCTCGCCACCTCGACGCGGGTCGGCACATGCGCGAGGCCTTCGATCCAGTATTTGGCGACGGTGGCGGCGTGGTAGCTGGTGCCACAGGCGACGATCTGCACCGCGCGCACCTTGTCGAAGATCGCTTTGGCCTCCGTGCCGAACGCCTCTTCGAGAACCTGACTGCTGCCGATGCGGCCCTGCAGCGTGTTGCGCACGACGCGCGGCTGCTCGTAAATCTCCTTCAGCATGTAGTGGCGGAATTGCCCCTTGTCCGCCACATCGAAGCTGTCGGTCATCTGTTCGGAACTGCGCTGCTGCTGGATATCGTCGCGATCCCAGATGCGATAGCTGTCCGGCGTCACCTCGGCGATATCGCCCTCTTCCAGATAGATGAAGCGATCGGTGACCTGGCGCAGTGCCAGCTGATCCGAGGCGAGGAAGTTTTCGCCGATGCCAAGACCGAGCACCAGCGGACTGCCGCTGCGTGCGCAGATGATCTTGTTCGGTTCGGCGGCGTGAATGACGGCAATGCCATAGGCGCCGTGCAGCTGTTTTACCGCCGTTTTGACCGCGGAGAGCAGATCGAGTCCATCGCGCTTCATCAGGTGATGCAACAGGTGGACGATGGTTTCGGTATCGGTCTGCGAGTGAAACTCGTAACCGACGCTGCGCAGTTCGTAGCGCAGCTCTTCGTGATTCTCGATGATGCCGTTGTGCACCAGCGCCAGTTGATCGCTGCCATCAGCAAGGCCACCGGAGCAGTGCGGGTGGGCGTTGGCTTCGGAGGGCTTGCCGTGTGTCGCCCAGCGCGTGTGGGCAATGCCGGTGTGGCCGTGCAGCGACTGTTCGCGCTGTGCATCGGCCAGCATCGCCACCTTGCCGACGCGGCGGTGTGTGTGGATATGGCCATCGTTGCCGATGACGGCCATGCCGGCCGAGTCATAGCCGCGATATTCCAGCCGCCGCAGTCCTTCGACCAGAATCGCCGACACTTCGCGACGCGCCACCGCTCCCACAATTCCGCACATAGTGAAATCTCTGCCATTCGTTGCGTGACGACCCGGCAGCCATTGCCGGGCCCATGTTCAGCCCATCAGCGCCGAACCTGTTCGTTTCAGCTCTTTTTCTGCGGCCGCTGCCAGCCATCGATATTGCGCTGCTTGCCTCGCGCCACCGCGAGGTTGGCATCGGGTACATCGCCGGTGATGACAGAGCCGGCGCCGACCGTGGCGTTGGCGCCAATCTTGACCGGAGCCACCAGCGAGCTGTTGGAGCCGATGAAGGCACCGTCGCCAATTTCGGTCTTGAATTTGTTCACGCCATCGTAGTTGCAGGTGATGGTGCCGGCGCCGACATTGGCGTTGGTGCCAATGGTGCAGTCGCCGAGGTAGGTGAGGTGGTTGACCTTGCTGCCGGGGCCGATCTTCGCCTTCTTGGTCTCGACGAAGTTGCCGACGCGCGCCTTCGCCGCCAGCTCGGTGCCGGGGCGCAGCCGTGCGAACGGTCCGACATGCGCGCCGGCGCCGATCACGGCCTCTTCGATCGCACTGAAGCTGTCGATTTCGGCGCCGTCGCCAATGGTTGCATGCTTGATGACACAGTTCGGTCCGATGCTGACGTTGTCGCCCAGCCACACATCGCCTTCGAACACGCAACCGATATCGATGAAACAGTCGCGACCGCAGCGCAGGGTGCCGCGCACATCGATGCGCGCCGGATCGGCCAGCGTCACGCCGTCGGTCATCAGCTGCTCGGCAATATTGCGCTGGTGGCAGCGTTCGAGTTCCGCGAGCTGCAGGCGATTGTTGACGCCCTGCACCTCCCACGGCGCGCGCGGCTGCTGTGCCGTTACCGCTACGCCCTGCGCCACCGCCATGCCGATGATGTCGGTCAGGTAGTACTCGCCCTGGGCGTTGTTGGCTTTCAGTTGCGGCAGCCACTGCTTCAGCAGCACGGCGGGCGCGGCGAGGATGCCGGTATTCACTTCACGCACCGCGAGCTGTTCCGGCGTCGCATCCTTCTGCTCGACGATGGCGCGGATCGAACCCTGCGCATCGCGCAGAATGCGGCCGTAGCCGGTGGGATCGGAGAGTTCGACGGTCAGCAGCGCAACGCCGTTGTCTGCGGCCTGCAACAGCTGTTTGAGGGTATCGGCGCGCACCAGCGGTACATCGCCGTAGAGCACCAGCACGCAGCTGTCGTCGGCGACGCCCGGCAGTGCCTGTGCGACCGCATGGCCGGTACCGAGCTGCTGCTCTTGCAGAACCCATTGCGATGGCAGGTCGGCGAGTTGGCGCTGCACCTGTTCAGCGCCGTGGCCGATGACGGTGTGAATGGCTGCGGTGCCGAGCGACTGCGCGGTTTCGATGACATGCTGCACCATCGGCTTGCCCGCGATGCCATGCAGCACTTTCGGCAGCGCCGAGCGCATCCGGGTGCCCTGGCCCGCCGCCAGAATGACCACTTCGAGCTTCACGAATCCCTCCTCTTCTCAATAGCTTTCAGCTGCCGATCTTCGAACTGCCTATCAAACCCGTTTTTTGTTTCAAACAGCGTTCGAGCTGACAGCACGATCTGTATCAAGCGCGTTGGCCGCCGCCGGTCGATGGTAGACCAAAGCAAATAGGGCGGCCATTGGCCGCCCTATCTATCGTACTGCCGACACCGTCACCGTTACTGCTTGCCGGCTTTCTTGCGGATCTGCTGGATGGTGCGCAGCTGCGCGGCGGCGGCGGCCAGTTGCGACGCGGCGCGACCGTAGTCGACATCGCCGTGCTGATTGGCCAGCGCATGCTGGGCTTCGCGCTGGGCTTCCATCGCCGACGCTTCGTCGAGGTCATCGGCGCGCACGGCGGTGTCGGCGAGGATCGATACCGCGTTCGGCTGCACTTCGAGGTAACCACCGGAGACATAGTAGATACGCTCTTCGCCGTGCTGCAGTTTGACCCGCACCGGGCCCGGCTGCAGCGCCGTCAGCAGCGGGGCGTGGCCGTAGACGATACCCAGATCGCCCAGCGTGCCGTGCGCGACGACCATCTCGGCGAGACCCGAGAAGATCGCCTCTTCGGCGCTGACGATGTCGCAATGAATGGTCATGGCCATAACTTCGCTTCTCGTTGCTGTACCACTACTTCTACTGACGATCCCGGCGGCACGGTGGCGAATCCGCTACCGCGCGCCGGACGCTTCGCTCAATTACAGCGTTTTGGCCTTTTCGACCGCTTCGTCGATGGTGCCGACCATGTAGAAAGCCTGCTCCGGCAGGTTGTCGTAATCGCCGGCGAGAATGCCTTTGAAGCCGCGAATCGTGTCCTTCAGCGACACGTACTTGCCCGGCGAGCCGGTGAAGACCTCGGCGA
>CAZWXW010000144.1:0-3667 GCA_964638025.1 uncultured Verrucomicrobiaceae bacterium
GCCCCTTGGTCGCCTTCATGATCGGGCCGACGAAGAAGCCGGCCAGTTTCTTGCGTTTGCCCTCATCGGCGGCGCGGTACTGCTCAACCTGCTCCGGATACTGCGCGAGGATGTCGTCGATCAGCTTCTCGATGGCGCCGGTGTCGGTCACCTGCTTCAGGCCGCGCGCCTCGATGATGGTGTCGGCATCGCCTTCGCCGTTCCACATCGCCTCGAACACCTGTTTGGCGATCTTGTTCGACAGCGTGTTGTCCTTGATACGGGCGATCAGGCCGGCCAGCAGTTGCGGCGTGACCGGACTCCTGGCGATGGAGATGTCCTGCTTGTTCAGCGCGGCGGCGAGGTCGCTCATGACCCAGTTGGCCGCCAGTTTCGGTTCGCCGCAGAGATTCGCCAGCGCTTCGAAATAGTCGGCGATGGCGCGCTCGGCGGTCAGCTGGCCAGCGTCGTAATCGGAGAGGCCGAACGATTCAACGAAACGGGCACGACGTGCGCTCGGCAACTCCGGCATCGACGCGCGAATTTTTTCGATGGTGGCGTCGTCGATCACCACCGGCAGCAGGTCGGGGCAGGGGAAGTAGCGGTAGTCGTTGGCGTCTTCCTTCGAGCGCATACTGCGCGCGCGCTTGGTGTCGCCGTCGTACAGGCGCGTCTCCTGCACGATGGTGCCGCCGCTCTCCAGCACTTCGATCTGCCGCTCCACTTCGAGCAGGATCGCCTCCTCGATGAACTTGAACGAGTTCAGGTTCTTGGTCTCGGTGCGGGTGCCCAGTTTGTCGGTGCCTTTCGGTCGCACCGAGACGTTGACGTCGAAACGCATCGAACCCTGCGACATCTCACCGTCGCAGATGCCGAGGCTGGTGACTATCCCGTGCAGCTTGCGCGCGAACGCCACCGCTTCCGGTGCGCTGCGCATGTCCGGTTCGCTGACGATTTCGATCAGCGGCGTGCCGGCGCGGTTCAGGTCGATGCCGGACATGCCGTGGAAGTCTTCATGGAGCGATTTCCCTGCATCCTCTTCGAGGTGCGCGTGGTGAATGCGGACATCCTTCGTCGAGCCATCGGGCAACTCTACGGTGACGACACCGGGGCCGACGATCGGTTCGGCCAGCTGCGTGGTCTGGTAGCCCTTCGGCAGATCCGGATAGAAGTAGTTTTTGCGCTCGAACACCGAGCGCCGGGCGATCTGTGCGTCGATGGCGAGGCCGAACATCACGGCATTGATCAGTGCCTGTTCGTTCAATACCGGCAGCGTGCCGGGCAGTGCGACATCGATGGCGCAGGCCTGCGTGTTGGGTTCGGCGCCGAACGCGGTCGACGCGCCGGAGAAGATTTTGGTCTGGGTGGCGAGCTGCACATGCACCTCAAGACCGATCACGGTTTCCCACTGCATCATCGACTCCTCACGCGATGCCCGGCGCGCTGCGCCGGTGCCAGTCGGTGGCCTGCTGGAAGCGGTGGCCGGCATTCAGCAGCCGCGCCTCGCTGAAATGGTTGCCGATCAGTTGCAGCCCGACCGGCAATCCGCTGGCGAAACCGGCCGGCAGGCTGATCGCCGGCAGCCCGGCCAGGTTGACCGCGATGGTGTAGATGTCTTCGAGATACATGCTGACCGGGTCGGCACTCTTTTCGCCGAAACGGAATGCCGGATTCGGCGTGGTCGGACCGGCGATCAGATCGACTTCGTTGAACGCAGCGCTGAAATCCTGCGCGATCAGGCGGCGCACCTGCTGTGCCTTGCGGTAGTAGGCGTCGTAGTAGCCGGCCGACAGTGCGTAGGTTCCCACGAGAATGCGCCGCTTCACTTCGTCGCCGAAGCCTTCGGCGCGCGAGCGGGTGTAGAGGTCGAGCAGATCCTGCGGATCGTCGCAGCGGTGGCCGTAGCGCACGCCGTCGAAGCGCGACAGGTTCGACGATGCTTCCGCCGGCGCGATGACGTAGTAGCAGGGCACCGCCAGTTCGGTGTGCGGCAGGCTGATCTCGCGCACCGTCGCGCCGAGTTTTTCCAGCTCCGAGATCGATGCCTGAATCGCCGCTTCGATCTGCGGATGACAGCCGGCGCCGAAATACTCTTTCGGCAGGCCGATGCGCAGGCCGTCGAGCGAACCATTCAACGCATTCGTGTAATTCGGCACCGGACGATCAAGACAGGTGGAGTCGCGCGGATCGAAGCCGGCCATGTTTTGCAACAGCAGCGCGCAATCTTCCGCCGTGCGCGCCATCGGGCCGGCCTGATCGAGGCTCGATGCGAACGCCACCATGCCGTAACGCGAGACGCGCCCGTAGGTCGGTTTCAGGCCGGTGATGCCGCACAGCGCCGCCGGCTGGCGGATCGAGCCGCCGGTGTCGGAGCCGGTGGCGGCGGCGCACAGTTGCGCGGCGACGGCGGCGGCGGAACCGCCGGAGCTGCCGCCGGGCACGCAGTTTTCATCCCACGGATTCTTGACCGGACCGTACCAGCTCGATTCGTTCGACGAGCCCATCGCGAACTCGTCCATGTTCAGTTTGCCCAGCGTTACCGCGCCGGCGTTTTTCAGTCGCTCGACGATGAAGGCGTCATACGGCGCGGCGAAGTTGTCGAGCATCTTCGAGCCGCACGACGTGCGCACGCCGTTCGTGCAGAACAGATCCTTGTGCGCGATCGGCACCCCGGCTAACGGACCGGCTTGACCGCGCGCGCGCGCGGCATCGGCGGCGCGTGCGGCGTCGATGGCGGCGTCGGCGGTCAGCGTGACGAAGCTGTTGTAGCGCTGGTCGAGGCGTTCGATGCGGGCGAGGTAGTGCAGCACCAGCTCCTCGCTGGAGCAGCGCTTGTCGGCCAGCGCCTGCAGCTGCCCGGCCAGTGTCAGTTGATGCAGTTCGGTATCGGACACGGTGAAAGGCTTCCTGAATCTGGGCGAGTGCTAGTCGATAACCTTCGGTACAAGGAACAACCCGGCCTCGCTGGCCGGCGCGATCGCCAGCAGCGCGGCGCGCCGGTCCGGCTCGGTGACGGCATCGACGCGCAGCCGCTGGGTGGCATCGAGCGGGTTGGCCATCGGCTCGACGCCGCTGGTGTCGACCGCCTGCAGCCGGTCGACCATCGCCAGGATGTTGTTGAGGCGCTCGACCACGGCCGGCACCTCATCGGCGTCGACGCGGATGCGCGCCAGGCGGGCGATCTTTTCGATATCGGAGGAGGCGATGGTCATCGGGGCGTCACCGGGGGCTCGTGGAGATCTCGCTGCCGTCGGCGGGCTGGGGGTGGCGACCGGGAACGGCGAATCGATGTCGGATTTGTGAACGGCGTTGCATTCGTTCGCGACCTGCGTGCGAGGGTGTTCCGGGCGCGCGCGGACGGCAAAACGTGAACGATGCAAATCGCGGAAAAACAGCAGGTTGCAGTGCTGCAACGGGCCGCAACGTTACCATATCCGCGCCTTGCCCTTAAACCCCGCCGTTGCTAGAGTGGCGCGTTTCCAGCGGGCGCCAGACCGACTTTCGGTCGCTGCGCCGCACCGGGCCGCGCGAGCTTCTACACTGTTGACCCGCGACTTGTAGACAGACCCGTGCATCCGCCGCCACTGCCGGCGCGGAGCGCCCCGACCCCAGACAGGTGCTGACAACTCATGTTGAAACGGATCAGAGGGATCTTCTCCAGCGATCTCTCCATCGACCTCGGAACCGC
>CAZWXW010000145.1:0-3452 GCA_964638025.1 uncultured Verrucomicrobiaceae bacterium
GCATGAATCGGCCCTCTCCCCCGCCCCTCTCCCTGAAGGGAGAGGGGAGACATGCGTTTTTCAGAGGTTGTTGAACAGGTAGCGACGCGATAGTCAGCGCCGCCGAGAGAGTACGAAGTGATGAGCGACCATCTCGAAACGGCAGCGCTACAACAGATCGACCGCCAGCACCATCTGCATCCGTTCACCGACAACGGTGAGCTGAGCCGACGCGGCACCCGCATCATCAGTCGCGCCGATGGCATCTATTTGTGGGACAACGACGGACATCGCCTGCTCGACGGCTTCTCCGGGCTCTGGTGCGTCAACATCGGCTACGGTCGCAAGGCGCTGGCCGAAGCGGCGTACAAGCAGATGGTGGAGCTGCCCTACTACAACAGCTTTTTCCAGTGCACGACGCCGCCGGCGATCCAGCTTGCCGACGAGCTGGCGAAAATTGCGCCGCCGCATATCAATCGTGTCTTTTTCACCGGCTCCGGCTCCGAGAGCAACGACACTATCGTGCGCATGGTGCGGCGCTACTGGGCGCTGCTCGACCAGCCGCAGAAGACCGTGATCATCGGTCGCAAGAATGGCTACCACGGCTCCACCGTTGCCGGCGCCAGCCTCGGCGGCATGGCGGGCATGCATGCGCAGGGCGGTCTGCCGATTCCCGACATCGTCCATATCGATCAGCCTTATTGGTTTGGTGAAGGGCGGTTTGGCGAAGGCGGTGACAGCGATCCCGACGAATTCGGCTTGCGCATCGCGCGTCAGCTCGAAGCGAAAATTCTCGAACTCGGCGTCGACCGTGTGGCGGCATTCATAGGCGAGCCGATCCAGGGCGCGGGTGGTGTCATTATTCCGCCTACCAGCTACTGGCCGGAGATTCAGCGCATCTGCGACCAGTACGGCATTTTGCTGATCGCGGACGAAGTGATCTGCGGTTTCGGCCGCACCGGCGAATGGTTCGGCAGCACCACCTTTGGCATTCGCCCCGACCTGATGCCGATCGCCAAGGGGCTCACCTCCGGCTATATCCCGATGGGCGGCGTGCTGGTCGGCGATCGCGTCGCCGACGTGCTGATCGAGCGCTGCGGCGAGTTCACCCACGGCTTCACCTGTTCCGGCCATCCGGTCGCGGCGGCGGTGGCGCTGGCCAACCTGAAGATCATCCGCGACGAGCAGCTGGTCGAGCGGGTGCGCGACGACACCGGCCCCTGGCTGCAGCAGCGCCTGCGCGAGCTGGTCAGCCATCCACTGGTCGGCGAGGCGCGCGGTGTCGGCTTCATCGGCGCGCTGGAGCTGGTGCCGGAGCCGGGCACTGAGCGGCGTTTCGCGCCGAAGGGCGTGGTCGGTGCCGCCTGCCGCGATATCGCGGTCGGCAACGGTCTCGTCCTGCGCGCGACCGGCGACACGCTGCTGTTCGCACCGCCGCTGATCACGACCCGGCCACAGATCGACGAGCTGGTCGCGCTGGTACGCCGCTGTCTGGATCAGACGCTGGAGGCGCTGCCGACACTGGCGCTGGAGCACTGAGTCGTGCGCAGGTTTGGTGCGTGGGTGCCCCGTTTCCGGCGCGGCTGAGCCGGCCTGGTGCATATCTCGATGTCCAGCCCGGCGCCAGTGCCGTCGCCGGTTGTCGCGAGGGCTGGAACGCTACTTGCTGACCGCAAACGAATGCCGCAGCATAGGCCCCCGCCGGGCGGCCCGAGCTCGCCGGCACTCTCCTTACTTCGCAACAGTTTCGAGACCTGACAGGGGATTCCCGCAATGAAGAAAGCCAGGACGTCTTGGGTGGTCGCGGCCGCCGCCATCGGTGCATTCGCCATCGGCGCGCACGCTGCGGAGAAGGTGGTCAACGTCTACAACTGGTCCGACTACATCGCCGAGGACACGCTCGACAAATTCACCAAGGCGACCGGCATCAAGGTGGTCTACGACGTCTTCGACAGCAACGACGTGGTCGAGGCCAAACTGCTGGCCGGCAACACCGGCTACGACGTGGTGGTTCCGTCCGCCCACTTCCTCGGCCGCCAGATCAACGCCGGCGTCTTCATGCCGATCGACAGAAGCAAAATCCCCAACTACAAGAACCTCGACACCGAATTCATGGCCAACATCGCCCGGGTCGACCCGGGCAACCAGTTCGCCGTGCCGTACCTGTGGGGCACCACCGGCATCGGCTACAACCCGGAGAAGGTCAAGGCCGCGCTCGGCGAGGATGCCCCGCTCGACAGCTGGGATCTGATCTTCAAGCCGGAGAATCTGGCCAAGCTGTCGAAGTGCGGCGTCTCGATCCTCGACGAGGCGGCCGAGGTGATCCCGACCGTGCTGAACTACCTCGGCAAGGACCCCAACGACTTCAAGGCCAACGAGACGCTGGTGCCGGGCGACGTGCAGGCGCTGCTGATGAAACTGCGTCCGCATGTCACCTACTTCCACAGCTCGAAGTACATCAATGACCTCGCCAACGGCGACATCTGCGTCGCGCTGGGCTGGTCGGGCGACATCTTCCAGGCCGCCGCGCGCGCCGAGGAAGCGAAGAACGGCGTCACCGTCGAATACGTGATCCCGAAAGAGGGCGCCGGCATCTGGGTCGACATGCTGGCCATTCCGAAGGATGCGAAACACCCGCAGAACGCCTACGCCTTCATCAACTTCCTGCTGCAGCCCGACATCATGGCCGGCATCACCAACTATGTCTGGTATGCCAACGGCGTTCCCGCCTCGACGCCGATGATCGAGAAGGAGATCCTCGAGCACCCGGGTATCTATCCGTCCGAAGAGACCAAGAAGAAGATGTTCACCTTCGCGGTGGTGCCGCCGAAAGTCGATCGCATCTACACCCGTGCCTGGACCACGGTCAAGACGGGCAAATAAGATGCCCGGCTGAAACAGAGGGGGCGCAGATGCGCCCCTTTTGTCGTTTCGAATCAGCTCGTTTTCAACATCATCTACTGGAAGGCAGCCCCCGATGTCAGCTTCCGCTGCGACGCCGGTCACCGCGACCGCAACCGCCACAGGCGTCGACGACGCTCTTCAGAGCTACGTGCAGATCGTCAAGATCAACAAATCCTTCGACGACTTCAGCGCCGTCAAGGATGTCACCTTCAACATTCGCAAGGGCGAGATCTTCGCGCTGCTCGGTGCCTCCGGCTGTGGCAAGTCGACGCTGCTGCGGATGCTGGCCGGTTTCGAGGCGCCGACCTCCGGCAAGATCATCCTCGACGGTCTCGAACTCAACGGGCTGCCGCCTTACCGCCGCCCGATCAACATGATGTTCCAGTCCTATGCGCTGTTCCCGCACATGACGGTGGCGCAAAACATCGCCTACGGCCTGAAGCAGGACGGCCTGCCGAAGAACGAGATCGACGATCGGGTGAAGGAGATGCTGTCGCTGGTGCGCATGGAGGCTTTCGCCGCGCGCAAGCCGCACCAGCTCTCCGGTGGCCAGCAGCAGCGCGTCGCGC
>CAZWXW010000146.1:0-3417 GCA_964638025.1 uncultured Verrucomicrobiaceae bacterium
AAGTGCTGCGCGAACCGCTCGAATCGGGCGAGATCGTCATCGCCCGCGCGCAGCGGCAGGTCACCTACCCGGCGCGCTTCCAGCTGGTGGCAGCGATGAACCCCTGTCCGTGCGGCTACCACGGCGACAGCGAGCGCGCCTGCCGCTGCACCCCCGAGCAGATCCGCCGCTACCGCGCCCGCATCTCCGGGCCGCTGCTCGACCGCATCGACCTGCATGTGCCGGTCAACCGGCTGCCGCCCGGCGCCCTCTCCGGCGACGAGCGCCCGACCCAGTCGACCGCCGAGCTGCGCGCGCAGGTCGACGCCGCCCGCGCCCGGCAGCTGGCGCGGCAGGGAAAATCGAATGGCGAGTTGACCGGCCCCGAACTCGACCGCCTCGGCGGCATTGCGCAAGCCGAGCGGCGCGACCTCGAACAGGCGGTGCTGAAGCTGGGATTGTCGGCGCGCGCGTTCTACCGCGTGCTGAAGGTGGCGCGCACGCTGGCCGATCTGGACGAGGAGGAGGGGGTGGCGCGCCGCCATGTGCGTGAGGCGTTGCAGTACCGGGCACTGGATCGGATGCCGGTGTAATTTTAATCTGCAGTTAGGTTAAATCGTATTTAGGGAATCTCTGAATAAGCCTTGATTCCGGCTTCCGTCATTCCGCGCGCAGTCGCGGAATCCATGACCACCGTATGCACTCTCTTGGATTCTGCGACTGCACTTCGCTCCGCGCAGAATGACGAAGAACCTCGATCGACAGAGGCGAAGCTCTTTCAGATGCTCCTTAACGGAGAGGACGTCATGCCAGAAACGATCCAGATGGACATATTTGAAGCCGGATCTCACCTTTCACGACTAGCCGAGCATGCGTGGCGTGGGAAGCGGGTTGTCATAACGAAGAGAGGAAATCCTTACCTCGACCTGATACCTCACGTCGAAAAGAAAGCGCAACGCATACCAGGACGACTCAAAGGAAAGATTGTATTAGACGCGCGTTTTAGTCAGACCACGAATGATGTGGTCGACGACTTCATGTGATGGGATCAGATATGAGGGATTCTCCTGCTCCACATACGGATTTCTGAAGTATCTAGCTCAAGAGAATTGACACTCAATGTTCCGGAGAACTGCTTTGGGAGCCAACTATCGATTGCTAGGAATTGGAATTTCTGCACTTATCGTCGCAGCAATAGGATTCCATATTGGGGGATCAGGCCTCATTGGCTTAGGCAAGCTACTGATATTTGGAAGCGTCGCAGTAATTTTCTACGTGGTCTTTAAGGGACTGAAAGAGCTCTCTCGGCAAAAGAAAAACGACATCTAGCAGGCCGCGGCTCAAACCACCGCGACCGCCCGCTGCTCCAGCAGATTCAGCAGCGCGGCAAACGGCAGCGGCTTCGAGAAGTAAAAACCCTGCAGCTGGTCACAGCGGTGCTGCCACAGGAACTGCACCTGATCGAGCGTCTCCGCCCCTTCGGCAATGACGCGCAGCTGCAGCGAGTGGGCGAGGTTGATGATGGCGCGCACGATGATGGCGTCGTCGCCCTCGCGCGGCAGGTCGGCGACGAAGCCGCGGTCGATCTTCAGCGCCGAGATCGGCAGCCGCTGGATGTGGGCGAACGACGAGTAGCCGGTGCCGAAGTCGTCGAGCGAGAAGCTGACGCCGAGTCGCGACAACGCGCTCATCGCGTCATAGGTCTGCTCGGCGTTCAACAGGATCGCCGTCTCGGTCAGCTCGAACTCGAGCCGGCGCGGATCGACGCCACTGTCGGTGATGATGCGCGACGCCTGCTCGACGAAGCGCTCGTCCTGCAGCTGGCGGAACGACAGGTTGACCGCCATGTCGATCGGCTCGCAGCCGCGGCCGTTCAGCGTGCGCAGATCGCGGCAGGCCTGCTGCATGACCCAGAAGCCGAGCGGCACGATCAGCCCCGCCTCTTCGGCCAGCGGAATGAACTCCTCCGGCGCCAGCAGACCGCGACTGGGATGGCGCCAGCGCACCAGCGCCTCGACGCCGCTGACGCGGCCGCCCGCCATCGACACGCGCGGCTGGTAGAACAATTCGAATTCGCCGCGCCGCAATGCGCGCCGCAATTCGGCTTCGAGATGCAGCTGCTGGTGCGCCTCGGCCCGGGTCTGTTCGGTATAGAAATGGAAGTGGCCGCCGCGCACCGACTTCGCCTTGCGCATCGCCAGCTCGGCACAGCGCAGCAGCGCTTCGGCGCTGTCGCCGGCCTCGGGAAAGATCGCGACACCGACGCTGGCCGCCACCACCAGCCGGCTGTCGCCGACGGCGTAGGCCGGCGCCAGCCGTTCGAGCAGCTTGCGCGCCACGGCGTCGGCGTCAGCGCGCTCGCGCACATCGCCGAGCACGATGGCGAACTCGTCGCCGCCGATGCGCGCCACCGAATCGGTCTTGCGCACGGCGCCAAGCAGCCGCTCGGCGCAGGCCTGCACCAGACGGTCGCCGGCATCGTGACCGAGCGCTTCGTTGACCCGTTTGAAACCGTCGAGATTGATATGCAACAGCGCCACGCCGCCGCCGAGCTGTGCCGCCTCTTTCAGCGCCGATTCCAGCTGCATGCGCAGCTGCAGCCGGTTGGGCAGGCCGGTCAGCGCATCCTGCCGCGCCAGCCGCTGCAGGTCGCGCTGCGCCTGCCGGCGCTCGACGACATAGCGCAGCGAGCGCTCCAGCAGTTGCGTGTTCAATTGATTCAGCGGCAGATGATCGGCGGCCCCTTCGACCAGCAGCTGGGCGCCGTCGTCGCTGTCGGTCAGCGCGATGATCGGCGCGTCACAGCCGGCGCTGCGGGCCGCCCGCAGCAGCGAGCGGGCGCGCTGCGGTGCGCTGCTGCAGTCGAGCAGCACCACGTCGTGGCTGCCGGCCAGCAGTCGCGGCACCGCGCCGTCGAAGCGGTCGCACCATGAAAAAGCGAGCGCCCGCTCACCGCAGCGCTGCGGCGAGCGGGCGAGTTCGGCGTACTGCGGCGACAGGTGCGGCGACTGTTCGCCGACCCACAGCAGGCGCATCGTCTCGGACATGCGATCCACCCCAACCTCGGGCACCGAACAGCGGTCGGTCCAGCGCCGAAGATCCACCCAGGATGTCATTTTCTTGTCGACTCTCTTGAATCCAAACGTTCTCTTAAATTCGAACCGGGAGAGAAGCTGCCCGTCAGCGCTCGTCACCCGGCGTTTGTTACAGAGAGACTTTCTATTTTTCAAAGTCTTATAAACATTTTTTTACTGCATTTCTAGCCATGACGAAAAAATAACTTTTCTCGCCGGCCTCGGAGTTACCGCTGCTAAACCCCAGCCACCGGGACCGGCCGGCCATCGCCGCTGGTACAATCGCCGGCCTCTTCGCCAGCCCCCCGTGCCGCCGTGACCCGACTCAACCCCCGCCAGCAGGAAGCCGTGAAGTACATCGACG
>CAZWXW010000147.1:0-3391 GCA_964638025.1 uncultured Verrucomicrobiaceae bacterium
CGCGAAGCCATCCATCTCGACCAGCAACTGGTTCAGTGTCTGCTCGCGCTCGTCGTGACCACCGCCGAGGCCGGCACCGCGATGGCGGCCGACCGCGTCGATCTCGTCGATGAAAATGATGCAGGGCGAATGCTTCTTGGCCTGCTCGAACATGTCGCGCACGCGCGATGCACCAACGCCGACGAACATCTCGACGAAGTCGGAGCCGGAGATCGAGAAGAACGGCACCTTGGCTTCGCCAGCGATCGCTTTCGCCAGCAATGTCTTGCCGGTACCGGGCGGGCCGACCATCAGCACGCCGCGCGGAATGCGGCCACCGAGACGCTGGAAGCGGCCCGGGTCGCGCAGGAACTCGACCAGCTCCTGCACATCCTCTTTCGCCTCGTCGCAACCGGCGACATCGGCAAACGTGGTCTTGATCTGATCCTCACCGAGCAGGCGCGCCTTGCTCTTGCCAAAGGCCATCGGGCCACCGCGGCCAGCGCCGCCGCCCTGCATCTGGCGCATGAAGAACATGAACACCGCGATGATGATCAGGATCGGGAAACTGGCGACCAGCAGCTGGGTCCACAGGCTCTGCTGCTCGGGGCGTTTACCCTTGATCTGCACGCTGTGTTTGACCAGATCGCCAATCAACGCCGGATCTTCAAGCATGGGGCGCACGGTCTCGAACACGCTGCCGTCGCCGCGCTCGCCAACGAAAATGAGGCCATCGATCTCGACCTTCTTGACGCGATCGGCCTGCACCTCCTGGATGAACTCGGAGTAGCTGAGCTGCTCAGGCTTCGGCTGCATGCTGAAGTTGTTGAACACCGCCAGCAGTACCGCCGCGATGATCAGCCACAGGAGGAGGTTTTTCGCCATGTCGTTCAAATGCCTGACCCTCTGGTCGCCGACGGCAGATCGCCATCAGGTCCGTGAAACTCTACTACAAGGTGGCAGACCCAGCCATGTGGAGCTGCCCCTATCGCCATTGGTGGAAATGCCTATCGCAAGGCCGTCAGAACCGGTTATCCGGCACGATGCCCACAGGCAACAAACGCCGGCGATAGTTCCTTTGATATGGGGACGCGCACTCCGTTCACAACCCTCCAGCCACGCCCGTCACCAAACGACGGCGCGCGCGGTAACCACTTCCGGCTACAATACGCGCCCTTTTCGTCCAGCCGGTACCCTTCCATGTCTCTCGACCAAGCCCGCAAGAAGCAGATGCGCACCATCGGCCACGCGCTGAAGCCGGTTGTCACGGTCTCCGAGAAGGGGCTCTCCGAAGGGGTACATGCGGAGCTGGAGCGGGCGCTGGACGATCACGAGCTGATCAAGGTGAAGCTGGCGGTGGCGGAACCGGCGATTCGCCGCGAATTGGCTGCGCAGCTGTGCGGTGAACACCGCGCGGATCTGGTGCAGCAGATCGGCAAGGTGATCCTGATCCACCGCGCCGCCGCCAAGCCCAACCCGAAACTGTCGAACCTGCTGCGGCCGGTGTAATCACCGACCCGCAGGGGCGCCGCTTGCTGCGCCCCTGCATGATCAGATGTGGCGAACGTCGTCGATCTCGTACTCGACATCGCCGGCCGGCGTCTTCACCACCACCACGTCACCGGCCTCCTTGCCGATCAGCGCCCGCGCGATCGGCGACGTCACCGAGATGCGGTTCTGCTTCACGTCGGCCTCGTCCTCGCCGACGATGCGATAGGTGACCTTGTCCTCGGTATCGCAATTCACGATGGCGACGGTGGCACCGAAGATGACCTTGCCGGTGCAGGGAATCTTGCTGATATCGATGACCCGCGCCGACGCCAGCTTGCCCTCGATCTCCTGAATGCGCCCCTCGCAGAACCCCTGCTGCTCGCGCGCCGCGTGATATTCGGCGTTCTCCTTCAGATCGCCGTGGGCACGCGCTTCGGCGATCGCCTCGATGATGCGCGGCCGCTCCACACTCTTCAGTTGCTGCAGCTCAGCGCGCAGAGCAGCCTCTCCCGCCACCGTCATCGGCACCAGTACTGTCATACCGCCAACCTCCCGTGTACTTCCTGCAGTGGACGCACCGCCTTCTCCTCACCGAACTGCAACGCCTGTACCACCGCTTCCGCGCCGGCCAGCGTCGTCGTGCAAAACACCTTCTGCGCCAGCGCCGAACGCCGGATCGTCGACGAGTCGGCGATCGCCTGGCGCCCATCGGTGGTGTTGACGATCAGATCGATCTCGCCGTTCTTGACCATGTCGACGATGTGCGGGCGCCCCTCGGTCACCTTGTTGACGGTCTGACACTCGATGCCATCGGCGGCCAGCACGCGCTGCGTGCCGCGCGTCGCGCAGATCGAGAAACCAAGCTCGATCAGCCCCTTGGCGACACGCGACACCTGCGGCTTGTCCTGCTCGCGCACGCTGATGAAGACCTTGCCGCGGCGCGGCAGCTTCTCGCCGGCGCCAGCCTGCGCCTTGGCGTAGGCCTCGGCGAAGGTTTCGCCCAGCCCCATCACCTCGCCGGTCGACTTCATCTCCGGGCCGAGAATGGGGTCGACGCCGGGGAACTTGCTGAACGGGAACACCGCCTCCTTGACCGAGTAGTAGGGCGGAATGCGCTCGCGCGTGAACTGCTGCTGCGCCAGCGTCTGCCCAACCATGCAGCGCGCGGCCACCTTGGCCAGCGACACGCCGATGCACTTCGACACGAACGGCACCGTGCGCGACGCGCGCGGGTTGACCTCGATCACGTAGATCTCGCCATCCTGCACCGCCAGCTGCACGTTCATCAGGCCGACCACGCCGAGTTCGAGCGCCATGCGCTTGACCTGCTCGCGCATCTTGTCCTGCAGCTCGGCCGACAGCGAGTAGGGCGGCAGCGAACAGGCGGAGTCGCCGGAGTGAATGCCGGCCTCCTCGATGTGCTGCATGATCGCGCCGATCACCACCGTCTCGCCATCGCAAACGGCATCGAGATCGACCTCGACCGCCGCGTTCAGGAAGTGGTCGAGCAGCACCGGCGAATCTTCGGAGACCTGCACCGCCTCGCGCATGTAGCGGCGCAGCTCCTCCTCCTTGTGCACGATCTCCATCGCGCGGCCGCCGAGCACGTAGGAGGGACGCACCACCAACGGGAAGCCGATCCGCTGCGACGCCGCAATCGCCTCTTCGGTGGAACGCACGATGGCGTTCGGCGGCTGTTTCAATTGCAGACGCTCAACCATCTGCTGAAAGCGCTCGCGGTCTTCGGCGCGGTCGATGGCATCGGGCGTGGTGCCAATGATCGGCACACCGTTGGCTTCGAGATCGCGCGCCAGCTTCAGCGGCGTCTGGCCACCGAACTGCACGATGACCCCTTTCGGTTTCTCTTTGGCGACGATTTCGAGCACATCCTCCAGCGTCACCGGCTCGAAATAGAGGCGGT
>CAZWXW010000148.1:0-3340 GCA_964638025.1 uncultured Verrucomicrobiaceae bacterium
CCTGGTAGTGCACGGAGAGCGGAAAGAAATCCTGGCCCGGCTTGACCGACTTGGCGCCGACCACGGTGCAGAGCACGGTGGTGTTGTCCATGGTCGCCAGCACGGCACCGGTGGCCTGACGGGCGATGCGCCCGGTCTCCAGCGTGATGCGATGAGTGCCCCACTGGAATGACTTGATGACGGGATTCACGAATGAATTCCTCCCTAAATATTTTTTTGAATGGGCTGTAATGCAGCGGGGAGCACTCGGCTCCCCGCAACGGCATTGCCCGCTTAGCGACGCAGACCGAGGCGCTCGATCAGCTTGGCGTAGCGATCGAAATTCTTGCGCTTCAGGTAGTCGAGCAACTTGCGACGCTGGTTGACCATGCGGATCAGACCGCGGCGCGAATGGTGATCTTTCTTGTGATCGCCAAAGTGGCCCTGCAGCTTGTTGATGTTGATCGTCAGCAGGGCAACCTGAACTTCCGGCGAACCGGTGTCGCCTTCTGCCTGCTGGTAATCCTTGATGACTTGCGCTTTCTCTTGGGCGGACATCGCCATGACATGTTTCCTCGTTTACAGATATGCCAACAAAATCGAGCCTGCCCGCGCATATCTACAGACAGGTTCGCCCCCAACAACGGGGAACATTGATCCGACCGCCAGCTCGCAGCGCCACCATTTGGCCCGGCAATGATTGCCGGGTTAACAGGGCGCGGCAGGAGCCGGCGGCCGTACTACCAGACGCCGCGGCGCCACGCGCCCGTCATCCAGAATTTCGCCGATGCCGAGAAACTCGCCGGCAGCGGAGTGCAGCTGAACCAGACCGGCGGTCGGCGCCTTCGGCACCAGTACCGGCTGACCCTGCCGCAGGTAGAAACTGGTCGACTCGGCCAGCACCAGATCCGGCAGCGCCGCCAGCGCCAGTTCCGGCGGCTGCAGCAGCGTATCCATCGTCGACCAATCGATGGTTGCGACGTCGCCATCCCCGCGCATTGCTTCCAACTGCTCGATCGTCACGCAATCGGCCTCACTGAAGCGCCCCGCCGCCACCCGTCGCAACATGCCGACATGGGCACCGCAACCGAGCGCCGTGCCGAGATCCTCGGCGATCGTGCGCACATAAGTCCCTTTGCTGGCGCGGATGTAAACATCGGCCTCGGGCTGCGGGCCGGGGCGGAACGCCTCCAGCACCAGCTCATGCACCACCACGCTGCGCGGTGCACGCTCAACCTCGACACCGGCGCGCGCCAACTTGTAGAGCGGCTGGCCATCGCGCTTGATCGCCGAAAACATCGGCGGAATCTGCTCGATCGCACCGCGCAATGGCGACATGGCCCGTTCGATGGCCTCCGCCGTCAGCGCGTTGGCATCGCAGCGCGCCAGCTCTTCGCCATCGGCATCGCCGGTAGCCGTCGTCACCCCGAACACGAAGGTGCTGCGGTAGGCCTTGTCGGCATCGATCAGGTACTGCGAAAACTTGGTCGCTTCACCGAGGCAGATCGGCAGCACCCCGGTCGCCAGCGGGTCGAGACTGCCGGTGTGGCCCGCTTTGGCGGCGGAGTATAACCGCTTGACCCGCTGCAGCGCGCCGTTCGAGGTGATGCCGCGCGGCTTGTCCAGCACCAGGATGCCGTCGATGTTGCGACCGCGCCTGCGCATCAGACCTTGTCGCTATCGCTATCAGTAGTGCCCGGAGCGTCGTCGCCGCGCTCACGCGCGTGCTCGCGGTCGACCGCCACCACCTCGTCGATCAGCCGGCTCATCTGCGCGCCGCGGCTGACACTGGTGTCGAACTGGAACTTCAGCTTCGGCGTCGTGCGCGCGCTCATCACCTTCGACACCTGCGAGCGCAGGAAGCCGGCGGCGTGGTTCAGCGCATCGATCGCCGGCTTTGCCTCTTCCAGCGAAGCGCACCCCAGCACCGTCACAAAGACCCGCGCATAGGAGAGATCGCGGCTGACCTCGACATCGGTGACGCTGACCATGCCAACACGCGGATCACGAATTTCGCGCTGGATCAGGCTGGCGAGCTCCTGCTTCAGGAAATCGCCAACCCGCTGCGTGCGACTGAACTCTTTTGGCATGGCAGGATCTCGCGCGCCTTACAGCGTGCGAGCCATCTCCCTGACCTGGAACACTTCGATCTTGTCGCCGGCCTTGACGTCGTTGTAGTTGCGCACGCCAATACCGCACTCGAAGCCGTTGCGCACTTCGGCAACGTCATCCTTGAAGCGACGCAGAGACTCCAGCTCGCCTTCGTAAATGACCACGTTGTCGCGCAGCACGCGGATCGGGTTGTTCCGGTAGATGGTGCCCTCGATGACCATACAGCCGGCGATGGCGCCAAACTTCGGCGAGCGGAACACGTCGCGCACCTCGGCGATACCGACGATCTCTTCGCGTTTTTCCGGCGACAGCAGGCCCGACAGCGCGCTCTTCACGTCATCGATCAGATCGTAGATGACGCTGTAGTAGCGGATGTCGACCCCTTCGTTCTCGGCGATCTTGCGGGCTACCGCATCGGCGCGAACGTTGAAGCCAAACACCACCGCGCGCGCGGTCAGTGCCAGGTTGACATCGTTCTCGGTGATGGCGCCGACACCGGCCGCGACCACGCTGACATTGACCTCCTCGTTGCCGAGATCGACCAGGGCCGCCTGCAGCGCTTCGAGCGAACCGCGCACGTCGGTCTTGACGACCACGTTGAGCGACTTCTTCTCGCCGCCGATGTTGGCGAACATATTGTCGAGCTTGGCGGTCTGCTGACGCTTCAGCTTGATCTCGCGATCGCGGTGCTGACGGAACAGGGCGATTTCGCGCGCCTTCTTCTCGTTCTCCACCACGGCGAACTGGTCGCCCGCTTCCGGCGTGCCATCGAGGCCGAGAATCTCGACCGGGATCGACGGGCCGGCGACGCCGACAGCCTTGTTGTTCTCGTCGAGCATGGCGCGCACGCGGCCATATTGCAGGCCGGCGATGACGATATCGCCCTGGCGCAACGTACCGCTCTGCACCAGCACGGTGGCGATCGGTCCGCGGCCCCGGTCGAGACGCGACTCGACCACGATACCGTGGCCCGGCACATCGGTCGGTGCTTTCAGCTCAAGCACTTCAGCCTGCAGCAGCACGGCGTCGAGCAGATCGTCGATACCGTCACCGGTGTGGGCGGAGACACCGACGAACTGGGTGTCGCCGCCGTAGGCTTCCGGGATGACCCCTTTCGCCACCAGCTCGTTCTTGACCCGGTCCAGATCAGCCGAGTGTTTGTCGATCTTGGTGATCGCAACCACGATCGGCACATTGGCCGCACGGGCGTGCTGGATCGCCTCTTCGGTCTGCGGCATGACGCCGTCGT
>CAZWXW010000149.1:0-3199 GCA_964638025.1 uncultured Verrucomicrobiaceae bacterium
CGCTGGTCGCCGCCGGCGACATGACCGAGAAGCAGCGGCGCGAGCTGCTGGCGCAGATGACCGACGAGGTGGCCGCGCTGGTGCTGCGCGACAACGAGCGCCAGACGCTGGCGATCAGCCTTGCCGCGCGGCAGGCACTGGAGCGCACCGGCGAATATCGACGGCTGATCCACCGCATGGAGCAGAGCGGTCATCTGAATCGCGCGCTGGAGTTCCTGCCGGACGACGAGGCGCTGCTGGAGCGGCGCGCGGCGGGACAGGGACTGACGCGACCGGAACTGGCGCTGCTGATCTCCTACATCAAGGGCATGTTGAAGAGCGATCTGGTCGACCCGCAGGTCGCTGACGACCCGCTGCTCGGCGCGGCGCTGCATCAGGCGTTTCCGGGCGAGCTGTGCCGGCGCTATCCGGCCGCCGTCGAGACGCATCGGCTGCGGCCGCAGATCATCGCCACGCAGGTTGCCAACGACATCGTCAATACGATGGGCATCCTGTTCGTCGACCGCATGGTGTTCTCCACCGGTGCCACCGTGCCGACCGTGGCGCGCGCCTATGTCACCGCGCGCGAGGTGTTCAATCTGCGCGAACTGTGGCAGCGCATCGAGGCGGTTCCGGATATCGACGGCGATGTGCAGCTCGACATGCTGCTGGTGCTGATGCGGCTGGTGCGGCGCGCGACACGCTGGCTGATTCGCAACCGCCGCCAGAACCTCGATCCGATGGCCGAGGTGGCGCGCTTCCGCGAGCCGCTGGCCGAGCTCTATCGCGAGTTGCCGTCGATCATGCGCGGTCGCATTGCCGAGGACTACACGGCGCGGCGGCAGCATCTGCTCGAGTCCGGCGTGCCGCAGGATATCGTCGATTACGTCGCCGCCGCCGAAGTGCTCTATCCGGCGATCGGCATCATCGACGCGGCGGCGGAGCTCGGCGCGCCGGTGCGCAAGGTGGCCGAGGTGCATGTCGCGCTGATGCTGCAGCTCGATCTCGATCTGTTCATTCGCCAGATCACCGATCTGAAGGTCGACAACCACTGGCAGGCGCTGGCGCGTGAATCGTTCCGCGACGATCTCGAATGGCAGTTGCGCCGGCTCACCGCCGGTGCGATGCGCCATCTGTGTGAGAAGGGCGATGTCGATGCGTGCATAGTGCGCTGGAGTGAGCGCCATCAGGTGCTGGTGCAGCGCTGGCGTTCGCTGATGATGGAGATGCAGGGCACCGACACGCGCGAGTTCGCTGTCTATTCAGTGGCGATTCGCGAGCTGCTCGATCTGGCGCAGAGCAGCCATCTCGATGAGCCGTGATCGGCTACCATCGGCACATTCGTTTTAGCTTGAATGCGTCGATTGACCGAACCATGCCCGCTGTCGATATCGAACTGCTGATCACCGCCGACGAATTCGCCAAGCGCTATCGCGTGCCGAATGCCGTGGTTGTCGCAACGGCTGCCGATGGTCGCCGGGTGCAGTTCCCGGCCAGCGCGCTGCAGCGCTTCATCACCCACAGCGGTATCGCCGGTCGCTTTCGCATCAATTTCGACGAGCATGGCAAGCTGCTTGGGGTCGAGTCGCTCGCCGTTCGCACGCGGTGAGCTGGTGGCCGGCAGCCGGCTTCTTTATCCTTGCGGCTGCTTTTTCCGGCCCTAGAGAACGCCATGTATTCGCTGCTGCGCCCGCTGTTGTTCAAGCTTTCGCCTGAAACCTCCCACCATGTCGCACTCGATGGACTGCGCTGGGCCGAGCGCCTCGGTGCCGCCGCTCTGCTGCGCGGCGATCTGCCGGCGGCACCGGTGCGGGTCATGGGCATCGATTTCCCGAATCCGGTCGGGCTTGCTGCCGGTCTCGACAAGAACGGCGACTACATCGATGCGCTGGCGGCGCTCGGGTTCGGCTTTGTCGAGATCGGCACCGTCACGCCGAAGCCGCAGCCGGGCAATCCGCAGCCGCGCCTGTTTCGACTGCCGGAGGCGCGCGCCATCATCAACCGCATGGGCTTCAACAATCGCGGCATCGACTATCTGGTCGAGCGCGTGCGCGCCAGCCGCTATCGCGGTGTGCTCGGCATCAACATTGGCAAGAACAAGGAGACGCCGGCGTCCGATGCGGTCAACGATTACCTGATCGGCATGCGCAAGGCGTGGCTGCACGCCAGTTACATCGCGGTCAATCTGTCGTCGCCGAATACGCCGGGGCTGCGCGACCTGCAATTCGGCGAGCCATTGCGGCAACTGCTGGATCGGCTCAAGAGCGAGCAGCAGCTGCTAACGGCTCGCCACGATCGGCGCGTGCCGCTGGCGGTGAAGATCGCCCCCGATCTGGCTGACGACGATATCCATCAGGTGGCCGCAGCACTGCGCGAATTCGAGATCGATGCCGTCATCGCCACCAACACGACGATCGCACGCGATGCCGTCGCACAGCTGCCGCATGGCGGCGAGGCGGGCGGTTTGAGCGGGGCGCCGCTGACACAGAAATCGACGGCGGTGATCCGCACGCTGGCACGCGAGCTCGACGGCAAACTGCCGATCATCGGCGTCGGTGGCATCATGAGCGCTGCCGATGCCGCCGAGAAGCTGGCGGCCGGTGCCAGGCTGGTGCAGATCTATACCGGTTTCATTTACGCAGGGCCGCCGCTCGTCGCCGCCGCGGTGCGCGCCTGCGCCCAGCGACTGGCACGGTGATCGGCACAACGACGGGGAGGAGTGGGCCATGTCGGGATGGTTGGCGATAGCGAAGGCGGTGGCGCCGCATGTCACCGCGATCGTGTCGGCGGCGCTGCCGGTCTTCACCAAACGCAAAAGCGACGGTGAAGCCAGTATTGCACTGGCGCAGCAGCAGATTGCCGAGTTGCAGGAGGCGGTTACCGCCAACGGCACGTTGATCCGCGAGCTGGCCGAGCAGCTCGGTACCACCATCGATGCGCTGGAGCAGGGAGCGCTGGAGGCGAAGCGGCGATTGCGCCAGCTGTATCTGCTGACGCTGGTTAGCGGGGGTGTCGCAGTATTCGCTCTGGTGATCGCGCTGATTGCGTTGATGCGCTGATTCACTGCGAAAAACAGAGCCAAAGAAAAATGCCGCTCAAAGAGCGGCATTTTTTGTTGCAGCGAGTTCTATCAGCTGCGCTTGTCTACCGGCACGAAATCGCGCTGGGTGGCACCGGTGTAGAGCTGGCGCGGACGGCCGATCTTGTAGCTGCCGCTGAT
>CAZWXW010000150.1:0-3185 GCA_964638025.1 uncultured Verrucomicrobiaceae bacterium
ACGTCGTGCGCCATCCGCTGGTGCAGGCGATCGTCGAGGCCTACGACCGCTTCGAGCCGCCCGCCAGCGACGCCCCGGTCAAAAACAGCAGCGACAGCAGCTTCGAGCAGCGCCGCAAATGAACCTGACGCTCGACATCGACGACGTCAGCGGCGCCGCCGATGTTCCCGAGCCGGCGCTGCTTGAACGCTGGGTCAGCGCCGCGCTGAGCGGTCGCTGCAGCGAGGCCGAACTGAGCCTGCGCATCGTCGACGCCACCGAAATCACCGAACTGAATCGCCACTATCGCGGCGGCGACTACGCCACCAACGTGCTGTCGTTTCCGGCCGACCTGCCCGAAGAGCTTGATTTGCCACATCTCGGCGATATCGTCGTCTGCGCCGAAGTGGTCGCCCGCGAGGCCGGCGAACAGCACAAGCCGCTGGCCGCGCACTGGGCGCACATGCTGGTGCACGGCACGCTGCACCTGCTCGGCCACGACCATATCGACGACACCGAGGCCGACGAGATGGAGGCGCTGGAGCGCACGATTCTTGCTGGTCTCGGTTATCCCGACCCCTATTGACCGCGGCCAATGCCGCCCGCCCCCGGAGGAAAGAACCCAAAGCCATGGCTGAAGAGCGACAGAGCGAGGAGCATGAGGAGCGTTCCTGGCTGGCACGACTGGCTCATGTATTTTCCGGCGACCCGCGCAACCGCGACGACCTGCACCAGCTGCTGGTCGAGGCCAAGGAGAATCAACTGATCGACGGCGACGCCCTCAACATCATGGAGGGGGCGCTGCATGTCGGCGACATGCAGGTGCGCGAAATCATGGTGCCGCGCGCGCAGATGGATGTGCTGAAGGCCGACCAGCCGCTCGACAAGCTGCTGCCGAAGATCATCGAGACCGGCCACTCGCGCTACCCGGTGGTCGGCGAAAACGTCGACGAGGTGCTCGGCATCCTGCTGGCCAAGGACCTGCTGCCCAAGCTGCTGAAACGCGATGGCGGGACGCTCGACATCCGCCAGCGGCTGCGCCCGGCGGTGTTCGTGCCGGAGAGCAAGCGCCTCAACGTGCTGTTGCGCGAATTCCGCGAGAACCGCAACCACATGGCGATCGTCATCGACGAGTACGGCGGTGTCGCCGGGCTGGTGACCATCGAGGATGTGCTGGAGGAGATCGTCGGCGACATCGAGGATGAATACGATGTCGAGGAGGACACCTTCATCAAGCAGATCTCGCCGACCGACTACCTGGTGAAGGCACTGACACCGATCGAGGCGTTCAACGAGGAGTTCAACACCACCTTCAGCGACGAGGAGTTCGACACCATCGGCGGCATCGTGCTGCAGCAGTTCGGCTACCTGCCGCACCGTGGCGAAATCGCCACCATCGGCGACTACCAGTTCCGCGTGCTGACCGCCGACAACCGCCAGATCCATCTGCTGCGGATGAGCCCGGTGGTGGAGGCGGTGGCCGAGTAGGCCCGATGCCGATATCTCCCCTCGAAACCAGTCTCCCCTCTCCCTGAAGGGAGAGGGGATAAAACAAACAGGAGCCGGTCGCTTGCTGCAAAAACTGTTCGCCCCCGGCTGGCCCAGCCACCTGCTGGCACTGGTCGCCGGCCCGCTGGTCACGCTGTCGCTCGCCCCCTTCGATATCGCCCCGGCCGGCATCTTCGCGCTGGCACTGCTGGCGCTGCTGCTCGACAAACTTTCGCCGCTGCAGGCCTTCGCGCGCGGCTGGTGGTTCGGCGCCGGCTTCTGGCTCTCCGGCGCGTCGTGGGTCTATGTCTCGATTCATGACTACGGCTACGCGCCGGTGCCGCTGGCACTGGCACTGACGCTCGGCTACTGCCTTGGCCTCGCGCTGCTGCACGCGCTGTTTTCGTGGAGCTACGTCCGCTTCGTGCGCGAACGGCCCACCGGGCGCTGGCTCGGTTTCGCCGGCGTCTGGGTGTTGTGGGAGTGGTTCCGCAGCTGGGCGCTGACCGGCTTCCCGTGGCTCTACTCCGGTTACGCGCACCTCAACGGCCCGCTCGCTGGCTGGGTGCCGGTCGGCGGCGTGTTCATGGCAAGCCTGATCGTGGCCTTGAGCGCCGCCGCGATCGCGCTGTGGTTTACCCCGCGCCGTTCGCGCATTGCGCTCGGCACCGTGCTGGCTCTGTGGGCTACTGGCTGGGGACTGGCGCAGATCGACTGGGTGCAGCCGCAAGGCGAGCCGGTCTCGGTCGCGCTGGTGCAGGCCAACGTGCCGCAGCAGGTGAAGTGGGACGCCGAGTTCTACCAGCAGACGCTGGCGCTCTATCGCGAGCTCAGCGCCCCACTGTGGCCGCAGGCGCAGATCGTCATCTGGCCGGAAGCGGCGGTTCCCGCCTTCTACGATCAGGCGCGCGATTTCATCGACGCCGAAGCGGCACAGGCAGCGCAGCACGGCCACGCGCTGATCACCGGTATTCCAACCCGCGAACGCTTCCCTGATCACACCGCCATTCACAACAGCATCGTCGCTCTCGGCGAAGGAAGCGGCGTCTACCACAAACAGCGACTGGTGCCGTTCGGCGAGTACGTACCGCTGGAGCAGTGGCTGCGCGGCGTGATCCGCTTCCTCGACATGCCGATGTCGGCATTCAGCGCCGGCTCGCCCAACCAGCCGCCGCTGCGTGCCGCCGGCCTCAAGCTCGGCCCGCTGATCTGCTACGAAGTGGTCTACCCCGATCTGGTCGCCGAATGGCTGCCGCACAGCGACGTGCTGATCACCATCAGCAACGACGCCTGGTTCGGCCACTCGATCGGCCCGCTGCAACACCTGCAGATGGCACAGATGCGCGCGCTGGAAGCGGGCCGGCCGATGATTCGAGGCACCGGCAACGGTGTCACCGCGCTGATCGACCACCGTGGTCACGTCACCGTGCAGGCGCAGCAATTCGTCCGCACCACGCTGACCGGCACCGTGCAGCCGATGCAGGGGACAACGCCGTTTGCGCGCACCGGGGTGTGGCCGTCGATTGTGCTGGCGGCGCTGTTCGTGGCTGGAGGTCTGCTTCGCCGGTCCCGGCGCAGCTGGTAGAATCCGCCCCTTTCTCTACGCCGCCAGCCCGAGCCTCCAATGCAAGAGCACTACCTTCCCCAGCAGATCGAACGCGATGCCCAGCAGTTCTGGGAGCAGCAGCAGAGTTTCCGCGCCGTCGCCGACCCGAGCC
>CAZWXW010000151.1:0-2840 GCA_964638025.1 uncultured Verrucomicrobiaceae bacterium
GCTGGCCGATCCGTCGGTGGTGCAGCAGTTGATCGAGGAGCGGCATAACAAGTAGGGAGTTACGGCGGGGCTTGGATAAGGGAAACAGGGAGAGTAAGGTTTCCTTGTTTTCCGCATTTCCGGAGTCCGCTCATGCTCGCCAAGCTCACGTCGAAAAACCAGATCACCCTACCCAAGGCCGTCGTCTCGAGCGTGGAAGCCGCGGAATATTTCGAGGTCACCGTAGACGACGGCCGGATCGTCCTGACCCCGGTGCGGATTCAGCAAGCCCAGGCAGTTCGGGAAAAACTGGAGCGGCTCGGCATCACCGAACAGGATGTCGAAGACGCCCTGAACTGGGCGCGTCATAAATGACGCGTCGAGTTGTCCTCGACACCAACATCGTCCTGTCCGCACTGCTCTTCAGCGCAGGTCGTCTCGCATGGATGCGTCACGCCTGGCAGCGCCAGCAACTGCAACCCCTGGTTTGCACGGAGACGGTTGGCGAACTGCTGCGCGTGCTGGCTTATCCCAAGTTCAAGCTCACGACAGCGGAACAGCAGGCGCTGCTGGCCGACTTTCTTCCGTATGCCGACGTCGTGGATCTGCCAACTCCCTGGCCCGACCTGCCCGTCTGTCGCGACGAGCAGGATCAGGTGTTTCTGGTAATTGCCCACACGGGCAAGGCCGAAGCGCTGGTGACAGGTGACGCGGATATTCTGGCTCTGCGCGAGAGCTATCCCGGCTTGATCCTGACGGCGGATGAGTTGCGCGAATTGGTGGGGTAGTAAACGAGAGAGATCGTTCTCTCCAACGAAAGCTCACTATTTTCTCAGCAGCTTTTTGATGCCTTAACTCGCGCCAGCCGCCCACCCGTATCACGCCCCAGCTGCTCGCTGATCCACAGCGACACATCGCACAGCGCATCGAGATCGACACCGGTGCGCAGCCCCATCCCTTCCAGCTGATAGATGAGATCTTCGCTGGCGACGTTGCCGGAGGCGCCTTTCGCGTAGGGGCAACCGCCCAGCCCCGCCACCGAGGCATCGACAACACGCACGCCCGCTTCCAGCGAGGCATAGACATTGGCCAGCGCCTGGCCGTAGGTGTCGTGGTAGTGCACGGCGAGCTGTGAAATCGGCACTTCCTTTGCGCAGGCCTCGACCATCTCACGCGCCGCTTTGGCGGTGCCGACGCCGATGGTGTCGCTGAGTACCAGTTCGACGCAGCCCATCTCGTACAGCGCGGTGGTCAGGCCGACGACATCGCCGAGCGGCACCTTGCCCTGATAGGGACAGCCGAGCGCGGTCGAGACGTAGCAGCGCACCCACAGATCCTGCGCGCGCGCCGCCTCGACCACTGGCCGCAATCGCTCCAGCGACTCCGCCGTGGTGCAGTTGATGTTGCGCTGGTTGAAGGCATCGGAGGCCGCCGTGAATACCGCCACCTCGCGCGCGCCGGATTCGAGCGCGCGCTGCAGCCCTTTCACGTTCGGCACCAGCACTGGGTAGGCCACGCCGTCGCGACGCTTCAGCCGCTGCATGACATCGGTGGCATCGGCCAGCTGCGGCACCCAGGTCGGGCTGACGAAACTGGTGGCCTCGATCATCGACAGGCCGGTGGCGGCGAGCCGCTCGATCAACTCCAGTTTGGTTGTCGTCGGAATCGGCTGCTTCTCGTTCTGCAGACCATCGCGCGGTCCCATTTCGACCACGCGCACATCGACTGCTGCATTGCTCATACGAACCTCAATCGCCTGTTCATAACGACCTCAATCTCCTTGTTGCTGCGCCAGCTGAATGTCGCGCTGACGGTGGCGGTCGCCGCGCCACGCCAGGAACCAGGCGATGAAGGCGGCGCTTGAAACGGCGAGAATCAGAATGCTGGCCAGTGCGTTGATCTCGGGGCTGACGCCGAGGCGGACACTGGAGAAGACCACCATCGGCAGCGTCGTCGACGACGGCCCCGAGACGAAGCTGGCGATGACCAGATCGTCGAGCGACAGCGTGAACGCCAGCAGCCAGCCCGAGATCAGCGCCGGCGAGATGATCGGCAGCGTGATCGAGAAGAAGGTCTTGACGCGGTTGGCGCCGAGATCCATCGCCGCATCCTCCAGCGAACTGTCCATCTCCTGCAGCCGCGACGTGATGACGACGGTGACGAACGCCACCGTGAAGGTGACGTGCGCGATCCAGATCGTCAGCATGCCTCGGCCACCGAGCCACTCCTGCACCGACACGAACAGCAGCAGCAGCGACAGACCGGTGATGATCTCCGGCATGACCAGCGGCGCCGTGATCATGCCGGTGAACAGCGTGCGGCCGCGGAACTTGCGAAAGCGCGTCATCACCAGCGCCGCCAGCGTGCCGAGCACCACCGCCGCGGTCGCGGTCAGGAAGGCGATCTGCAGCGAGCGCCACGCCGCCGCCATCATCTGCCGGTTCTCGAACAGCGACACGTACCACTTGGTCGAGAAGCCGGCCCACACCGTCACCAGCCGCGACTCGTTGAACGAGTAGATGACCAGAATCACCATCGGCGCGTAGAGAAAGACAAAGCCGGCCGCCAGCAGCGCCCACGACAGTTTGGAGATACGCCCCTGCGCCATTATTTGCCTCCTCCTTCCAGATCGCGGGCCTGGTTGTAGTGGAACAGCATGATCGGAACGATCAGCAACAGCAGCATCACGATCGCCACCGCCGAGGCCACCGGCCAGTCGCGGTTGTTGAAGAACTCCTGCCAGAGGATCTTGCCGATCATCAGCGTCTGCGGACCGCCGAGCAGCTCCGGAATGACGAACTCGCCAACCGCCGGAATGAACACCAGCATCGAGCCGGCGATGATGCCGGCGCGCGACAGCG
>CAZWXW010000152.1:0-2460 GCA_964638025.1 uncultured Verrucomicrobiaceae bacterium
TTCAAACAACCGCAACCTGCGCAGCAGCACCTTCTCGATCTCCAGTACCACCATCAACGTGACACCGATGGCGATGATCAGCAGGCCGTCGGTGAGTGGTACCGGGCGCGTGTCGAACAGCAGCTGCATCCATGGCGCATAGGTGAACAGCAGTTGCGCGATGGTCACGACGGCGACGGCCCACAGTACCGGCGGCGTGCCGAGCATGCCGCGCAGCGTGAACGAGGTGCTGTGCAGGTAGCGCACGTTGAACAGGTAGAAGATCTCCATGACGCAGATCGTGTTGACCACCATCGTGCGCGCCGTCGCCACGTCGAAGCCGCGGCTGATCGCCCACCAGTAGATGCCGAACGCACCGGCGGTGAACAGCAGTGACACCAGCGCGATGCGCCACAGCATGTGCGGGCTGATCAGCGGCGCCTTTGGGTCGCGCGGTGGGCGAGCCATGACGCCTGGCTCCGGCGGTTCGAACGCCAGCGACAGGCCGAGCGTGACGGTCAGCACCAGGTTGATCCAGAGGATCTGCACCGCTGTCATCGGCAATGTCAGCCCCAGCAGCAGCGCGGCGATGATGCAGAGCACTTCGCCGCCGTTGGTCGGCAGTGTCCACGCCACCACCTTGCGGATGTTGTCGTAGACGGTGCGGCCCTCGTGCACGGCGGCGACGATCGAGGCGAAGTTGTCGTCGGTCAGCACCATCCGCGATGCCTCCTTGGCCGCCTCGGTGCCCTTGCGTCCCATCGCGATGCCGATGTCCGCCTGTTTCAGCGACGGCGCGTCGTTGACGCCGTCGCCGGTCATCGCCACCACTTCGCCGTGCGACTGCAGCGCGCGCACGACGCGCAGCTTGTGTTCGGGGCTGGTGCGCGCGAACACGGTGGCGCGTTCGGCCAGAAGCGGCAGTTCGGTGTCGGTGGTGGTGTCGAGTTCGGCGCCGGTCACCACCTCGGGGTGCTCGGTCAGACCGAGTTGGGTGGCGATGGCGGCGGCGGTGGCGGCGTGGTCGCCGGTGATCATCTTCACTGCGATGCCGGCGCTGCGGCACTCGGCGACAGCGGCGATTGCCTCGGCGCGCGGTGGATCGATGAAGCCGGCGATGCCGAGAAACAGCAGCTCGCCGACATCGTCGAAGCCGAGTCGCGCAGGCATCGTGTCGAGTCGGCGCAGCGCGAAGCCGAGCACGCGCTCGCCATTGCTGGCGGCGCGTGCGATCGCGGCCTCCCAGTAGTCGGTATCGAGCGGCAGTTCGCCGCCGTCGGCGCCGAGCTGCGCGCGGCTCATTGCCAGTACCCGTTCGGGAGCGCCCTTGACGAACAGCACGGCGCGATTGCTGTCGTCGTGCAGCGTCGCCATGAAGCGGTGCTGCGCGTCGAACGGGATCTCGTCGCGGCGCGGTAGCTGCGTGTGCAGTGTTTCAAGGTTGTCGCCGGCCTTCAGCGCCAGCGTCAGCAGTGCCCCCTCCATCGGGTCGCCGTCGACCAGCCAGTCGCCGTCGCGCTGGTGCAGCTGTGCGTCATTGCACAGCGCGCTGGCGTGGATCAGCTGCATCGCGACGGCGTCGGGCGCCGGTGTCAGCGCGCCGTGCGGTGCATAGCCGGCGCCGTCGATGTCGATCTCGCCGCTGGCGGTGACGAGGCGGCGCACCGTCATCTCGTTGCGCGTCAGCGTGCCGGTCTTGTCGGAGCAGATCACGGTGGTGGCGCCGAGCGTCTCCACCGCCGGCAGCTGGCGCACGATGGCGTGGCGTGCCGCCATCCGCCGCACGCCGATCGCCAGCGTGATCGTCAGCACCGCCGGCAGGCTCTCCGGCACCACGCCGACCGCCATCGCGACGACGATGATCAGCGCGTCGATCCAGCTGTAGTCGCGCACGGTGACGGCGAACAGCAGCAGCAGCGCGGCGCCGGCGAGCGCCAGCAGCGCGAAGCGGCGGCCGAAGCGGTTGATCTGTCGCAGCAGTGGCGTGGTCAGTGTCTCGACGCTGCCGAGCAATTTGCTGATGTGGCCGATCTCGGTATGCAGGCCGGTGGCGACGACGAGCCCCTGGCCCTGGCCGGCGGCGACCAGCGTGCCGGAAAAAGCCATACCACCGCGGTCGCCGAGCGCAGCGTCGCGCGCTACGGCGGCTTCGCTTTTTTCCGAGGCGACGGACTCGCCGGTCAGGATCGCCTCGTCGATCAGCAGGCCGCGCGCGCGCAGCAGGCGCAGGTCGGCCGGCACGCGGTCGCCGGCTTCGAGCAGCACGACGTCGCCGGGCACCAGTTCGGCGACGGCGATCTCGCGCCGGTGGCCGCCGCGCAGCACGCGCGCGTTCGGTGCCAGCATCGCCCGCAGCGCGGCCAGCGCCTGTTCGGCGCGCCCCTCCTGCACGAAACCGACGACGGCGTTGACGATGACGACGCCGACGATGACGGCGGCGTCGATCAGGTGGTCGAGCATGGCGGCGAGGATGGCTGCCGC
>CAZWXW010000153.1:0-2382 GCA_964638025.1 uncultured Verrucomicrobiaceae bacterium
TCGACGGGTAGGTGGCCATCAGTGCGCACAGTTCGTTGCTGTATTTTTCTGCTTTCACTTTCAGGTCGCCGATGTCGACGTTGCCCTGATCGTCGCAGTCGGTGATGACGACGCGCAGGCCGGCCAGTGCGGCGGAGGCGGGGTTGGTGCCGTGGGCCGACGACGGGATCAGCACGACATCGCGATGCCCTTCGCCGCGGCTCTCGTGGTAGCGCTTGATGGCGAGCAGACCGGCGTATTCGCCCTGCGAACCGGCGTTCGGTTGCAGCGAGGTGGCGTCGTAGCCGGTGCAGTCGGCCAGCATCTGTTCGAGGTCTGCGAACAGTTGCAGATAACCTTTGGCCTGATCGAGCGGTGCGAACGGGTGCAGGCGATTGAACTGCGGCCAGGTGATCGGAATCATCTCGGCGGTGGCGTTCAGTTTCATCGTGCAGGAGCCGAGCGCGATCATCGCCTGGTTCAGCGCGATGTCCTTGCTTTCGAGACGCTTCATGTAACGCAGCATCTCGGTTTCGGAGTGGTGGCTGTTGAACACCGGGTGGGTCAGGAACGGCGATTTGCGCGCCAGTTTTTCCGGGAAGCCCACGTTGCCGGCGAGCGTCTTGTCGGCCAGTTCGATGTTGAAACCGACCGCGCGGCCGGCGATGGTGTTGATCAGTGCCGTCACTTCATCCGGCGTGGTGGTTTCGTCGAGGCTGATGCCGATGCGATCGCTGCCCACCGCGCGCAGGTTGAAACCGGCGGTGACGGCGCGGTCGAGAATCTCTTTCTGCTTAGTGCCGACTTCGAGCGTGATGGTGTCGAAGAAGTCGTGGTTGCTGCGCGGCAGTTTCAGTTCGTCGGTGGCGGCGGCGAGAATCTGCGTCAGGCGGTGGATGCGCTGTGCGATGCGCTTGATGCCAGCCGGCCCGTGGTAGACGGCGTAGAGGCCGGCGCAAATGGCGAGCAGTGCCTGCGCGGTGCAGATGTTGCTCGTCGCCTTCTCGCGGCGAATATGTTGCTCGCGGGTTTGCAGCGCCATGCGCAGTGCTTGGTTGCCGTGACGATCGATGGAGACGCCGATGATGCGGCCGGCGGCGCTGCGTTTGTAGTCATCGCGGGTGGCGAAGAAGGCGGCGTGTGGGCCGCCGAAACCCATCGGTACACCGAAGCGCTGGCTGTTGCCGACGACGACATCGGCGCCGATTTCGCCGGGCGGGGTCAGCATCGCCAGTGCCATCAGGTCGCTGGCGACCACCACCAGCGCGTTGTTGTTGTGCGCGGTGTCGATGATGGCGCCGAGATCGAACACATCGCCGTAGGTGCCGGGGTATTGCACCAGTGCGCCGAAGACGTTGGCTTCTGCCAGCTCCCAGGTCGGGTCGCCGACCACGATTTCAAAGCCGAGATGTTCGGCGCGGGTTTTGACCACGGCGATGGTCTGCGGGTGGCAGTCGGCGGCGATGAAGAAACGCTCGCTCTTCGACTTGCGGTTGACGCGCTGGCACAGCGTCATCGCCTCAGCGGCGGCGGTGCCCTCGTCGAGCAGCGAGGCGTTGGCCAGCTCCATGCCGGTCAGGTCGAGCACCATTTGTTGGTAATTGAGCAGACCTTCGAGACGGCCCTGGCTGATCTCCGGCTGGTAGGGGGTGTAGGCGGTGTACCAGCCCGGGTTCTCCAGCACGTTGCGCAGGATCACCGGCGGCGTCAGCGTGTCGTGGTAACCCATGCCGATGCAGGAACGCAGCACCTGGTTCTGGTCGGCCAGCGCGCGCAGTTTCGCCAGCGCCGCCTCTTCGGTCATCGGCGCACCGATGGCCAGCGGCTCCTTGCGGCGGATATTGGCCGGCACGGTCGAGTCGATCAGGTCGTCGAGTGTCGCCGCGCCCACCGCTTTCAGCATGGCGGCGATCTGTTCAGCGGACGGGCCGATGTGGCGAGCGATGAACTGGTCGGCGGCTTGAAGATCGACGAGCGAAACGGCGGCGAACGACTGACTCATGGAGTGGGTCCTGGCAGGGTGGGGCGGGGTGGATTCCGAGCCAAAAACGGCCGGATTTCGAAGCCGCGTATTAAACCATATGGCCTGCGGGGCAGTCGTCGCCGCAGACCAGTCTGGCCGAGTCGGCCTGGCACAAGGTTCGCTGCGATATGCTCGCGCTCCTTCTTCATCTATCTACGGCAATTCGATGCGTGACGATCAGACCTTTCCCCAGCAGCGCGGCCCGTGGCAACGGCTCAGCAGCGACTGCGTTTACGACAACCGCTGGATTCGCGTCTGCCACGAGACGGTGAAAACGCCGGCCGGCACCGACGGTATCTACGGCGTGGTCCATTTCAAGAGCCGGGCGGTCGGCATCATTCCGGTCGACGACGAGGGGTTTACGTGGCTGGTGCGGCAGT
>CAZWXW010000154.1:0-2106 GCA_964638025.1 uncultured Verrucomicrobiaceae bacterium
ACCGCGGCTACCTGTCGCCCTACTTCATCAACAAGCAGGACAAGATGATCGTCGAACTGGACGATCCGTTCATCCTGCTGGTCGACAAGAAAATCTCGTCGATTCGCGATCTGCTGCCGCTGCTGGAGCAGGTAGCCAAGGCGTCGCGTCCGCTGGTGATCGTCGCTGAAGACGTCGAAGGCGAAGCGCTGGCGACCCTGGTCGTCAACACCATCCGCGGCATCATCAAAGTTGCAGCGGTTAAAGCACCGGGCTTCGGCGATCGCCGCAAAGCCATGCTGCAGGATCTCGCCATCCTGTCCGGCGCTACCGTCATCTCCGAAGAAGTGGGCCTGGAGCTGGAAGGCGCTTCGCTGGAGCACCTCGGCCGCGCCAAGCGCGTCACCATCGACAAAGACAACACCACGATCGTTGACGGTGCTGGCAATGCCGGTGACATCGAAGCGCGCGTCAAGGAGATCCGTGTTCAGCTCGAAAACACCACCTCGGACTACGATCGCGAGAAGCTGCAGGAGCGCGTTGCCAAACTGGCTGGCGGTGTTGCCGTCATCAAGGTTGGCGCAGCTACCGAAGTCGAGATGAAAGAGAAGAAAGCCCGCGTCGAAGACGCGCTGCACGCTACCCGCGCAGCCGTTGAAGAGGGTGTGGTTCCGGGCGGCGGTGTTGCCCTGATCCGCGCCATCGAAGCGATCCGTGGCATGAAGGGTGCCAACGAAGACCAGAACGTCGGTATCAAGGTCGCTCTGCGCGCGATGGAAGCTCCGCTGCGCCAGATCGTTGCCAACTCCGGTGACGAGCCGTCGGTCGTTGTCGACAAAGTTCGCGCTGGCAAAGGCAACTTTGGCTACAACGCAGCCAACGGCGAATACGGCGACATGATCGCGTTCGGTATTCTCGACCCGGCCAAAGTGACCCGCACCGCGCTGCAAGCGGCTGCGTCGGTTGCTTCGCTGCTGCTGACCACCGAGGCGATGGTTGCCGACCTGCCGGACGACAAGCCGGCTGGCGGCATGCCGGACATGGGTGGCATGGGCGGTATGGGTGGCATGGGCGGTATGATGTAAGCCCTGTCTCCAGACGCAAAAAACCCGGCTTCGGCCGGGTTTTTTTGTTTGTGGTCCTCCCCTATTGCATAGGGGAGGACTGGCCGTCACTGCGCGTCGAGTTGCCCCAGCACCAGCTGCCCATCCTTCGTCGGAATGCGCTCGCCCGGTTCCCGATCCATGCGCACGGAGCCGGTCTTGCCGTCGAGCTTGTAGGTGACGTCGTAGCCGACCACCTTCTCGTGCGTGTCGGTCACGGTGTTACAGACGCGCTCGATGGTGGTGTAGGTGTCGCCTTTCTGCATGTTCTCCTGCACCTTGTTGCCGGCGTAACCGCCCGCTGCTGCGCCGGCGACGGTGGCGACCTTCTTGCCGCTGCCACCGCCGACCTGATTGCCCAGTACGCCACCGAGTACCGCGCCAACGGCCGTGCCGGCGATGCGGTGCTGGTCCTTGACCGGACGTTGATGCGTCACCGTCTCGTCGTGGCACTCCTGACGCGGTGTGCGAATGGTTTTGGTAACCGGCTGCACGCCGACCACTTCGGCGTAGTCGTCGCCTTTCAGCATCTGGTAGCCGCCGATGGCGCCGCCCGCCGTGACGGCGACCGCCCCGAAAACCGATCCGATCAGCATGGACTTGTTCATGTTGTTCTCTCCATTTCGTTGTTTCGACAGCCGTGGTTGCGATGGTGCCGCCACGGCTGCGCGGCGTGCATTTTGCCGCATGGGTGTCACCCGGACACGTCGTATGCCGCTGTGGCGGCGGTGATGATCGTGAAGTTTGAATCGCGTCACGACCTCGACGTCGTTCGTGGGGTCAAACATCGGCTTTGCGGGCTGAATCGATGCTGAATCACGCAAACAAAAACGCCCGCGCGAGGCGGGCGTTTTCACAACGGGTATTCGTTACGCGAAGTTCTTGTTAACGAAGTCCCAGTTCACCAGTGCCCAGAACGCCTCCAGGTATTTCGGGCGGGCGTTGCGGTAGTCGATGTAGTACGCGTGCTCCCACAGGTCGCAGGTCAGCAGCGGCTTGGTGCTGGCGTCGGTCAGCGGGGTGG
>CAZWXW010000155.1:0-2085 GCA_964638025.1 uncultured Verrucomicrobiaceae bacterium
GCCACCCGTTCTACACCGGCAAGCAGAAGACCATCGACACCGGCGGCCGCGTCGATCGCTTCCGCAAGCGTTTCGGCGCCCGCTCTGCCAAAGGCTGATCGACCAAGACAGTCGAGTGACCTCACGGCAGCACAAGACGCCCGGCTCCGCGCCGGGCGTTTTCATTTCCGCGCTGCTGCTCTCGCTCGCGGCAACACTCGCCCAGGCCGACTGCACGCCGCCGCGCCAGCTCGAAGCGGCGCGACTGGAGCGTGTCGTCGATGGCGACACCGTGCAGCTGCGCGGTGGCGAGCGGGTGCGACTGATCGGCCTCAACGCGCCCGAACTGGCGCACGACGGCCGCCCGGCCGAGCCGCTGGCGGCGCGCTCGAAACAGGCGCTGGCCGATCTGCTGCCGCGCGATCGCGACATCTATCTGCAGCCGGGCGCCAAACCGCGAGACCACTACGGTCGCCGCCTCGCCCACCTGTTCCTGCGCCGCGACGGCGGCAGCATCGAGGCCGAACAGCTGCGGCGCGGCCTCGGCTTTCAGGTCGCGCTACCGCCCGACACCACCCACGCCGACTGCCTGGCACGCGCCGAAGGCGAGGCGCGCAAACAGCGCCTCGGCGTCTGGGCCGAGCGCTATTTCGCGCCGCGCGACAGCCGCAACCTGAAGCTTGCCGACGCCGGTTTCCGGCGCGTGCGGCTACAGGTCGAACAGGTGCGGAGCGGACGTGGCGGCTGGTGGCTCGAAGGCGGCCCGCTCGCCGTGTGGCTGAGCCGCGAGGCGCTGCCGGCCTCCGCCGAGGCCTGCGCTCCCGCCTGCTGGCGCGGCCGCCCGCTGACACTGCGCGGCTGGATCGCCAACCGCAGCGGCAGCCAGGCCGTGCGCGACCGCGGCCATCCGCCACTGCTGCTGCGCATCGGCCACCCGGCGATGATCGAGTCGATGCCGGCCGCTGCCACCCCCTCGCGCTGACCGCCTCCCTTCACCGGGTTGTATGGCAAACGCCATTTCCTCTATTCTTGGCGCCTTTTTCTGCACCGAGCGACCCCGTCGCCAGAACGGGGACTCTCTGCAAAACCGCAAAACCTGGCATCACGCAGCCTCTCCGCGATTTTTGGGACCCGCCTTCATGTCGAAAGATTTCAAACAAGCAGCGCTCGACTACCACGCCTTGCCGCAGCCCGGAAAAATCGGTATCGCCCTGACCAAGCCGGCCGACACACTGGCCGACCTGGCGCTGGCGTACAGCCCCGGCGTCGCCGAGCCGGTGCGTGAAATCGCCAGGGATCCGGAGAACGCCTATCGCTACACCGGCAAGGGCAACCTGGTCGCGGTCATCTCCAACGGCACCGCCATCCTCGGCCTCGGCGACCTCGGCCCGCTGGCCAGCAAGCCGGTCATGGAAGGCAAGGCACTGCTGTTCAAGCGCTTCGCCGGCATCGACTCGATCGACATCGAAGTGGACGCCGAGGACTCGCAGGCCTTCATCGACACCGTCACCCGCATCGCCGACACCTTCGGCGGCATCAACCTCGAAGACATCAAGGCACCCGAGTGCTTCGAGATCGAGAAGGCGCTGATCGAGCAGTGCGATATCCCGGTGTTCCACGACGACCAGCACGGCACCGCCATCGTCACCGCGGCCGGCATGCTCAATGCGCTGGAAATCCAGGGCAAGACGCTCGAAACCGCGCGCATCGTCTGCCTCGGCGCCGGCGCTGCCGCCGTCGCCTGCATGCGCCTGCTGCTGGCACTCGGCGCCAAGCGCGAAAACCTCTACATGATCGATCGCACCGGCGTCATCTACACCGGCCGCGAAGGCGTGAACCAATACAAGGCCGAGTTCACCAACGACAGCGGCGCACGCACGCTGGCCGATGCCATGAAAGGCGCCGATGTCTTCGTCGGCCTCTCCGGCGCCAACCTGCTGTCAGCGGAAATACTGAAAACGATGGCGCCGAAGCCGGTTGTCTTCGCCTGTTCCAACCCCGATCCGGAGATCAAGCCGGAACTGGCTCTGGCCACCCGCGACGACCTGATTCTCGCCACCGGCCGCAGCGACTACCCGAACCAGGTCAACAACGTGCTCGGCTTCC
>CAZWXW010000156.1:0-2056 GCA_964638025.1 uncultured Verrucomicrobiaceae bacterium
GCCGGAGATGGACGGCTTCGAGGCGACCCGCTGCATCCGCCGCATCGAGCAGGAGCAGGGCTGGAGCCCGACGCCGATCATCGCGCTGACCGCGCACCACACACTCGAACACCGCGAGAAGATCTTCGCCGCCGGCATGGATCAGCACCTGTCGAAACCGCTGACGCTGGAGCAGCTCGGGCGCTCGCTGCAGGCCGTGGCCGAGCGCCGCGGCGCCACCGGCGCCACCGTGCGACCGCTGCGCCGCAACGAGGAAGGCCAGACGTGACCGGCGGCCGCCTCCTCCTCGCAACCCTGTTCAGCGCCGCGCTACTCACCCCCGCACCGGGCCTGCTGAGCGCCGTCGCGCACGCCGATGCGGTGGTGATGCGCGCCGACCCCTGGTACCCGGTCAACCTCGACCCCGCCAGCGACAGGCCCGGCTACGTGGTCGAGATCGCCCGGCTGGCGCTGCAGCGCGCCGGTCACCAGCTCGATTACGCGCTCTACCCGTGGGAGCGCAGCGTCGACGGCGTGCGGCGCGGCAAGATCGACTGCCTGCCCGGCGTCCACCGCACCACCGTGCCCGACTTCATCTTCACCACCGAAAGCTTCGGCTTCGACCGCATGGCCTTCTATGCGCGCAGCGATGCGCCGCCATTCGAATACCACAGCCTCGCCGACCTGCAGGACAAGGTGGTGGCGGTGATCGGCGGCTACGGCTACACCGACGAAATGGATGCCTACATCAACGCCAACGGCGACGCGCCGACACTGCAGGTAACGCGCGGCGACCAGCCGCTGCAGCGCAACATCCGCATGCTGCTGGCCGGCCGTGTCGACCTGGTGCTGGAGTCGATTCCGGCGATCGAATTCACCGCCGCGCAGATGAGTGTCGCCACGCAGATGAAGCGGGTGGCACTGCTGCCGGGCTCGCCGCAGATCTACGTCGCCTGCTCGCCGAAAAAACCGAGCTCGCTGCAATATGTGAAAGTGCTGGACGAAGGGATTCGCGAATTGCGCCGCAGCGGTGAGTTGCAGCGCATCCTCGACAAGTACGATCTGCAGGACTGGCAGAACAGTGCCGGCACCGACTGATCGGCGACCGGCTCAGACATTGCCTCAACCAGCTCGCGCCAAACCACTCGGCGTTACCGCTTCGGTGGCTCCCGGCTGCCGATATTGGCGGGAGCCGGTGCAGCCAACCCACCCAGCCTCACCACCTGCACCTCCGGATCGCGGCTTGCGCCGGCCTCATGCAAGCGGCGCAGGTAGTCGTCCCACCATGCTTCGCGGTTGTCGCACAGTTCGCGCAGATAACTCCACGAATAGATGCCGGTGTCGTGGCCGTCGCTGAAGGTGAACTGCACCGCGTAGTTGCCGACCGGCTTGATGTCGGTGATGGCGACATTGATCTTGCCGATCTGCAAGGTCTCCTGTCCCTGGCCGTGGCCGCGCACTTCGGCCGATGGCGAGTAGACGCGCAGGTATTCGCAACCCAGCGTGAATTGATTGCCGTCGGCATAGCGCAGTTCGAGCGTGCGTGACTGGCGGTGCAATTCGATATGCGACGGAATCACAGAATGAACCTGCTCAGATCTTCGTCCTGCGCCAGCTCGCCGAGCTGGGCGTCGACATAGGCGGCATCGACCATCACTTCCTGACGATCGCGATCAGCGGCGGCAAACGACGTTTCGTCCAGCAGCCTTTCGAGCACCGTATGCAGGCGACGCGCGCCGATGTTCTCGGTGCGTTCGTTGACCTGCCACGCGGTTTCGGCGATGCGGCGCAGGCCGTCCTCGGTGAAATTCAGCGTCACCCCCTCGGTCGCCAGCAGCGCCTGGTACTGCTCGGTCAGCGACACGTTGGGCTCGCTGAGGATGCGCACGAAATCGTCGGCGGACAGTGCGTCGAGCTCGACACGAATCGGCAGCCGGCCCTGCAGTTCCGGAATCAGGTCCGACGGTTTCGACAGATGAAACGCGCCGGAGGCGATGAACAGGATGTAGTCGGTGCGCACGCTGCCGTGCTTGGTGTTGACGGTGCAGCCCTCGATCAGCGGCAGCAGGTCGCGCTG
>CAZWXW010000157.1:0-2004 GCA_964638025.1 uncultured Verrucomicrobiaceae bacterium
CCCAGCTCGGCGGCCACCTGCAGGCCGGCGCGCGCCGCGTGGTGCTGTCGCAGCCGGGGGCGGCCGACATCCCGGTCATCATCCATGGCATCAACGACGACCAACTGCAGCCGTGGCAGACGCTGATATCGACCGCCTCGTGCACCAGCAACTGCATCGTGCCGGTGATCCGGGCCCTCGATGAGGCATTCGGCCTCGAGCGCGGCATCATCACGACGATCCACTCGGCGATGAACGACCAGCCGGTGCTCGACGCCTACCACCACACCGACCTGCGCAAGACGCGCGCCGCCGGCCAGTCGATCATCCCGGTCGAGACCAGCCTTGCCGCCGGCATCGGTCGCGTGCTGCCCAATCTCGAAGGCCGCTTCGCCGCGCATGCGCTGCGGGTGCCGACGATCAACGTGTCGGCGATGCAGTTGGCGGCGACGCTGGCGCGGCCCGCTACCGTCGCGCAGGTCAACGCCGCGCTGGCGGCTGCGGCTCGCAGCGGCTTCAAGGGCGTGCTCGGTTACACCGAGGAGCCGCTGGCCTCGTGCGATTTCAACCACGACGCCCGCTCCGGCATCATCGATGCAAGCCAGACGCGCGCGGTCGGGCCGCAGGTCAACGTGCTGACCTGGTTCGATAACGAGTGGGGTTATGCCAATCGCATGCTCGATGTGATTGCCCACTGGCCCGCGGGCTGACCCGTTTTCGTCACGCTTTTATCCGATCGTTTCAACAGCACCATAGAGACAGGAGTTCCCATGGCTGTTCTGAAGATGTCCAACCTCGACCTCGCCGGTAAACGCGTGCTGATCCGCGAGGATCTCAACGTGCCGGTGAAGGATGGCAAGGTCAGTTCCGATGCGCGCATCCGCGCGTCGATCCCGACCATCGAGCTGGCGTTGAAGGCCGGTGCCAAGGTGATCGTCATGTCGCACCTCGGCCGTCCGACCGAAGGCGAGTTCGCCGACGAATTCTCGCTGCAGCCGGTGGCCGATCACCTCGGTCAGCTGCTCGGTCGCACCGTGCCGCTGGTGGCGGAGTGGAAGGATGGCCTGCAGCTCGGCAACGGTGAACTGGTGTTGCTGGAGAATGTCCGTTTCAACAAGGGCGAGAAGAAGGACAACGACGAACTGGCAAAAGCCTACGCGTCGCTGTGCGACATCTTCGTCATGGATGCCTTCGGCACCGCGCACCGCGCCGAGGCCTCGACCCACGGTGTCGCCAAGTTCGCGCCGGTCGCCTGTGCCGGTCTGCTGCTGGCCGACGAGATCGAAGGCCTTGAAAAGGCGCTGAAAAATCCGGCGCGTCCGCTGGCGGCGATCGTCGGTGGCTCCAAGGTGTCGACCAAGCTGACCGTGCTGGAGAACCTGTCGAGCAAGGTCGACCAGCTGATCGTCGGCGGCGGCATCGCCAACACCTTCCTCGCCGCAGCCGGTTTCCCGGTCGGCAAATCGCTGTGCGAACACGACCTGATTCCGGCGGCGAAGGCGCTGATGGCCAAGGTCAACATTCCGCTGCCGGTCGATGTCGTGGTCGGCAAGGCGTTCAGCGCCGATGCCGAGGCGACGGTGAAAGATGTCAAAGACGTCGCCGACGACGACATGATTTTCGACATCGGCCCGAAGAGTGCGCAGGCGCTGGCCGAGCTGCTGAAAAGCGCGAAAACGATCCTGTGGAACGGCCCGGTCGGCGTGTTCGAGTTCGACCAGTTCGGTAACGGGACCGAGGTGTTGTCGAAGGCGATCGCGGCCAGCCCGGCCTTCTCGATTGCCGGTGGCGGCGACACGCTGGCGGCGATCGACAAGTACGGCATCGAGAAAGATGTGTCCTACGTCTCGACCGGCGGCGGCGCATTTCTTGAATATGTCGAGGGCAAGGTGCTGCCGGCGGTGGCGATCCTCGAACAGCGCGCGGCCGGCTGATTGACGTCTGACATTGCGACTTACATGTGAAGAGCGCGGCGGCGCGATAATCGACGCCGTCAAAACCAGCTACTGCAAAGACTCGCGAGCG
>CAZWXW010000158.1:0-1971 GCA_964638025.1 uncultured Verrucomicrobiaceae bacterium
GTTTCAATAATTCGAGCCCGTCCATGCCGCCCATGTTGACGTCGGAGACGACGAAGTCGGCCGTCTCGCGCTCCAGCAACACCAATGCGGCCTCGCCGCTGTCGGCCTGCAGCACCTGCGCACCGGCCAGCTCCAGCGTGTCGACCAGCGCCTCGCGCAGTTGCGGATCGTCCTCGACGACGAGGATGCGGGCCTGTTCCGGCAGTTCACGGCTCATGATTTGGCTCTCGGGTTTTCAAAGGGATCGAACAGCGGCAGCCGCAGCGAGGCACAGGCGCCCTGCCCCGGCTCGCAGGTCAGTTCGAAGCTGCCAGCGTGCGCTTCCGCCACCGCGCGCACGACCGCCAGCCCCAGACCGGTGCCCTGCGCCTTCGACGTGAAAAAAGGTTCGTTCAGATGCTTGGCGACCTCGGCATCGAAGCCGGGGCCGTTGTCGCAAATGGTGACGGCCAGCTGCGCGTCGACCACGGCAGCGGCGATGCGCAACTGCGCGCCCTTTCCGGCGGCCTGCAGCGCGTTGTTGACCAGGTTCATCAGCGCGCTGACCAGCACTTCGCGGTTGCCGTGCACGACGGCCTCGCTTGCTGAGCAGTGCCAATCGCACTGCGCGTCGTTCGATGCCAGCGCCATTTCAGCCGCCGCCTGCAGCTCGGTGAACAGTTCGGCGGCGGTGAAGGTGTCGGTCAGCCGCACATCACCGCGCACAAAAATGAGCATGTCCCGCACCTGCTGTTCGAGGTGAGTCAGCCGCTCCAGCACCTTGCGCGAGAAGCGCTGCGTCTGCTCCGCGCTGAGATCGCGCTCGCACAGATGCCCCGCATACAACATCGCCGCCGACAGCGGCGTGCGGATCTGATGCGCCAGCGACGACATCATCCGCCCCATCTCCGACAGCCGCTGGTGGCGCGCCAGCCGCTGCTGCAGCGCGCGCGTCTCGGTCAAATCGGTCAACAACAGCAGCTGCCCCGCCTCGCCATCCAGCGAGCGGGTGGCAATGGCGATACGGCGACCGTCGCGCAGCGAAATCTCGTGGCCGTCGTCGCCGCGCGGCGCGAAGGCGCGGGCGATGACATCGAGCCAGCGCTCGCCGTCGAGCGGCTGGCCGAGCAGCTCCTGTGCCGCCGGATTGCTGTCGGCAACGCGGCCGTAGCGGTCGATCAGCACCACGCCGGCCGGCAGCAGCTTGAGCAGGCTCTGCAGCCGCGCCGCGAAGCGCTCCTTCTCCTGCAGTTCGCGCAGCCGCTGTTCGGCCACCTCGTGCAGCTCGCGGTTCAGCTCGCCGACACGCAGCTCCATGGCGCGATAGGTGTCGGCCAGTTGCTCGGAGAGCTCGTTGAACAGTTCGAAGGCGGAATTGAGCTGCGCCGCGGCCGGCGGCAGCGGTTGATCGAGTCGTAACGCGTGGGTGGCGGGTGGTGACATGCCCCTCTCCGAAGCGGTGTAGTCGCGGTAGTGACGGAAATCCGTCGTCGCGACTGTTCGGAGAGGGTTATTGCAAGTGATGGGCCAGAATTTTATTAAGCAGAATCAAATGATTATGACAACCGTGAATCCGGCGCGTCATTCTGCGCGCAGCGAAGCGCAGTCGCAGAATCCATGCGTTGGCAAATCAAGGGAGCATGGATTCCGCGACTACGCGCGGAATGACATAGGGGTTTGACGCGGGGGTGGAACTACTCTGCTACTCGCTGGAGCAGCGGAGCGCCCTACTCATCCTCCCCCATCCCCGCGCGCAACATGCCGTATTTGCGCATCTTCTCGACCAGCGTGGTACGGCGGGTCTTGAGCTTTTCCGCAGCGCGGGCAACCACGCCGCCGCTGTCGTCCAGCGCCTGCTGGATCAGACCGCGTTCGAGGTTGGCCAGATACTCCTTCAGGTCGATGCCGTTGACCGGCAGCAGCGCGGTGGCATCGACGCTGGCGACGGTCGGCCCGCCGGCCATCTGCGGCGGCAGGAAATCCTCGTCGCTC
>CAZWXW010000159.1:0-1947 GCA_964638025.1 uncultured Verrucomicrobiaceae bacterium
ACAGGTCGGCGACGCGCGGCAGACCACCGGTGATGTCGCGGGTCTTCGACGTCTCTTGCGGGATACGCGCGATAACATCACCCACCTTGACCGTGGAGCCATCCTCCAGGCCGATGATCGAGTTGGCCGGCAGGAAGTAGTGCGCCGGCACGTTGGTACCCGCCAGACACAGCTCGTTGCCCTTGTCGTCGACCAGCGTTACCGCCGGGCGCATATCCTTACCTGCCGCCGGGCGCTCGGCCGGATCGATGACCGAGATGCTGGTCAGACCGGTCAGCTCGTCGGTTTGACGCTTGATCGTGATGCCCTCTTCCATGCCGGAGAGCTTCACGCGACCCGCCACCTCGGTGATGATCGGGTGGGTGTGCGGATCCCAGGTCGCAACGATCTGGCCCGCCTTCACCTTGGTGCGATCGGCAACCTTCAGCAGCGCGCCGTAGGGCAGCTTGTAGCGCTCGCGCTCGCGGCCGGAGGCATCGGCAATCGCCACCTCGCCAGAGCGGGAGACCGCTACCGCGGTGCCATCGTCGCGCTGCGCCAGCTTGAGGTTGTGCAGCCGCACTTCGCCATCGGCCTTGATCTGGATATTGTCGGCCGCCGTCGCCCGCGATGCCGCACCACCGATGTGGAAGGTACGCATCGTCAGCTGGGTACCCGGTTCACCGATCGACTGCGCGGCGATAACGCCGACCGCTTCGCCGGTGTTGACCACGTGGCCGCGCGCCAGATCGCGGCCGTAGCACATCGAGCAGACGCCATAGCGAGTCAGACAGGTGATCGGCGAGCGCACTTCGATCTCGTCGATGCCCAGCTGTTCAAGCTGGACCACCCACTTCTCGTCGATCACGGTGCCGGCAGGCAACAGCACTTCGCTGTCGTCGCCGCGCGTGACATCGCGCGCCACGACACGACCGAGCACGCGATCGCCGAGCGATTCGATGATGTCGCCACCGGCGATGACCGGGGTCAGACGCAGACCGAAATCGGCACCGCAATCGAGATCGGTGATGACCAGATCCTGCGCCACATCGACCAGACGACGCGTCAGGTAACCGGAGTTCGCGGTCTTCAGTGCGGTATCGGCCAGACCTTTACGCGCACCGTGGGTCGAGATGAAGTACTGCAGAACCGACAGCCCTTCGCGGAAGTTCGCCGTGATCGGCGTCTCAATGATCGAGCCGTCCGGTTTCGCCATCAGACCGCGCATACCGGCCAGCTGACGAATCTGCGCCGGGGAGCCCCGCGCGCCGGAGTCGGCGTACATGAACACCGAGTTGAACGAGGGCTGACGCTCTTCATCACCTTTCTTGTTGATGACAGCCTCAGTGGAAAGCCCTTCCATCATCGACTTGGAAACCAGGTCGTTGGCGCGCGACCAGATGTCGATGACCTTGTTGTATTTCTCGCCCTGGGTAACGAGACCGGAAGCGTACTGCTGCTCGATCTCCTTCACTTCGGATTCGGCGCTGCTGATGATGTCGACCTTCTTCGCCGGGATCTCGAAGTCGTTGACGCCGATCGACGCGCCGGAGCGGGTCGAATACTCGAATCCGGTGTACATCAGCTGGTCGGCGAGGATAACCGTCGCTTTCAGACCGACGCGGCGATAGCACTGGTTCAGTACGCGCGAGATCGCTTTCTTGGTCATCGACTGGTTGACCAGATCGAACTCCAGCCCCTCGGGCACGATGCGCCACAGCAGCACGCGACCGACCGTGGTCTCCACCAGCTTGGTGACGTCGTGACGCTCGCCGGTCTCCTCATCGAAGGTGACCTGGCGCAGACGGCACTTCACGCGCGCCTGCAGATGCGCACGCTGCGCTTCATAGGCGCGGTGCACCTCTTCCGGGTTGGCGAACACCATCCCCTCGCCCGCCGCATTGACGCGGGCACGGGTCATCCAGTACAGGCCGAGCACGACGTCCTGCGACGGCACGATGATCGGCT
>CAZWXW010000160.1:0-1902 GCA_964638025.1 uncultured Verrucomicrobiaceae bacterium
GACCGGCCGCACCCACCAGATCCGCGTGCACATGGCGCACATCAACCACCCGCTGATCGGCGACCCTCTCTATGGCGGTCGCTTCCGCATTCCGGCCGGCATGCGCGCCGACCGGGTCGAGGCGCTGCGCCACTTCCCGCGCCAGGCGCTGCACGCGCGCCGGCTGGAGCTGATCCACCCGCGCGGTGGCGAGGCGATGAGCTGGGAGAGCGAGCTGCCGGCCGACATGGTCGATCTGCTCGATCTGCTCGAAGCCGATCAGCGCGAGGCGGCGGAGCTGGATCTGTGACCGAAGCGCTGCTGCGACCGGACTGGCCGGCCCCGGCCAATGTCGTGGCGCTGGCGACCTCGCGTGTCGGGGGCGTCAGTAGCGGACCCTATGCATCGTTGAATCTCGGCGACCACGTCGGCGACGATCCGGCCGCCGTCGCCGAGAACCGCCGCCGGCTGCAGCAGTCCTGTCCCGGTCTGCACAGCATCGGCTGGTTGCAACAGGTGCACGGGGTCGATGTGGTCGACGCCGATGCCAGCCGCATCGCCTGCGCCGATGCCCAGTTCAGCGCTGAACCGGGCGTCGGTTGCGTCGTCATGACCGCCGATTGTCTGCCGGTGCTGCTGTGCGACCGCCGCGGCAGCCGCGTTGCCGCCGCTCACGCCGGCTGGCGCGGCCTCTGTCACGGCGTGCTGGAGGCGACGGTGGCGAGCTTCGAGCCGGGCAGTGAACTGCTGGCGTGGCTCGGCCCTGCCATTGGTCCGGCCAGTTTCGAGGTTGGCCCCGAAGTGCGCGCCGCCTTCATCGAGCGGGCGGAGGGGCAGGTCGAAGCGACGGCTGCCTGCTTCGCACCGAGTGCGCGTGCCGGTCACTGGCTGGCCGATCTCTACCAGCTGGCGCGACTGCGGCTGCAGGCGGCGGGCGTCAGCGCGGTCTATGGCGGCGGCCTCTGCACCTTCACCGACGCGACACGCTTCTTCTCCTATCGCCGCGAGCCGACCACCGGCCGCATGGCAACCTTGATTTACCTCATGCCCTAGGCGGATCTGCCTCATGCCGGCAGCGGAATAATCTGCGGCTGCTTGAATTCACCACTTCGGGCCCTATCTAAGAGGGCAATCGCGGCCCGGTGCCGCACTGCCAGTCGTACAGGATCGACGACCCCGGAGAGCCATTCATGCGTATCGATCGTTTCACCAGCTCGCTGCAGACCGCGCTGAGCGATGCCCAGTCGCTGGCGGTTGGGCGCGACCACAATTTCCTCGAACCGGTGCACCTACTGAGCGCGCTGCTCGACCAGCAGGGCGGTTCGGTGCGTCCGCTGCTGAGCCAGTCCGGCGCCAACGTCGCCAAATTGAAGCAGGCGGTGAGCAGTGCGCTGGAGCGGTTGCCGAAGGTGCAGGGCACCAGTGGCGACATTCATATGTCGAACGATCTCGGCCGCCTGCTGAACCTCGCCGACAAGCTCGCGCAACAGCACCAGGACGCCTACATCTCCAGCGAGATGGTGCTGCTCGCCTTGTTCGAGGCCAACAACAGCGCCACCGAGCTGCTGAAGCAGGCCGGCGTTTCCGCCAAACAGCTCGAAGCAGCCATCGACAAGGTGCGGGGAGGAGAGTCCGTGGACAACCCGGAAGCCGAAGGCAATCGCCAGGCGCTCGACAAATACACCATCGACCTGACCGAGCGCGCCGAGGCTGGCAAGCTCGACCCGGTGATCGGCCGCGATGACGAGATTCGCCGCACGATTCAGGTATTGCAGCGCCGCACCAAGAACAACCCGGTGCTGATCGGTGAGCCCGGCGTCGGCAAGACCGCCATCGTCGAGGGGCTGGCGCAGCGCATCGTCAACGGCGAGGTGCCGGAGGGGCTGAAGGAGAAGCGCGTGCTGAGCCTCGACATGGGCTCGC
>CAZWXW010000161.1:0-1863 GCA_964638025.1 uncultured Verrucomicrobiaceae bacterium
TTCCGGAGATCGTCGATTTCTACCTGCCGCCGGAGGGGTGTTCGTACCGCCTCGCGGTGGTGACGATGAAGAAGCAGTATCCCGGCCACGCCAAACGCGTGATGTTCGGCGTCTGGTCATTCCTGCGCCAGTTCATGTACACCAAGTTCGTCATCGTCACCGACGACGATGTCAACGCGCGCGACTGGAAGGATGTGATCTGGGCGATGACGACGCGGATGGACCCGGCGCGCGACACGCTGATCGTCGAAGACACACCGATCGACTATCTCGATTTCGCCTCGCCGGTCTCCGGCCTCGGCGGCAAGATCGGTTTCGACGCCACCAACAAATGGCCGGGCGAGACGACACGCGAATGGGGCCGACCGATCGAACGCGATCCGGCCACCGTCGCGCGCATCGATGAGCTATGGAACCAGCTGGGCCTGTAGCGGCCGGGCCGCTTGCTTCGATGCCATCATCATTGCCACCGCTGTCGCTCTACATCCACATTCCGTGGTGCGTGCGCAAATGCCCCTACTGCGATTTCAATTCGCACGCCGCCGGCCATGAATTGCCGGAAGCGGAATATGTGGCAGCGTTGCTGAATGATCTCGATCGGGATACCGAGGCGGCGCAGGGTCGCGAGCTGCAATCGATCTTCTTTGGTGGCGGCACCCCGAGTATTTTTTCTGCCCGCGCCATCGGCGCGATCCTCGATGGCGTCAATCAGCGCCTCGCTTTTTCGCGCGATATCGAAATCACGCTGGAGGCCAACCCCGGCACCGCGGAACAGGAAAAGTTCAGCGGTTTTCGCGCTGCCGGCGTCAACCGGCTGTCGATCGGCGTGCAGAGTTTCAATCCCGCACATCTGAAATTGCTCGGCCGCATTCACGATCGCGAGCAGGCGATCAATGCTGTCGCACAGGCGCGCCGCGCCGGCTTCGACAATCTCAATCTCGACCTGATGCACGGCCTGCCGCAGCAGTCGATCGACGATGCCGAACGCGATCTGAACGCGGCGATCGCGCTGGCACCGGAACATCTCTCCTGGTATCAGCTGACGATCGAACCCAACACCGAATTCAACAAGCGTCCGCCCGTGCTGCCGCCGGACGACACGCTGGCGGCGATTCAGGAGGCCGGCGTCGCGCTGCTCGACCGCCACGGCTACGCGCAGTACGAAGTGTCGGCCTATGCGCGTGACGGCAAACGCGCGCGCCACAACCTGAACTACTGGCGCTTCGGCGACTACCTCGGCATCGGTGCCGGTGCGCACGGCAAGCTGACGCAGCCGGATGGCACCATCGTTCGCACGCAGAAGACGCGACTGCCGCGCGACTTTCTCTCGAATTACAAACTGACGAATCTCGGCCGCTGCGATCGCCATGCTGTCGCCATCGCTGTCGACGAACTGCCGTTCGAGTTCGCGATGAATGCGCTGCGCCTGCACGACGGTTTCGAGCGCGCGCTGTTCAGCGCGCGCACCGGCCTGCCGTGGGCTGCGATTGCGACGCCGGTCGAGGCGCTGATCGAGCGCGGGCTGCTGGTGTCGCGTGGCGACCACATCGCGACCACCGAACTCGGCCAGCGCTTTCTGAACGATGTGCTGACCGCGTTTCTGCAAAACTGAATCGGCACCGCGCCCGGCCCCTCCGTCAGGCGCGGCTTCTTGTCTTTTTGCTCCGCTCGCCACTCGTATCCGTTTGATTTGACAGCTTTAGCTCGCGCGCCGGGATCGGCCGGCCGGGCTCACGTGGTATCCTTACGCCCCTTTTCTGCCTGCTCCGCCCGAGGTAAGCACCATGCCCGCCTACCGCTCCAAGACTTCCACTGCCGGACGCAACATGGCCGGCGCGCGCGCGCTGTGGCGCGCCACCGGCA
>CAZWXW010000162.1:0-1777 GCA_964638025.1 uncultured Verrucomicrobiaceae bacterium
GGCTGCGACAGCACCACGCGGCGCGCGCCGGCCTGCAGGTGGCCGCCGAGCTGGGCCGGCGTGGTGTAGAGGCCGCTGCAGTCGAGCACGACATCGACGCCGAGTTCGCCCCACGGCAGCTGTTCGAGCACATCGCAATGACTGACAGCGATGGCATCGCCGTTGACGATCAGCTGCTCGCCGCGCACCTCGACCTGGCCGGGAAAGCGGCCGTGCGTGGTGTCGTACTTGGTCAGGTGGGCGATGGTGGCGAGGTCGGCCGGCTCGTTGATGGCGACCACCTGCAGCTGTGCGCGCCGCCCCGACTCATACAGGGCGCGCAGTGCACAGCGGCCGATCCGGCCGTAGCCGTTGATCGCCAGCCGGATCGTCACTCCAGCTCATCCTCGATGGAGAACATCTCTTCGGCGCACTCGACGATGGCGTCGGCGGTGATGGCGAAGTGCTCGAACAGTGCTGCTGCCGGCGCCGATTCGCCGAAGCTGTCCATGCCGATGATCGCCCCTTCGAGACCGACGTACTTGTACCAGAAGTCCTGGTGCGCGGCCTCGATGGCGATGCGGTAGAAGCACTCGCTCGGCAGCACCGACTCGCGGTAGTCGACATCCTGCGCGTCGAAGCGGTTGGTGCAGGGCATCGATACCACGCGCACCTCGCGACCGGCGGCGGCCAGCTTGTCGGCGGCGCTCATCGCCAGCTGCACCTCGGAACCGGTGGCGATCAGGATCAGCTCCGGTTCACCCGAGGCGCAGTCGCGCAGCACGTAGCCGCCGCGCGCCACATCGGCGAGCTGCGCCTCGGTGCGGGCCTGGTGCTGCAGATTCTGGCGACTGAAGACCAGCGCGGTAGGGCCGTCGCGACGCTCGATCGCCGCTTTCCACGCCACCGCCGATTCGGCGGTGTCGCACGGGCGCCAGGTCTGCAGGTTCGGCGTCGAGCGCAGGTTGGCCAGCTGCTCGATCGGCTGGTGGGTCGGACCGTCCTCGCCGAGGCCGATCGAGTCGTGCGTATAAACGAAGATCGACGGCTGCTTCATCAGCGCCGCCATCCGCACCGCGTTGCGGGCGTACTCCATGAACATCAGGAAGGTGGCGCCGTAGGCCTTGAAGCCGCCGTGCAACACGATGCCGTTCATGATCGCGGACATGCCGAACTCGCGCACGCCGTAGTAGAGGTAGTTGCCGGAAGCGTCGTTGGCCTCGATGCCCTTGCACCCTTTCCAGATCGTCAGGTTGGAGCCGGCCAGATCGGCCGAGCCGCCGAGCAGCTCCGGCAGCAGCGGGCCGAAGGCGTTCAGGCACATCTCCGACGCCTTGCGGCTGGCGATGGTCTTGGATTCGGCCTGACATTGTTGAATGAAGGCATCGGCCTTGGCGGAGAAGTCGACCGGCAGTTCACCGCTGATACGGCGCTTCAGCTCGGCCGCCAGCTCCGGATATTCGGCGGCGTAGCGGTCAAATGCCGCCTGCCACGCCTGCTCGCGCTGGGCGCCGGCATCGCGCGCGCTCCACGCCGCGTAGATGTCATTCGGCACCTCGAACGGCGCATGCGACCAGCCCAGCTGCTCGCGACACAGCGCGATCTCGGCGTCGCCGAGCGGCGAGCCGTGGCACTCCTCCTTGCCCTGCTTGTTCGGCGCGCCCTTGCCGATGACGGTCTTGCAGCAGATCAGCGTCGGCCGTTGGGTGTCGGCGCGCGCGGCTTCGATGGCCGCGGTGATCGCCGCGCTGTCGTGGCCGTCGACCGCCGGCACCACGTGCCAGCCGTAGGCTTCGAA
>CAZWXW010000163.1:0-1757 GCA_964638025.1 uncultured Verrucomicrobiaceae bacterium
GGGGTTACGCAGTCGGGTTGAGTGCTGCAACAGCGGTGTTATCCAGCAGCACTCCACACCGATGACCACGCTTCTGCCTGCTGCAGCACAGTCTGCACCGCCGCATCCTGCAGATCGGGTGGATAGCCATATTTGCGCAGGATGCGCTTGACCAGTACGCGCAGTCGCGCCCTGGCCGATTCGCGGTGTGCCCAGTCCACCGACACGTTCTCCCGCAAATTGACCAGCAGTTCGTGAGCAATCACGCGCAGCTTGTCGTCGCCCATTACCTGCAGCGCCGATTCGTTCTCGGCCAGCGCGTCGTAGAAGGCGATCTCGTCATCGGACAGTCCCTGTTCCTCGCCCCGGCTGCGCGCGGCGCGGATATCCCTGGCGATCTGGATCAGCTCCTGCAACACATCGGCGGTGGTGATGGCATTGGCGTGGTAACGCGCAACGGCATCTTCAAGCCGCTCGGTGAAGGCGCGGGTCTCGACCACGTTGGTTCGGGTGCGGGAGCGGATGCTGTCATTCAGCAACTTGCGCAGTGCTTCCAGCGCCAGGTTCTTCTTCTCCATCTGCTGCACTTCGGCCAGGAACTCATCCGACAGGATCGAGATGTCCGGTGTCTGGATGCCGGCGGCGGCGAGGATGTCGACAATTTCGGTGGAGACCACGGCGCGGCTGACGATCTGCTGGATTGCCAGTTCTCGATCCTGTCGGGTTGCGCCGGCACCCGTCGCCGTCTTGATCAGTGCGGCGCGGATCGCCTGGAAGAAGCCGACCTCTTCGCGAATCCCTCTCGCTTCATCCGAACTTGATGCCAGTGCGAACGCCCTGGAGAGCGCCAGCACGCCATCGGCAAAACGCCGCTGCGCCTGCTTCTTGGTATCCGACGTTTTCTCCGCAGCGGCCCACTGCTGCAGCTTGTCGAGAATCCATTCGATGGCGCCGGCCATCATCGCCAGCCGTTCGCCCGGTGTTCCATCCAGTGCAGTGCGGTAATCGAAGCCGTGAAACATATCGCGCACGATCTCGTACTTCTCCAGCAGCATGGCGACGGCTTCGGCCTCGTCGATGCCGGTCTTGTCCTGGTCGGGTTTGGAATATTGTGCGAGTGCGGATTTCAGGCTTTGAGCAATGCCGATGTAATCGACGATCAGCCCAGCCGGCTTGTCGCGGAACACGCGGTTCACGCGCGCGATGGCCTGCATCAGTCCGTGGCCGCGCATCGGCTTGTCGATGTACATGGTGTGCATACTGGGTGCGTCGAAGCCGGTCAGCCACATGTCGCGCACGATCACCAGCCTGAGCGGATCTTTGGAATCGCGGGCACGTTTCGCCAACAGGTCGCGACGGCTCTTGTTACCGATGTGCTGTTGCCACTCAGCCGGATCGGAAGCAGCGCCGGTCATCACGATCTTGATGCTGCCGGCGTTATCGTCCGCGCTGTGCCAGTCCGGGCGCAGTTTGATGATCGCGTTGTAGAGCGCCACGCAGATGCGCCGACTCATGCAGACCGCCATCGCCTTGCCGTCGAGTGCCGCCACCCGATCCTCGAAGTGCCGCACCAGGTCGGCGGCTATCAGCGCCAGTCGCTTGTCGCTGCCGACCAGCGTTTCGACCGTGCTCCACTTCTGCTTGGTCTTCTCGGCATTTGGTTCGTCCTCATCCTCCAGCAGCGCGTCGATTTCGGCATCGATATGCGGCTTCTCGGCCTCGTCCAGTTCGATGCGGGCCAGCCGTGATTCGTAATAGATCGGCACCGTGGCGCCATC
>CAZWXW010000164.1:0-1653 GCA_964638025.1 uncultured Verrucomicrobiaceae bacterium
AGGCGATCTTGCGGTCGAGCAGGCCGCGCTTCTTCAGGAAGATCAGCAGCAGCGAAACCGCAGCCGGCGTCACGCCGGGAATGCGCGCGGCCTGCGCGAGTGTCTGCGGTCGCGCGTTGCCGAGTTTCTGTTTCACTTCGTTGGAGAGACCGTCGACGACCGCGAAATCGAAATCGTCCGGCAACGACGTTTCTTCGTAGCGGCGCAACCGCTCGATCTCGTCGGCCTGACGGTCGATGTAACCGGCGTACTTGGTCTGGATCTCGACCTGCTCGGCCACTTCGAGATCGTCGACCGCCTCGCCTTTCAGCGCGGCGATCTGTGCGTAGTCGAGTTCAGGACGACGCAGCAGATCGAGCAGGCTGTATTCGTGGGTCAGCGGTTGTTGCACCAGCGCGTTGACCTGGTCGCCTTCCGGCGTTCCGGGTTGAATCCAGGTGGTGGCGAGACGCTGATTCTCGCGCTCGATCGCCTCGCGTTTGCTGTCGAAACGCTGCCAGCGCGCATCGTCGACCAGCCCGAGACGGCGGCCGCTTTCGGTCAGGCGCAGATCGGCGTTGTCCTCGCGCAGCAGCAGCCGGTATTCGGCGCGCGACGTGAACATGCGATAGGGCTCGCGGGTACCGTGCGTGATCAGGTCGTCGATCATGACGCCGAGGTAGGCCTCGTCGCGACGCGGCCACCACGCCGCTTCACCCTTCGCGCGCAGCGCCGCGTTGATGCCGGCCAGCAGACCCTGCGCCGCCGCCTCCTCGTAACCGGTGGTGCCGTTGATCTGGCCGGCGAAGAACAGGCCGCCGATCACCTTGGTCTCTAACGAGTGCTTCAAATCGCGCGGATCGAAGAAGTCATATTCGATCGCGTAGCCGGGACGGGTGATGTGCGCGTTCTCGAAACCCTTGATCGAGCGCACCAGCGCCAGCTGGATATCGAACGGCAGGCTGGTCGAAATACCGTTGGGATAGAGCTCGTGCGTGTCGAGCCCTTCCGGTTCGATGAACACCTGGTGCGATGACTTGTCGGCGAAGCGATGAATCTTGTCCTCGACCGACGGGCAGTAGCGCGGACCGATGCCTTCGATGACGCCGGTGTACATCGGCGAGCGATCGAGACCGGAGCGGATGATGTCGTGCGTGCGCTCGTTGGTGTGGGTGATCCAGCAGCAGGTCTGGCGCGGGTGGTCGGCGACCGAACCGATGAAACTCATCACCGGAATCGGCGTGTCGCCCCACTGCTGTTCGAGGCCGTCGAAGTTGACCGACTTGGCGTCGATGCGCGGCGGCGTGCCGGTCTTCAGCCGGTCGACGCGCAGCGGCAGTTCGCGCAGCCGGTGCGCCAGCGCGATCGACGGCGGATCGCCGGCACGGCCGCCGCTGTGGCTGTCGAGGCCGACGTGGATCTTGCCGCCGAGGAAGGTGCCGGTGCACAGCACCACCGACTCGGCGCGAAAGCGGATGCCGGTCTGGGTGACGGCGCCGACCACGCGCTCGCCGTCGACGATCAGGTCGTCGACCGCCTGCTGGAAGATTTGCAGATTGGGTTGGTTTTCGAGGATCGACCGGATCGCCGCCTTGTACAGCACGCGGTCGGCCTGGGCACGGGTGGCGCGCACCGCCGGCCCCTTGCGGCCGTTGAGGATGCGGAACTGGATGC